>NZ_JBFAJQ010000010.1:0-323740 GCF_040655315.1 Kribbella sp. NPDC050459 | reverse complement strand
CCACATCCGGCAGTGTCGCGGTCATCGCCGCACCTTCCCCGCCAACCCTCACAGTCGGCGCGTCGGGCCGGAAACACCGTTATGCGGACAGTCCCTCACCGGTCTACAGAGTCAGTGTGCGCGGTGGTTCCTCGACTACGCGGCCGCCGACTGTGGCGTGGGTTGGTGGTTGCCAGGTGGTGTGGAGGTGGGAGCCGGCGCCTTGGATGACGAGGAGGTCGCGGCGGAGTTGCGCGGTGAGTTGGGTTACGGCTGAGCCGGTGGCTTCGTCTTCCTCGACGTTCATGGCGGGGGCGAAGGCTCGGGCTCGGATGATGCCGGCGGGCTCGTCCTGCCAGGACCAGAGGAAGGTGTGGCCGGCGGTGTAGGTCGCGGGGTCGGATGCCAGGACGTCGGCGGGGGTTGCTAGCTCGTGCCAGTCCCAGGTGCTGCCCCAGGTGGTGTCGGCTCGGACGGCGTAGAGGTCGCCGGAGCGGGTAATTGGGATGGGGCCGGCGGGGACGTGGAGGGTGTCGACGGGGTGGCCGTGGGTGTGCAGCCAGGCGGCGGCGCCGACGGTGGGGTGGCCGGCGAAGGACATCTCGCCGGTGGCGGAGTAGATACGAAGCGTGCCGGTGGCGGCGTCGTCGACGTACACGGTCTCGCTGTAGCCGAGCTCGGCGGCCACGCGCTGCCGGTCGCGCTCACCGACGAGGCGGCCGTCGACGATGCCCAGGGGGTTGCCGAACCGGCCGTCGGGGTCGGTGAAGACCCTGACGACCTCGACCTGGAGGTTCAGGTTCAGAGAACCGCGATCGCGGCGATGATCGCGATCAGCAGCACCGCACCGCCCACGATCGCCAGCATCCGGCCGTTCACCTTGGGTTCGGTGGCGGCCTCGGTCTGGCCCTCGTTGACGAAGGCGCGGAACATCTGCGTGTTCGCGCCCGGGTCCTGCTCGTTCTCCACGTTCTGCGGGACGTTCTGGTCAGCCATGGCCCCAGACCCTACCGGCACCCCGGACCCCAGCCACTCACCAAGGGCCCGGTTTTACCTACCGCTCACGCTGCGTCCCGCTCCCGTCGACACCCTGCGAACCCGTTGGTGAGTGTCTCAGGTCCATGTACCATTTGGTACATGCGCTTCGATCACTCCAGCACGATCCAGGCCGCGCCCGAGCGGGTCTGGGAGGTTTTCAGCAACGTCGAGCGGTGGCCCGACTGGACCCCGACCGTCGATTCCGTCGAGCGGCTCGACGCGGGCCGGATCCACGTCGGCGCCCGCACCCGGATCCGCCAGCCCAAGCTCCCGGTCGCGGTCTGGGAGGTGACGGAACTGAAGGAAGGTGAGTACTTCGAGTGGGTCTCGAAGGCCCCCGGGATCAGGACCACGGGCGGCCACCGCGTCGTCAGTACGCCGGACGGCACCGTCGCGACCGCGACGATCATCCAGGAAGGTCCGCTCGGCTGGCTCTTCGGCCGGCTGTACGCGAAGCTGACCCGCGACTACATCGCCACCGAGACCGCCAAGCTGAAGGAAGTCAGTGAGTCGAGCAACCCTGCTGGCTGACGCGATCGAGCATTTCGCGAAGAACGGGATCGGGGACGCGAGCCTGCGGAGCATCGCGACCTCGATCGGCACCAGCCATCGGATGCTGATCTACCACTTCGGCTCCCGCGAGGGTCTGCTCGCCGAAGTGGTGCGGACGGTCGAGCAGCAGCAGCGGGACCTGCTGGCCGCGCTGTCCGATCTCCCGATCGAGGAGCAGGCCGAGGAGTTCTGGCGCCGTGTCACCGAGGCCGCGCTCGTGTACGGCCCGCTGTTCTTCGAGCTCAGCGCGCACGCGATGCAGGACCTGCCGCACACCGAGCCTCTCAAGGCCGACCTGATCAATGTCTGGCTGCCGCCGCTGATCGAGCTCTGCGTCCGCGCCCGTATCCCGCCGGAGCAGGCGCCGGCGTACGCGCGGCTCGGTCTGGCCGCGTCGCGCGGCCTGCTGTTCGACCTGCTGCTGACCGGTGATCGCGCGGGCGTCGACGAGGCGTCCGCGCTGCTCAACCGGCTGTTCACTCTCCCGGTTCGGTAGGCCGCTCGACCCGGCCGGCAACGATCGGCAACCGCGAGTCCCGCAGTACGGCGACGAACGCGAACGGCCGGTCCAACGTGACCTGCAGCCGGCGCTCCTGCGACGTGATCATCGCGGCCCGCGTCATCGCCATCGCGGTCACCGCCGCGGCCTCGAACCCGGTCGCGAAGAACCGCGCGAGCACCTTCTGCTTCGCCTGCCCGAGCTGCAGCGGGGTCGGGCTGAGCGCACTGAAATGCCCGCGCGCGCCCGGATCCGACGCGATCGCCGTCAAACCGAACAACTCCTGGGACGCCAGCAGATCATGCTCGACCTCGATGCTGAACGACGGCAACGACACCTTCACGTCGGGCCGCGCGGCCGTCGTCTTCCCGATCGTCAACCCGGGACCGGGCCGGTCCTGGTCGATCAGCTGACTGCCCGGTACACCGTCGCCCGGCCGGGCCGCCGCCTCGAGCAGCGCGGGCAGCGCGTCCTCCCCGATCCCCAGCAGTACGTCGACATCCGCCTCGCCGCGCACCGTGACCACGGTCAGCTCGCCGTACCGCCGTACCGAATCGAGGTCGGTGTCCGTGCGCTCCAGCCAATGCCACGAACCGGCCCACGGACCGCCGGCGATGCGGCGGACCTGCTCGGTGAACGGGCGCACCCAGGTGGTCCGCAGCAGCAGCGCCGACGCCAGCACCAGCATCAGGTCGCCGTCGATGTCGAGCGGCATCTCCCGGATCAGGTCGTCAGTGTGGTCGGCGGCCCAGGCGTCGAGTTTCGCCTTGTCGACCGTCGGATTGCCGGTCAGGAGGCCGACGAGCGGCGCCGGCAGCACGCTGTCGAACGTCTCCGCCAGCTTCAGGTCCTCACTGACCCACACGCCGAGCGCGGCGTTCAGATCGGCGGAGCTCTCGATGGTCTCGACCAACCGGATCGCGTCGGTTGCCGCGGTCGCCGGATCCACTCCGGCCGCGGCGGCGAGCTCGGAGCGCCCGGGCTCGTCCGCTCCGGTCGCGAGCAGGGCCAGCAACGGCCACAGGCCGAGCCCGGCCACCACCGTGTTCTCGGCCGGCAAGGTCCGGGCCCAGCGGGTGGTGAGGTCGTTGACTGCGCGCACCACATCGGCATCCATACCTCAACACTGCCACACACTTGATACATGACGGTGATTTTCATTTCCAAGGGATTTCTGCCAGCATTCCGCCCATGACAACGGCCGAGCAGGAGACGCCGGAGGCCCAGGAGGCTCAACAGGCGAAAGAGCTGTCCGGGTCGTCGATCGTGTTCACCGGCACGCTGGTGCTGCTGGTCGGGCTCGCGCTGTTCGGGCGGAGGCTGTTCAACGCGTGGTTCACCGGCGACGGGATCCGCACCTGGGCGACGATGTTCGTCGGCGTGACGGTGCAGGCCCTGCCGTTCCTGGTGCTCGGTGTGCTGCTGTCGGCTGCGCTCACCGCGTTCGTCCCCGCGTCGTTCTTCGCCAAGGCGCTCCCGAGACATCCCGCCCTCGCCGTACCGGTGGCCAGCGCGTCAGGCGTTGTGCTCCCCGGCTGCGAGTGCGCGTCGGTGCCGGTGTCGGCGGCGTTGATGACCCGCGGTGTCACCCCGGCCGCGGCGATCGCGTTCCTGTTGTCGGCGCCGGCGATCAACCCGGTCGTGCTGGCGTCGACGGCGGTGGCGTTCCCGGGCCAGCCGAAGGTCGTGGTCGCTCGCGCGGTCACGTCGCTCGCGGTCTCGATGATCCTCGGCTGGTTGTGGTTGCTGACCGGCAAGGGCGGGTCGTGGCTGAAGCTGCCGAAGAACCGGCACGCGCACGACGACAGCAAGTTCGAGGTGTTCCGGTCCGCGATGCTGCACGACTTCCTGCACGCCGGCGGGTTCCTGGTGATCGGCGCGGCCGCCGCGGCCACGCTGAACGTCGTCGTACCGCGCGCCTGGCTCGACCACGTCGCGGGGAACCTGCTGCTCTCGGTGCTGATCCTCGGGCTGCTCGCGGTCCTGCTGGCGATCTGTTCCGAGGCGGACGCGTTCGTCGCGGCGAGCCTGACCCAGTTCTCGCTGACCGCGCGGCTCGCGTTCATGGTCGTCGGCCCGATCGTCGACGTGAAACTGATCGCGCTCCAGACCGGAACCTTCGGCCCGAGGTTCGCCGTCCGGTTCGCCCCGGCCACCTTCGTGGTCGCAATCCTTGCCAGCCTGCTCGCCGGATGGTGGTTGCTGTGAAGCGCAACGTTGCCGGGTTGGTGATCGTGTTCGTGGGGGCCGCGATGGTGCAGCTCGCGACCTCCGGGACGTATCTGCGGTATGTGAAGCCCGGGATGCGGTGGATGCTGTTCGCGGCCGGGCTGATCCTGATCGCGCTGGCGGTGACAGACGTTCTCGTGCGGACCCGCGCGGCGCACGACCACGCTCTGCCGCGGGCCGCGTGGTTGTTGCTGGTCCCGGTGTTCGCGTTGCTCGTCGTCGATCCGCGCGCGCTCGGCGCGGACGCGGCGCAACGGCAGTCACCGGTCGCCGCGAAACCGGTCGCCCCGCAGGGAAACACGTACTGGGACGGGTCGGCGGGCCCCAAGCCGATCGCGGTGCGCGACTACGCCGTCTGGGCGGTGTGGGAGAAGGAGACGATGAAAGGCAAGTCGTTCCAGCTGACCGGCTTCGTCACCCCGGCGAAGAACGGCGTCTGGTACGTGACGCGCATCGGCCTGACCTGCTGCGTCGCGGACGGTACGGCGTTCATGGTCGAAGCCCGCGGCCAGGCCGCGCCCGCCAAGAACCAGTGGGTGACCGTGACCGGCGAGTGGGCGGAGCCGACGCGGCGGGTCGACGGCGACGTCGCCGCGCTCACCATCACGACGGTCAAGCCGGTGACCGCCCCAGCCAACCCCTACGAGTAGTTCACCCAGCCCGCGACCGCCGGCACGCCGGTCGGCCGGTGTACGGCGAGGAAGGCGAACGGCCGCTCGAGGTTCACGTACAGCGCCTTCGCGCCGAACGCCGCGGAGCCCGCGGCCATCGGCATCGCGGTGACCGCGGCCGCCTCGAACCCGGTGGCCGAGAACCGTGCGAGCACGGCCTGTTTCGCCTGGCCGATCGCCAACGGTTGCGGACTCAGCCCCGGGAAGTGTCCTGTCCGCGTGTCGGATGCCGCGCTCAACCCGAACACCGAGGCATGCTCCAGCAGATCGTGCTCCGCCTCGATCTCGAAGTACGGCATCGACAGCGCGACGACCGGCTGCATCGACTCGATCACCTCGACACCAGGCGCCGACCGCTCGGCCGCCAGCACCTCGGTCCCGCTCAGCCCGTCGCCGTCGAGCTCCAGCGCCGCGCCGAGCACCGCCGCCCGCCCGCCGTCACCGATGACCAGCCGTACGTCGAACTCCCCGATCCCGCGCACCGTCACCATGGTCAACGGACCCGTCACGGTGTCGTACACCTGAAGGCTGTCGAGGTCCGGATCCGCCCGGCTCAGCCAGCGCCGATCGTTGCGCGGGTACTCCTCGAACGGCAGCGCCCACTCCGTCTTCAGCACCAGCGCCGACGCGAGCACCAGCAACACGTCAGGAGTGACCTGGACCGGCATCCGGCGCAGCAACCCGTCCGTCCGCTCGACCACCCAGGCGTCCAGGGCGGCGCGGTCGGTCAGCGTCCCGCGGACCTCCGGCGGCAGGAACCGGTCCACGCCCGGCTGCAGTTCGATCTCCGGACGCGTCCACAGTCCCAACGCCATCCGCAGATCGGGCGCCTCCAGCAGACCGCCGTACCGGCCGCCGGCGGCGTCGGCCAGCTCGGTGTGGGCCGGTTCGTCCGCAACCTCGGCCAGCATCGCGAGCAGCGGCTGGACGCCGAGCCCGGAGATCACGGTGCTGTCCTCGCCGGGCAGTTCGGCGATCCATCGTGCGGTCAGGCGACCGACTTGAGATGCGTCCACTCACACATCCTGGCGCACCAGCGTTTCATCTCCATGAAGCGCACAGTCGAGCCCAAGGTCCTGTACTTCGGTACGCCGGTCGTCCTGATCAGCTCCGCCAACCCCGACGGCACTACGAATCTCGCCCCGATGTCGTCGGCCTGGTGGCTCGGCTACACCGCGATGCTCGGAATGGGGACGAGCGCACAGACCGTGAAGAACCTGACCGAGCGGCCGGAGCTGGTGCTGAACCTGGTCGACCCCGCGATGGTCGCGGCGCTCGACCGGATCGCGCTGCTGACCGGGTCCGCGGAGATGTCCGACGCGAAGCGGGCCCGCGGGTACCGGCACGAGCCCGACAAGTTCGCGGCCGGCGGGCTGACCCGTGAGCCGAGCGAGCTGCCCGGCCTCGACTCGGTCCTGGAGAGCCCGATCAACCTGGAGGGCCGGATCGAGTCGATCAGCGGGATCGGCGGGCCGGACTCGCACCTGTGCGCGCTGGAGATGACGGTCGAGCGGGTCCGGGTGCGTGAGGACCTGCTGATGAGCAACGAGCGCTACATCGACCCGCTGCGCTGGGACCCGCTGATCATGAAGTTCACCGAGTACTTCGCGGGCGGCGCACCGGCGTACCCGTCGTCACTTGCTCGGGGCTGGCAGATGCCGCCGATGGTCGTCGGTACGAACAGCTGACCGCGGCGCGGGCCGTCGGACGATCGTGCACGCCATGCCCCCGATGACGAGCACCGCGGCGATCGCCTGCTGCGGACCGACGGCCTCGCCGCGCAGTACCCACGCCGCGGACATGCCGACGACGGGCACCAGCAGCGAGAACGGCGCGACCGTGCTGGCGGCGTACTGCCGGAGCAGGTAACCCCAGACACCGAAGCCGAACAGGGTGGCCCCGAAGGCGAGGTAGGCGATCGCGCCGATGCCGCTCAGGTCGATGGTGCGGAGTGCCTCGGCGTCGGCGCGCGGGCCTTCGGTGAGCAGCGAGAGGATCAGCAGCGGTACGACGGCGACCGCGCTGATCCACACCATGAAGCGCAGCATGTCCGGCGGCTTGGCGTACCGGGTGATCGTGTTGGAGATGCTCCAGGACGCGCCGGCGACGATCACCAGGACGAGTGCGCCGAGCGGGGCGGACAGCTTGCGGTCGAGGACGATCAGGACGATCCCGGCGCAGGCGATCGCGATGCCGACGAGGTGTGCGGGGCGCGGGCGTTCCCGCAGGACGGTGATCGCGATCAGGACCGTGAAGATCACCTGACTCTGCAACACGAGCGACGCCAGACCCGCCGGTACGCCGTGGTCCATCGCGATGAACAGCAGCCCGAACTTCGCCACGCCCAGCGCGAGTCCGACGCCCACGACGTACCGCCAGGGGACGCGTGGTCCGCCGAGCACGAAGATCGCCGGGACGGCGACGAAGAAGAACCGCAGCGCGGACAGCAGCAGCGGCGGAACGCCTTCCAGACCGACCTCGATCACCACGAAATTGATGCCCCAGACAACGACGGCGGCGAGGGCGAGGAGCAGGTCACGAGGCTTCATGCTGTCCAGTCTCGGCCGGAGTACACTTAAGGACCAGCACCGATTACTACCGCTATCAATGTAGGAGAGCTACATGATCGATCTCGGGCGGCTCCGCGCACTGCACGCCGTGGCGCAGTACGGATCGGTCAACCGGGCGGCCGAGGTGCTCGGCTACACACCGTCGGCGGTGTCGCAGCAGCTGACGAAATTGGAGCGGGAGACCAGGACGACGCTGATCGAGCGTCAAGGCCGCGGGATCGTGCTGACCGACGCGGCCCGGCAGTTGGCGTCGACGGCCGCGCGGATCCTCGAGCTGGTCGAGGACGCCGAGCTGACACTGGAAGAGCAACGCGGTCAGGCGATCGGGACACTCGGCATCGCCGCGTTCCCGACCGCGGCCCGCGGATTGCTGCCGCCCGCTCTCGCCCGGCTGGTCGACGATCACCCGCAGCTGGACGTCCGGGTGCTCGAGACCGATCCGTTCGAGGCCGTGGCGGCGGTGAACCGCGGCGAGATCGACATCGCGATCGTCCACGACTGGCACAACACCCCGCTCGCACTGCCGGATGGGCTGTCCCGGGTGAAGCTCGGCACGGACCCCGCCGACGTCCTGGTGCCGGCGACGCATCGCCTGGCAGGCAAGGAGTTCGTCCGCGCGGAGGATCTCGTCGGCGAGCGCTGGATCTGCCAGCCCGTCGGGTCGATCTGCTACGAGTGGCTGATCCGGACGATGCGCCGCGCGGGCGTGGAGCCGGAGGTCGCGTACTCGGTCGCGGAGTACCAGACCCAGTTGGCGATGCTCGACCGCGGCCTCGGTATCGGCCTGCTCCCCCGCCTCGGCCGCGGACCGGTCCCCGACGGCGTGGTCGTCGTACCGCTGCAGCCTGCCCCGAGCCGCCGCTTGTACGCCGTGTGGCGCACCACGACCTCGCGCCGCCCGGCGATCACCGTCACGCTCGCGACGCTGAAGGCCGCCTGGCCCGACCGGGACACCGCCTGATCGGTTGTGATCACTTTGCGCGACCGGTTGACAGCGTTCCGCGTCGGCCGCTACGTTCTCGTGAACTATTAGGAAACCTTCCTAATCATCCTCCCCGACGCCCCCTCGGAGGACGTTCATGATCCACTCTCTCCTGGCCGGCGCCCTGCTGGCCGCTTCGGCCCTGCTACCTGTTTCCGCGCAGGCCGCCGACACCCCGGTCGGCCGCAACGGCCAGCTGCACGTCTGCGGCACCAAGCTCTGCAACGAGCGCAACGAACCCGTCCAGCTGCGCGGAATGAGTACGCACGGCCTGCAGTGGTACGCCAACTGCCTGAAGACCGCCTCGCTGGACGCCCTGGCGAACGACTGGAACGCCGACATCCTGCGCATCTCGATGTACGTGCAGGAAGGCGGCTACGAGACCGACCCGGCGAAGTACACCGATCTGGTGACCACGCTCATCGAGGAGGCGACCAAACGCGGTCTGTACGCGCTGGTCGACTGGCACCAGCTCGACCCCGGCGACCCGAACGAGAACCTCGACCTGGCGAAGCGGTTCTTCACCGAGATCGCCGAGCGGCACAAGGACAAGTTCAACATCATCTACGACATCGCCAACGAGCCGAACGGCGTCAGCTGGGCCGGCATCAAGTCGTACGCCGAGCAGATGGTGCCGGTGATCCGGGCCAAGGACCCCGACGGCGTGATCTTCGTCGGCACCCACGGCTGGGCGTCGCTCGGGGTCTCCGACGGCGGCAGCGAGGCCGACGTCATCAACAACCCGGTGAACGCGTCGAACCTGATGTACACGTTCCACTTCTACGCCGCCTCGCACCAGCAGGAGTACTTCGACGCCCTGGCGCGCGCCGCGGACCGGATCCCGTTGTTCGTCACGGAGTTCGGCACCCAGACCTACACCGGTGACGGCGGCAACGACTTCACCTGGTCGCAGAAGTACCTGGACTTCCTGGAGAGCAAGCAGATCGGCTGGACGAACTGGAACTTCTCCGACGACTTCCGCTCCGGCGCGGTCTTCAAGGAAGGCACCTGCGACGGCGACGACTTCACCGGGACGGCGATGCTCAAGCCGGCCGGCGTCTGGATCCGCGACCACATCCGCAACCGCCCGTCGGCCACGGCGACGATCGATGTCAGCACCTCCGCACAGCTCACCGCCGCGCTGACCAACGCCAAGCCCGGCGACACCATCAAGCTCGCCGACGGCACCTACACCGGCAACTTCAAGACCACGGTCGACGGCACGTCCGCGGCGCCGATCACGCTGACCGGCTCCACGAACGCCGTACTGAAGGCCGGCGGCGGCTATGGCCTGCACCTGAACGGCGCGTCGTACTGGACCGTGCGCGGCCTCACCGTGACCGGCGGCCAGAAAGGCATCATGATCGACAGCGCCACCCGCGTGACGATCGACGGCGTCACCGTACACGGGCTGGACATGGAGGGCGTGCACTTCCGCAACAGCAGCACGTACGGCGTGATCAAGAACTCGCGCATCTACGACACCGGCAACGACGGTCGCGGGATGGGCGAGGGCGTGTACGTCGGCAGCGCGGGCGGCACCTCCGACAAGTCCGACCACGTGCAGATCCTCGGCAACACGATCGGCCCGGACGTCGGCGGCGAGGCGGTCGACCTGAAGGAGGGGACGACCGGCGGGCTGGTGTCCGGCAACAGCTTCGACGGCCGCGGCCTCACCGGTGCGAACTACGACGACAGCTGGATCGATGTCAAGGGCAACAACTACGTCATCGAGAACAACACCGGCAAGAACACCACGAACAACGGCTACGAGACGCACACCCAGCAGTCCGGGTGGGGCTGCGGGACGGTGTTCCGCGGCAACACCTCCGACCTGACCGGCGCGACCGGCGGCGGCCGGTACGCGTTCAACATCACCAATTACAACGCGAGCAGCTGCAAGGTCACCGTCGACCGCAGCAACACGATGACCGGCGGAAAGGCCCTGACCAACCCAGGCATCCCGGTCACCTGACAAAGCTCCCCGGCCGCCCTGCCCGGCGGCCGGGGCCCCGGCCCGGCTGGCCCGCCCCGTCAGCCGGGCCGCACGCCGGCGATCCGGCGGAGTTTGGTCTCGGTCTCGTCGTCGAGGGCGGTGTAGACGGTGGCCCGGAGAGGGCCGAGCTGGGACAGCCAGAGGTTGATCGGCTCGATGCGCAGGATGCCGTGGCCGTCGACCTCGAGCATCTTCGTGCGGGTGCTGGGCGCGGCCACGTCGTACCGCTCCCAGAGCTCCGCGAAATACGGCGAGCTGTTCAGCAGGCCGTGGATCAGCTCCTGCCAGAGCGCGTCGCCGAGGTGGTCGGCGGACGCGGCGCGGAAAGCCGCGACCATGTGGTGCTTGGTCGTTTCCCCGTCGACGAAACTGCACTTCCACTCGTCGGACACGAAGTTCAGCCACAGCATGTTCCGCTCGTCGACCGGCACCTGGTCCAGGTCGAGGACCACCCGGCAGTACGCCGTGTTGAAGGCGAGGATGTCGTACCGCTCGTTCAGCACCACCGCCGGGTACGGCGACACCGCGTCGAGGGTCTTCTGCACCGACGGAGGCAGCGCCGAGCACACGCCCTGCGTCGGCCCGAACCGTAGCCCGGCCAGCCGGAACAGGTGACTGCGCTCCTGCCGGTCGAACCGCAGCGCCGTCGCGATCGCGTCCAGGACCTGCGCGGACACGTTGATGTCCCGGCCCTGCTCGAGCCACGTGTACCAGGTGACGCCGACCCCGGCGAGCAGCGCGACCTCCTCGCGCCGCAGCCCCGGCGTCCGGCGCCGGCCGCCCGGCGCGAACCCGACCTCGTCCGGCCGGATGCGTTCCCGCCGGCTGCGCAGGAACACGCCGAGCTCGCGGCGCTGGGCCGTTGCCGTTGTGTCGGAGGCGACTGTCATGCTTCCATCATGGACACCGGCCCAACCGGGTGCCAGGTGCTGTGAGTAATAGGATAAGCAGACTCTCACTACCAGGCTCGGAGCTCCGTCAGGCTGGACGCATGACAGACCAGCTCCAAGCCACCACTGTCCCGGTCGCCGCCCGATCACGGGCCGCGACAGGGCTCGGACCGGTGGCCCTCACCAGCCTGCTCTTCGGTTCGCTCCTGCCGATGCTCTCGTTCTTCATGGTCAACGTCTCGCTGCCGGCGATCGCGACGGACCTGCACGCGAACGCCGGCCAGCTCCAGCTCGTGGTCGGCTGCTACGGCATCGCGGTGGCCACGCTGCTCGTCGTCGGCGGGCGGCTCGGCGACAGCTTCGGGCGCCGGCGCCTGTTCCTGATCGGTCTCACCGGCTTCACCGTGTCCGCGCTGATCTGTGCGGTCGCGCCGACCATCGGCGTACTGCTGGCGGCTCGCATCGTGCAGGGCGTGTCCGGTGCCGCGATCACGCCGCAGGTGCTCGCGTCGATCACCAGCCTGCTCGCCGGCGAGCGCCGGTCCCGCGGAATGGCCATGTTCGGCGTGGCCAACGGGATCGGTGCGGCCCTCGGCCAGATCCTCGGCGGCGTCCTGATCGAGGCCGACCTGTTCGGCCTCGGCTGGCGCGCGGTGTTCCTCGTCTTCGTCCCGGTGGGCGTCGTTGCGATCGCCACCGCGCTCCGCGTGCTCCCGGAAAGCAAGGCGGAGCAGGCGCATCGCGTCGACCTCGTCGGAGCCGCACTGCTCGCGCTCACCCTGGTACTGCTGCTCCTGCCGCTCACCGAAGGCAGGCCGCTCGGCTGGCCGCTGTGGACCTGGCTGAGCCTGGCTGCGGTGATTCCGGCGACCGCGCTCCTCGGCATCCACCAGCACCGCGCTGAGCGGTCCGGTCACGCCCCGCTGATCCCGCCGACGGTACTGCGCCTGCGAGCGATGCGGATCGGCCTGCTGCTGGCCGTCGGCTTCTTCAGCACGTTCGGCGGTTTCATGTTCTGTTTCGCCCTCGCGACGCAGGGCGAAGCACACATGACTCCGCTGGAGGGCGGGCTCAGTCTGCTGCCGCTGGCGATCGGCTTCCTGATCACCTCGATCTACGCACCGCGCCTGCAGCAGCGGTACGGCGCTGGGCTCATCCTGCGCGGCTGGATCATTCAGGCGGTCGGGTACGCCCTGCTCGGCGTCGTTGCGCTGACCCTGTGGCCGCACGTCACCCCGATCACCATCGGCGCTCCGCTGCTGGTCGGCGGCATCGGCGCAGGCCTCGTCATGGTGCCCCTGATCGGCGTTGTTGTCGGCCAGGTTCCCCCGGCCCAAGCGGGCCTCGGCTCCGGCATCCTCCTGACTAGCCAGCAGACCTGCCTCGCACTCGGCGCAGCCACCGTCGGTACGGCGTACTTGTCCCTCGCCAGCACCTCCTGGGGCCAGGGCGGCGCACTGGCGGCGGTAGCCATCGGAATCGCAGCAATCTCCCTGCTGATGACCCCGATCACGCACCAGCTGCGGACCAGTGGGAAGGGCGCGTAAGAGCTCGCGGGAGCTTCGTGAACTGGTCGCCTCGAGCGGCGTTGACCTGGGACTGGGTGAGAAACAGGGTACCTGTCAGGTCGGCGCCGCTCAGGTCGGTGTCCCGGAGGTCGGCGCCGATCAGGTCCGCCTGGCGTAAGTCGGCGTCGCGGAGGTCGGCGCCGATCAGGTAGGCGCCGCGCAGATTGGCCTTCGCGAGGTCGGCTCGACTCAACCGGGCTCCGATCAGGTCCGCGCCGCGGCGGTCCTTCCGCTTGGGTTGCTTGCCGCGGACGTGCTGGCTCGTCGCCAGGAGCAGCTCGTTGACCACGGCTCGCTCGGCCGCCACGTCGACGGCCGTGAGGTCCGCCGTACGGCACACGGCCTCGACTCTGTCGATCGCCGGCTGGGCGTCCGCGGTGTATTCGAGCGCTTCGGTGAGATACCAGAGCAGCTCGTGCAGCTGGCGCAGGATCGGGAGCGCGGCGAACATCTCCGGCCCCGGCTTCCCCATCCGCTGCGAGATCACCTGCCCCGCACCGAAGCAGTCGTAGACCGTGCAGCCCGCGAACCCCTCGGCCCGCAGCCGGCTGTGGATCGTGCAGCGGTGGTCGTCGCTCAGGTTCGGGCAGGCCTCACCGGCGGACTTGTCGATCGCGAAGTCCGCCGACTTGGTGAAGGTCAGCGCGATGCAGCACAGGCCGAAGCAGCTACCGCAGTCCGCCTGGAGCTCAGTTCTGCTCGGCAACCGTCTGGCCGGTACGGCGCCAGCGGACGCCGGCCTCGATGAACTCGTCGATCTCACCGTCGAACACCCCGGAGGTGTTGCCCGACTCGTACTGCGTCCGCAGGTCCTTCACCATCTGGTACGGGTGCAGGACGTACGAGCGCATCTGGTCGCCCCACGAGCCGGCCACGTCGCCGCGCAGCGCGTCCAGCTGGGCCCGCTCCTCGGCCTTCTTCAGCGCGAGCAGCTTGGCCTTCAGGATGACCATCGCGCTGGCCTTGTTCTGCAGCTGGGACTTCTCGTTCTGGCAGGAGACCACGGTGCCGGTCGGCAGGTGCGTGATCCGGACCGCGGAGTCGGTGGTGTTGACGCTCTGACCACCCGGACCGGACGACCGGTACACGTCGATCCGCAGCTCTTCTTCCGGGACGTCGATCTCGTCGGTCTGCTCCAGCACCGGGACCACCTCGACGGCCGCGAACGACGTCTGCCGGCGGCCCTGGTTGTCGAACGGCGAGATCCGCACCAGGCGGTGCGTCCCGGACTCGACACTCAGCGTGCCGTACGCGTACGGCGCCTTGACCGCGAACGTGGTCGACTTGATACCGGCCTCTTCGGCGTACGACGTGTCGTAGACGTCGGTCGGGTAGCCGTGCCGCTCCGCCCAGCGCAGGTACATCCGCTGCAGCATCTCGGCGAAGTCCGCCGCGTCGACACCGCCCGCGCCGGAACGGATCGTGACGAGGGCCTCGCGCTCGTCGTACTCACCGGACAGCAGGGTGCGGACCTCGAGGGACTGGATCGACTTGGCGACCGACCCCAGCTCCTTCTCGGCCTCGGCCAGGCTGTCCGCGTCGTTCTCCTCGCGGCCCAGCTCGATCAGCACCCCGAGGTCGTCGAGCCGGCCGCGCAGCGCGGTCACCCGCTCGACGTCGGCCTGCAGGCTGGACAGTCGCGACGTCACCTTCTGCGCGTTCGCCTGGTCGTCCCAGAGGTCGGGCGCAGCGACCTGCTCGCCGAGCTCGTCGATCTCCTTGCGCAGCGCAGGGAGATCCATCACTTTCTCGATCGAGGTCATCGTCGCGTCGAGCTGCTTCAGCTCCGCGTCAAAATCCAGTCCAGCCACAACTAAGCAGCTTAGCTCAGGCAAGCCCACGACGAAGAACGGCGAAGACTTGGGCGATCGCCTGCTCCAGGGCCGCCTGGGCCTGGTCGAGCTCCACCGAGGACGCGTCGTCGGGCAGCACCGCCATCAATCGCTCCTCGAGAACCTTCTGCGCGGCGGCGTACAGGGCCGCGATCAGACGGTTGCGCAGGTGGTCCGGCGACCGCTCGTCCAGCGCCTCGGTCAGGGTCACTTCCAGCTGGTCGGCGTTGAGTCTGCGCCGGGCCTTCAGCGCCGGACTGTCGTCGATCGTGCGCACGAACTGCTTCCAGGTGGCCAGGTGCCCGACCGCGAGCCGGTCCCGCGTCTCCGCTATGTACTGCGCCTCGAGCACGTCGACCGGATCCGCTCGTGGCGGCGCCTCGCGGATCGCGCGCGCCGGCCCCGCCCACCAGCCCGGCTCGTCGAAGAACAGGTCCTCCTTCGCCGGGAAGTGGTTGAACACCGTCTGTACGGCGACATCCGCGGCCCGCGCCACCTCGGCCACCGTAACCGCGTCGAAGCCGCGCTCGAGGAACAGCGTCGTGGCCACATCCGAGATGGCCTGCCGCGTCTGCTGCTTCTTGCGTTCCCGCCGCCCGAGCTCCATTGCCGGAACTGTAGTCGGTCTGCTTTACTGATTCCATTGTTGTAGTCACTACATTTTTGGAGCACATCCAATGACTGTTCTCGTCACCGGCGGCCGCGGCGCGATCGCCCGTGCCGTCACCGCCGGCCTGATCGCGGCCGGGCAGGACGTCCGCGTCGCCAGCCGCGAGCCCTCCGCCCTCCCATCCGCCGTCGCGTACGACCCTTCGGACCCCGCCCCGGCGCTGCGCGACATCAGCCAGGTCTTCCTGTACTCCGACCCGTCGACGGCGCCCGCCTTCGTGGCCGCCGCCGAGGCCGCCGGTGTGAAACAGGTCGTCCTGCTGTCGTCGTTGTCGTCTCTGGGCGGGCCCGACGACCCGCACGCGAAGACCGAGCAGGTCGTGGCGAACGCGTCGTACGCGACCACCCGGCTGCAGCCCGGCGCTTTCATGAGCAACGCGAAGTACTGGGCGTACCAGGTGCGCGCGACCGGTCAGATCCGGCTGCCCTACCTGGACGCCGAGGAGGCGCCGATCCACGAGCAGGACATCGCCGACGCCGCGCTCCGCGTGCTGCTCGACGGCCCGGGCAACGGCCACGACGGCCGCGGGTATCCGATGACCGGACCGGAGTCGATGACGCGCCGGCACCAGATCGGGCTCGTCTCCAAGGTCACCGGCGTCCCGATCGAGGCCGTCGACCTGACCCCCGACGAGGCCCGCGCCGAGATGCAGATGCGCGACGAAGGACAGCGCGAAACCCTGCTGGCCTACTGGGCCTCCCGCGTCGGCTCGCCCGCCGCGATCGAGCCCGGCGTCGAACTCCTCACCGGCCACACCGCCCGGCCCTTCACCACCTGGCTCGAGGACAACCCGGGCCTCTTCACCTGACCAGCGGCTGGGCCGGGCTCAGCGGATGGGGACGATGGCGGCGGCTTCGGAGGCGACGTCCGCCGTGCCCGGGAAGCCGGGTGGGCGGAACGGGAGCTCGGCGGTCGAGGTGAGCCGCACCGTCACCGTCGCCCCTTCGACGTCCACGGACCAGTCGAGATCGTCGAACCTGTTGCTCGCAGCAACATCGTCGAGGTAGTCCGCGGTCAGCTGCCGTGCCTGGTCCGGATCGATCGCGGCATTGCCGCCCGCGCCCGGCTGGGCATACACCGCGGCGAGACCGTTCGCGGCCGCGAGCACCGCACCGTCGGCTGTGGCGTCGAGGTCGCGACGGACCAGGAACGCCTTCGAGATGTCCGTCACCACGACGATCATCATCAGCACGACCACGGTGAACCCGACGATCAGGACGGTCATCTGCCCTTCCTCGCCCCGCCGGCCGCGCCTCATCCGTCCCCCTTGGCCTGGCGGTAGTCACCGAACGACTCGGTGTGCGAGGCGCTGATCCGGATCGCCGGCGGTTCGCCGCCGAGCGCGTCCGGGATCAGCGGCAGCCGAACCTTGGTCTCCAGAGTCACTGTCACGGTCGACCCCGGCTGCAGGCAGACCGGGTCGCAGGAGATCGTGAGCTCGTCCGAGCCGAGCTCCATACCCTGGTCCCTCATCGCCAGCTGCGCGGCGTCGAAGGCGCGAGCCCGGGCCTCCTCCTCGGACACACCGTCCGGCACGATCACGAAGGCCCGCCCGGCGGCGCGGGTCGCCGCGGTCGCGCCGTACGACGCCCGCTGGACGTCGAACACGCCGAGCATCATGTACACCAGCGGAACCATCAGCAGGATCGCCAGCCAGGAGAACTCCACGACGGCGCTCCCACGCTCGTCCCGGCGGCGCCTCATTCGCCGGTCTCCTTCACGGCATGTCCCTCGACGGTGAACGAGATCCCCGGTCCCCACAGCCCGAGCGGCGGCATGTGCGCGTGGACGGTCACCTCGACCCCGGGCTGTCCGTCGATCTCGGTCTCCTCCGCGGACACCGAGTCGACGAGGCCGTCGGTCACCACACCGTCGATCAAGTCGCGGGTGCGAGCCTCGCCGTCCGCCGGTGCGCGGTTGAGCACGGCCGCATAGTGCGCGCCTTCGGACGCGGCGGCGGTCACGGTGTTGCGCACGTACAGGAACAGGCCGACCTGCAGGATGCCGAGGAACAGCGGGACCAGGATCGTCGAGACCAGAACGAAGTCGACGACCGCCGATCCCCGCTCACCACGAGCCCTCGGCATCTACTTGTTGGAGACCGATGACAACGCATCCTTGAGCATCGCGACGAGCTGGTCCTTGGCGAGCGTCCAGATCGCGACGACCAGGCCGGCCGTCATCACGGTGATCAGCACCCAGCCGGGCACGTCGCCGCGCTCCTTGTCAGCCGGACGCGGCTTCAGCAGCAACGTCAGGTACAGCCTCGTCAGGTACAGGGACATGACCTCTCCTCAGTTCATCCGGCGATCAGCCGGATTCCGACAGCGCCCGGGTAGAAGGCGAAAGCGATGGTCACCGGCAGGACCAGGAAGATCACCGGGATCATCATGGCGACCTCACGGCGGGCGCCGGACTCGATCAGTTCGCGGCGCCCGGCCTCCCGGATGTCACCGGCCTGCGCGCGCAGGACGTCGGCCAGCGGGGTGCCGCGCTCGAGCGCCACCGCCAGCCCGTCCGCGAAGCGCGAGAGCGCCAGCAACCCCGTCCGGTCCGCGAGCGCGTCGAGCGCGCGGACCAGTGTCTCTCCGGCCCTGGTCTCCGCCAGGACGCGTTTCAGCTCCTCGGCCAGCTCGCCACGGCATGCCCGGGCGACCCGGTCGAGCGCGGCCGCGGGGCCTTCGCCGGCGGCGACCGACAACGCCAGCAGCTCCGCCACGGTCGGCAGCTCGGCGAGCAGCCGGCGCTCGCGACGGCGCACCTGCGAGGTCAGATAGGTGTCGCGGGCAAGCACTCCGACCACCCCGAGGATCAGGCAGAACACCAGCAGACCGACCGGATTGCCGAGGCCGAACGCGACCGAGACGATCGCGATCACCAGACCGCCGCCGAAGGCCAGCGTCCCCCAGAGCAGCTGCTCGATCCGGAACTCCTCGACCGTCCGCTCCAGCCCGGCCCGCTGCAGCCGCCGCCGGATCGTGCCCGCACCGCCGAGGATCCGCTCGAGCCGTTGCGCGGCAGACCGCAGCGACGGCCCGAACAGCCGCAGGATCGCGTAGAACGGCGACCGCGAGTCCACCACGCCGACGAACACGTCCGGCGCGCCGAGATCCCGCAGGTACGGCGAGATCCGCTCGTCCACCGACGGCTTGCGCAGGAACGGCAACCGCAGCACGACGACCAGCAGGCCCACGCCGAGCAGCGCGCCGAGGAAACCACCGACCAGCACCGGGTTCATCGCAGCACCCGCTCCGGCTCGGGCAGCCGGCCGATCCGCAGCATCAACCGGTACGCGATCACGCAGACGATCGCGCCGGCGCCGATGACCACCGCACCCAGGGGCGTGTTGTACCGCTGGATCACATCGCCCTGGAACGACAGCAACGCCAGCACCAGCCAGGGCGCCGCGACCGCGACCCGCGCGCCGTTGACGGACCACGACTGCCGGGACTCCAGCTCGGACCGGGTCCGCGCGTCGTCGCGCAGGAACGTCGACAACGACCGCAGCAGCCGGCCGAGGTCACCGCCACCGACCTCGCGCGCGATCCGCAGCGCCTCGACGACACGGTCACCGACGGGGTCGGCCAGCCGCGCCTTCAACCGGTCCAGCGATTCCGCGAACCGCCCGGTCGACGCGTAGTCCGCACCGAACCGGCGGAACGGCTCCCGCAGCGGCAGCGGTCCCCGCTCGCCGACCTGAGCCAAGGCCTCGGACAACGACAGGCCGGCGCGGACCGCGGAGGCGATGTTGTCCACCACGTCCGGCCACAGCTCGCGGAACTCGGCGATCCGCCGCCGGGCACGAGAACGCACCAGCGCGATCGGCAACCAGCCCGCCATCACCCCGAACACCACCCCGACCGGCAGTGCCTTGGACACCAGGAACATCAGCAGGAAGGCCGCCACCCCGGTGATCGCACACGCGCCGATGAACGCGCCCGGCGTCAGGCCCTCGATCCCGGCACTCGCGAGCAGCTCCCGGCTCCTGCCGCGCAGCCGGCCGTCCGCGCCGGGCACCGCCTCGGCCGGCGCCACGAACGCCGCGATGATCAGCAGCAGACCGACGCCGAAGAACATCCCGATCAGCAGCCCCATCAGCCGGCCGCCCCACGTGGCAGCTCGGTGAGCAGCCCGGCCACGTTGTACCCCGCCTGCTGGAAACGCTCCGGGTGCGGCAGATGCCCCTCGGCGCGGCGCAGGTAACCGTCGTACGTCCCGAAGATGGTCTCGGTCTCGATCGCCTGCTCCTCGACCCGTCCGGTGACGGCCACGATCTCCCGCACCCGCCGGTGCCCGTCGGCCGCGATGCCGAGGTGCACGACGAGGTCGACGCAGCCGGCCACCGTCGGCAGCACGAACCGAGAGCCGATGTTCTCACCGGCCAGCAGCGGCAGCGTGCACATCTTGGTCAGCGCCTCGCGCGCCGAGTTCGCATGGATGGTGCACATGCCGGGGAGGCCGCTGTTCAACGCGAGCAGCAGGTCGAGGCACTCCTCGCCGCGCACCTCGCCGACGATCACCCGGGACGGCCGCATCCGCAGCGACTCCTTCACCAGGTCACGCAGCCGCACCTCACCGGTGCCTTCGAGACCGGCCTGCCGGGTCTGCATCGACACCCAGTCGGGGATCGGCAGCTTGATCTCGAAGACCTCCTCGCAGCTGATCACCCGCTCGCTGCCGGGGATCGACCCGGCCAGGGCGTTCAGCATCGTGGTCTTGCCGGCCTGCGTGCCGCCGGAGACCAGCACATTGAGGCCGACGGCAACGGATGCCTCGAGCACCGCGGCCGCGTGCGGTGTCAGCGAGCCGAGCTGGACCAGGTCGCTGATCCGGGTCGCGCGGACGGTGAACTTGCGGATGTTGATCGCCGCATACCGCTGGGTGATGCCGCCGAGGACGATGTGGACGCGGCTCCCGTCCGGCAGCCGGGCGTCGGTGAACGGCTGCGAGACGTCGATCCGGCGGCCGGTGGTCTTCAGCATCCGCTCGACCAGGTCGCCGACCTCCTCCTCGGTCAGCACGGTCGTGGTCAGCTCGTGCCGGCCCTCACGGGCGATGAAGACCCGGCTGGGCTCGTTGATCCAGATCTCCTCGACCGACGGGTCGTCCAGATAACGCTGCAGCGGCCCGAAACCGGCGACGCGGTCGTGCACCTCCCGGCTGACCGCCTCCACGTCGCCGATCGGCGGCACCACGCCGGTCAGGCTGCGCTCGTCGTACTGCCGGACGACGGTGGCGACGATCGCGTTCACGGCGGCCGGGTCGCGGAGCGGGTCGATGCCTTCGCGGCGCACCACGTCGCGCACCTGGGCGTCGATCAGCTCGACGGCACCGCTCCAGGTCGCGCGGTGCGCGTCGAGCCTGTCCGCAGTCATCGATCTCCCCGTGTGTGTCCCGTCTGGCGACCATGCTCGGTCACCCTGCGCGACCATCCTTGCAACCGTGGGGCACCGGGCGCCACTCGCGTCCGGCTGTCCTGTGGATAACCGTGACACGCCGATGGCTCACCGACCGTATCGATCGGGTCACGGGCAGGTCCAGGAAATTGCACCTTGTTGCAGTTCCGCCGGTAACAGAACCGCGACTCACGGCGTCGAACCGGGTGAGAGGACCTCGGGAGGGTGGGCTTTGACACGGTCGACGGAGGATTTCGAGGAGTTCGCCAGAGCGCGTACGGCGCAGTTGTACCGGTCGGCGTGGCTGCTGGCCGGTGAGCATCACCTGGCCGAGGACCTGGTCCAGGAGACGCCGGCCAAGCTGTACCGCGCCTGGCGGCGGGTGGAGCAGACCGACAACCCCGCGGCGTACGCCCAGACCGTCCTGGCCCGGACGTACATCTCCCAACGCCGCCGGCGCAGCTCGACAGAGCGTCCTGTGGAGCGTACGCCTGATCGCGCGGGCCAGTCCGGCGACCATGAGCTCCGCCTTGCTCTTGTGCAGGCGCTGGCCGAGCTGTCGCCGCTGGACCGGGCAGTGCTCGTCCTGCGGTACTTCGAGGATCGCAGCGCGGAGGAGGTTGCGTACGACCTCGGCAAGAACACCGGTGCGATCAGAACGCGCACTTCACGCGCGCTCGACCGGCTCAGGGCAGTCCTGGGCGACGAAGCCATCCATGTGGCCGCACTACGACCCGGGAGCCCCCGATGACCGACCTGCACGACAGCCTCCCGGACCTGATGCGCCGGGCAACCGTTGACCTTCAGCCGGCCACTTCTGACCTGGTTGCCCGCGGCATCCGTCGGGGCAAGGTGCTGCGACGCCGCCGGACCGCGTTGGCGGGCCTCGCCGGCGCGGCCGCCGTACTGGCCACGGTCGGAGTCATCCTCAGCAGCAGCCAGGCGCTGCGGGTGCAACCGGCTACTCCGGCCGTCAGCCCACCTCCGACGCACAAGCCGGTGAAGCCGTCCTCGTCGGGACCCGTGACACCCGTAGAGACCCTGGCGACGCTGACCAGCCTGCTTCCGAACGGCCTCGCCCCGACCAGCTCTACGACGTCCGGCGGCTACGGCCTGGGCACCAACGAAGCCAGTGTGCTGCTGGACGACGGCGCCGGCGCCTCGCTGCTGACGCTGAGCATCACGACCGCGGACGCGATCACCGACTGCAACCCGTTCCCGCCCGGCACCTGCACGATCCAGGCAGACCGCAGCGTGCACGTCGTGTACGACGACCAGCCGGTGTACCCGGACGGCCCGAACCCTGGCGGCGTCCGGGAGACCGTCGTCGAGCTGTTCCGTCCCGACGGCACCCAGATGCTGGACCGAGGAGGAGCAGGAGCTCGCCCGACGCGGCGGAGCAACCTGCAAGGGACTCAGCGGTGAACCAGTGTGTGCTCGAACGAGTAGCGGCTCGCCCGGTACAGGTGCGAGCCGTACTCGACCGGCTGGCCGTGGTCGTCGTACGTGATCCGCGTCGTCGCCAGCAGCGGTGAGCCGGGCTCTTCGGACAGCAGCCGCGCCTGCTCGGGCGTTGCCGGTATCGCGGAGATGGTCTGGTGCGCCACCTTCAGCCGGACGCCCTCGGCACGCAGCAACTGGTACAGGCCGCGCTCGGCGAGCGTGGCCGGATCGGTGTCCAGCATCTCCGGCGGCAGCCAGTTGCGCATCAGTGCGAGCGGCTCGCCATCTGCGCGCCGCAGTCGCTCCAGCCGCAGTACTCGGTCGCCCTGCTCGCACTGGAGTGCGGTGGCGACCTCTGCGGTCGCGGGCGAGATACCGAAGCGCAGGACCTCCGTTTCGGGCTTGCGGTGCGCTGCGGTGAGGTCGTCGTACAGGCTGGTCAGTTCGAGCGAACGCCGTACCTGGCCGGAGTTGCCGACCACCTGGGTGCCTACGCCGCGCTTGCGGACCAGGAGGCCCTGGTCGACCAGACGGGCGATCGCCTGGCGGACGGTGGGCCGGCTCAGCCCGTACGCCTCGGCCAGGTCCACCTCGTTGCTGAGCCGGGACCCGACGGGCAGGTCACCACCCTGGATGGCCGCCTCCAGCTGCTGCGCCAGCTGCACGTGCAACGGCGTACGGCTGTTCCGATCGACCTGGACCTGGACGGTGCTCATGGGGTCATCCTGAAGGCTGGACCGGAATCCGTCGACCCACCACCGGGATTTGATCAGACCTGCCGGATCGATGAACGTTGGGTGAACCGAGTCCGGATCACGGGCACGCGCTGTCCGGCGCCTGCGATCGTCAGGCAATATGGCACGTTCGCCGTCGGGACCTGGGACTACCCTTACCGGCGGAACACGCCCCTCGGACGCTCCCGCCGGACCGGATCCGGAACGGCCGACCATCGAAGGAGAAGGCATGGAACCGCTGCGGATCGGCATCCTCGGTGCCGCCCGGATCTCGGGCCGGGCCATCGTCGAGCCGGCCAAGCTGACCGGCGCCCGGCTGGTCGCGGTCGCCGCCCGCGACGCCGGCCGGGCCGAGGCCTTCGCCGCCGAGCACGGGGTCGAACGGGTTCATGCGTCGTACCAGCAACTGCTCGACGATCCGGAGATCGAAGCGATCTACAACCCGCTGGCCAACGGACTGCACGGCCCGTGGAACCTGCGGGCCCTTGCTGCAGGCAAGCATGTGCTGACCGAGAAGCCGTCGGCCGCCAACGCCACCGAGGCCCGGCAGGTCCGCGACGCGGTGCACTCGTCCGGGCTGGTGTTCATGGAGGCGTTCCACTACGCGTACCACCCGGTGATGCGGCGGCTGCAGGAGCTGATCGCCAAGGGCGAGCTGGGCGACCTGCAGCACGTCGAGGCGACGATGGTGATGCCTCCGCCGCCGGAGGACGACCCGCGCTGGTCGCTGCCGCTGGCCGGCGGCGCCGTGATGGACGTCGGCTGCTACGCGCTGCACGCGCAGCGCATGTTCGGGCAGTACGCCGGGGGCGCGCCGCGGCTGATCGGCGCCCGGGCCGGCGAGCGCAAGCGGATGCCCGGTGTCGACGAATGGCTGAACGCCGACCTGGAGTTCCCGAGCGGCGCGACCGGCGCGGTGCGGACCAGCATGGCGGCCGAGGACGTCGAGTTCAGCCTCAAGGTCGTCGGCAGCCGCGGCGAGGCGTTCGCCCCGTTCTTCGTGCTCCCGCAGAACGACGACCGCGTGATCGTGACGACCAAGGAGGACACCTGGGTCGAGCACCTCGGCACGCGGACGTCGTACACGTATCAGCTGGAGGCGTTCGCGAGCGCCGTCCGCAACGGCGCTCCGCTGCTCACCGACGCCGACGACGCGCTGGCCACGATGGAGCTCATCGACGCCTGCTACGTCGCAGCCGGCATGGAGCCGCGACCGGTCTCCACGATCTGATCGCCGCGGCCGGCGACCGCATGCGCGAACGCCTGGATGAACGGGTGCGGACGCCTGCCATCGCCGGCCAGCTCCGGCTGGAACAGCGTCGCCAGGTAGAACGGGTGACCTGGCAGCTCGGCGATGCGCGGTGCACCCTCGTCGTCGTACCCGCTGAAGACCATGCCGTGCTCACGGAGCAGGTCGAGCTTGCTGCTGTCCAGGCCGTAGGAGCAGTGGTACCGCTCCATCGAGCGCTCCACCCCCAGTAGCTCAGCCGCGCGAGTTCCTGGCTGCACCCGCACCGCGCCCTCGTGCCCGTCGAGCGAACACTGCAGCGGCACGATGAGGAGGTCGTCAGCATCCGGCGTGCTCTCCCCGTGCTGTACGCCGGTGGCGCCGCAGACGTCGCGCGCGAACTCGAGCATCGCGTGCTGGAACCCGCCACAGGTGCCGAGGAACGGGATGCCGCGCTCGCGGGCGATCCGGACCGCGGTGAGCGCGCCGGCCTCGCTCCGGTACGGACTGCCGGGCAGCAGCCACACGCCGTCGAAGCCTTCCAACGCGTCGTCCACCTCGTCGGTCGGGACCCAGTACACGTCGAGGTCCAGGTGGTCGCGCTGCTCGAGCGCTGCGAGCAGACCGGGAATGCGGGCGTGCGAGCGGACGTGCGGCGAGCGGTCACCGACCAGGGCGAGACGACCGGAGTATGCGTTCATGCCTCCATCCTCAGGTCGGCGCGTACATCAGCGCCAACGATGATCTCTGCATGCTCGATCAGCGATACTGATGGGCGTGGATCCTCATCTGCTGCGGACGTTCGTCACCGTCACCGAGTGCGGATCGTTCTCGGCTGCCGCCACGCGACTCGGCTACACGCAGAGCGCTGTGTCGCAGCACATCGCCACGCTGGAAAGCGACCTCGGTACGCCGCTGCTCCGCCGACGGCCCGTGGAGCCGACACCGGCGGGTGAGCGCCTGCTCGAACATGCCGGCCCGATCCTGCTCCGGCTCGACGCCGCCCGCGCGGACGTCCGCCGTACGGTCGCGAATCCTCCCAGCACCCTCACACTCGCCGCCTCACCTCTGGCTGCTGGGTCTCTCGGGACCGTGTTGGCCGAAGTACGACGCGCATACCCCGGCACCGAGACCTCGCTGACCGTCTGCGGCCGCGATGAGGTCGCCACCGGCGTCGCCGCCGGCACCTTCACCCTCGGCCTGACCGACGGCATAGCCACCCCCACCGACCCCCTCCGCCTGACCAACGCGGTCCAACTCCGCACCACCCCCATAGCCCACGAGCCCTTGGCCGTAGCCCTCCCCCACCACCACCCCCTAGCCATCCGCACCACACAACCTGACCCGCACCCCAACCGAGCCCCAGTCGGGCACCGGGACCACGCCTCGAACGACCAGCGGGACGACGCCTCGGCCCACCCGCCCAACCGGTCCTCAGCCGGCCGGCCCGACCTCGCCTCGTCCCGAGTGCGGCGCGGGGTGTCGCTTGGGGATTTGGCGGATGCCCGGTGGATCGACGCGCCGGACCTGGCCGCGCCGCTGCCGGCCTTGCGCGCCGCCGCCGGGTCCGACGCGCTCCGCCCGGCCTTCACCTACAACGGCACCGACCTCCACACACTGCTGAAGCTCATCGCCGCCGGGCACGGCCTCGCGGTCCTCCCCCAGTCAGCGGTGACACCAGACCTCGCGGCCGTCCCACTCACGACTCCGCGCCTGGTGCACCGCACCGAACTCCTCCACGGCCACCTCACCGAACCAGCAGCCGAAGCCCTGGCCCGTGCCCTCTCAGCGCCCGACCAGCTCAGTCGTGGGTCGGGAAGCCGAGGTTGATGCCGCCGTGGGACGGGTCCAGCCAGCGTGACGTGACGACCTTGCCGCGGGTGAAGAAGTGCACGCCCTCGGTGCCGTGCGCGTGGGTGTCACCGAACAGCGAGTTCTTCCAGCCGCCGAACGAGTAGTACGCCATCGGCACCGGGATCGGGACGTTGATCCCGACCATGCCGACCTCGACCTCGTTCTGGAACCGTCGCGCCGCGCCACCGTCGTTGGTGAAGATCGCGGTCCCGTTCCCGTACGGGTTCGAGTTCACCAGGTCGAGCGCATCGTCGTACGACGACGTCCGCAGCACCGACAGCACCGGCCCGAAGATCTCGTCGGTGTAGATCGGCATGTCCGGCGTCACCTTGTCGAACAGCGTCGGCCCCAGCCAGAACCCATCGGCCGCACCGTCGAAGTCACCCGCGCGCCCGTCGACGACCAGGTCCGCACCGGCCTCGACCCCGGCCGCGACGTACCCCGCGACCTTGTCGCGGTGCTCGCCCGTCACCAGCGGACCCATGTCGCAGCCGCGCGTCCCGTCGCCGGTCTTCAGCTTGCCCATCCGCTCCTTGATCTTGCCGATCAGCTCGTCCGCGATCGGCTCGACCGCGACCAGCGCGGAGATCGCCATGCAGCGCTCACCGGCCGACCCGAAGCCGGCGTTCACGGCGGCATCCGCGGCGAGGTCGAGATCCGCGTCCGGCAGCACGATCATGTGGTTCTTCGCGCCGCCGAGCGCCTGCACCCGCTTGCCGTTGCGGGTGGCGTTCTCGTAGACGTACTTCGCGATCGGCGTCGACCCGACGAACGACACCGACTTGATGTCGGGGTGCTCGAGCAGCCGGTCGACGGCTTCCTTGTCGCCGTGCACGACGTTCACCACGCCGTCCGGCAGGCCGGCCTCCTTCCACAGCTCAGCCATCGCGTTCGCCGCCGACGGGTCCTTCTCGGACGGCTTGATCACCACGCTGTTGCCGCAGGCGACCGCGATCGGGACGAACCACATCGGCACCATCGCCGGGAAGTTGAACGGGGAGATCACCGCGCAGACACCGAGCGGCTGCCGGATCGAGTACACGTCGACCTTGGTCGAGACGCCCTCGCTGTAGCCGCCCTTGAGCAGGTGCGGGATCCCGCAGGCGAACTCGATCACCTCGAGCCCGCGGGTCACCTCGCCGAGCGCGTCGGACAGCACCTTGCCGTGCTCGGCGGTGATCAGCTGCGCGATCCGGTCCTTGTGCCGGTTGACCAGCTCGCGGTAAGCGAACAGGGTCTGTGCGCGCTTCGTCAACGAGGTCTGCGCCCAGGCCTTCGACGCCTCGTGAGCGACCTTGACGACCTCGTCGACCGTGCCGGCCGAGGCCAGGTCCAGCTCGCCGGTGACCTGACCGGTCGCCGGGTTGTAGACCTTGCTGGTCCGCTCGGCCACACCGGTCCACGAGCTGCCGCCGACGAGGTGGGTGATGCGCTTGCTGTCAGTACTCACGATGTTTCCTCACTGCCGGGGGTGTTTCAGAATGCTGTCTCTGCTGCGGGCGACTCAGCCCAGAACCTTGGCGCGGTCGGCGAGCACGACGTCGACGGGTTTACCGGTGCTCAACGACTCCAGACCGGCCTCGCACACGGCGGCCGCCGCGTAGCCGTCCCAAGCACTCGGCCCGTCGGTCTCGCCGCGCGCGGTGGCGTCGACCCAGCGCTGCACCTCGATGTCGTACGCCTGCTCGAACCGGATCCGGAAGTCGGCCGGCATCGCGCCGCCCCACCGCGCGCCGGCCCGGGTGAAGACGCCGGACCCGAGGCCGATCGTCGCGCT
The DNA here is from genome assembly GCF_040655315.1 of Kribbella sp. NPDC050459. Lineage (NCBI taxonomy): Bacteria > Bacillati > Actinomycetota > Actinomycetes > Propionibacteriales > Kribbellaceae > Kribbella > Kribbella sp. NPDC050459. Next base: position 295,832 of record NZ_JBFAJQ010000010.1, on the reverse strand, counting down.
TCCACGCTCGGCGACTGCCTCGCACCGGACCTCGTACCCGACCTGGAAGTTCACGAACACTTCCACGTCGGCCATCGCACCGTTCGCCATCTCGAACACGGCCAGCTGCGGATCGAGCACGCCCTCGGCGACCAGACTCGTCGGCGCCGGGGTGTGCACGGTGATCCGGGTGATCTCCTCGCCGAACAGCCACCGGGCAATGTCCACCTCGTGCACCATCGAGTCCCGGACGATCATCTCGCTGCGGAACGTCGGCGCGGCCGACTTGTTCCGGTGCACGTTGTGCAGCAGCAGGGTCCGGCCCAGGTCGCCCGAGTCGAGCAGCTCCTTCAGAGCGGCGTACTCCGGGTCGAAGCGGCGCATGAACCCGACCTGGATCAGCTGCCGGCCGAGCTTGTGCTCGGCCTCGACGACGCGCAACGCGGATGCCGCGTCCATCGTCAGCGGCTTCTCGCACAACACCGGTTTCGCGTGCTCCAAGCAGGCGAACAACTGCTCCGCGTGCGCAAACCCCGGCGATGCCAGGATCACCGCGTCGATGTCGTCGGCCGCGATCAGGTCCATCGGATCCTCGACGACGCGCACGGTCTCCGCGTACGCCGTACCGCCCGCGTGCCTGGCACTGCTCTCGCGGGACTTCCCGCCGGCTGAGCCGTCCGACAACCGGGCGGCCAGCGCCTCCGCACGCGCCTGATCCGCGTCGGACACCGCGACCAGGCGTGCTCCGGCTGTCTTCCGCGCGATCCGCTCGGCATGGTCGGCGCCCATCACCCCCACGCCCACGATGCCGACCCGCAGCTCGTTCATGTCCCCGCCTGCCCCTTCTCCTCGTCGTCGGCCGCCGCCGCGTCCGTCGGCCGCCCCGCCTCCCCGTCAGCCGGTGCGACGACTACTCCAGGATCGATCTCCCGGAGCTCGTGACTCAATGCCTCGAGCTCGGAACCACCGGCCATCTCGGTCGTCAGCTGCTCCAGCGTGATGTCGGCCCGATGCGTGTCGAGCGCTACCCGGCCGAGCTTCAGCACGACGAAGTGGTTGCCGACCAGGTACGCGTGGTGCGGGTTGTGAGTGATGAAGATGACGCCGATCCCCGCGTCGCGCGCCCGCACGATGTACTTCAGCACCACGCCCGACTGGTTCACGCCGAGCGCCGCGGTGGGCTCGTCGAGGATCAGCACCTTGGCCCCGAAGTGGATCGCGCGGGCGATCGCCACGCACTGCCGCTGACCGCCGGACAGCTTGCCGACCGGCTGCTCGAGATCGGGGATCGAGATCCCCATCTTGGTCAGCTCCTCCTGCGCGATCCGCTTCATCCTCGCCGCGTCCAGCTGCCGGAACGGTCCCTTGGTGATCTCGTTACCGAGGAAGAAGTTCCGCCAGACCGACATCAGCGGCGCCAGCGCGAGGTCCTGGTAGACGGTCGCGATACCGCTGTCCAGCGACTCCCGCGGCGAACCGAAGTGCCGCTCCTCGCCGTTCACCGACATCCGGCCGGAGGTGTAGTCGTGCAGCCCGGCGATGATCTTGATCAGCGTCGACTTGCCCGCGCCGTTGTCACCCAGCACGCAGGTGATCTCACCCTGCCGGACCGAGAGCGACACACCGCGCAGCGCCTGGATGTTGCCGTAACTCTTGCCGACGTCCTCGAGCAGCACGATCGGCGTGTTCGGGCTGGTCGCGGCATCGTCGGCGAAGGACTCCGTGGTGGTCATCGTGCCTCCGCCCGGTTCTTGACGACGAGATTGACGATGGTTGCCAACAGCAACATGGCGCCCAGGAACGCCTTGAACCAGTCCGGGTTCCAGCCGGCGTACACCACGCCGAGCTGCACCATGCCGAAGATCAGCGCGCCGACGGCCCCGCCCACGACGGACCCGTACCCGCCGGTGAGCAGACAGCCGCCGACGACCGCCGCGATGATGTACAGGAACTCCTTGCCGACGCCCTCGCCGGACTGCACCACGCCGTTCTGCACGAACAGCAGTTGCATCCCGGCGAACCAGGCGAAGAACCCGACCGTCATGAACAGGCCGATCTTGACCTTCTTCACCGGTACGCCGACGGCGCGGGCAGCCGCCGCGTCACCGCCGGCAGCGAAGATCCAGTTGCCGATCTGGGTCTTCTGCAGCATCCAGGCGGCGATCGCGACGAAGACGATCCACCAGACGACGATGATCTTGATCGTCACGCCGCCGATCTTGAACTCCGACGCGAACACCGCCTTCGCCGCGTCGAACCCGTCCATGTCACTGATCGAGTTCGACGCTACGGCGCCGGAGGTCGCCCGGGTGACCGCGATGTTCAGGCCCTGCAGGATGAAGAACGTGCCCAGCGTCACCAGGAAGCTGGGCAGGCCCGTCCGCATCAGCAGCCAGCCGTTGAACAGCCCGATCGCCAGCGAGAACGCCAGGGCGACGACGATGCCGACCCACACGTTCACACTGAACTGGTAGGCGAACAGGCCCGCGGTCAGGCCCGATGTCGTCACCGCGACACCGGCCGAGAGGTCGAACTCGCCGCCGATCATCAGCAGCGAGACCGGCACCGCCATCACACCGATCAGCGCGGCCTGGTACAGGATCGTGCCCGTGTTGTTGATGTCGCGGAACGGCGGCGCTGTGATCAGGAAGAACACCAGGATCACGGCCGCGCCGACGAGCGATCCGATCTCCGGCCGGCTGAGCAGCCGGGCGGCGAGGGACCGGGCGGAGACGCGGTCGTCCGCCGAGACGGGTGAGGTGATGGTCGATGCCATGGCGCTACCTCAGCGCGTCCCGGCTTCGGCGAACTTCTGCACGGCCGCGATGTTCGACTTGTCGATGAAGGCCGGACCGGTCAGCGTCGCCTCGCCGCCGCCGATGGTGTTGCCGTTGGTCCGGTAGAGCCAGATCGCGTCGATCGCCAGGTAGCCCTGCAGGTACGGCTGCTGGTCGACGGCGAACTGCACGGTCCCGTCGGCGACGGCCTTGGCCATCTCCTTGCTCATGTCGAAGCTGCCGACCTTCGCCGACGAGCCTGCGTCCTTGGCCGCCTGAACCGCGGTCAGTGCGATGCCCGCGTTCAGCGCGACGACGTAGTCGGCTGTCTTGTCCGCCTGCAGTTTCGAGGTCAGGGTGGCCTGCGTACCGGGCTGGTCGGTGCCGTTGACGTTGACGTTCTCGACGTTGCCGAACTTGTCCTTGATGCCCTGGCAGCGGGCCTCCAGGCTGACGTTGCCCTGCTCGTGGATGACGCAGATGACCTTCTTCGCGCCGAGCTGCTTGAGCTTCTCACCCGTCGCCTGGCCGGCGATCCGCTCGTCCTGGCCGAAGTACCCGAGCGCGCCGGTGGTCTTCCACTGGTCCAGCCCGCCGTTCAGGATCGTCACCGGGATGCCGGCCGCGATCGCCTTCTTCACGTTCGGGATCACGGCGTCGGGCTTGTTCAGCGTCACGGCGATCCCGTCGACCTTGGAGTCGATCGCGGTCTGCACCAGGTTCGCCTGGGCCGCACCGTCCGGGTCGGCGGAGTACTGCAGCTCGATGTTGTCCTTCTTCGCGGCCGCCTCGGCCCCGCGCCGGACGATGTCCCAGAAGGTGTCGCCAGGACCCGAGTGGGTGATCAGAGCAACCTTCATCCGCGGCGTGTCCGCGACGTTGCCGCCGCTGCCGCCGGAGCTCTCCTCCTTCTGCTTACCCCCGGAGGAGCTGCACGCGGCCAGAGCCGCGGCGAGCGCGACGGCCGCGACGGCCGCCATCGCCTTCTTCTGCCACCGAACCATGACTTGGTACCAGCCTTTCAGGTGTTCCGCGGCCACTCCGCGGACTTGCGTGGGACCCGAGAGTGTCACACTCCCGCGGCCGTCATCTCGATCCGCCACCCCCACATCCAGTGAGATACGCCAACGTCCGCGTCGCGATCGGCAGCGGTACGTCGGGCGCGCACGGGTACATGTCCTGCTCGACGATCGCGAACACGTCGGCGTCGAGCCCGGCCAGCGCGTCCAGCACCGGCGGCAGCTCGGGGACGCCGTTCGGCGGCTCGCACATCACGCCCCGCCGTACCGCTTCGTCGAAGCTCAGCCCGTCGACCTCGGCCAGGACCTTCGGATCCACCTGCTTGAGGTGGACGTAACCGATCCGGTCCGGGTACTTCCGGATCAACTCGAGGTTGTCGCCGCCGCAGTAGCTGATGTGGCCGGTGTCGAGGCACAGGTTCACGTAGGTGCTGTCGGTCTCCTCGAGGAGGTGTTCGACGGTGTCCTGCGTGTCGACATGTCCGTCCGCGTGCGGGTGGTACTGCGTCCGCAGCCCGAACTCCTCCGCCAGCCGGCGGCCCAGCTCCGTCACGGCCTGCCCGTGTCGCGCCTGCTCGTCGCGGTCCAGCCGCTCCTCGACGATCTCGCCGTCGTCGCCGCGCCACATCGACGGCATCACGACGAGATGCTGCGCGCCCATCGCGGCCGTCAGCTCGGCGGTCTTCACGACGTCGCGCCAGGTCGCGTCCCAGCCGTCGGCGCGGTGCAGCTGCTCGAACGTCGTACCCGCGGTCATCGTGAGGCCGCGCTTGTCGAGCTCGTCCTTCAGCCGGACCGGATCGGTCGGCAGGTAACCGTACGGACCGAGCTCGATCCGCGTGTAGCCGGCCGCGGCGACCTCGTCGAGGAATCGGCTCCACGGGGTCTGCTGCGGATCGTCGGCGAACCACACTCCCCATGAGTCCGGCGCCGTACCGATGTCGACTCTGCCCATCAGCGGTCTCCCTCGATAGGAGCCAGGTAGGCCCGCTGGGCCTTCTTGCTCTCCTCGTAGGACGCGCTCGCGGCCTGGGTCGACTGCAGCTCCGACACCTCGCTGACCGGGACGTCCCACCAGGAGTCGCTGTCCGGACCGCCGATCAGCGGGTCCGTGGTGACGTGGATCGCGATCGGTCCCGTGCCCGCCTTCGCGGTCTGGATGGCCTTCTCCAGGTCGGGCCGGCTGTGGACCTCGATCACCTCGACACCGAAGCTGCGCACGTTGGCCGCGAGGTCGACCGGCAGGTAGTCGCCGTCGAGCCTGCCGTCACCGGTGCGCTTGCGGTACGCCGTCCCGAACCGCTGCGACCCGAGGGACTCCGACAGCGCGCCGATCGACGCGAAGCCGTGGTTCTGCACGAGAACCACGATGATCTTCAGGTTCTCCTGGACGGCCGTGGCCAGTTCGCTCGACATCATCAGGTACGACCCGTCGCCGACCAGGACGAACACGTCGCGATCCGGCGCGCCGAGCCGCACACCGAGCCCGCCGGCGATCTCGTATCCCATGCAGGAGAAGCCATATTCGACGTGGTATCCCTTCGGGTCGCGCGGCCGCCACAGCTTGTGGAGGTCGCCCGGCATCGAGCCGGCCGCGCAGACAACCACATCAGACGCCGCCGACAATTCGTTGACGGCGCCGATCACCTCGCCCTGGGTCAGCAGTCCTTCGGCCAGTTTCCCGGTCACCTCGGCGGAGGGCCGGAAGACTGCGTCCACAGTTCCGTTCCAGTTCCTTGTGAGTTCCTGGGACTCGGCGGTGTACTTGGCATCCACGGACCACTCGCCGAGCGCGGATCCCAACGAAACAAGGGCTTCCCGCGCATCGGCCACCACCGGGAGGCCGGCATGTTTGTCGCCGTCGAATCGCGCCACATTGATGTTCAGGAAGCGGACCCGCGGATTCTGGAAGGCAGTCCGCGACGCCGTCGTGAAGTCGCTGTAGCGGGTGCCGATCCCGATCACGACGTCGGCGTCCCGGGCGAGCGCGTTGGCCGCGGTGGTCCCGGTCGACCCCACCGCCCCCACAGCCTGCGGGTGGTCGTAGGGCAGAGATCCCTTCCCTGCTTGGGTTTCCGACACCGGGATACCGGTGCGCTCGGCGAACTCGCGCAGCGCCTCCTCGGCGCCGGAGTAGTGCACACCGCCACCGGCGACGATCAGCGGTCGTTGCGCGGACCGTAGGAGATCTGCCGCCTTGTCGACAATTGATGCCTCGGGCAAGGGGCGCGCGACGTACCAGGTGCGCTCGGCGAAGAGCTCCTCCGGCCAGTCGTACGCCTCGGCCTGGACGTCCTGCGGCAGCGCCAGCGTCACCGCGCCGGTCTCGACCGGGTCGGTCAGCACGCGCATCGCATTCATCAGCGCCGACGGCAACTGTTCGGGGCGCCAGATCCGGTCGAAGTACTTCGACACCGGACGGAAGGCGTCGTTCACCGACACGTCACCGGCACCGAAGCTCTCCAGCTCCTGCAGCACGGGTGTTGCCACCCGGGTCGCGAACACGTCGGAAGGGAGGATCAGCACCGGCAGCCGGTTGATCGTTGCCAGGGCCGCGCCGGTCACCATGTTGGTCGAGCCCGGACCCACGCTTGCCGTGCAGGCGTAGGTCTGGAGCCGGTCACGGGTGCGGGCGAAGGCAGCTGCGGTATGCACCATGGCCTGCTCGTTGCGGGCCAGGATGTACGGCAACGCCTTCGGGTCCTCGAGTTCGGACTGCAGCAACGCCTGGCCGAGCCCTGCCACGTTGCCGTGGCCGAAGATGCCCAGCGAGCCGGCGATCAGCCGCTGCCGGACACCGTCCCTCTCCGAGTACTGGACGCTCAGGAATCGCACCAGCGCCTGCGCGACCGTGAGACGCACCGTCATGAGTTTTCTCCTGTTTGTCCGAAAGGCAGGCGCGGATCGATATGTTGGGAGTTCCACAACTCGCGGACCCATGCGTGCTGCGGGTCGTCGGTGATCAGCCACTGGCGTTCGGTGCCAGGGCCGGCCATCACGTTCAGGTAGTACATGTCGTAGCCGGGCGGCGCCATCGCCGGACCATGCCAGCCGTGCGGGACGAGGACGACGTCACCGCTGCGGACCTCGGCCAGCACGTCGATCGGTCGCTCCTCGGTGCCGTAGACCCGCTGGTAGCCGATCGGGTCGTTGCCCTTGACACCTTCCGGCACGTCGTCGGACAGCTGCAGCTCGAAGTAGTAGATCTCCTCGAGCTCACTCTCCTTTCCCGGCTTGTGCTCGTCGTGCTTGTGCGGCGGGTAGGACGACCAGTTCCCGGCCGGAGTGATCACCTCGCAGGCGATGATCGAGTCCGCGTCGAGCACCCCCGGCGTACCGAAGTTGCGGACCTGCCGGGACGAGACCCCGGCGCCCCGCAGTTCGGTCTCGACCTCCTCGACACCGATCCGCCGGAACGGGCGGTCCGCCGAGGCCTTCGCATGCGGGAACGCGATCCGCGCACCGCCGGCACTGACCACGGCGAAGGTCGAATTGCGTGGCACGTAGGCCAGATCCGTCGCGCTCGCGAACACGTCGGCCCGACCGCCCAGCGGGACGGCCTCGCCGTCGACAATCACCTCCGCCGAGCCACTCAACGGAAGGACGATGTATTCACAGTCCCCGGTCTCGATCTCGACCGACTGCCCCGGCAGCAGATTCCGCACCAGCAGCCCGCTGTGATGCCACTCTGCCTCGCCCGGCCGCACCGCGAGCTCGAAGCCGTCGCTCGCCGCGGTCCCGGCCGGCCGAACCCATTCAGTCATCCCAACTGTCCTTCCTCGGAACCTCAGCTGTCCGGGTCATACGGTGTCGCCGTGCACCAGCGCGGCGGCCTGGTCGACGGCCGCGGCCACGTCACCATCCGGCGGGAACAGCAGCGCACGCCCGACCACGAGTCCACGGACCGACGGCAGTTCGAGCGCCTTGCCCCACGAGGCGTAGGTCGCTTCCGGCGCGGCGGTCGGATCACCGCCGAGCAGCAGCGTCGGCATCGTCGTCGCCTCCATCACGCGATCGAGTTCGTCCACGACCGGCACCTTCAGCCAGGTGTAAGCACTCGTCGCGCCGAGACCGGACGCGATCTGGATCGACTTGATGACCGAGTCAGGATCGAGCAGGTTCGTGACCCGCCCGTCCTCGCCGCGCGTCGACCAGAACGGCTCGACCATCGCCATCAACTTGTGCTCGGCCAGCCCGGTCACCGCTGCCGCGCTGCTCTCCAACGTCGCCACGGTCCCGGGATCGTCGAGATCGATCCGGGTCAGCATCTTCCCGCCGTCGAGCCGCCGCGCGGCGATCTCGTCAGCAGTCCGGTAGGCCGTGAACCGGTCGTCCAACTCGAACGCCGCACCCTGCAGCCCGCCCCGGTTCATCGACCCGATGACGACCTTGCCTTCCAGTGCACCGAGCAGGAGCAGGTCCTCCAACACATCCGGGGTAGCCAGAACACCATCCACGCCCGGCCGCTGCAACGCGATCATCAACCGAGCAATCAGATCCGCCCGGCTCCCCATCGCCATCCGATCCCCACGCACCCCCAGCGCCCCCCGCGCCGGATGATCCGCAGCCACGATGAACAGCCGCCCGTCATCCCCCACCAACGCCCGAGTCCGCCGCTGCAACCACCCCTCAGCCACCCGCTCCGGATGCCGAACCCGAACCTCAGTCAACTCCCCCAACCGCTCCCCAAACTCTTTCCACTCATCCCCCCACCGACCAGAACCATCTGCACCACCACCGGCGCTCGCGGCACTGGCAGTAGCGACGACACCGGCCGACCCACTCATGACGCCGCCCAACGCTCCGGCACCATCGCCCCCCGCATCTGCACCATCGCCCTGTCCGCCAACCCGCCCCGCAAACTCGTCACCGCTCTGCCCCGCGACGCGCTCACTCACGCCACGACCTGACAGCTCACCGACCGCGTCCCCCACGTCCTCCGCCGCCTGCTCCCCTGCACGCTCGCCGACACCACGGACATCCCCAGCCGCCGAGGCACCCCCAACCCCAGCCTCCGCAGCTCCGCCCGACACCTCAGCGCCCACTCCACCCACGCCAACCACGCGGCCGGCACCAACCCCACCCGCTACTGCTCCGACACCCGCAGCACCGACCGCCCCGGCCACACCGCCCGCGGAATCAGGCAGACCGGCCGCACCGGCACCACCCGAGGTACCCACCGCATCAACTGCACCGCCCGCACCGGCTGTGCCTACGGCTCCCTGTTCCCCCGCATCCGATCCGCCAACCGACCCGACCAACACATCAGGGACACCGCCCATACCGGATGTACCTGCGGCTCCCTGCTCCCCCGCATCCGATCCGCCAACCGACCCGACCAACACATCAGGGACACCGCCCATACCGGCTGTGCCAGCGGCTCCCTGCTCCCCGGCGTCCGATCCGCCGACCGACCCGACCAACACATCGGGGACACCGCCCATACCGGCCGCGCCTGCGGCTCCCGGTTCCCCGGCATCCGATGCCCCGACCGAGTCGACTGGAGCGTCGGGACCATCCGCCGAGTAGCCCGCGGCTGGGCCGACACCTCCCTCGGTCGCCGGAGCTCCTGCTCCTGCTCCTACTCCTACTCCTACTCCTGCGACAGGTTCCGGTGTGCCAGCGTGCGCGGAGACGGCCTGCTGGTCGGCAGTCTCGTCGTCGGTTGCAGGGGTGCCAGACGACGACGCTTGCTGCTGGCCGCCTGACGTGACCGCTTGCTCAACCAGCGGGTGGCTTGCCGTGTCGGCTTCCTCGACGGACACGCCTTCCGCACGCCCGTTTACCAGTTCCGGATCACGTCCGGCTTCCGTATGCCCGTTGGCCAGTTCCGGATCACGCGTCGGGTCGTTCGACGGCGCCTGTTCGTTGGCGTTCTCACCCTGCGCGGCTCGCGGCGCGCTGGACGGCTGGCCTGCCTGTGGAGCAGGCACGGTTGCCCGTTGCTCACCGCGTACTGTCACGCCGCTCAACTGGTGACCAAGCGACGCTCCCGCCGCACCCCGCGCCAGGCCATCTCCGACAGCAACACCCGCAGCCTGCGCACTCTCTTTACGAATGTCCTGCGCTCGCGCACCCTGCTCGCGCACATCCTGCTCGTGCATGCTTGGGTCGTGCGGGCTTGGGTTGTGGAGGTTCGGCTGGGCCCGTTCGCGTGGGGTTCGGTTGTCCGCGGCCTGTGCGCTTTTGGCCTGTCCAGGGTGGGTTTGTTCGTTTGTGGACCCGTCGTGGGCGGGTGGAGTTGTGGTGGGAAGGTTCAGGTTTCCGATGACGGTGGTTTGCCCGTCGGGGGTTGCCTGTCCTCGGGACGTGTCGAGCATTATCGTCAGGTCGTTGGAGCCCGGTGTGTCTGGGCGGCGTACGGGGATCGTCGGGTCGTTTGGGCCTGCGGTCGACGCATCCGGGTCGGCGTACTGCCGCGCTGACGGCTCTGGAGACGCACTTCCGGTCGCGCGAGCGCTGTGCGTCGCGGGAGCGTTCGGGGCTCCGGGAGAGTTCGAGGTCGCGCTCTGGGTCGTACGGCTGCCGTGGCCCGCGGGTCCGCCGGGGGTCGCATGAGGGCCGCGGGGCGAGGAGCCTGAGATGACCGTCGGGTCGTCGGGGCCGGCTGTCTCTGGGCGGCGCGCAATCACGGTCGGGTCACCGGGGTTGGCAGCCTCAGGACGGCGCGCGACCACCGTTGCGTCGTCCGGCCCGGCGGCCTCGGGGCGGCGTGCGATCACCGTTGGGTCACCGGGGTTGGCAGCCTCAGGACGGCGCGCGACCACCGTTGCGTCGTCCGGCCCGGCGGCCTCGGGGCGGCGTGCGATCACCGTTGGGTCACCGGGGTTGGCAGCCTCAGGACGGCGTGCGATCACCGTTGCGTCGTCCGGCCCGGCGGCCTCGGGGCGGTGTGCGATCACCGTTGGGTCGTTTGAACCTACGTGTGGGCGAATCGTCGGATCGTTCGACCTGACATGCTCACCGGCTGTTGGAGCGTTCGAGCCTGTGTAACCAAGGACCGTCGGATCGTCCGTCCCGCTGTACTCAGCACGCGGCCTGCTGCTCCCAGCAGCCCTCGGGTCCTCCGACCCACTGCGCCCAGCAGTCCTCCGGTCATCCGACTCGGCGTACCCAGGAGCGTTCGGATCGTCCGATCCCACGTGGCCAGCAGACCTCGGGTCCTCCGACCCACTGCGCCCAGCAGTCCTCCGGTCATCCGACTCGGCGTACCCAGGAGCGTTCGGATCGTCCGATCCCACGTGGCCAGGAACCGTCGGGTCGTCCGAGCCGCTGTACCCAGCACTCCTCCGGTTGTCCGGCCCGGCGTACCCAGCAGCCCTCCGGTCGTCCGAGCCGCTGAACCCAGCACTCCTCCGCTCGTCCGGCCCGGGGTGGCCGGCACCTCTCCGGTTGTCCGGCCCGGGGTGGCCGGCGTCTCGCCGGGCTTCTGACGTGCTGTGGCCGGTTGGGGTGAGGGTGGTGGGGTCGTTGGGGGCGGGGGTGAGGGTGGTGGCGTCCGGGTCTTCTTGGGGGCGGTGGATGGGGAGGGGGCGGGCGTGTTCGGTGTAGTGGTCTTCGTCGTGGGGGGTCATGATTCGGCTCCCAGGTGGGAGAGGACTTCTTCGGTGGTGGGCATGGCGGTGGAGCACTCGAGGCGGGAGGCGACGATCGCGCCGGCGGTGTTCGCGAAGCGGATGATCTTTTCGAGGGGCCAGCCGGAGAGGAGGCCGTGGCAGAGTGCGCCGCCGAAGCCGTCGCCGGCGCCGAGGCCGTTGACGACCTCGACCGGGTACGGCGGGACCTCGACGCGCTCGTCGCGGGTCCGGGCGAGGGTGCCGCGGGGGCCCTGCTTGACCACGGCCAGCTCGAGGCCGCGGTCGAGGAGGGCCTGGGCGGCCTTGTCGGGGTCGGTCTCGCCGACGGCGACCTCGCACTCTTCACGGTTGCCAACGGCAACGGTGCAGTACTCCAGAGCGCGCGACACCTGTTCGTGGGCTTCGGTCGGGTCCGCCCAGAACATCGGCCGGTAGTCGAGGTCCAGCACCGTGATCGGACGCCGGCCGCGGGCTTCCCAGGCGGCGAAGTGCGCGGAGCGGGACGGTTCGGCGGACAGGCCGGTGACCGTGGACCAGTAGATGCGTGCGTCGCGGATCGCGTCCAGGTCGAGTTCCGACGGGTTGATGACCAGGTCGGGCGCCTTCGGGAACCGGTAGAAGTACAGCGGGAAGTTGTCCGGCGGGAAGATCTCGCAGAACGTGATCGGCGTCGGCAGCCCGTCCACCGGGGTGACGAAGCGGTCGTCGACCCCGAGTTCGCCGAGCGTGCGGTGGATGAACGTGCCGAACGGGTCGTTCCCTGTCCGGCTGATCACCGCCGTCTTCCGCCCGTGCCGTGCCGCCGCCACCGCCACGTTCGTCGCGCTCCCGCCGAGGAACTTGCCGAACGAGGTGACGTCTTCCAGATGCGTCTCGATCTGCAGCGGGTACAGGTCGACCCCGATGCGCCCGATCGTCAGTACGTCGTCCACCATCAGACCTTCCCATCCCCACGGGTCCCGCAGACAGTCGTGCGGGCAGTCATGCGAGCCCCGCCGCGATCGACCGCAGGTGCGCGATACTCGCTCGTACGTCGACCACGGGGCCCTCGTCCGCCGGGCGGTCTTCGAGGATCGTGTCCTGCTCCAGCACGTACCAGCCGTCGTACCCGGACTTCTCCAGTGTGCCGACGATCGTGGTGATGTCGATGTCGCCGGCGCCCAGCGGCCGGTACATCCCGCCGCGTACGGCGTCGGTGTACGTGACCTCGCCGGACTGCACCCGCTTGGCCCAGGCGGCGTCGACGTCCTTCAGGTGCGTGTGCCGGATCCGGGCGGTGTGGTCGACCGCCAGCGCCACCGGATCGACCCCGCCGATCAGCAGGTGCCCGGTGTCCAGCGTCAGGCCGATCGACGACCCCTGCAGCACCTGGGCGACGTCGGCGGCGTTCTCGACCATCGTCCCGACGTGCGGATGAACGGTCGCGAGCACACCACGGGAGGCTGCCAGCGCGGACAGCTTGTCCAGGTTGGCGAGCAGCGTGTTCCACCCGGCGGTGTCCAGCACCGGGCGGTCGTCGTACCCGTCCTGGCCGGTCGCCGCGGCGAGAACCAGCGTCCCGGCGCCGGCCGCGACGAAGCCCTCGAGTGCGGCGGCCACCTCCGGAGCCGGATCGTGGGACGGGTCGTGCAGGACGACCGGCACGAATCCTCCGACGGCCCGAAGACCGGCGTCCGCCAGCGTCTTCGCCTTGTCGGACGGGTCGTCGGGCAGGAAACCGTCCGGGCCGAACTCGGTCGCGGCCAGCCCGACCGCGCGCATCTCGGCGAGCACCGTCCCGGCGTCGTACTGCCAACCCCAGCCCGGCACCTCGCACACGCCCCACGAGATCGGGGCCCCGGCGATCCGCGCAGCAAGTTCGGTCATGTCGAAGAAACCCTTCACAGCGTGACGATGCGGTTCTCGTGGCGGGACAGTTCACAGGCGTCGGCGATCCGGAAGGCCGCGAGCGCGTCCCGGACCGTACACGGCACCGCGCGGGTGCCGGCGACGACCTCGGTGAAGGCGGTCAGCTCGGCGACGTACGCGGGCTGGAACCGGTCCATGAAGGTCATGTGCGGCGGCCCCTCCGGGAAGCCGACGCCCGGCTCGGCCGAGCGGAGCGCGGTGTGCGAGTCCAGGCCGACCGCGATCGAGCCGAGGCTGCCGTGCAGTTCCATCCGTACGTCGTGCCCGGCGCCGTTGTACCGCGTGCCGCTGACCGCGACGAACGTGCTGTCGTCGAGGGTCAGCAGCGCCGCCGCCGAGTCCACGTCGCCGTACTCGCCGAAGAACGTCTCGCCGCGGTTCGCGCCGGTGGCGTAGACGCTGACGACCTCGCGGCCGGTGACGTACCGGATGATGTCGAAGTCGTGCACGGTGCAGTCGCGGAAGAAGCCGCCGCTCTGCGGGATGTACTCCCGGTGCGGCGGGAAGGCGTCGTTCGTGTTCGCCCGGATGTGGTGCACGAACCCGAGCTCGCCCGACGCCACGGCCGCCCGCGCCGCCTGGTACCCGGCGTCGAACCGGCGCTGGAAACCGATATGCACCGGCACCGAGGACGCCTCGACCAGCTCCACCACCCGCGACGTCTCCGCGAGGTCCAGCGCGACCGGCTTCTCGCAGAACGTCGGTACGCCGGCCGCGAGCCCCGCCTCGATCAGCGACGCGTGCGCGGACGTCGCCGCCGCGATCACGAACCCGTCGACACCGGAGGCGAGCAGCGCCGGTACGTCGGCGGCGGCTTCGACGCCGAGCTCCTTCGCGACCACCTGGGCCCGGCCGGGATCCGCGTCGGCGACGACCACCTGATCCACCGCCGGCAAGCCCTTCAGCGTCGCGGCGTGGAACGCCCCGATCCGCCCGACCCCGACCAACCCGATCCGCATCCGCGCTGCCCCTCTCCAGAACGGCGCGCCACAGTCCCCGCGGCGCGCTGGTTGCTCGTCAGCTTTCCGGCCGCGTGGCCCGGGTGTCAATACTTTGTTAACACATTCTCACGTCGGCACATTTGCAGGTAACATCCGCTCATGACCGCCGTGCTCCCGATCCAGCTCGATCGGAGCAGCCCTGTGCCGCTGTACCACCAGCTGGCCGAGCAGCTGACGGCCGCGATCACCGAGGGGCGGCTGCGGCCGGGCGATCCGTTCGAGAACGAGATCGGCATGTCCGACCGGCTGAGCCTGTCCCGCCCGACGGTACGGCGGGCGATCTCGGAGCTGGTCAACCAGGGGCTGCTGGTCCGGCGCCGCGGAATCGGCACCACGGTTGCGAACCAGATGGTGCACCGCAAGGCCGAGCTGACCAGCCTGTACGACGACCTCGCCCGCGAGGGCCGCACACCGCGGACCGAGGTGCTGGCACTGGACTGCGCGGCGCAGGACGACCGCGCCGCCGCCGTCCTCGAGGTCCCGCTCGGTACGCCGCTGGTCGCGATCGTCCGGCTCCGGTACGCCGACGACCTGCCGCTCGCGATCATGCGCAACTGGTTGCCTCCGGCCCTCAACGACCTGAGCCTGGACGAGTTGACGAGCGACGGCCTGTACGCCGTACTGCGCGCCCGCGGCATCCGCCCCACCGTCGCGCGCCAGCGCATCGGCGCCCGCAACGCGACCGCCGAGGAACGCCGTACCCTGCACATGTCCAAGGCTGAGCCGCTCATCACGATGACCCGCTCCGCCTACGCCGCCGACGGAACCCCGGTCGAATACGGCAGCCACTGCTACCGCGCGGACCAGTATTCCGTCGACGTCGTGGTGTCCGAACGCTAAGCCTGGCTGGCGATCAAGGTTCGGACCAAGCGGAGGCCGACCGAGAGGTGGGCCAGTTCGGGACCTTCGGTTTCGACGATTTCCTCGAGCATCGTGGCGGCGCGGGCGAGGGCGGTGGCGTTCTGGTCCTGCCAGGTGACGACACGTTCCTCGGGGTCGGCCGACGGGTCGGTGTTGGCCAGGACCTGGCGGGTGAGGCGGGCGTGGACCGCGTGCAGGTCGTCGCGGAGTGCGGCGCGGGCCATGGTCTGCCAGCGGTCGGTCCGGGGCAGGCCGATGATGCGCTCCAGGAAACGGCCCAGCTGCAGCCGCTCGCCGAGGGCGAAGTGCACCTTGGCGACCTCGAAGATGTCGATGTCGTCCCGCGACGCCGTCTCGACGATCCCGAGACCGGCGTACGCCGGCGGCAGCACCGCGATCCGGGTCGCGAACTCGTCCGAGACGCCCTTCTGCACCAGGGCCTCGCGCCGCTGCTCGAACAGCGCCAGCTCACGCCCGCGCAGGACGTCGGGCAGCGCCGACGTCAGCTTCGCGATCCCCGGACCGAAGAACTCGATGAGCTCCTCGATGTCGACCGGAGGCCGCCGGTTGCTGACCAGCCAGCGGGTCGCGCGCTCGACCAGCGTCCGGGTCTCCAGCCGCATGTGCGTCTGTGTCCCGGCGTCGACCACGTTGTCCAGCTCGGAGTTCCGCGACAGCAGCTCGGGCTGGGCGAAGATCCGCGAGGCGGCCAGGTTCGCCCGGACCACGTCCTCGACGGTTCCGCCGGTCTCCAGCGAGAGCCGGTGGTACGCCGTGATGCCGGACGTGTTCACGAACTCGTTGACCACCTGCGTCGTGATGATCTCGCGGCGCAGCTGGTGGGCCTGGATCTGGTCGGTGAACCGCTCCTGGATCGCCTTCGGGAAGTAGCTGGCGAGCTTGTGCTTCAGGTACGCGTCATCGGGCAGCGAGGTCTTGAGCAGCTCGGCCTCCAGCACGATCTTGGTGTACGCGATCAGCACCGACAGCTCCGGCGACGTCAGCCCGCGGCCCTCGGCCTTGCGCCGCTTGAACTCCGTCACGCTCGGCAGGAACTCCAGCTCGCGGTCGAGCAGGCCCTGCTTCTCCAGCCGCCGCACCCAGTCCTGGTGGACATGCATGAGCGCGGTCGCCTGCGCACCGGCGTTGGCCAGCGCGATGTTCTGCCGGTAGTTGCTCTTCAGCACCAGCGCGCCGACCTCGTCGGTCATCGACGCGATGATGTCGTTGCGCTGCTTCTCGGTCAGGTCCCCGTCGGCGACCACGGTGTCGAGCAGGATCTTGATGTTCACCTCGTGGTCGGAGGTGTCCACGCCGGCCACGTTGTCGATGAAGTCGGTGTTGATCCGGCCGCCGGCCGCGGCGTACTCGATCCGGCCGAGCTGGGTGCAGCCGAGGTTGCCGCCCTCGCCGACCGCGCGGGCGCGCAGCTGGGACCCGTTGACCCGGATCGCGTCGTTCGCCTTGTCGCCGACGTCGGCGTTCGACTCGGCGGTGGACTTCACGTACGTGCCGATGCCGCCGTTCCAGAACAGGTCGACCGGCGCCTTCAGGATCGCGTTCATCAACTCGGCCGGCGTCGCCGTCGGTGCGCTGCTCTCGATCCCGAGGACCGCACGGACCTCGGCCGAGATCGGGATCGCCTTGTCGGTGCGCGGGAACACGCCGCCGCCGGCGGAGATCAGCGTCGCGTCGTAGTCCGCCCACGACGACCGCGGCAGGTCGAACAGCCGCCGCCGTTCCGCGAACGAGGCCGCCGCGTCCGGCGCCGGGTCGAGGAAGATGTGCCGGTGGTCGAACGCCGCCACCAGCCGGATGTGCTCCGACAGCAGCATCCCGTTGCCGAACACGTCACCGGACATGTCGCCGACGCCGACGACCGTGAAGTCCTCGCTCTGGCAGTCGTGGCCCATCTCGCGGAAGTGCCGCTTGACCGACTCCCACGCGCCGCGGGCGGTGATGCCCATCGCCTTGTGGTCGTAGCCGACCGAGCCGCCGGACGCGAACGCGTCGCCGAGCCAGAACCCGTACTGCTTCGCGACGCCGTTCGCGATGTCCGAGAACGTCGCCGTCCCCTTGTCCGCGGCGACGACCAGGTACGCGTCGTCACCGTCGTACCGGACCACGTCGCGCGGCGGAACGATGTCCCCGGCAACGATGTTGTCGGTGATGTCGAGCAGCCCGGAGATGAAGGTCTTGTACGACGCGATGCCCTCGGCCAGCCAGGCGTCCCGGTCCGCGGCCGGGTCGGGCAGCTGCTTGGCGTAGAACCCGCCCTTCGCGCCGACCGGCACGATCACCGAGTTCTTCACCATCTGCGCCTTCACCAGGCCGAGCACCTCGGTGCGGAAGTCCTCGCGCCGGTCCGACCAGCGCAGACCGCCGCGCGCGACCGCGCCGAACCGCAGGTGCACACCTTCGACGCGCGGCGAGTACACGAAGATCTCGTACGCCGGCCGCGGCTGCGGCAGGTCGGGGATCGCCTTCGGTTCCAGCTTCAGCGACATGTACGACCGCGGCTGCCCGTCGGCGCCCGGCTGGAAGTAGTTGGTCCGCAGGGTCGCCTTCATGACGGTCAGGTACGACCGCAGGATGCGGTCCTCGTCCAGGCTCTGCACCGTGTCCAGCGCGGCCAGGATCTCCTTCTCCAGCTGGTCGGTGCGCATCGCCCGGTCCGGGTCGTCGGCCGGTCCGCGCGCCGGGTCGAAGCTGGTCTCGAACAGCTGCACCAGCAGGCGCGCCACGTCCACGTGGTTCAGGAAGGTGTTCTCGATGTAGTCCTGGCTGAACGGTGTACCGCCCTGGCGGATGTAGCGCTGGTACGCGCGCAGGATCGACACCTGCCGCCAGCTGAGGTTGCCGCGCAGCACCAGCGCGTTCAGCTTGTCGGACTCGGCCCGGCCGTCCCACACCGCCCGGAACGTGTCGGAGAACAGCGTCCGCAGCTCTTCGCGCTCGTCGGTGTCCTCCGGGGCCCGCAGACCGAAGTCGTAGATGTAGGCCATCGTGCCGTCGGCGCGACGGATCTCGTACGGGCGCTCGTCGACGACCTCGACGCCCATCGCGCTCAGGTGCGGCAGCACCTGCGACAGCGACAGCGACGACCCGGTGCGGAACACCTTGAAGCGCCGCTCACCCTCCCACTCCTCGTCGAGCGGGGTGTACAGCGACATGGCCAGCCCGTTCTCGGCCGGCAGCCCTTCCAGGACGTGGACGTCGTTGACCGCGACGCGCGCGTCGAAGTCCTCCTTGTACGCCTCCGGGAACGCGCCGGCGTAGCGGCGGGACAGCTTGGTGACCGCGCCGTCGCCGCCCTGTGCGTGCAGCGCCGCGGTGAAGTCGTCCTCCCATGCCCGGGTCGCCTCGACGACCTGCTGCTCCAGCAGCTCCGCGTCGTACTCGCCGACGGTCTCGCCCTGCTTCATCCGCACCACGAAGTGCACGCGGGCCAGCACCGACTCGGTGACGTAGGCGGCGTACGTGACGGTCTCGGCGCCGATCGCGTCCTGCAGGATCTGCTGCATCCTCAGCCGGACCGCCGTGGTGTAGCGGTCGCGCGGCAGGTACACCAGGCAGGACAGGTAGCGGTTGTAGACGTCACGCCGTACGAACAGCTTGACCGCGCGGCGCTCCTGCAGGTGCAGCACCGACTGCACGATCGGCAGCAGGTCCTCGACCGGCGCCTGCAGCAGCTCGTCGCGCGGGTAGGTCTCCAGCACGTCGAGCAGACCCTTGCCGCTGTGGCTGTTCGGGTCGAAGCCGGTCTGGCGGAACAGCTCCAGCGCCTTGCGCCGCAGCACCGGGACCTGCATGACGCTCTCGGTGTACGCCGTCGACGACAGCAGGCCGATGAAGCGGCACTCGCGGACCGGGTCGCCGTTCGCATCGAACTGCTTGATGCCGACGTAGTCCAGGTAGGCCGACCGGTGCACCGTGGAACGGGAGTTCGCCTTGGTCAGGATCAGCAGCTTCCGCTCCTGGGCCTTGGCGCTGACCTCCGGCGGCAGCTTGCCGGAGCCCGGCTTCGGGTCCGGCCGGAGGATGCCCAGCCCGGTCCCGGGGCTGCCACGCAGGATCCCCTGCCGCCCCTCCATGGTGAAGTCGTACTCGCGATAGCCGAGGAAGGTGAAGTGCTCGTCGGCCAGCCAGTCGAGCAGCTCCCGCGCCTCCTCCACCTCGCTCTCGGAGACCGGCAGTTCGGCGGCCTCCAGCCCGGCGGCGATGCTGACCGCCTTCTCGTGCATCTTCGGCCAGTCCTCGACCGCCTCACGGACGTCGTTGAGGACCCTCTGCAGCGCCTGCTCGAGGGCGCGGTGCTCGGCGACGTCGGCGATCCGCTCGATCTCCAGGTGCATCCAGCTCTCGCGGACCAGGTCGTGCCCGTCCGCGGTCGCGCTGTCGTCGAGGACCTCCTGCAGGGTGCCGGCCACATCGCGGCGCACCACGAAGGTCGGGTGAACCAGCAACTGGAGCTCGAGGTTGCGCTCGGTGATCGCTATCGAGGCACTGTCCACCAGGAACGGCATGTCGTCGCTGACGATCTCGACCACGGTCCGGCCGCTCGCGGACCAGCCGTGCTCCTCCAGCGTCGGCGTGAAGACGTGCACCTTCGCCGTGCCCTGCGGGCGCGACATCGCGGACTTGTAGTGGTGCCGCGCGGCGCCCAGGCAGTCGTTCGGCTGGCGCTCGGCGACGTCCTCGGCGGCGACGTGCCGGTAGTACTGCTCGAGGAACGTCTTCAGCTTGCCCGGGTCCGCCGATTTGTCGTGCCCATGGGTGCCCGCGGCCACCGCCTTGGCGAGCACATCGGCCTTCTGGACGTCCAGCTTGCTCTGCATTCCCCACCGTCTCCACACGTGACGTCGGCGTCGCTCTCGCCGGACCGCACGACGTTGTGCGGTCACTCAGAGATTAGTCCACTCCTGTCACTGGTGTGGTGTCGGGACGGGCCTGTCATCGATTCGCGAGGCGCAGCGCGAGAGCCGGGCAGGCGAGGACTGCGCGGCGCGCGTCCGGGAGCTCACCGGCGGTGATTTCACGGTCGCGCAGGACCGGGAATCCCCACTCGTCGAGGACGATGTCGTCCGGCAGCAGGCCGGCGCACAGGCCGTGCCCGTCGCACCTGGTCCAGTCGATCTCCACCTTGTTCACCGGGTACCCCCGAGGACTCCGAGCACCGGCCGGCCACACCCCTGACCCGACAGATGACTCCGTACGTCGTCGGCGAAAACCTCCAGCGCCGATGTGAGGAACCTCGCAGTGCCGTCCGGGTGCGCACAGGCTCCCCGGCCCGGGACCAGACCCAGATGCCGCTGGGCGTCGTGCCAGCCTTGCGGGTCGCCCACGGTCAGTCTGGCGAAGTCGTCGACCAGCGAGGCCAAACCGAAAACACACGGACCACACTGACCGGCTGACTGACCTCTCAACCATTCAGCGACCCGCGTGACCTCACCGAGCGGGCAGGTGCTGGAGCCGAGCGCCAAGATGATGCCGGCCGACACCTCCGGCCGCTGCAGGATCACGCCTTCGGTCCGCGCGAGCCAGCGCCCGTGGTACCCACCCAGCAGGACCGGTCCGGGCTCTGCTCCCGCGTACTGCAGGACTGTGTCGAGTGGGACGCCGGTCGGTGTCTCGATCACGCCAGGCCGTTGGACCGCTCCGTCGATCGTCAGCAGCTGAGTACCGGGCTCGCTCGTCAGACCCGTGCTGCTGAACCCGCGGGAACCGAGCCGCGTGAGTACGGCGAGCTGCGCGAACGTCTCGACGTTCGACAGGAACGTCGGGCGCCGGTGGTATCCCTTCCGCGTCGGCAGCACCCGGCGACCCGGCGGTACTGCCTTGCCGCCCTCCAGTGCGCTCAGCACCGCACGGGCCTCACCTGCGACGAAGCGCCCCGGGGTCTCGCGCACCTCGATCGCCAGCCGATCGTCGCGCTCCATCAGCGCCTCACGCAGGGACATGGCCGCGGCGCTGTCGTGTACGGCGATCAGCACGTGGGGAGCCCGCAGCGCGTGCGCCAGGCCGACGGCGCCATCCAGAACGAGATGTGGCGACCGTGTGAGGAGCAGCCGATCCTTCCGGCTCACCGGCTCGCTCTCGGAGCCGTTGACCACGACGGCCTCCACACCGCGAGCAGGAAGGTCCTGCACCTTCAGTGCGACCGGAAACGCCGCTCCGCCGCGGCCCCTGAGTCCTACCGCTTCGCAGAGCCGCACATAGTCGTCGCGGGTGAGCTCGGGCTGCGGGCCATGCGTCATAAGGTGACGCTGAAGGTCCAAGCGACCCCGCTCGAGTCCGGCGAGAACCCTTGCCTCACCGATCACCCTCGTGTCTTCAACCGTGATCACTGGGTCCTCCAAGCTCGTGTGGGCGTCGCGTTGAGGCGGTACGCGCCTGCGGTGGCAACAGCGACCAGGCAGCCGAGCGTGATGCCGAGCATCCACGGCGTACTGCGGTCGGTACCTGCCAGCAGGGCGTGGCCGATGGCGAGCAGCCACCCGACCGACGCGGCGATGTGGAGCTTGCGCCAGTGCTTCGCGAACGAGGCGGAGACAGCCAACCGGCCACGGGCCGCTCCGACGAGTGACGCCAGTACCAGGCTGTAAAGAGCAAGCGCACCGACGACCATGGCGAACGGCCGGTAGCCGGCGCCGAACGGCCAGACCAGAACGGTCGGACTGAGGTTCACGTAGCTGTCGGCGATCACCGCGACGACATGGGTCGCCAGCAGGACCAGTCCGGTCACAGCCGCCGACCTGTGGACGTACTGCAGCCAGAAGCGGGGCTCGGCTCGCCGTACGACCGGCATGATCATCCCGAGCACGGCGGACAGCGTGAACATCACCATCGTGACCACGCCGGCCGCGCGGGCCAGGTACCACAGCGTCATCAGGCGGCCCTGCTTGCAGTCGGCCATCCCGACAGCTCGGTGACCTGGCCGTCGTCAGCGATCAACCGTGCCGGGTGCCCGGCCAGCTTGAGCCGTCCGACAGCTGCCTCGCCGGTGGCGATGAGAGCAGTGCTGAAGGTGTTCGCGCGTACGGCGGTCGGTGCCCAAACAGACGCGGTCCGATACAGACCGTCCGCGGGTCGACCGGTGCGCGGGTCGATGACATGGTGGCCGTAGCCGGTCGGGGTCTGCCAACGCCGTACCGTCCTGGTCGACGTGGTCAGCCCGCCGTGGGCGAGCGTGACGAGTACGCCCTGGTCGCCGGCCCGTTCCGCCACGGTCACGACCCACGGCTTCGCCGGTGCGCCCGCCGCACGGAGGTCGCCGCCGATCTCGACGAGGACGGCGCAGCCGTAGCGCTTGCTGATCACGTTCGCCGCCCGGTCCGCGGTCCAGGCCTTGGCGGTGGCACCGAGGTCGAGGGCGCAGTCCTTCGGTACGCCGAGCAGCGCGAGCTTCCGGTTCAGGCGGACCTCCTGCCATCCGGCGACCGGCCGCGGGTCCCCGGCCGGCTGCGGAAACCGCCGTCGTACGGCCTCGATGTCGGCGTCGTACCCGGCTGCGATCACTGCCGGGCCGACGGTCGGGTCGACCGCGCCGCCGCTCATCTGGGCCGCGACCAGGCTGACGTCGACCAGGTCGACGAGCAGCCGCGACACCGGTACGAGTGCGCCGGCGCGGGTGTTGACGACCGACAGCTCGGAGTCCGGGCGGAACCGGCTCGCGGCCTTGTCGACGCGGTCCATCAGCGCCTTGAGCTCACCGCAGGCCGCACCGAGTACGGCGGGGTCGTCGACGGTCAGCCGGACCGTGCAGCTCCACGCGGTCCAGGTACGGGAGGCGGTCATGACCCGTTGCTCCCGCCCTGCGAGGTCGCGCCGGAGCCGGCCGAGCCGAGCCCGCTCGAGCTGCTGCTGTCGTCCGAGCCCGAACTGGAGCTCGAGCTCGAGGAGTCCGAGTTGCTCGACGACGCCGTCGTCCCGGTGCTGCCGCTGCCGGAGTGCTTCGACGACACGAGCGCGACCGAGATGCCGGTCGCGCCGACGCCGAGGACGGCGGTGGCTATCGCAGCCGCGGACGCACGGTGCAGCCAGCGCCGGCGGTTGGGTTGAGATCCGTGTGTGGTGACCATGCAGCAAGCCTCGGTCGAGGCTGTTCAGCCGCACTCCAAGAGAAGATCAAGCCACCGTCAAGTTCTCCTGAAAGGTCTCTGAGAGCACCTCTCAGGAGCGTGCCTCCAGCGGGCAGTCGTCCTCGCAGTGCTTGCCGATCGTGCCGACGACCTCGTCCGACACCTCGCCGAGGGTCGCGAACCGCTCCGGCCCGAACACGTCGACGAAGAACTCCCGGACCCGCGCGGCGTGCGCCGGCGCACACTCCTTGATCGCCGCCAGCCCTTCCTCGGTGATGACGATCTCCGGGTACCGCGAGTCGCAGGCCTCCTTGCGGATCAGGCCGCGCTTCTCCATCCGGGTCAGGTGGTGGGACAGCCGGCTCTTCTCCCACTGGGTCGAACGGCTCAGCTCGAACGCGCGCATCCGGCCGGCCTCCGACTCGGACAGGTTCACCAGGATCTCGAAATCCGATCCGGACAGGCCGAACTCGCGCTGGAGATGCCGCTCCAGATGCGTCTCCAGAGTCCGCTTCATCAGCAGGTAGCTGCGCCACGACTTCTGCTCGGCGTCGTCCAGCCAGGGTCCTTTGCTGCTCACATCCACCATCCTACCCGGCTGAGTTGACACATCAACCCAAGGCGCTACATTAGTCGAGTTGACGCATCAACCTAACTCTCTGAGGAGTGGATATGAGCAAGCTGATCGCGGTCGTCGGAGCCACCGGGGCCCAGGGCGGCGCGCTGGCGCGCGCGATCCTGGCCGATCCGTCCGGCGAGTTCGCCGTCCGCGCACTGACCCGCAACCCGGACTCCGGCGCCGCGAAAGACCTCGCCGCCGCGGGCGCCGAGGTGGTCGCCGCCGACCTCGACGACGAGGCGAGCATCCGGGCCGCGTTCGACGGTGCGTACGGCGCCTTCGTGGTGACGAACTACTGGGCTCCGCTGACCCCCGAGGAGGAGGCGGTCCGGACCCGCGCCGAGATGGAGCTCGCCCAGGCCGAAACAGCCGCGCGGGCCGCCCGCGACGCCGGCGTAGAGCACCTGGTCTGGTCGACGCTCGAGGACACCCGGCTGTTCTTCGCCGGGCGCGACGACGTCCCGAGCCTCGATGACGGGCGCTACAAGGTCCCGCACTTCGACGCGAAGGGCGAGGCCGACGAGCTGTTCACCAAGTACGGCGTACCCACGACGTTCCTGCGGACCACGTTCTACTTCGACGCGTTCACCACGACAATGCCGCCGACCCGGAACGCCGACGGCGTACTGACCATCACCTTCCCGATGGGCGACCAGCGACTGTCCGGCGTCGCCTCCGACGACATCGGCCGCAGCGCCCTCGCCGTCTTCAAGCACCCCGACCTGATCGGCGACACCGTCAGCATCGCCGGCGACCACCTGACCGGCGACGAGTACGCCGCCGCCCTCACCGACGCCATCGGCGAGCAGGTCGTCTACCACGCACCCACCCTGGAGGAGTACCGCACGTACCCGTTCCCGATGGCCGTGGAGATGGGGAACATGTTCCAGTTCTACGCCGAGAACCACGACGAGTTCACCGGCGACCGCAACCTCGACAAGGTCCGCGAACTGAACCCGGAGCTGCAGTCCTTCGCAACGTGGGTCAGCAACCACCGGGACGAGCTCAAGGCCTCGCAAAACTAGGAGAACCGCAGCCGTGGTGATGTCTGCTGCGCGGGTTCAGTCCCAGCGGACGCTGGGAGCTTCGGCGCAGGTGGTGTGCGGGTCCAGGTCCGCAGCCATGTCGAGCGCGATGATGGCGGAGTCCAGCGCCTCGTACGACGGCTGTTCTGTCGTCGCCGGTCCGTAGATGCACACGGCCCGGCGCCCGGCGCGTGTCCGTCCTGCTGACTCCACCGCGCCGTCCTCGTCGTGCAGCAGACTCCATCCGGTCTCTGCGAGACAGGTCAGTGCCCGTTGCCGGTCGGCCGCGTGCAGGGAGAGCGGCCGTGGGCGCTCGAAGTCGGTGAGCCGTTCGGACCAGGCCGCTTCGACCAGAGGATCCGACAACGCCTCGATGTCGGAGCCGGCCGGCGGCAGCACCAGGTAACCGATGCCGGTGACCGGGTCGAGAAAAGCTGTGTGGGCGGCGAATTCGACCACCGTGACGTCGACGTACGGGCGCGTCATGCTGCCTCGACCTCGAACACGCGGTCGAGCCCGGTCCTGCGGAGTACGTCGGACATCCTGCGGCTGGCGTGCCGGATGACCACGCCACCGCCGCGCCGCCGGCAGACGCGATGCGTGTCGAGCAACGCGGCCAGCACGGTCGAGGAGATCTGGTCGAGCTCGGACACGTCGACGACGACCAGGCTGACACCGTCCATGACCAGACCGCGCAGTTGCCAGCGCAAGGCGGTCGGTGCGCTGCCCGGATCCGGCTCGGACAGGGTCACGATCGCCTTCTGGTGAGGCGGGCTGTGGGTGGGGTCGGTCATCGACGGCCCTTCCGCGGCGGTTTCGGGTGATGTCACCACTGTGGCCCGCGGAGTTTGAGAGCGCCGGTGCGCCTTCTTTACGATCGGATGACATGCCCCGCCCCGCTGTCACGGCAACCTGTTCGGTTGCGAGGATGTGACGATGCCTATGCATGTCCTGGTCGTGGAGGACGACGATCGCATCCGGGCCGTCCTGCGCCTGGCGCTCGAGGACGAGGGCTACCAGGTCGCCGAGGCCGCCGACACGCCCTCGGCGCTGGAGGCCGTCAGATCGGCGCTGCCCGACCTGATGATGGTCGATCTGATGCTCGGCGAGGTCGACGGCTACACCTGCATCCGTGAGGTACGGCGGGTCAGCGACATCCCGATCGTCATCGTCAGCGCGCGCTCCGACACCCACGACATCGTCGCCGGACTCGAGGCGGGCGCCGACGACTACGTCACCAAACCCTTTCAGGTGAAGGAGATCACGGCCCGGATCCGCGCGCTCCGCCGCCGGCTGCGCGGCAGCGCCGAGGCGACCGAACCCGACATCGTCCTCGACTCCGACCCCGCCCGCGCCCTGGTGCTGTCCACCTCGCGCGGGGCCGTCATGCTCGACGGCAGAGACGTCCCGCTGACCGTCACCGAGTATCGCCTGCTGGCCGAGCTCGCGCATCCACCCGGCCGGGTGCTCAGCCGCCCGAGCCTGCTCGAGAAGGTGTGGGAGCACGGGTACTACGGCGATGAGCGGATCGTCGACGTGCACATCCGGCGGCTGCGCACCAAGATCGAACGCGATCCCGGACGGCCGCAGGTCGTCGTCACGGTCCGAGGGATGGGCTACCGACTGGACCCGCAATGAGGCGCGGACGTCGTACGTTCGGCCTGCGGCACCGGCTCGTCGCGGCCTTCTCCCTGGTGGCTCTCCTGGTGTCCGCGGTCTTCGCGATCAGCACGTACCTGCTGGCCCGCGGGTACCTGCTGGCCCAACGCGAGCGCGTCGTCCAGCACCAGAGCTTCGCCGACGCGGTGTTCGTGCAGCGACGACTCGAGAGCGCCGGCGCGGACGTGTCGGCCGTGCTGACCGCAGCCGGGACACCCGCCGGGCACACGATCATCCTCAGATGGCACGACCAGTGGTACGCCTCGGCCCTCGACCAGGGCCGGGACGCGGTACCGGCCTCGGTCCAGCAGGAGATTGCCGCCGGGCGCTCGGTCAGCCAGCGGTTCCGGTCGGCCGACGGTCCGGCCCTCGTCATCGGCGTCCCGGTGCGCACGGCCGAGGCCGAGTTCTACGAGATCGCCCCGCTGACCGAACTCGACGGCACGGTGCGTCTGCTCAGCGGCATCCTCCTCGGCGGCGCGCTGCTGGCCACCGCGGCCGGGGCGGCGCTGGGGGTCTGGGCCAGCCGGTCGGTGGTCACGCCGCTCAACCGGGTCGCGATCACGGCCGCCTCGATCGCCGGGGGCGATCTCGACCGCCGCCTGGCGGCCACCGACGATCCCGAGCTCGCCACCATCGTCGGCTCGTTCAACAGCATGGTCGACACCCTCCACCAGCGGATCACGCGGGACGCACGGATGGCAGCCGACGTGAGTCACGAACTCCGGTCCCCGCTGACCACTCTCGTCGGCAGCGTCGACCTGCTGAACGCCCGGCGCGACGAGCTTCCCGAACGCTCCCGGAAGGCCCTCGATCTCGTCACCGCCGATCTGCAGCGCTTCCGGCGGCTGCTCGACGACCTCCTCGAACTCGCACGCTCCGACGCCGGACTCGACCAGCGGCCGAACACCGTCATCGACCTCGGCGGGCTCTTGCGACAGGTACTGGGCGAAGCCGGCGCCGGACCACCGGCGTTCCCCGACGGCGACGACGTCTTCGTGGCAGCGGACAAGTCGCGTCTCGGCCGGCTCTTCCGCAACCTGTTCGACAACGCGAACACCCACGGCAGCGGACTCACCGGCGTCACAGTGACCCGATCCGGCGACGACGTGCTCGTCCTGGTCGACGACAGCGGTCCGGGCATTCGGCCCGAGGACCGGGAAAGCGTCTTCGAGCGGTTCGCCACCGGCGCGGCGAAACGCGGGTCGTCGTCGGGTACGGGTCTGGGGCTCGCGCTGGTGGCCGAGATGGCGGCGGCCCATGACGGAGCCGTGTGGTGCACGGCATCGCCCGGCGGCGGCGCGCGGTTCGTCGTACGGCTCCCGGAAGCGGAGCGAGAGTCGTGAGGAACGCCGCCGTCTGCCTGGCAGCCGCGGTGCTCGTTCTCGCCGGCTGCGGCGTTCCGATGCAGGACGAACCGGCGCCGATCGCCTCCGGCGAGATCCCGTCCCGTCTGCAGCGCACCGCTCGCCCGTCCTCGGCGGCGCCCATACCGAGCACCGGCAGGCCCGCCGTCCAGGTGAGCTTCGTCCGCGACGACAAGCTGGTCACGCTTGTGCGCGAGGTGCCCACGGCGCCCGCGGACGGGCTCACCGCGGTTGTCGACGTCTTGCTTGCGGGACCGACCGACCGGGAACAGGCCGGCGGCATCACCACGGCGCTGCCGCCCGGCCTGATCCTGACGATCGTCGAGGTCCGAGGCAGTCGCGTCGTCCTCGAACTGTCCGGCCAGACCGGCGGCAGGTCCGCGACCGAGAACATCCTCGCCGTCGGGCAGATCGTCCTGTCCCTCACGGCGGTGCAGTCCATCGACCAGGTGACGTTCGCGCGCGACGGTGTACCGGTCGAGGCCCTGCTGGCCGACGGCGCCCTGACGACCGCGCCACTCACCGCCGCCGACTACGACTCCCTACGGAGCCGGTAGCAGTTGACGGTGGCACTGAGAGAACTTTGAGATCACGTGACGTTCCGCGACCTGAGCCGCACCGTGACCGGCTCGCGCGCTAGACAGGTGACGACCGCTCGAAGGGAACCCATGATGACCGAACCACGCCCGACCTGACGATGGCGCTTCACCGATCCATCCGGACGGTCCTGGCGGCTGTCTCACGACTCCGCCGGAGGCCGGAGCCCGCTCCCGGATTGCAGGTGCCGGCGCGGCTCGCCGACTGGTCCGATGCTGAGCTCTATTCGGTCTGGCGTGCCACCGGAGCGGAGCTTGTCCGTGCTCTGCACGCCGAGCACACCGCGACGGCCGCCGAGGCACGGCAGTATCTCCTCACCGAGATAGAACGCCGGCACCCCCTCGAGACGGCCGCGTGGCTCGAGGCGGACGCGCTCCGGACCGGCGGAGCACCGGACTTCCTGAAATCTGACCGCTGACACCACTGCAGTCACGGCCGTGCCGAGTCGGCGCGTGCCTGCGAAATCAACTTCTCTGGCTCTGCGGAGGCAGCGATGGTATGACCTTCCAAGCGCTTGATCGATTCCTCCCGAAGTCTGGTCGAGACACTCCCGAGACTGGCTTTCGCCTGCCGCGCCGGACCTGGCGCAAGGTGCGGCAGGCGAAAGCCGCCCACCCGACGACAACAAACGCCAACCGATGTGCCCGATCACTGTCAGGACCAGGTCGCGCGTCCATGGGTCAGTTCTTGGCGGCGGCCTTTCCGCCCTTGCGGCCGGCCTTCTTCTTCTGGGCCGTGGTGCCGCCCTGACTGCCGGAGCCACCCTTACCGCTCTGCTTGCCGCCGTGCTCACTGGCCCAATCCGGTGCCCACCACACCGACTCCCATGCGGCGCCCTGAAATGCACAGGCGGGAGAGCGATTCCTTTTGCGGGTTCGTCCGGTCAGTACGTCTCGACAGCCTGGCCGCGTCGTGCCAGGTCGGCCAGACGAAGCAGGAGCCTGACGATGAAGTTCAATCTGTTCCTCCCCACCGGCTTCGGCAGTGATCTGTCGTCGTTCAGCGATCCGGTGGATGCGGTCGAGCGGATCATCCAGCTGGCGCAGACCGCCGAATCCGTCGGGTTCTCGGAGGTCTGGCTGCCGGATCACCTGCAGACCATCCCGCCGTCGAACCGCTACCTGTTCGAGGCCTGGACGCTGCTGACCGCGGTGGCCCGGGCGACCACCAGGATCCGCGTGGGCCAGCTCGTGACCGGCAACGGCTATCGGAACCCTGCCCTGCAGGCGAAGATGGCCTCGACACTCGACGTGGTCTCCGGCGGGCGTCTGACCTTCGGGATCGGCGCGGGCTGGTACGAGGCCGACTACGCCGCGTTCGGGTACGAGTTCCCCGGTGCAGGCCGGCGACTTCGGGAGCTGCGCGAGGCTGTGCAGGTGATCCAGTCGCTGTGGACGGACGAGGTCAGCGACTTCGCCGGCGAGTTCTACTCGCTGAACAACGCCATGGTGCAGCCGAAAGGCGTCCAGACGCCGCGCATCCCGCTGATGATCGCCGGCGGCGGTGAGAAGGTGACGCTGCGGATCGTCGCCGAGTTCGCGGACGTCTGCAATCTGATGACGTCGCCGGCCGACATCGAGCGCAAGCTGCAGATCCTGCGCAAGCACGCCGCGGACGTCGGCCGGGACGCCGGCTCGATCAGGGTCACTGCGACGACCGGCGCGCTGGTGACCGACACGGACGCGGCCGCCCAGGCGCAACTCCACCCGAGCATGGGCGCGTTCTATCCCGGTGACTTCGCGTCGTATCTGCTCTACGGCACGCCGGAGACGGTCCGCGCACGGGTCGCGGCGTACGAGAAGGCAGGCGTCGACGAGTTGGTGGTCGGCTTCCACGAGTCGACCGATCCCGGCGCGATCCGGGACTTCGCCGAGATCGTCGGGCTCTGATCCGACTGGCAGGGGTTCCGGCGGGGTACTTGAGGCGTGGTTACAACACGGAAGCGCTGAGGAGCGATCTCCTTCCGGACGGTCAAAAAGCGGCCTGAGTTTGTCACCTCGTACGAGGAGGCTGTCGATGAGCCAGGAGCGATCGACCGAGGTACGGCGGAGCGAACCCGCGATGGACGTGGAGTGGTTCCGCTGGGAGTTGTGTCAGGAACGTCAGTTCCGGCTGGATCAACTGATGGATCTGGCCCGCGAGGAGACCACGCCTTTCTCGCCGGCGGTGGCGGAGGTGCGGGCCGTGCTGAAGGCTGGGGCTGTGCGGGCGTTGGAGGAGATCGACGCCGCGCTGTCCCGCCTTGCCACGGGTGTCTTCGGCGCCTGCGAGATGTGCGGGGAGATGCTTCCACTGCATCGTCTCCGAGCGATACCGACCGTAAGGCTCTGTCTGCGATGCGAGCACCGTCAGGCGAGAAACGCGAGGCCCGTGGGCCGGTAGGCATGCCGAGGGGTACCGCGGGGTCACCATGTCTGACAGCACCGTCCCTGACGCGGAAACCGCGGAGATCGCGGAGCGGATAGGCCGTGCGGTACTCGCGGTTCGCCGGCGGAGTCGTGGCGTACGCGGCGGACGTCAAGCTCAAGGTCTTGGACGTCGATCCAGGACCGGTGGTGACGCCGCGCTGCGCGGCCCAGTTGGCGTCACGACCTGGTTGCGGCTTGAATCCCTTTAACCTTTGCCGGTCTCGGCGCGGAGATGTGCGGCCCGCTTTGCCTGGGCGTCGGCCGGCGCGATCGGCTCCTGGGTGGTCACGGCAGCCCGCTGGGTTGCGGGGCGGCGGACCGCCTCGCGTACCGGCCCGCCACCGAGCCGGCGGAACTT
Organism: Kribbella sp. NPDC050459; assembly: GCF_040655315.1. Lineage (NCBI taxonomy): Bacteria > Bacillati > Actinomycetota > Actinomycetes > Propionibacteriales > Kribbellaceae > Kribbella > Kribbella sp. NPDC050459. The sequence goes on along the minus strand of NZ_JBFAJQ010000010.1, from coordinate 264,596 downwards.
CCACTGCCGCTCGTCGTAGTCGTAATAGGTGTCCACGCCGCCGACAGTCACGATCGAACCCTCCCACCCGTTGACGCGCTCAAGTGAGCACGGTGCTCCCGCGGTGCCCGGCGAACCCATCCCGCAAACCTTTTCCACCCGACCTGAGGGGTGTGGCCATGCGAACACGTGCAGCGGCACCGGGACGGCATCCAACCGGCGGGGCCGGCACGTCACACCTCACTTGCCGCGGCCGGGTCCTCAGCCGTTGGCGTTCGAGCCCTGTGCCGCTCGTGAACGAGCCGAACTGTTGCCCTCAGCGTCGGCCGAAGCGTCCTGCTGGTCGAGCTTGCGGCGGTAGAAGTCGTAGGCCGCTTGCTTGCTCATTCCCAGCGCGCTGCCGACCTGGCTCCAGCTGGAGCCCTCTTCCCGGGCCTGCCGGATCATGTGCCATCGCGCGCCGGTGAGGAGATCGACCAACCGCCGGCTGGCGCTGAGGGCTTCCAGTCCGGTCACGCCGGGCAGGTTTCCCAACGCCCGCACGAGCGCCGTGACGGGCTGGCCGGCGCCCTCGGCTTTCTCGATGCGGCGCTCGTACAACTCGCGCTGGTCGCTGACCCGCAGTACGCCGAGCAGCTCCTCCATACCCCTGTCGTCCGCGGCCAACGGAGGCTGTGCCATGTCACCACCCATCTCGTCAAGATAGCTTGACGACCGCCGCCACGCCAACCCCATGGCGTCAAGCCATCTTGACGCCAGTTCGCCGTCAAGCTATCTTGACGCTATGAGTGCAGCCGCGCTACATCAAGGGCATCTGGCCGGGCACACCCGTCGCCAGAGCGACTGCGCGCCTCAGATCAGGTTGCGCGAACTCACCTCGGCCGACCGGTTCGCTCAGCTCGCCCTCGACCTGCACGACTCCGGCGGGATCGAGGAGACCGTCGAGGCCGTGGTCGAGTTCGCCTTACAGGCGCTGAGCTGTTCCCACGCCGGCGTCGCGCTGATCTCGGGCCGGCCCCGGCGGCTGGAGATTCCGGCGGTGACCGACCCGCTGGTGGCCGAGATCTACAAGCTGCAGGTGGACGGCGGGCAGGGCCCACTCACCGAGTCGATGCGCGACCACTCCGTCGTGCGCGTCGAAGACACCGAAACCGACGATCGCTGGCCGGAATGGTCCGCCAAGGTCCTCGAGCTCGGCGTGCGAAGCGTCCTCGACGTCCCGTTGCACACCGGAGGTTCCGTCGTCGGCGTGCTCGGTCTGTACTCGTCCCGGCCGGGCGGATTCGGGCCCGACGAGGAAGCGATCGCCGAGATCCTCGCCCGGCACGCCTCGGTCGCCGTCGCGAGCGCCCGCAACGAAGTCAACCTCGCCGCCGCGGTCGACGCCCGGAAGCTGGTCGGTCAGGCGATGGGCATCCTGATGGAACGCTTCGACCTCGACGACGAGCGAGCGTTCGAGGTCTTGCGGCGGTACTCCCAGGACAACAACCGCAAGCTCCGCGACGTCGCCCAGGAACTGGTCGACACCCGCAAACTCCCCCGCTGACGAGAGTCCGCCGGGCCCTGTGCCGGAGCGTCGGATGGCAGCGCCGCACAACCGAGCGCGCGCGGTCAGTGTGTAGCCGTCGCGCGAGTCGGTGACTTGGTGAACAGGGCGGCGCAGAAGGCGATGGTGGCGACAGAGAAGGTTACGAGCGGCGGCCCCGGGACCCACAGTGCGGCAATCGCCAAAGCCAGGAGCGTTGCGATCAACGCGACGATCCCGTACGGGCGTAAGCGATCCGGGGCGGTTCGGAGTGTGTCGGCGATCATCCACAGGAGGGCGCCCACGACGATCACCGCCAGGCCCATGACGAGGCTCACGCCGCGGTGCAGGGACTCGGCGTTGAGCTGCAGTGGGCCGATCTCGAACTGGCTCGCCCGCATCACGGCGTCCAACTCCGGGTCGCTGGGGAGGAAGAAGCTCAGGACGGTGTGGCCGACGCCGGTGACGGTCCAGGTGACGGCTCCGACCCGGAACGCGGTCGCGTTCATGAGGCCGCCATCAGCTCGGGCCAGCAGCGGGTGTCGGTGATCTGCCGCAAGGACAGGAGCCGGCCGTCCTTCGTGGTCAGGATGTGGGCGAACGGCGCCTGCCAGCCGTCGCCGCGATAGTGGCCCAGGACAACGAACTCGTTCGGCCTCACCGGAAGCAGACGGTCCGGTTCGCAGTGCAACTCGACGCCGTCCGCCAGCCGGCCCCAGACGTTGCGTACCGCGGACTCGCGGCCGCGGAACTCGCGGTCGACCGGGAGCGGCAAGCCGGGACTCAAGGTGAGGACGAAGTCCTCGTGAACGGCATCGCGCAGGGCAGCCGGGTCGTGTGCGGCCAGGCTGTCGTAGAACTTCCGTACGGCGGGTTGTCCGGAATCATCGTTCATGGTCTGGAAGCTACGCCCGCCGCGACATCCTCGGCAACGCGAGCTGTCTCACACATACATACATGCGTGAATGTATGATGCTGGGGTGAAACGGCGGACGCAGGCGGAGCGGATCGAGCTCACCCGGAACAAGCTGCTCGAGGCCGCGGCGAGAGGCTTCTCGACGTACGGCTACGGGAACGTGCGGCTCGACGACATCGCCCGCGAGGCGGGCTATACCCGCGGCGCGCTGTACCACCAGTTCGCGAACAAGGAGGAGCTCGCACTCGCCGTCATCGACTGGGTGTCTCGCACCTGGCGTGCCGAGGTCGGCGACCCCGCGGAGGCGATCGCCGACCCGGCCGAGCGGCTGCTGTGGACGGCGCAGGCGCACGCGCTCTACTGCCGGCGCGACGTCGCCGCGGTGCTGATGAGCCTGCGGGTGGAGTTCGCCGGCCGCGACCACGCCGTCACGAAGGCACTCACCGAACTGATGACGCCTTTGAAGGACACGATCGCCAAGCTCATCACCCGCGGCCGGCGGACCGGCTCGATCCCCGCCGGCCCGCCGCCGCGCGCACTCGCCTCGGCGTACCTCGGTGCCCTCGAGGGCGTCACCGCCGCAGTCGGCGGACCGCCGCACGACAAAGAGCTGACCATGCGGGCGGTCCGCGGCGTGCTGGGCCTGCCGCCGAGCTGACGTCACCCTTCCGGCAGCGGCGGCAGCTCGACGTGCCGGACCTTGTAGTCGCCCTTCGTCACCGGCGCGAACGGGGCCGGTGCCATACAGGTGCCGACGGGCGCCTCTTCGGTTTGACCGGACGCGTTCTGGGTGAGGTTGACGACCGTCCAGGACAGTCCGACGCGATCGTGCTTGCCGTTGTCCAGGACGCTGAAGCCGAGCCGCTTGCCGACCCAGTCCTTGACCGGCTCGTCCGCCCTCGTGATCTTGGCGGTGAGCGAAGCGACGCCCGGCCCGGTGACCAGGCAGTCCACCGTTCCCTCGGCGCGGATGGTCTGCTTCCAGGCGGCGACATAGTGCGAGATCTGCACGGTGCCGCGCGCGTCGGTCGGCAGCCCGATCGGGGCGCCGGGGATCGGGCGGGTGTACGGCGCGGCCGTGGCGTCGAAGGCGAAGTGGCGTACGTCGTCGTCCGGGGCGAACGGCAACATGAAGTCGGCCGCACCGGTGACGCGAGCCACCTTGGGAGCGGCCTGCGCGGTGGAGATCCCGGCCACAGCGGTGGTAGCCACAACGGTCAGGGCGACGAGCTTCTTGGTGAGGTTCATACCAGGATCCTCGCGGAGCCGACCGCGCCGGGACCTCCCTCGCGGGAGGGGATCAGGTCCCCCGCAGGTAGCAGATCAGGTGATGCCCCAGAAGCGGGTGATGTGGGCGGCTGCGCAGAGGTTGACGTCGAGGATGTACGGCGCGGTGGCGCCGCACTGGTCCGCGCCGGCTCCTGGGTCGACGGGCTGGCCGTGGCCCATGCCGGGGATCGACCAGGTCTCGACGACCGGCGTACCGGTGCCGTCGGTGTACGACTTGTGCGTGGCGCCGTTGATCGTTTCGGTGGCGTCGGCGGTCTGGTCCGCGGCGTTCACGTCGGTCCACTGCTCCATCGACTCGTTGAGGTTGCGGTAGGCAACGGTGTAGTCGGCGGTGCCGTGCCAGATCGACACCTTCGGCCGGTGCGTGGCCGCGGCCGCGGCGCGGACCTTGTCACCCCATTGCCGCGGCGTGAGGTCGACGCCGGGGTTCTGGCAGCTGAAGGCCTGGATGAGTGACGTCGCACACCGGTACGGCAGGCCGGCCACGATCGCGCCGCCGGCGAACACATCCGGGTACGTCGCCAGCATCACAGCCGTCATCGCACCGCCCGCGGACAGGCCGGTCACGAACACACGTCCGGTATCCGAGCCGAGATCACTCACAGTGCGGTCCACCATCTGCTTGACCGACAGCGCTTCTCCCGAACCGCGCGCCGTGTCACCGGCCTCGAACCAGTTGAAACACGAGCTTGCGTTGTTGGCGGACTGCTGCTGCGGCAGGACCAGCGTGAAGTTCGCCCGCTGCGCCATCGCGACCCAGCCGGGCTCGTCGTCGTACGCCGCTGCCGACTGTGTACACCCGTGCAACGCGACCACCACCGGCCGCCCGGCGCCGAGCCCGGGCGGCACGTAGCGGAACATCTTCAGATTCCCCGGATTCGATCCGAATCCGGTCACTTCCTCGAGCGTCGCGGCATCGGCTCGCGATGCCGGACTGATGGCCAGAGCTGCCAGTAGAGCAATGGCCGAAACGACAGGACGGAGAGTCATTCCACACCTCCAGGACGGGTCCTTCACTCGAACGTCGCACGACCCGCACCGCCGCAGCCATGTCCTGCGGCACCACATTCGGTCAGTGCAGCGTGTAGCCGCCGTCGATGACAAGCACGGATTCAGCGCACCGTTCACCCGGCCCGCGCGCCGGTCGCGGGCTGCTTCCGGCAACGGCCTCGCGGTCTTAGGCTGGAGCGGTTCGGCAGACCGCGGCGGGACGGACTCGGCGCGTCGTAGGCGTACCGCGAAAGGGCGGCGGACGGTTTGGGACGTGGAGACGGGTTCCGCGACCTGGGGGCGGAGCGAACGCAACCTGCGCAGCTTCTCGGTCGGCGGGCGGAACGGGCAGTCCTGGACCAGTTACTGACCGATGTCCGCAACGGCAGGAGCCGGGTGCTGGTCGTACGCGGCGAGGCCGGCGTCGGCAAGACCGCCCTGCTGACCTACGCGGCCGAATCCGCGACGGACGTCAGCACCCTGCGGGCGGTCGGCGTCCAGTCGGAGATGGAGCTGGCGTTCGCGGCGCTCCACCAGCTGTGCGCGCCGCTCCTCGATCGGCTGGACCGGATCCCCGAGCCGCAGCGCCGGGCGCTCGGGACCGTGTTCGGGCTGGCGCCGGGCCCAGCTCCGGACCGTTTCACGGTCGGGCTCGCGGTGCTCAGCCTGATCTCCGACCTGGCCGGCGAACGGCCGGTCCTGGTGGTCGTCGACGACGTGCAATGGCTCGACACGGCCACCGCGCAGGTGCTCGGGTTCGTCGCCCGCCGGATCGGCGCCGAGGCGGTCGGGTTGTTGTTCGGCGCCCGCGAGATCGGTGTCGAGCTGCACGGTCTCGCCGAGCTCCAGGTCGAGGGGCTGCCGGCCGACGAGGCCCACGCCTTGCTCGGTTCGGCCGTCGAGTTCCTGCTCGACGAGCCGGTGCGCCGGCGGCTCGTCGCCGAGACCGGCGGCAACCCGCTCGCCCTGCTCGAGCTGCCGCGCGGCCTGACCGCGACGCAGCTCGCGGCCGGGTTCGGCCTGCTCGGCGGCCAGGAGTTGCCCGGCCGCATCGAGCAGAGCTTCCTGCGGCAGGCCGACACCCTGCCCGCGCCGACCCGCCGGCTCCTGCTGGTCGCGGCGGCCGAGCCGATCGGCGATCCAGTGCTCGTCCGCCGGGCAGCCGACCAGCTCGGGATCGAGGTGGCCTTCGCCGAGATCGACGGGCTGATGAGCCTGGGTGAGCGGGTGACGTTCCGCCATCCGCTGGTCCGGTCGGCGCTGTACGGATCGGCGTCCGAGACGGAGCGGCGCGCGGTGCATCTGGCACTGGCCGGAGCGACGGACTCGGCGACCGATCCCGACCGGCGCGCCTGGCATCTGGCCGCCGCCGCAACCGGACCTGACGAGGACGTCGCCCTAGAGCTGGAGCGGTCGGCGGGTCGCGCGCAGGCTCGGGGCGGTTTCGCCGCCGCCGCTGCCTTCCTGCAGCGGGCGGTCGCGCTGACCCGCGACCCCGCGCGCCGGACCGAGCGCGCGCTGGCAGGCGCGCAGGCCAGTCTGCAGGCCGGTGCGTTCGGGACCGCCTGGGCGCTGCTGGCGACGGCCGAAGCCGGGGAGCTCGACGGTCTCGGCCGGGCGCGGATCGATCTGCTCCGCGCCGAGGCGGCGTACGCACAGCAACGCGGCGGGGACGCGCCCGGCCTGCTCCTGCGCGCAGCCAAGACGCTCGAGCCGCTCGACGTACGGCTCGCTCGCGACACGTATCTCGACGCCTGGAGCGCCGCTCTGTTCGCTGGTCAGCTGGCCACGGACGCGAGTCTGCGCGAAGTCTCGGCGGCGGCCGAGGCCGCGCCCCGGCCCGAGACCCCCGGCCGCAGCTCCGACGTCCTGCTGGACGGGTTCGCGTTGCTGTTCGCCGAGGGCCGTCCTCGCGCTGTGCCGCTGCTCAAGCAGGCTGCCCGCGCGTTCGGTGATCAGGGTGCCTCGGTCGAGGAGGTGCTGCGCTGGGGATGGCTGGCCACCGCTGCCGCGGCGACCGCGTGGGACTTCGAGGCGTGCCTGTCGACCGCGTCCCGGCAGGTGGAGGTGGCGCGCGGCGCCGGTGCGCTCGCGGTCCTGGCGGTCGGCGTCAACGTGCTCGGCCAGGTCGCCGCGATGGCCGGCGACTTCGCCGAGGCGACCTCGCTGCGGGCCGAGGCCGACGCGGTCCGCGAGGCGACCGGCGCGCACATCCTGCCGTACGGCGCGCTGGTGCTGGCCGGCCTGCGCGGGCTCCCGGACGAGGCGTTCCCGCTGATCGACGAGACCATCGAGAGCGCGATCGCCGGCGGGCAGGGTACGGCGGCGCAGTACGCGCGCTGGGCGCGGTCCGTCGTACTGAACGGCCTCGGCCGCCACGGCGAAGCGTTGCCGTGGGCCGTCGCCGCGAGCGAGGACACACCGGAGCTGTTCGTGTCGTCGTGGGCGCTGAGCGAGCAGATCGAGGCGGCCGTCCGCAGCGGACGCCCGCGCGAGGCTGCCGCCGCACTCGGCCTGTTGCAGGACAAGACCGTGGACACCGAGGAGCGTTGGGGCCGCGGTATCGAGGCACGCGCGCGGGGTCTGCTGGACGACGGCCCGACCGCGGAGGGTGCGTACCTCGAGGCGATCGAACATCTCACCGGGACCAGGCTGCGCCCCGACCTGGCACGGGCACATCTGCTGTACGGCGAGTGGCTGCGTCGCCGCACGCGCCGCGGGGAGGCGCGGGCCGAGCTGCGTGCGGCGTACGACCTGTTCGCGTCGATCGGCATGGCCGCGTTCGCCGAGCGGACGCGCCGCGAGTTGCAGGCGACCGGCGAGACGGTGCGCCGCCGGACGAACGGACCGGGCACGACTGACGAACTCACGCCGCAGGAGCTCCAGATCGCGCTGCTGGTCCGCGACGGCCTGTCGAACCCCGAGGTGGGCAGCAGACTCTTCCTGAGCCCTCGCACTGTCGAATGGCACCTCCGCAAGATCTTCGACAAGCTCGCCATCAGCTCGCGCCGGCAGCTGCGCGACGCCCTGCCGGACGCGGTCAGCGAGGCCGCTGGTTAGTGCCGCAGCAGCTGCTGACCGCCGTCGACGTCGTACGTCGCTCCGGTGAGTGCCGTGTTCGTCATCAGGTGCAGGATCAGCGCGGCGACATCGTCCGGGCCGACCACCCGCCGGATCGGCAGGGTCGCCCGCAGGTCGGCGCGGCGGGCCTCGAGCTGGTCGCCGAGCAGCCGCGCCGACAGCGGCGTGTCGACGAATCCGGCGGCGACCGCGTTCACCCGGATCGGGGCGAGCTCCAGCGCGGCGTTGGCGGCGATCGCCTGCAGTGCGACGGTCCCGATCGCGGCGACACTCAGGCCGATGCCGGGCCGGCGCGCGCCGGTCCCGCTGATGAAGGTGAGCGAGCCGCCGGCCCGGACCCGTCCGATGCACAACCGCGCGATGCGGAGGGCGCCGACCAGATCCTCGTCGAACACCCGCAACGCCCAGTCGAAGTCCAGCTCGGCGATCGGTGCGTAGAACGGCCCGCCGCCGCTGACCAGGACATGATCGAGGTCCGCGGGCAGGTCGGCGAAGACCTGCGCGAGACGGTCCGGATCGCCCAGGTCCAGGATCGGCGCGCTCTCCGCGTCGACCTCGGCGGCGGCCGCGGCGAGCCGCTCGGGATTCCGGCCGGTGACGACGACCCGGGCGCCGGCACTGCGGGCCTGGTGGGCCGTCGCCAGCCCGATCCCCGAGCTGCCGCCGATCACGACCACACGCTGCCCGTCGAGACTGCCGTTCATCGTGTTCTCCCTCTCCTCAGGTCAGGTGGACACCGGGACGGCGCAGCCGTGAACCCGCGGCGTCGCCGGCAATTGGGTGGCGGGTGGGCGGCCGCGGGCGACGTACCCGAGGGTGATCACCGCGGCGACCACGCTGAGAGCCGCCATCACGAGCATCGCCGTCTGGTACCGGTGCCCGAGCGGCTGGACGAGGTCGTCCGAGCCGCCGACGCCCAGCAGCGCGGGGACGAGCGCGATCAGCACCACGCCCCCGACCCGGGACGCCGCGTCGTTGATCGCCGACGCCTCGCCGAGGTCGGCGTCGTCGACGGCAGCCAGGACGCCGGCCGTCAGCGGCGCGACCGTCAGCCCGATGCCAAGCCCCCACAACAGCGCGCCCGGCAGGATCGCGCTCAGGTAGCTCTCGCCCGGGCTCGCCGCCGACAACCACGCGAATCCGCCGGCCACGATCAGGATGCCGGCAGCCATCGGCCAGCGGACACCGACCCGGGCCACCAGAGCGCCGGCGAACGGCGAGACGAGCAAGAACACCACCGACTCCGGGATCAGCGCCGCACCCGCCTCGGTTGCGCTGTACCCCAGCTGCAACTGGCATTGCAGGACGACGAGGTAGCTCGCGGCGGACAGTGCGCCGTAGAACAGGACCGTCGCGGCGTTGATGGCGACGAACTGGCGGATCCGGAAGAGCGCCGTACGCAGCATGGGCGCTGCCTGTCGTTGCTCCACCGGGACCAGGGCGGCCAGACAGACCACACCGACACCGCCCGGGACCAGCACCGTCGCGCTCCCCCATCCGTCCGACGGTCCTGCGGTCAGCGCATAGATCACGCCGCCCAGTCCGACGACGGTGAGCAGAGCGCCGAGGAGGTCGACAGAGAGCTCCCGACGCGGGCGGCTGACTTCCGGTACGCCGCGCAGTACCCACAGGGCAGCTGCTATCAGCGGAACGTTCAGCAGGAACACGTACCGCCAGGAGGCGTGGTCGATCAGCCAGCCTCCGCCGTACGGCCCGAGCGTCGTACCCAGGGTTGACAACCCTGCCCAGATGCCGATCCCCTTGGCACGGTCCGCCGGCCGCAAGGTGCCGTTGAGCAAGGCCAGGCTGCTGGGCACGACCATCGCTCCACCGACTCCCTGCACGACCCGCGCCGCGATCAGCGCCTCGGTGTTCGGGGCAGCCGCGCAGCACAGCGACGCGATCAGCATGACGCCGAGGCCGATCATCAGGAGCCGGCGCCAGCCGAAGTGATCGGCCAGCGCGCCGGCGAGGAGAAGCATCGAGGCGACCGTCACCAGGTAGCCGGTCAGGACCCATTGCAGCCCGGTCACACCGGTCCCGAGGTCGCGGCCGATCGCGGGGATCGCGACGTTGATCATGTAGGCGTCGATGAAGCCGACCATCGAGGCCAGCACCGTCGCCGCCACCAGCAGGGCCCCGGCCCGGCCACGGATCGCGATCCCGGCGTACGACGCCCCGCCGGCCGCGGGCTCGTTCCGCGTCGTCATCGCGCGACCGTTCCGGGATCGCTCGGGTGCCGGGTCAGGGGCAGCGTGTCGACCGAGAGCCAGGGCGCCATCGGCAGTCCGTCGACGATCTTCCTGAGCAGCTCGGCCTCTGCGGTCTGCCAGTGGCCGAGGTTGCGGCCGTCACCCGGAAGCCGCCACAACCGGACCAGCTGCCCCGCGGCCGCGAGCTCCCGCGTCCGCCGCGCCTCCCGCGCAGTCATGGCGTCGACGTCGGCGGCAGTCGCTCCGGACGGGACGGTCAGGACGAAGGTCGTGAAGAACTCGCCGGCGCCCGGATCGAGCGCGATCCGATCGGGCCCCGGATCGTTCGGGTGGGCGGACAGCTCGGTCACCTCGTCGGTTCGCCAGATCCGCAACGGCATCGAGGCCAGGACGACCTCCAGCGCCGCGGGGTCGTCCGCCACGAACAGACCGAGCGTTCGCCACTGACCGGGGGCCGGCGGCGGACGCCACAAACGCTTCAGCCGGCCCTGCTCAGCCAATCCCGCGGAGTGGGCGGCCTCCTGGGCGCGCACTTCGGCGACCTCGGCCTCGGTGACGCCGTCCGGCACCCGGGTCGTCATCGTGACGAGAAATTCCATGTCCAGCCTCCGGCTCGTGGATGCTCCCGGGGTCCCACGATCCGCCGCGCCCGACCGCCACGACACCAGTGACGGTCCCTGGTCGGCGGAAACCAGGGACAGTCACTGGCCCGGCGGCCACCTGGTCCGCGCCACCCTGGACGCAACCGAAGGGAGTGCGCGATGGACAGCAAGCACGAGTACGACGTGATCGTGCTCGGCGCCGGGGCACCGGGCGAACACTGTGCCGCGACGTTGGCCAAGGGCGGCGCGCGCGTCGCCGTCGTGGAGCGTGAACTGCTCGGCGGCGAGTGCTCGTACTGGGCCTGTATCCCGTCGAAGACCTTGCTGCGCCCCGGCGAGGCGCTGGCCGAGGCGCTCGACGCGCCCGGCGCCCGGGAGGCCGTCACCGGCACGCTCGACGTCTCCGCTGCCCTCGGCTGGCGGGACTTCATGGTCTCCGGGTACGACGACTCCGGCCAGGTCTCGTGGGCCAAGGGCGCCGGGATCGAGATCCAGCGCGGTCACGGCCGGCTCGCGGGCCCGCACACCGTCGCGGTGGACGACCGGACCTGCACCGCGGAGGCGATCGTGGTCGCGACCGGCGCCGACCCGGTGATCCCACCGGTCCCCGGACTCCAGGAGCTGCCCGGCGTGTGGACGAACCGCGACGTCACCGGGCTCGTCGAGGTCCCGGACCGGCTGATCGTCCTGGGCGGCGGAGCCACCGGCGTCGAGATGAGTCAGGCACTGGCCCGGATGGGCGCGACCGTGACGCTGCTCGAGCGCGGCGAACACCTGCTCCCCCGCGAACCGCGGGCCATCGGCGAAGCGGTCGCGACCACACTCACCGCGGACGGCGTGGACGTCCGGGTCGGCACCGGCGCGGAGCGCGTCGCGCTCGCGGGATCGACGTACGTGGTCGACCTGAGCGACGCGACGCAGGTGACGGGTGACCGGATCCTGGTCGCGACCGGCCGCCGGCCGCGGGTCGACGGCATCGGGCTGGAGACCGTCGGCATCGATCCCGATCCGCGCGGCGTCCCGGTCGACGACACGCTGCAGGCAACTCCCGGCATCTGGGCGATCGGCGACGTCACCGGCCGGTGGCAACTGACGCACGTCGGCGAGTACCAGGGACGTGTTGCCGCAAGCAACATTCTCGGCAGGCCCCGGACGGCGAACTACGACGCGGTGCCGCGGGTCGTGTACTGCTACCCGCAGGCCGCGTCGGTCGGCGCCGCGGACGGCGCGTTCGTGGCCACCGTGCAACTGTCCGGTGTGCCACGAACCGCGACGTACCTCCGCTCGTACGACACCCAGCCCGGCTTCCTGACGCTGGTCTCGGACGGAACCCTGATCACGGGCGCGTACGCCGTCGGCCCGGAAGCCGGCGAGTGGCTGCAACAAGCCACGCTGGCGGTCCGCGCAAAGGTCCCGCTGCCCGTCATGCTCGACGTCATCCAGCCGTTCCCGACGTTCTCCGAAGCCTTCCTCCAGGCGCTGCGCGATCTGGAGGCCCAAGTCACCGCACGCTGACATGCCTCAGCGCTTGGGCTGCTCGCTCAGCTCCGAGCGGTACGCGCGGAACGCGTCGATGGACGCCGTCAGATAGCGCTTGACGACCTCGAGCTCGGCGGGCGTGAACTCGCTGGTGGCCGCGCGGTGATGGGCTCCCAGCGGCGTGAAGAACCGGCCGGCGAGTTCGCGGCCGGGCTCGCCGTACCGCAGGATCACCCGGCGCCGGTCGGCCGGATCGCGTTCCCGCTGGACGTGGCCGGCACGTTCGAGCCGGTCGAGCAGGGTCGTCACGGACCCGGTCGTCAGTCCCAGTTCGGCGGCCAGCTGGCCGGCCGTCAGCGGCCGGCCGCGCTCGCCGGCGACGAGGATCCGCACCAACGCCTCGACGTCGGTGCCGTGGACGCCGTGCCGCTGTGCGAACACGTGCGCGATCCGCTGCCCCTCCGCGACGAGCATCTGCACCAGGCCGACGAGGTCGTCCTGTGGGGGCCGGGACTTGCGCTCCACCACCTCCACCTCCTAATGTCTTGGAAATCAAGATACTTGATCATCGAGTTTTCTAGGCCTCGTTGGGAGTCACTGTGCCAGGTCCGGCCCGGTTGGTGCGCAGTCGGCGCACGGCCGCCTTCGTCGTCCTCGTGGCCGTCCTATTGGCGGCCGCGGCGTTGCTGCTGCCCAGCCCGGGCGAGGCCGCGCCCAGATCCGCGACGGGTCTGTCGACCGCGGCCGAGTCCGCGCAGGTCGAGCAGCTTCGCGCGCAGCTCCCCCAGGCCGACGGTTCCGCCGCGCTGATCGTGTTCAGCCGGTCCGACGGCGGCCCGCTGACCGCCGCCGACCGGTCCGCGGCGCAGGCCAAGGCCGCCTCGGTCGGCGTGCGGGCCCCGTTGCAGGTCCCGGAGAACGGGCGCGTCGCACTCGCCGTACTCCCCCTGTCGGAGCGCGACGACGTCGCGATCGCCACAGCCGTCGACCAGTTGCGCGAGAAGCTGCGCGGTCTGCCGTCCGGCCTGGAGACTGCCGTCACCGGTCCCGCTGCCTTCACCACCGACCTCACCAAGGTCTTCGACGGCGCCGACAGCAAGCTGATCATCGTCACCGCCGCAGTGGTCGCGCTGCTGCTCCTACTGACGTATCGCAGTCCCGGCCTGGTGCTTCTTCCACTGATCGTCGTCGGGCTCACCGAGCAGGTCACGACGAGCCTGTCCGACCAGGTCCTGTCACGCCTCGGAATTCCTGGCGGCGGACAGGTCACCGGGATCGTCAGCGTGCTGGTCTTCGGCGCCGCCACGGACTACGCACTGCTCCTGATCGCTCGGTACCGCGAGATCCTCCGGCACGAGGAGCGGCCGGGCTACGCCATGTCCCTCGCCGTACGCCGGGTCGCCGAACCGATCCTGGCCAGCGGCGGCACCGTCATCGCCGCACTTGCCCTGCTGTTGCTCGCGAGCACCGAGACGCTGGTCGGGATCGCGATCGGATGCATCATCGGTATCGCCCTCGCGATGGTCGCCGGGCTCGCAGTCCTGCCCGCGGTCCTGGTGCTGTTCGGACGGAAGGTGTTCTGGCCGTTCGTGCCGCGGGTGGGTGACCCCGCGACCGAGGGCAAGCTGTGGGGCCGCCTCGGGGCGGTTGTCGCGCGCCGGCCGGCCGTGGTGCTCGTGCTGTCCACCCTGGTTCTCGCCGGGCTCGCGCTCGGCACGTTCGGCGTCCGCACCGGTCTCGCGCAGAACGAGCAGTTCCGGGTCGAGCCGGAGGCGGTGCGCGGCGCGAAGATCCTGGCGGAGGCGTTCCCGGCCGGCTCCACGGAGCCGCTGACGGTGATCGGTCCCGCGCAGCAGGCATCCGCGGTGGCGGCGTCGATCAAGGACGCACCCGGCGTCGCCGAGGTCCGGCCGGGTGCCCGCAACGACCAACTCGCCTCCTACGACGTGGTGCTGACCGCCGAGCCGGGAAGCGCCGAGTCCTTCGCCGCGGTCCGGGACCTCCGCGAGCGGCTCGACCAGGTCGGGACGGACGTCCTGGTCGGGGGCGGCGCGGCCGAGACCCTCGACTCGAATGAGGCCGATCAGCGCGACCGGCTGCTGATCATGCCGCTGATCCTGCTGCTGGTGGGGGCAGTCCTGGTCGCCGTACTGCGGTCCGTGCTGGCACCCGTGCTGTTGCTGCTGACCGTCATCGCGTCGTTCTTCGCGAGCTTCGGGGCCAGCTGGCTGCTGTTCGACCATCTCCTGGGCTTCCCTGCCCTCGACGGACAGGTCATCTTGCTGTCCTTCCTGTTCCTCGTGGCACTCGGCGTCGACTACAACATCTTCCTGACCACGCGGGCTCGCGAGGAGGCGCGGACCACGAGCACCCGGGAAGGCATGCTGACCGGGCTCCGGGTGACGGGCGGCGTCATCACCAGCGCCGGGCTGCTGCTGGCGTCCGTCTTCGCGGTGCTCGGCGTGCTCCCGCTGATCACGCTGACCCAGGTCGGGGTGATCGTCTGTGTCGGCGTCCTGCTCGACACCCTGCTCGTCCGCACGGTCGTCGTCCCGGCGCTGGCCTTCCTGCTCGGCGACCGGTTCTGGTGGCCGAACAGGTCCGGGCAAAAGGTGCCTACGGCAACATCCTGAGCGGGGCTCAGGTCCAGGACGTGGCGAACAGGAAGCTCGCCAGCGGATAGTCGCGCAGCGCGCGGGTCAGTTCGTCCCGGAGGCTGGTCGCCAGGGCCGGTGGCAGCCGACGGAAATCGAGCAGCGCCGTGACCCAGCCCTCGGTCTGTGAGATCGGACGCGGGTCAGTGGTCAGCAGCGCTGCCCAGACCGCGTGCAGCAACTGCTCGATCGAGTCCTTGACCAGATCCGGATCCAGATCGCACTCCGGTCCCGGCCATCTCGACGTCAGGTCGGCGATCAAGGCCGCGTGCGCCAGTTCGAGCGCGGCCTGTTCGGCTGCCGCGGCCTCGGGCAACGGTTCCGCCCGCGGCACCACGGCGGGCATGGTCCGGATGACCTCGATCGCGTGGGCCGCGTCGGCGGCCCACGCGGTCGCCCCGAGGCTGGTTGCCCGCAGGTCGTCGGTCCCGAACGCCGGCCCGCCGACCAGCACCGGGATCCCCGCGGCTCGCGACGCCTCGATGAAGCGTCGTGTGGTCGGCAGCGAGCCGAGGACCGAGCAGCTGACCGCCACCGCGTCCGGGCCGAGATCCTGCAGGTACTGACTCAGCCGCAGCGCCGGTGTCGACGCGCCGAGCAGCGTCGTCTCCCACCCGTCGGAACGCAGCGCGCAGTCGATCATCATCGCCGCGAGCGCATGCCATTCGCGCTCGGCGCACGCCACGACGACCCGCCCCCGGACCACCGGCGTACGCCGTACTGCCCGTGCGATCGTCTCGGTCGCGGACATCGCCACCGCGGTCGCGGCGTGCTCGTCCGCCACCGACCACTCCCCGCGCTGCCACTTGTCGCCGACGACGCGCTGGGCCGGACCGACGACGTGGGTCAGCAACGCGATCGGATCCGCACCGTCCGCCAGCGCCGCATCCACGACGCCGAGCGCATTCGTGACGTCGACCTTCGCCACGGCGTCCTGGAACGCCGTCAGGGTCGCTCCGAGATCGGCCGCGCTCACGCGGTCGTCCGCGCGCAGCCGACCGACACCACGGCGATGTCGTCATGAGCACGACCGGCGAGGTGCTCGACCACGTCCTGTTCGACGGCGGCGCAGACCACGTCGGGTGCGGCGCCGGCGAGCCGGCCCAGCAGCTCGGCCAACCGGTCGTCGCCGTAGAAACCGGACTCACCGCGGGCCTCCTCGACACCGTCGGTGTACAGCACCAGCTGATCGCCGGGCGCCAGCCGGACCGTGGTCGCGACGTACTGCGCATCGCCGACGACGCCCAGCACCGCGCCTTCCGCCTCGACGGCCTCGACCTCGCCGTCGGCGCGGACAAGCAGTGGTGGTGCGTGGCCGGCGGACGCGACCTCCACGACCAGGTCCCCGGCCTCGGGACTCTCTCCGGCGCGGACGCGCAGGCAGAGCAGCGTGATGAAGCGCTCCGACGTGTCGTCGTGGAAGACCGCGCTCAGGGCGCCCAGCAGAGCGCCCGGTTCGCGCTCGAAATGTGCCGCGGTCCGAAGGCTCTGACGTGCTCTGCCGGTCAGGACCGCGGCATTCACACCCTTGCCGCAGACGTCGCCCAGGGCGATCAGCCAATCCTCCCCCGCGCGGAAGACGTCGTAGAAGTCACCGCCGATGTCGAGCTGCTCGGCAGCCGGCCGATAGCGCGCCCCGAGCACGGCACCGGGCACGTCCGGCAGCGGCGGTGGCACGAGGCTGTCGTGCAACGCCGACGTGATCTCGCCACGCTGTTCGTACAGCCGTGCGGAGTCCAGCGCCAGCGACGCCCGGGCTGCGATCCGCTCGGCCAGTGCGATGTCGTCCGAACCGAATCCGCGCCCCTGCCCGCGCACCATGATCAGCGCGCCCAGCGTCGCGCCCCGCGCGGTCAGGCCGATGGCGAGCACGTCCGCCGGGCGCAGCGACGCAGCCTCGTGCCGCAGGACCGAATGCGGGATGAGCGCGGACAGGCCGTCCTCGACCCCCGCGGCGACATGCAAGAGCTCCCGCATACCGGTCGTCAGCACCCGCCCGAGAGCCGTGCCGGCCACACGCCGCCGCGACACCGTCAGCTCGGCCGTCACGTCGCTGCCCCCGAACAGCTGGAGACCGGCGCCCTGCGGACTGGCGAGCGCGACCACCGCCCAATCGGCGACCTCGGGGCGCACTCCGTCGAGGAGTTGCAGGACAGAGCGCCGCAGGTTGAGCGAACCGGCCATCGCCAGCGCGATGTCCTCCGCGAGCTCGGGCCGGGCCCCGGTCGTTGCCGGTGCGTGTCCGGTGCCGGTGGCGTCCTCAGCCTTGATCATCGGTCACCGAGCCGGTGGCCGGAACCGTTGAAACGACCGCTTCGACCGCCTGGTCGAGCGTCTCGTGGACGGCGAACACCTTGTGCAGTTTGGTGACCTTGAAGATCTTGTGCACCCGCGGGCTGGGCGCCGCCAGGACCAGGGCCCCGCCCCGCGCCGCCGCTTCCTTGTGCGCACCGACCAGGACGCCGAGGCCGCTGGAGTCCATGAACTCGACCCCGCTCAGGTCGAGCACGATCGGCCGTGGTCCGAGCTGGGCCTTCAGGCCGGCGGTGAGCACCGGCGCACTCTCCAGGTCGAGGTCGCCCACGACCCGGACCATCACGTACGACCCCGCATCGATCGTGGTGAGGACGAGTTCGGCACCTTCATCGAGCATGACAGCAGCAGCTTCCTGCCGGGCACCTGGCAACGAACGACGCAGGCAACCCGACGGCTCAACGCGCGCGAAGGCGCGGGCCAATACTCGGCTGCTGGCTAAACCGATGACCTCGCCTACAACTATCACCGCCACCCGGCGCGGGCAACCTGACACACCTGCACCCGGCGGCCGGCCGCCGTGATCGCGACTGTCCGCTCACGACCGTGTACAGGGAGCGGACAGGGTCAGCGGGAGACCGGCAGGTCGCGGTCCTCGATGACCCGGCGGGCGATCTCGGGCAGCTTCACGTTGTACTCCAGCGAGATCCCGCTCAGCACCTCGTACGCCTCCCGGCTGTCGATGCCGTAGCGCTCCATCAGCACCCCGAGGCTCGAGCTGACCAGGCGGTGCGTCTCGATCGACGCGTGCAAGCGGTGCTGGTACCACAGCGATTCCATGGCGACAGCGACATGGGTCGAGAACGGCCTGACGTACGTCAGGTCGGTGACCGTGCCGGGCCAGTACAGCGACAGCACACCGACGGCCCGCCCGCGGCCCGGGATCAACGGGACGTGCGTGACGCGCCTTGCATCGCGTACGTCGGCGGACACGGGCTCGGCCGCCTCGAGCGAACGCCGCAAGGCACCGGCTGGCGTCGCCGCGTCGTCGCGGAGCAGATCGGCTGCCGGACCAGCCACGTCGACGAGCGCCGCGTCGCGACCGAGCGTGGCGACGCCGACGAGCGGGCAAGCGAAGAACGCCGCCGCCAGCTCGGCTGTCACTGTCAGTAGGTCGGTCATGTCCCGGGCGGACTGGAGCCGCAACGCCACGTCGGCGAGTTCTGCCGCCTTACGGCGCACGATCTGCTCGTCGTCTGTTCGCAACGGACTCCCCATCGGCAACGTGGACCGGCGCGCGCCGGGTCCGGGTCTGGATCGTCGGGATCATAGGCGATCCGTCCCCCGCAGGCCGCCGGTCCGGGCACTTTCCGGCCGGTGGGGCCGTGCTGGGCACGGTGGCCCGGAAGACGCACAATGAATCCACCGGTCGGCGCCGCCGACCATTCGAGTCGAGGGTACTGCGATGGAACTACCGGAGTTGGCCGACCTGATGACCACGGTCGCCGACACATTGCGAACGCCGGTCACGGCCGAGGATTCGCTCGACCTGATCACCTCCAGCGTGGCCGCGTCGATCCCCGGCATCACGGGCGCCAGCATCTCGGTGACCAGCACCGACGGCACGATCGAGACGCTCGCACCGACCGATCCGCTCGCGGCCGAGGTCGACCAGTTGCAGTACGACCTGGGCGAGGGGCCGTGCCTCGACGCGGCGCTCAGCGAGCCGGTCGTGCAGGTCGACAACCTGGGGACCGACGACCGGTGGCCGCAGTACGGTCCGAAGGCCGCCGCCCTCGGGATGCACTCGCAGCTCTCGTTCCAGTTCCGGGCCGCGCCGCGGGTCCGCGGCGCGCTCAACCTGTACGCCGACAAGCCGCAGGCCTTCGACGCCGACGCCCACTACATCGCGGGCATGTACGCCGACTGGGCCGCCGTCCTGCTGGGCTGGAGCCGGCAGGAGTCGACGATGACGGAGGCGCTCGAGAGCCGGACCACGATCGGCACCGCCATCGGGATCCTGATGGAGCGCTACCAGCTCGACGCGAACCGGGCCTTCACGTTCCTCGTCCGGACGTCGCAGACCGGCAACGTCAAGCTCCGCGAGGTCGCGGCCGGGGTGGTCCGGGACACCGCCAAGAAGGCGCGAACATAGGTCCTAGCTGAGATAGGGGTTTCCGGCGCTGGTCCACTTCACGACGCCGGTGTACGCCTGCCGTTTGTTCGAGTCCTTCACCCCGTTGTGGTTGGCGTCGACGTACGCGTGGAACGCGATCCGCGTGGTCCCGCCGACGTTCAGCACGGTCGCTCCGCCGGGACCGCAGAGCCGGGTCGACGTGGTCGTCATCAAGGTCTTCACCCGTGTGAAACGCCCGCCCCAGAAGGTGTTCGCGGACCATACGTCGGTGTTGTACGAGCAGTTGACGTAGTCACCGCGCGAGGCGAACAACCACACCTTGCCGCCGTGCGCGATCACCGACGGGCCTTCGATCCTGGTGGAGCTGACGATCTTCGCGATGCTGTTGCCGACCACCCGCGTACCGCTCTGGGTGTCCATCTGCACCGCGCGGATCTGGAAGCCGGACGCGTTGCGGTAGTCGCTCTTGTAGATCAGGTACCGCTTGCCGTCCTTGGCGCGGTACGCCGCCGGGTCGATCGCCTCGTACCCGCGCGAGACCCACGGCGAGCAGACGACCGGCTTCGCACCGGGCGTGTAGTTGCCCGCCGGCTGCCGCGAGGTCGCGACGCCGATGCAGTGCACGTGGCGGGACACCGACTCGCCGGTGAAGTACATGACGTACAACGCGCCGCGGCTGTCCGAGCTCTGGAAGACTTCCGGTGCCCACAGCAACGGCTTGCTGTGATCGACCCAGGCCGGGATCGCCGCCATCGACTTGTGGACCGCCGACCAGCCGCCGCTCGTCGTCCAGCGCGCGCCGTAGCCGGCGCCGGTCCGGAACAGGTAGTACTTCGAGCCGAAGTGCGCGAATCCGGGGTCGGCGAACTCCTCGGTGCCGACCCGGCGCACACTGCTCGGCCCGGCCGCCTCGGCGACACCCGCCGGCATCAGCGTTGCGCACAGACTGGCGACGATACCTAGGACAAGTGGCGTACGGCGCATGCGAACTCCCGTGGGCGTCGGGGTTGTCAAGGTGCTGCAATGTACCCCGGCCACCGGGCCACCTTCAGAGACACCAACCCGAACGCGCCGTCTGTGACGAACAGGCCCAGCTGCCCAAGCCCCAAGTCGTACCGGCGGAAGCTCAGCGCGATCCGGTTGTCGACCACTACCTGTCCGGTCGTCCCGTCCAGCAGCACCTGCACCGTATGCCGGCCAGGCGGCAGCGGACAGGCTCGCTCGAGCTCCACGACGTACGGCACGTCGCCGCGAACCTGCCACTGTGCAGGGCCGGTGCGGCCGCGGGGCCAGTGATCCATGACCAAACGGTTCGCTTGTGGCTCCAGGCGGACGATCGTCGCGTCCTCGCCGTCCGGCCCGGCATGCAGCAGCAAGCCGAACGACTGCGTGCCGGGATCGACGTCGACGGTCAGTGTGATCAGGCACCGCCCGGGAACGGGTTCACCGATCCAAGCGGCGTACCGGTCGATCGCGCCCTGCCCCGGTACGGCGTCCGCGCCGTCGAGCGGTGACACCTGCACATCCTGTACGTCGCCGTGCGCCGCGACGACCTCACGCGGGAACCCGAACGCCAGGGTGCCGTCGTCCTCCTGGTGCGCCTCGAGGACAGCGAGGTCGCCGGCCCACTGCCACGGGCCGGTGTCCGAATCCCCTTGTTTCGTGGGGATCCAGCCGACGAAGAATCGCCGTCGGTCGTGTTCGACCGATTTGGATGCGTAGAACGCTCGTCCGTCGACGGTGTCGCGCGCGGGTGCGAGCCACGGCCCGTCGGGACCGCGCGCGATCCGGTAGCGCGTCTGGAACGCGTCGGTGAACTCGGAGTAGACCAGGTACCACCAGTCGCCCCACTGGAACACGTCCGGGCACTCCTGGGTGATGAACCGGTGCGGCTCCCACAGCGGCTCCGCGAGTTCCCACTTCTCCAGATCGGTCGACGTCAGCCGCGCCACCACACCGCACCGGCGATCGGGCGCAGCGGCGTACCGCGCAGCGAGCACCAGCTGCCAGGTTTCACCGACCCGGTAGACGAACGGATCCCGCCAGTCCTGTGGCACGAACCCTTCCGGCGCACCGAAGGACAGTGCGGGCTGCTTTGTCCAGCGCGTCGGATCACCGTCGCTGACCGCGTGACAGACCACCTGGAACGAGCCGTCCGCATCGCCGCGCCGCGGGTTGTGGCCGGTGTAGAACAGATGCAGCCGGTCCCCGTCGGCGACCACACTTCCCGTGTAGCAGTCGAAGTCCTCGTCGTCGCGACCACCAGCCGGCAGGACGACGCCGTGGTCCGTGTACTGCACGAAATCCGTTGTCGACAGCAACGCCCAGGGCATCCCATCCTCCCCTGCGGTCGGGTCGTCGGGGCGCTCGTCGAGCAGGTAGAACAACCAGATCCGCCCGGCATGACTGAACGGGATCACGTCACCGACGAAGCCCGACGACGGGCGCCAGTGGATCATTGCGGCGTCCCGCGCCGGCGCCGGCGCGGCGGATCGCCGACCGAGTCGCGCTCGATCAGCTCGCAGTCGACGATGATCCGCTCGGGGGCCTCGTCCGGCGGGGACAGCACCAGCTCCCCCGCGCGGCGGCCGAGCATCAGGTGCGGCAGTGCGGCGGTGGTCAGCCCCGGGCGGACCTGGTCCGCGACGTCAGGCTGGTCGTCGAACCCCACGATGCTGATGTCGCGCGGGCACTCCAGGCCGAGCGCGTGGGCGGCGAGCAGCGCACCGATCGCCATCCGGTCGTTGCCGCACACGAGCGCGGTCGATCCGTGCTCCGGCACCACCTCGGTCGCGAGGTCGTACCCGGAGCCGATCTGGTAGTTGCCGTACCGGTGGACGAGGTCGGCCGGCCGCAGACCGGCCGCGCGGGCGGCGTCGTCGAAGCCGCGGCGGCGCTCCTTGCAGGCGTAGTCGTTCCGCATACCGCCGAGGAAGGCGACGTCGCGGTGCCCGCGGTCGAAGACCGATGCGGCCGCGGCGCGCCCACCGGCGTACTCGTCGGCGAGCAGGACCGTGTCGGCGTGCCCCTCCTCCGGCCAGCAGTTCACGAAGATCGTCCGGATCCCGTCGAGGCGCGGGCTGCGGTGCAACGGCTTCGGCGAGAGTGACGCGTACACGATCGCGGCGACGCCCTGCCCGACCAGACTCGCCACCGCGTCGTCGCCCTGCCCCGGGTCGTCGGTGGTGTCGACGACCATGCACACGTACCCGGCGGGCTGGACGACCTGTTGCAGGCCGAGCACGATCAGACCCGCATACGGCTGGGAGACGATACCGCTCGTCACGACGCCGACCGTGAACGACTTGTTCGACCGGAGCAGCTGCGCGGCCCGGTTCGGGACGAACTCGAGCTCGGCCGCGGCCTCGAGGACGCGCCGCCGGGTCTCCTCGGCCACCGCGACGTCACGACGGTCGTTGAGCACGAACGAGACCGTCGGCTGGGACACCCCCGCACGTCGCGCGACGTCGGTCATCGTGACCCGCTTCGGCCGGCCGGCCGGCTGCTTCGCCATGGTCCCCCTCTGCGCTGCGCGGCCTCGTCGCCGCGGTCTTTTTCCTATCACAGATCGACCCAATACGTATTGCGTCACACCGTACACCGCTGCTACGGTCCCGGGTCAATACGTATTGGGCGGCCTTGCCGGGCTGCCCGAGCGGTCAAGGAGGAACCCAGATGACAGGTACTCGTCCGCCCGGCGGCGCGCTCGCCCGCCGTACTCTGCTGAAGGCCGGAGCCGGTGGTCTCAGCCTGGCCGCACTGGCCGATCTGGCCGCCTGCGGCAAGGACAGCGGCAGCTCGTCGAAGTCGCTGAAGATGCTGTACTTCGGTGAGCAGGCCGCGGCCACCCAGCTGCAGAACCGTCTGCAGCCGCAGATCGCCAAGCTCGACGCGAGCATCAAGTTCGAGATCTCGGCCATCAACGGCACCGACTGGAACGACTTCCTGGCCAAGGTGCTGACCCAGATCGCCGCCGGGACGCCGCCGGACATCATCAGCGTCGCCACCGAGGGCCTGCAGCTGATGGCGTCGAAGGAGCTCGCGGTCCCGCTCGACGACTACGTCACCAAGGACCTCGACGCGCTGAAGGAGTACTTCGCCGACATCCATCCGGCCCTGGTCGAGTCGATGATGTACCAGGGCCACCTGTGGGAGCTACCGGACAGCTTCAACGCCGGGAACATGTTCTACAGCACCGGCCTGTTCCAGCGCGCCGGCGTCGTACCGCCGAGCGAGAACTGGACCCTCGACGACTTCGAGGCGGCCGCGACCAAGATCGCGAAGTTCCAGGGCGTCAACGCCTTCGGCTGGGTGGTCCGGCTGTGGGGCAGCTGGACGTCGTTCATGTACGCCAACAACGCCAACCTGCTCGAGGAGGGCAAGTACGACGGCGGCGACTGGCTGTGGAGCAAGGCGTACGCCGGTGACGCGGCCGCCGCGGGCCGCAAGGGCGGCTGGAAGTGGGGCGCGCCGACCGCGAACTCCGAGGCCACCGTCGAGGCGCTGAACTACATGATCGAGCTGACCAAGAAGGGGCTGTCGCCGTCGCCCGACGTCGGCGGGGGCGGCACGCTGCAGGGCCTGTTCGCGTCGAACCGGATCGGGATGTCGATCGGCGGCGGCTTCTGGGCCGGCGGCCTGACCAACGCCGGGATGAAGAACGGCAGCTTCGACGTCACGATGTTCCCGAAGTGGAAGAGCCAGCGCCACCTGTTCGGCGCCGGCGGATACGCGATCTTCAAGTCGTCGAAGAAGAAGGACCTGGCCTGGGAGGTCCTGAAGCTGCTGGTGAAGCCGGAGACGTTCGACCTGGTCTTCCCGGGCAACGTCACCACGCCCGGCCGCAAGTCCCTGGTGACGGCCGCGCGGTACGCGAAGACCGGCCCGAAACACTGGTCGGTCTTCTACGACACGCTGACCAAGCACCCGGACACCGCCCCGATCCCGGCCCCGCCGTACTACAACGCGCTCGCGACCGCGCTCAACCAGCGCACCACCGAGGCGATCTCGTCCGGCAACGCCAAAGCAGCCCTCGACGGGTTGCAGTCCGACCTCGAGAAGGCCGCGGGGGCCGGCTGATGACTGCCGTCACCGCGGAGGTACGGCGTACGGCGGTGAAGCCGCGCAGCCACCCGAGCTCGCACGGGGAGACGCGCTTCGGGTTCGCGATGATCGGGCTGTCGGTGCTGTTCGTCGCGGTCTTCACCGCGATCCCGATCGTCGCGTCGCTCGGGTTGTCGTTCTTCTCCTGGGACGTCATCTCGTCGCCGGAATTCGTCGGGCTGGAGAACTACCGGCGGCTGTTCACCGACGGCCCGGTGCTCAAGTCGTTCGGCGTGACGCTCGGCATGGCGCTCGCGATCGTCGTCCTGCAGCTGACCGTCGGCCTGGGGCTCGCGGTCCTGGTCAACCAGCGCCGGCTGATCTGGGTGCGGACGGTGTTCCGGACCGCGTTCTACCTTCCGCTGCTCGCATCGACCGCGGCCGTGTCGATCTTCATGGGCTATCTGTTCGACTACAAGTTCGGCGTCGTGAACTACTACCTCGGCCTGCTCGGGATCCCGAACGTGCCATGGCTGACCAACGGTTTCGCGGCCGCGACCACGATCGTGCTGATCGCGGTGTGGCAGCAGGCCGGGTTCACGTTCGTGCTGTTCGTGGCCGCGCTGATGTCGGTGCCGACCGACGTCCTGGAGGCGTCCCAGATCGACGGCGCCGGACCGTTGCGGACCCTGCTGCGGATCAAGATCCCGCTGATCAGCCCGACGATCCTGTTCGCCGCGGTGGTTGCCCTGATCAACGCGATGCAGCTGTTCGACCAGCCGTACATCATGACCAAGGGCGGGCCGGGATCGGCGACCACGACGGTGACGATCGCGATGTACCAGAAGGGCTTCCAGAACCTGCAGTTCGGCTACGGCTCCGCGATCGCGATCGTGCTGCTGGCCGCGATCCTGGTGATCACCGGGCTGCAGTTCCTCGCGGCACGAAAGCTGGTGTTCTACCAATGATCCACTCCACCACGACCCTGGCCCGGATCGGCCGCGGCACCGGCGTCGCGATCCTGGTGATCGCCGCGATGGTTGCCCTCGGCCCGTTGCTGTGGACGGTCACCACGTCGCTGCGGACACCGGCCGAGGCGTTCACCAACCCGCCGCAGTGGTTCTCGCTGCACCCGGACTTCTCCAACTACAGTGCGGTCTTCGACCGGATCCCGATCGGCCGGTTCTTCGTCAACAGCGTGGTCGTCACCGGGCTGATCGTGGTCGGCCAGACCATCACCTGCACGCTGTCGGGGTACGCGTTCGCGATGGTCAGCTTCCCGGGGCGCTCGGTGATCTTCGGGATCTTCCTGGCCACGATGATGGTGCCGCTGCAGACGATCATCATCCCGGTGTTCGTGATCGTCCGGTACCTCGGCCTGTCCGACAGCCCGTTGTCGCTGGTGGTCTCGGCGCTCGGCAGCGCGTTCGGCACCTTCCTGATGCGGCAGTACTTCCTGCAGATGCCCCGCGAGCTGGGCGAGGCCGCTCGGATCGACGGCGCCGGGCACTTCCAGACCTTCCTGATGATCTACGCCAAGATGGCCGGCCCGGCGATCGCGACCCTCGCGATCCTGAACTTCTCCGGCTTCTGGGCGGAGTTCTACCGGCCGCTGATCTTCCTGCAGTCGCAGGACAGCTTCACGCTGCCGCTCGGCCTGGTCGGTCTGCAGGGCAATCTCGGCACCGGCTCGATCTCGGTCGTGCTGGCCGGTGTCGTGCTCGCGATCCTGCCGAGCGTCGTGCTGTTCGTCTTCGCCCAGCGGTACTTCATCGCAGGAATCACGGCAGGAGCTTCACGGTGACCCAGATCCAGTCCGCCCGATCGGCCGGCACGGTCGCGCATCTCCGTCCCGCGTTCCATGTCCGGCCGCCGCGCGGGTATCTCAACGACCCGAACGGCCCGATCGAGCTCGGCGACGACGTCCACCTGTACTTCCAGTCGCGGCCGGTGCTCGACCTGCAGGCGCCGGTCGAGTGGGGTCATGCGACGTCGACCGACTACGTCCGCTGGACGCTGCACCGGCCCGCGATGGCGCCCCGGCCGGGCGGTCCGGACACCGACGGCTGCTGGTCCGGCAACACAGTGCTCGACGACGGCCGGATCCGGGCGTTCTACTCGGGCCGGGTCGAGGAGCGCCCGTACCAGTCGGTCCTCAGCGCGGTGTCCGACGACGGCGGCGCGTCGTTCGGGCCGCCGCGCCAGGTGGTGCCCGACCCGTCCGACGGCGCGATCATGTTCCGCGACCCGTTCGTCTGGCGGGAGGACGGGGCGTGGTGGATGGCGGTCGGCGCCGGGTACGTCGGCCGCGGCGCGAGCATCGCGTCGTACCGCTCGGACGATCTGGAGCACTGGACGGACGCCGGACCGCTCGCCGAACTGCCTCGCGGTGTCGTGGGCGGCGAGGACACCGGCGCCGCGTGGGAATGTCCGCAGGTGCTGACGATCGACGGCCGCCGGATCGCGGTGGTCTCCTCGTGGTCACCGGAGGGCGGTCCCGGCGAGGTGCTGTCGTTCGGCGTCGACGGGCCGCCGGCTCCACAGCGGGTCGATCACGGGACGAACTTCTACGCCGCGTCGGCCTTGCGCGACAGCCGGTTCGGCCCGCTGTTGTTCGGCTGGCTGACCGAGGGGCGCGACCGCCCTGGGTGGAACGACGACTGGGCGGGGGTGATCTCGCTGCCCCGCGTGGTCTGGCTCGGGGCCGACTCGTCACTGCGGAGCGCCCCGGTTCCGACGGTCGACTCGCTCCGTGTCGGGGGCGGCTCGCCCGCCGACGGGGCGTCGACCGGTGCGCAGTGCGAGATCGTCGTACCGGAAGGCTCCGGACAGGTCGTCATCCACTTCAGCGACCAGGAACGGCTCGTGATCGAACTCGACGCGAACGCGCTGACGATCGACCGCAGCCAGGCCGGCCTCGACCGGCACGCCCACGGCGGGCGGATGCGGGTGACGGACGCCTTCGACCCGGCGTCGGACCGGCCGGCGGCGCGGATCATCCTCGACGGCTCGGTCCTCGAGGTCTTCACCAGCGCGGGCAGGGTCCTCAGCACCCGCGTATACCCGATCACACCGCCCACGTGGCGTGTCGAGGCCCCGGCGACGGCGCGGATCTGGACGCTGAGCTGCTGAAAACGACTGATGCCGCGCCGGACAACCGGCGCGGCATCAGGTCTGCTCGAACTACTCGCCGACCAGCTGGTCGTAGTGGGTGGTGAGAGACACGTGGGTGACACCGTTGAACGTGGCCGGGATCTTGCCGTACTTCGTGATCGCGGTGGCCGTGCCGTTCGCCTTGCTCATCGCGTACTGGTCGGCGGACTGCGTGTTGTGGTCGGCGAACACGAGCAGCGTGCCGCCGCGGGTGCCGCAGCCCTGCGCGACGATGGATTCGTACGCCGCGAAGCCGCTGGAGCGGATCAGCTTCATGACCGGCTTGGCGCCGGCCGCCACCGGGATGTGCGCGGTCCACAGCGCGCCGGCCTTCGAGACCATCAGCAACGTGTCGTACGTCGCGGTCTCGCTGATGACCGTCATCGCCTTGAAACCGCCGAAGCCCGCGAGCGGGCCGAGCGCCTTGAACCCGGTGCCGACGATCGCGTAGCGGTACAGGCTGCCGTTGGTGTTCAGGCCGTACAGGTAGGCGTGCCGCGGCTGGGCGACGCTGTAGTTGGACGTGGCGATCGACGTGAAGCTGGTCCAGCCGTTCCCGACCTTCTTGAAGGTCGGCACCGGCGGCTTCTCCTCGTCGGTCGGCAGGTACGTCGTGTGCCGGTAGAGGTTCCCGCCCTGCAGCAGCAGGCCGTAGTAGTAGAACTGGGTCTGCGAGGCGTTGGTCGCGAAGTACCAAGTCGCGTCCGCGCGGGTGCCGACGAACGCGAACGGCTCGAAGATGTCGGCGGTCGGCGGTGTCGGCGGCCGGTTCGGCGGCGTCGCGTCGATCTCCTGCATGGTGCCCGCCGCGGTGGGCACGCCGACCGCGCTGATGCACGGAGTGGCAGCGATCGCAGCCTTCGCGGACAGCGGCCGGGCGGTTCGTTCCGAGAAGTACGGCTTCGGGTCGGCCTGGCCGCTCGCTGCGGCCGGGGCGGATGCGGCCGCGGCCGCGAGCAGACCCGCGCCGGCCACCGCGAGCGCAAAGCGCTGCAGTTTCATAGGAGTTCCCCCTCCAGTGTCATCTCGAAGAGCTCGAGATCGGCCGACTATAGCCGAGCCCAAGGTCCTTTGAATACAGGGTTGCAGCAAGCTGCACGCCTCAGACCCGGCGGCGGCGCGTGGCTGCCGGCAGTACGGCGCCGGCCGCGATCAGGACGCGGGCGATGTTGTCCAGGGTTCCGGTGTGCCCGGCGACCACGGTTGCGGTGATGGTCACCGAAATGACCGCCCCTTCGGGCAGCAATGCCGTACCGCATTGGACGGCGCCGGCCTCGGGTGGGTGTTCCCGGTGATCCGGATTGCGCCGTTCGCCTGCGCCCCGAGCACCTTCCCGAAGACAGGCCACGGAGTAATCAACCAACTACCTGATGTCACCGCTATTCGTTGCCAACGGCCACTTCACGACCGTGGTTCGACGCGCAGCGTGGTGGCTCTCGCCGCGGCGTTCGTGATCGCGCGGCTGGGCGATCCGTTGCCGTACTTGGCGAAATAAGCCGCGTCGATCCGGTCGTCGGCCGTGTCGTCCGGCACGTAGCTGACCTCCCGAGTCGTCCCGTCCCACGCGATCGCACCTTCGTGATGCCGGACGACCCCCTTGTACCAGCCACCCTCGGCCCCGCGCACCGATCGCACGTACAGCTTCCTGTCGACGACGACGTGCCACACGATCGTCAGCGTGCGCAGCGATCCGTCCAGGCGGCGCCCGGCGACGCGGATCTCGCCGAGCCGGTCCAGGGTGTTCAACTCGTCAGCAGTCCAGGTACTCACGCTTTCGCCTCCACTGTGCGGGTCAGGCCTCGGGGATCGGGCGGCCGAAGGCGGTCAGGGTGATGTCCTCGGGCTCAGGGC
Source organism: Kribbella sp. NPDC050459 (assembly GCF_040655315.1). NCBI lineage: Bacteria > Bacillati > Actinomycetota > Actinomycetes > Propionibacteriales > Kribbellaceae > Kribbella > Kribbella sp. NPDC050459. The sequence continues at coordinate 235,430 of NZ_JBFAJQ010000010.1, read as the reverse complement.
CGCCGCGTTTGCTGGTTTCGAGGGTGTCGATGGTGGCGAGTTCGGCGGGGGTGAGGTCGAAGTCGAAGACGTCGAGGTTCTCGGCGATTCTCGCGGGCCTGGTCGACTTGGGGATGACCGAGCGGCCTTGCTGGAGGCCCCACCGGAGCATGACCTGGGCCGGCGACTTGCGGTGGGCGGCGGCGATGCTGCCGATGACGGGATCTTCGAGGGCGCTGGCGTGGCCGCTGTCGCGGTAGAACGTGATGCCGCCGATCGGCGACCAGGCCTGGTTCAGGATGCCGTGGTCGCGGTCGAACTCCTGCACCTCGCGCTGCTGGAAGTACGGGTGGATCTCCAACTGGTTCACCGCCGGGACCACGGTGGTCGCGTCGAGGAGCGCGCGGAGGTGGTCGACCGTGAAGTTGCTGACGCCGATCGCGCGGACCTTGCCGTCGGCAAGGAGCTTCTCCAGGGCACGGTACGCCTCGAGCGTCCGGCCGAAATCGCTCGGCAGCGCCTGGTGGAGGATCAGCAGGTCGATCTGCTCGACGCCGAGCTTGCCCGCACTCTTGGCGAACCCGTGCAGGGTTTCGTCGTACCCGTAGTCGCTGATCCAGATCTTGGTCTCGACGAACAGCTCGTCCCGGGCCACGCCGGAGTCGCGGATGGCCTCGCCGACCTCGCGCTCGTTGCCGTACGCCGCGGCGGTATCGATATGGCGGTACCCGAGATCGAGAGCGGCCGCGACGGCGGCACGGGTCTCGTCGGGCGGCGTCTGGAACACGCCGAGGCCGAGCGCGGGCATCTGGACACCGTTGTTGAGCGTCAGGGTCTGCATCAAAGAGTCCTTCGGAGGGGTTCGCGTACGGTCCAGCTGGCGAGGAGGTTCAGTGCTTCCTCGGCGGGCGAGTCGGGAGGTGCGGTGTAGATGTTGACGCGCTGGCCAGGGTCGCCGGCGAGCTCGAACGCTTCGTAGTCGAGCTCGATGTCGCCGACAACCGGGTGGTGGAAGCGTTTGCGGCCGGTGCGGTGGTAGCGGACGTCGTGGGCGGCCCAGCGGCGGCGGAAGTCCTCGCTGCGGGTGGACAGCTCGCCCACGAGGTCGGAGAGATCCTTGTCGTAGGGATCGCTTCCGGCCGCGGCCCGCAGGAACGCTACACAGTCGTTGGCTGCCTTGTCGTAGTCGACGAAGAACTCTGTCGCACTGGGGTCCAGGAAGCAGAAGCGGGCGCTGTTGGGCGGCCTGTGAGGCCCAGCCTGGTCGTACAGCGGGCTGTACAGGGCTCTGCCCAGGTCGTTGGCGGCGAGGACGTCGAAGCGACTGTTCCGCAGGTACGCCGGCATCGGCATCTGGTCGAGAATGCGCTGCACGACTGGGCGCACACGCTTCTTCCCCGGCGTACGGCGCGGCGCGCGAGCCGCGGGCGTGGCTGCCGAACGGACCAGGCGGTAGAGGTAGTCGCGCTCCGCCTCGTCGAGCTGCAGCGCGTGCACGAGCCCGTCGAGGACGCTGTCCGAGACGCTGCCGGCACTGCCGCGCTCCAGGCGGGTGTAGTACTCGACGCTGATCCCGGCAAGGAGAGCGACCTCTTCGCGCCGCAGACCTGCCACCCGCCGGTTGGCGCCGTACACGGGCAGACCAGCCTGATCGGGGGTGATCCTTGCCCGACGGGTAGTGAGAAACTCCCGCAGGTCGTTGTTGACGGCCATACCTTCACGCTACGTCGTCGCCACGCTCCTACCAGACCCTGTCAGTACCCCTCTGATCAGGTGAGCGTGACGGGCGCCGCGGTTGCGTCTTGGAGTTCGGTGACGGTGACGGACGGGGCAAGTTCCACGACGGTGAAGGTCCCGTCGGTGATGTCCAGGACGGCCAGGTCGGTGATCACGCGTTGAACCACGCGCCGCCCGGTCAGCGGGAGGGTGTCGCCGTCGCTCAGCTCGGCGGCCGCTCGGGCAGCCATCTGATCACGCGTCCACGGCACGTCGCACCTCCCGCGGCCGGGTCGTACGTTTCTCGATCGACTTCCGGCCGGCCTGCTCCGGGGTCAGCGGCACGACGCACTGCACGAAAACACCTGGCAGGTGGATCGCGTCGGGAGCGAGCTCGCCGACCTCGACGACCTGCTCGGCCTCGACGATCGTCAGCCGGCCGGCCATCGCCGCGACCGGGTTGAAGTTGCGGGCCGAAGCGTGGAACACGCAGTTTCCGGCCCGGTCGGCGACTGCCGCGCGGACCAGGGCGACGTCGGTGACGATCGCCTCCTCGAGCACCATGTCCCGGCCCTGGATCGTCCGTACCTCCTTGGCCGGTGAGGCGACCGCGACCGTGCCGTCCGGCGCGTACCGCCACGGCAGCCCGCCCTCGGAGACCAGCGTGCCGACGCCGGTCGGGGTGAAGAACGCCCCGATCCCGGCGCCGCCCGCGCGCAGCCGCTCGGCGAGGGTGCCCTGCGGTGTGAGTTCGACGGTCAGCTCGCCCGCGAGGTACTGCCGGGCGAACTCCTTGTTCTCCCCCACGTACGACGCGATCACCCGGCTGATCCGCCGGCGTTCGAGCAGCAGGCCGAGTCCCGCACCGTCGACACCGCAGTTGTTCGACACCACGGTCAGGTCGCCGGCGCCCTGCTCCAGCAGCGCCTCGATCAGGAACCACGGGATCCCGGCCAGCCCGAACCCGCCGACCGCGACACTCGAACCGTCCGCGATGTCCGCGACCGCGAGCGCCGGGGTGGCGACGACCTTGTCGAGGCTCATGAGCCGTCCTCCAGGAGATAGGCGATGACGGCCTCCGCCACCGCCGGCGTACCGTCAGAGAGAACGAGTGCCGTGCACGCGACCTTCACCGGACGGCCTCGAAGATCGCGGCGAGGCCCTGACCACCACCGACGCAGAGGGTCTCCAGCGCGTACCGGCCGTCGCGTCGGTGGAGTTCGCGAGACAGGGTGGCAAGGATCCGCGCGCCGGTGGCGCCGAGGGGGTGGCCGAGGGAGATCCCGGAGCCGTTCGGGTTCAGGCGCTCGTCGAGCGGGTCGACCTTCCACTCGCGCAGGCAGGCGAGGACCTGGGACGCGAACGCCTCGTTGAGCTCGATCAGGTCCAGGTCGTCGAGGGTGAGGTCGGCGCGCGCGAGGGCCGCGGCGGTGGCCGGCACCGGCCCGATCCCCATCACCTCGGGCCCCACACCAGCGACCGCCCACGAGCGCAGTGCCACGAGCGGGCGAAGGCCGCGGCGCTCAGCCTCCTTGCGGGTGGTGACGACGCAGACGGCGGCGCCGTCGTTCTGCCCGCTGGCGTTGCCCGCGGTGACGGTCGCGCCGGGGTCTTGTGCGAGCATGACCGGCCGAAGCGCGGCGAGGCCCTCGAGCGAAGTGTCGGGACGCGGGTGCTCGTCGGCGGTGACGAGCGTGCTCGTACCGCGCCGGCCAGGAACCTCCACCGGCACCACCTCGTCGGCGAACCGGCCTTCGGCCTGCGCGGCGACGGCGCGCTGGTGGGACCGCAGCGCGAACGCATCCTGCTCCGCACGGGAGATGCCGTACTCGCGGCGGACGTTCTCGGCCGTCTCCAGCATCCCGCCCGGCACCGGATGAAACTTGCCGCCGGCCGTTTCCCTGGCCCGAATCAGGCGGTCGCTCAGCTCCACAGTGCCGCGGACGCCGGTCCGCAGACCGAGCGCGTAGTGCTCGACCTGCGACATCGACTCGGTGCCGCCGGCAACAACCAGCCGAGCCGCGCCGGTGGCGACCATGCCTGCCGCGTACAGCACGGCCTGCAGGCCCGATCCGCAGCGGCGGTCGACCTGCACCCCGGGTACGCCGACGCCGAGGCCCGCATCGAGGGCGGCGATCCGCCCGATCGCCGGCGCCTCGCCGTTCGGGTAGCACTGGCCGAGCACGACGTCGTCGACATCACCTTCGCCCAGACCGGTCCGGCGGACGAGTTCGGTGAGAGCGGCTGTGGCGAGGTCGGCGGCCGACAGCGCGGCCAGCGCACCGCCGAAGCGGCCCACCGGAGTACGGATCGGTTCGCAGATCACCACATCGCCCATGCCCTCGACGGTAGGCCGCGAGGACCGATATGGAGAAATACTCATTTACGCTCGACTGAGACTCTGCCAGTATCAATCGCGTGGAGCTCCGTCACCTGCGGTACTTCGTCGCCGTCGCCGAGGAACGGCACTTCGGGCGCGCCGCCGCCCGGCTGCACATGGCCCAGCCGCCGTTGTCGCAGCAGATCCGCCGGCTGGAGAGCGAGCTCGGCCTGCAGTTGTTCCGGCGTACGACGCGACGCGTCGAGCTCACACCCGCCGGCGAGTCGTACCTGGTCCGGGCCCGGCAGATCATCGCAGCGGTCTCGTCCGCGGCAGGTGAAGCCCAGCGGGTCGCGGCGGGGCTCCAAGGGCGGCTCGTGATCGGCTGTGTTGGCTCGGCGACGTACAGCCTGCTGCCGCATCTGGTGCGGACGTTGCGCGAGGAGCTGCCCGACGTGGAGGTCGCCGTCCAGGGCGAGATGCTCGCCCCCGAACAGGCCCAGGCGCTCGCGGACGGCCGGATCGACCTCGGGCTGCTGCGGCCGCCGGTGGAGGACGAGTCGCTGCGGGTCGACGTACTGCGGGCCGATCCGCTGATCGTCGCCGTACCCGACGGTCATCGGCTGGCCGGCAGACGCCGCGTGCGGCTGGAGGAGCTGGCCGACGAGGACTTCGTGATCCACGCGGGCGCCGGGCGATCGGTGATGCACGACACCGTGCTCGCACACTGCCGGGCCGCCGGGTTCGAGCCGCGGGTACGGCACGAGGTGGCGGAGACGTCGACGTTGGTGACCTTCGTCGCGGCCGGGCTGGGTATCGCGATCGTGCCCGCACCCGTTGCCGAGCTGAAGGTTCCCGGAGTCGCCTACCGCGCGCTCACCGGCTCAGCGGCCGTCGAGCTGGCGGCCGCCACCCGAGCCGACGACGCAGCACCACACCTCGAGCGCGCACTGACGGTCCTCACAGGACTGGTTCAGTAGGTACGGCTGGCGACGCTCCCCTTGGACAGGCGACGTGGACCAGGCCGTCGGTAGGCTGACTCCTCAGGCCTGCGACGTGTAGGGGAGCCGCGGATGAGCAACACGACAACGGGCCAATCGAAGGACGACCGGGACTACGCGTGGCACCGTCACCCTGCCCTGCTCGCAGGGATCCCGGCCGTCGCGGCAGGAGCCGCCTCGGTTCTGACGATCGTCCTGGGCCAGGCAGGCGCCTTGCCGCAGAGCATCAATCCGGCACCACCGACAACCACCGTGACAAGCACAGCGACGAGCACGTTGACAAGCACCGTTACAAGCACCGTGACAAGCACCGTGACCCCGACGGCCGGCAGCACCGATCGTCCGTCCGGCAGCCCGGCCGCGGGCGGTGCCGGCTCCCTGGTCTGGAAGGAGAACATCAAGGTTCCGAACGGCTACGGCGTCGACGTCGACCAGCCGGGACCGGTTGTCAACCAGGACACTTTGACCATCGACGTGGGCGAGTTCAGGCCGATCGGTGGCGTTCCGTACGCGCAACTGGGACTCAGCGCCAAGGCAGGCGGCCTCGACCCCGGAGCACCGGCCACCTACGACGATTGCCTGAGCGCGCTGGGCACGGACGCGCAGCCGGAATCGTTCGCGGCCGGCAAAGGTACGGCGTTCTGCGTGCGCTCCGGTGGGTCGGTGAACCCGCACGTCGGCCTGTTCCGAGTCCAGTCGTGGAATGCGACCACCGGAAGAGTTGAGCTCGAGGTGACGGTCTGGACGACCAGCTAAGCTACGTCGCCGCGAGGGTCAGTTCGACCTCGTTGCGGTGCAGGGTTAGTTGGCCGCCGGCGGCTTCGGCGCAGCGGCGGGCGATGTCCAGGCCCAGGCCGGTGGAGCCTCGGTCGCTGCGGCCACGTTCGCCGGCGCCGAGGGGGATGCCGGGGCCGTTGTCGGCGACGACGATGCGTACGACGCCGGCCGCCCGGGTCAGGGTGATCCGCGCGGGCGTGCCGTCGGGGGTGTGGGCGACGACGTTCTCCACCAGGGCGTCGAGTGCCGCGCCGAGGTCCTCGGCGGAGGAGCGCACGGTCGCGGGCGTGTCCGGCAGGTCCAGCGCCAGCTCGCGGCCCTGGTCCTCGAACAGCGGCTCCCAGAATGCGGCCCGCTGACGCGTCACCTCGACCGCGTCCGAGTGCGGTACGCGTCCTTCGCGATGCGGTCGACGGGCGGCGCTGATCACCGCGGTCAGCGTCCGTTCGAGACTGTTCACCTGGGTGTTCAGCTCCTCGGCGCTCTCCCGGTCCGGTAGCGCCTCGACCTGCAGGCGAAGCGCGGTCAACGGCGTACGAAGCCGGTGCGACAGGTCCGCGACCGCCTCGCGTTCGACGGCGATCACCTCGTCGATCCGGTCCGCGAGTCCGTTCAGCGCGGCGCCGACCTTCGCCACCTCGGCGGGTCCGGTCGTCGGGGCGCGGGCGTCCATGTCACCGCGGGCCAGGCGTTCCGCCGTACTCGCGGTCTCCTCCAGCGGACGCGCGAGCCGGCGCGACACCAGTTCGGCGCCGGCGATGCTGAGCAGGAGTACGAGCAGGCTGCCGCCGACGAGGAACAGGACCCGCGGCACCAGACCGTCGTACAGCTCCTCGGCGGTCAGGAAGACGCAGACCGAGGCGGGTCCGGTCGGCGTACCGACGCCGACGTCCACCGCGAGGCCGCCGTCGACATCCCGGTAATCAGCGTCGCCGAGCTTCGGCGGCCCTTTCCCGTCGTCGCCGTCCGGGTCGTCGCCGTACCCGGCCGGGACCTCCTTCGGCGTCGGCACCCCGCCGGGCGGCGGCTCGCCCAGCGTCGTACCGTCCGGCATCCGCACCGAGATCCGCCCCGGCTTGTCCGCCAGACCGTTGATGTACGCCGTGATGTCGTCGTTCGTGCGGCCCTTGTCGCCGACGTAGTACGCGACGCTCTCGGCCAGGTACCGTGCCTTGTCCTTGGACTCGTTGGCCGTCGTACTGCGGAGCAGGACCACCAGCGGTACGGCGAACGCGAGCACGACCAGCGTGGTCATGCCGACCGACAGCAGCAGGATGCGGCGGCGCATGCTCACCCGTCCACCGCGAGCTTGATACCGACACCGCGCACGCTGTGGATGAACCGTGGAGCGGCGGCCGTCTCGCCCAGCTTCCGCCGTAGCCACGAAAGGTGTACGTCGACGGTCCGGTCGCCGCCGCCCCACGGCAGCCCCCAGACCTCCGCGAGCAGCTCCCGCTTCGTCACCACGGCCCCGGGACGTCGCGACAACGCCAGCAGCAGGTCGAACTCCTTCCGGGTCAGATCCACCGCGGCGCCGTCCACGGTCACCTCACGGCTGCGCGGATCGATCCGCAGTCCACCGATCTCGACCGTCGTCTCGCCTTGCTGGTCGTGCCCGAGCCGACGCAGGACGGCGCGGATCCGGGCATCCATCTGCGCCGCGCTGAACGGTTTGATCACGTAGTCGTCCGCGCCCGCGTCCAGCAGCCGGACGACGCTCGCATCGTCGTCGCGCGCCGTCGCCACGATCACTGGTACGTCGCTGACCGCGCGCACCATCGCGAGCACGTCGCGCCCGTCGAGATCGGGAAGCCCGAGATCGAGCAACAGCACCTCCGGCCGCTCGCGCGCAACCGCGGCGACCCCGTCCGCGCCGGCCGCCACCGCCGACACGACATGGCCGGCCGCCGTGAGGGACTTCCCCAACGACGCCCGGATCGCATCGTCGTCCTCGACCAGCAGCACCCGCGCCATGCCACCGAGCGTATCCTCCGCCCGCTCAAGCCAACCTCAAGCCGGAATCAAGCGGACGCCCACCACTCACCAACCTCCGGCCCGGCCGCTCGGCCACGCCTGACGGCCCGATCCGCGCGGCCCGGACGTGGGGTTACTGAGTGGTGGAGGTCCGGGGCGGCTTCAGTCCGGTGGAGCGCAACTCCAGGCGGGCGAGCCGCGCGATCACGTCCGCGTCGCCGTCGCGCCAGGCGGCGACCGGGTCGTCGGAGATCTTCGCGAGCTTGTGCATCGGCTGGTTCGCCATCGCCCGGAGCGCGAACAGGTCCAGATCCGCCGTGCTGTCGATGAACCGCTGCGCCGCACCGGCCCGCCGCGCGAACCGGATCCGCCGCGGCACCCAGATCAGCACGGCGAACAGCACCGGCAAGCCGATCGTCACCGCCGCGAGCACGTACGCGAGCTGCTCCACCGCGTGCGCCTGGTCCCGCCCCGCCTGCGCCAGCTTCCCCGCGGCCCCGGCCGCGCCGTCGATCGGCGACCGCAACTGGTCCCCCACCGCCGGCACCTTCCCGATCGGCTCGGACAACCGCCGCAGATCCCCCGCCAGTCCGTCTCCCGCCTCGGCCGCCTTCCGCCCCGGCGCCCCCAGCGCGTCGGTCACCTGGAAAACGACCTGCCCCAGCTGCACACAAACCCACACCCACGCCACCAGCATCACATCGCCGACCACCTGCCCGAAACGCTTCGCCCCGGTGTCGGCATAGAGCTTCATGGGCGGCCTTCCGTGGGCTACAGGTTGCTGCGCAGGTTCCAGAGGAGCGGATAGTAGCGGAGGTCGAGGCGGCTGCGGAGGTAGGTGGCGCCGGAGGATCCGCCGGTGCCCGGTTTGGTGCCGATCATGCGTTCGACCATGACGACGTGGCGGGCGCGCCAGGCGGCGGCCAGTTCATCGTGCTGGACGAGGGCCTCGGCGAGTTCCCAGACGGCGGCGTAGTGGGAGCGGTCGCCGGCGACCTTGCGGAGAGCGTCGCGGACGGCGTCCTCGGAGCCGGTGTCGAAGCCCGCCGTCCGGAGCACCTCGAGGTACGCGTCCCACAGCGTCGGCTCCTCCAGCCGGCGCCGCAGGCGGTCCTTCTCGGCGTCGGTCAGACCGCGGAACCGGCGGACGAACGACGGGTCCTTCGCGCCGGACAGGAACTCGACTTCGCGGTACTGCACCGACTGGAACCCGGACGCCGGCGACAACCGGTGCCGGAACTCGCCGAAGTCCTGCGGGGTCATCGTCTCCAGGATGTCCACCTGCTGCGTCAGGACCCGCTCGATCGTGTGCACCCGCCGCAGCAGGTGCTCGGCCAGCCAGAGCTCCCCGGCGAGCATCGCGTCGCGGGACGCGGAGAGCTCGTGCAGGACCTGCTTGAACCACAGCTCGTACACCTGGTGGATCGTGATGAACAGCAGTTCGTCGTGCGCCGGCGGGTCGGACTCCAACCGCTGCTGGTCGAGCAGCTCGGCGAGCCGCAGGTAGCTGCCGTACGTCAGCCGCCCGCCTTCCTCACCGAAATTCACGTCGACCCCGCCCCACTGCCCCGCCACGCCGTCACCAGTGCTCATGACACGGAGACTAACCGACCACTTCGTGACTGGTCAGTGATTCATTCGTTGGACCTTGGGTACGCCGAGTTGAGGAGTTGCATGTCCGCCACGGTCGAGACACCGATCGTCCCGGGGCCCGTCCAGGGTCCCACCCGGGAAGAGCCGCTGATCGAGGCGTTGCTGCTCGACGACTACCGGTCGCTGGTCCACCTCGCCTACCTGATCCTCCCGCCTTCGATCAGCCGGGCGAGGCGGGTGGCGGCGGCGCACGCCGTGGTCCAGCGGGCGCTCCCGGCGGGCCTCGCGCTGCCGGCCGATCTCGCGCTGCCGTCGAGCCTCACCGTGCCGCCGGACGTCCGGCTGCCGGCGACCAGGCACCGCGAGTTCATGCGCCGCCGGGTGATCGAGGAGGCGACCCGGCAGGCGGAGCGGCGCTCGTTCCCGGCGCGGCTCGGCGGCGTCCTCGCACCGTCCGACGAGCTCGGCTTCGACCCCTGCACCACGCGTCCCGACCGCACCGCCCACACCCACCGCCGCACCCGCGGCCGCCGGGTCGCGACCACGTTCACACTCGTCCTGACCGCCGCAGTCCTCGCAGCGCTCTTGATGTCTTGACGTAGCGTCATCACCCACCTACCTTCGGTGGCACCGCTGCGCCGATTCCTTCCCCGCCCCACCACCCCAGTCGCTTCCTACCGCCCCAGGGAGATCTGTGATGTCCGTTGGAATCGTTTCCAGCCTGTCCCTGCTGATCGCTCTCGGCGCGCCCCCACCGGCGCCGGCTGAAACCCCACCGGTGACCATGACCACCCAGGCAACGATCTGCAACAAGTACTGCGACGCGCGCGACCCCGCGCTCGCGCCCGGCGACCGCGCCCCGGTCTCGACCACACTCTTCGGCCGCACGATCACCCTGCACTTCGACGACAGCGACGCGATGGGCTGGGCCTCGATCGAGAACGGCAATCCGGGTGACGAGGTCTGGCTGGACCGCTCGATGGACGGCGGCCGCACCTGGTCCGGCGGCAGCCGCCTCGGCAACACCGCGATCCCCAGTGGGCAACGCGGCTGGCGCACCCAGATGTACAACGTCGACGACTGGAACAACCTCGGCGTCGGCGCCCTGCGCGCCTGCGGCAAGGCCGGCGACCGCGCCGACGTCGCCTGCACGCCGTGGGCCCGGACGACCTGGAACGCCTGGGACCGTCGTACGGCGGCCGCGACCGCGCTGATGCAGAACTACAACCTGTCCAGCGGACTGTTCGACACCACGGGCTGGTGGAACTCCGCGAACGCACTGAACGCGCTGATCGACAACGCCCGGATCAGCGGGATGCCGAGCTACAAGTACGCGATCGGCAAGACGTACGACCTGAACCTCGGCCAGTTCGAGGGCCAGTTCCGCAACGACTACATCGACGACACCGGGTGGTGGGGTCTCGCGTGGGTCGCGGCGTACGACCTCACCGGCGAGGCGCGGTATCTGCAGACGGCCCGCGTGGATGCCGACCACATGGCGGCGTACTGGGACGGCACCTGCGGCGGTGGTGTCTGGTGGAGCGAGGCGAAGACGTACAAGAACGCGATCACCAACTCGCTCTACATCCAGCTGAACGCGCAGTTGCACACCCGGATCGCCGGCGACACGACGTACCTGCAGCGCGCGCAGGCCGGGTGGACCTGGTTCCAGCAGACCGGGATGATCAACGGCTCACACCTGGTCAACGACGGTATCGACCTGTCCACCTGCAAGAACAACGGCGACACCGCGTGGACGTACAACCAGGGCGTGCTGATCGGCGCGCTCACCGAGTTGTCGAAGGCAACGAACAACTCGGCGTACCTGACGTCCGCGCGCCAGCTCGCCGACGCGGCCACCACCGCCGCCTCGCTGCACACCGCCGACGGCATCCTCCGCGAGCCGTGCGAGAACGGCGACTGCGGCGGCGACGGCCCGTCGTTCAAGGGCGCGCACGTCCGCGGCCTCGGCAAGCTGAACGCCGCGCTGCCGGACCACCCGTACACGTCCTACCTGCAACGCCAGGCCGACCGCGCTTTCGCGGCCGACCGGACCCCGATGGATCAGTACGGCCTGCGCTGGTACGGCCCGGTCGACAAACTCGACGCAGCCCGCCAGCAGTCGGCGCTCGACCTGCTCAACGCGGCACCATGACCTCGGGCGACGCCGGCAATGCCATGATGAGCGCATGGAGCTGAAGATGTCGGCGTCGTACGACGCCACCCCTGAGGAAGTGTTCGCGATCGTGACGGACACCGCCTTCCGTGAGCAGGCCTGCGAGAAGACGAAGGCGCTGTCGTACGACGTGCAGGTCAGCACGTCGGGCGCCGACACCGTCGTCCGGGTCTCCCGGGAGATGGAGTCCACCGACATCCCGGACATGGCCCGGAAGTTCGTCGGCGAGACGCTGACCGTCGTGCAGACCGAGACCTGGCACGCGGCGGCCGCCGACGGCACGCGGACCGCCGACGTGGCCGGCGAGATCTCGAACACCCCGGTGACGCTGAAAGGAACGGCCCGGATCGCCACGGAGGGCGCGCAGACCGTCCAGTCGATCGACCTCGACATCAAGGTCGCGATCCCGCTGATCGGCAAGAAGCTCGAGCCGTTCGTCGTCGACGCGATCCGCTCCGGCCTGCAGAAGGAGTACGACCTCGGCCACGAGTGGAGTGGGAAGTAGACCCGTGTCGTTGCGCTGACCGCGTCGCCTCCGGTGGCAACCTGAAACGAAGTGTTGTCCCGGAGGTGACCGTTCCGATGCGAAGCACCCTGCGAAAGAAGCGGGACCGGACCCCGCCCACGACCGGCGCCGACCAGTACTGCGCGTTCTGCGCCGCCGTGATGCCGTTCGAGCGGATCGACCCCTCGGACTACCTGGTCGACGAGCCCGACGAGTGGATCTGCGTGCAGTGCGGCTCGGCCCTCCTAATCGACCCACCCACCCAGCCACTCCACCGAACCGCCTGACCGCCGCGTCCAGCTAGCTGGCCGAGGTCGCGTCGGCGGCGGCCAGACCGGCCCGCATCGCCGCGCGCACCTCGGCCGGCCACGGGCCGGTGTTGGTGAGCGGGATGTCGGTGATGAACCGGCGCTCGGCCTCGGGAATGCTCGCCGCGACCAGCCCCGGCTCGTCCAGGACCGCTGCGTACAGCCGCGGCCCGTCCGCGCTGAACAGGTCCGCCGCCACCAGACGCCCGTCCGCGGTGCGCATGATGTTGTCCGGGTTGTCGTCGAGCCTCGGCGCGAACCACGGCAACTCCCGCGCCGCGCGCTCGTGCACCCGGCGTACGGCGTCCGCGAGCTCGGCGACCGCCGGCTCGCGCGCGGCCAGTGCCCGGTGGAACCCGGCGGCCTCGTCCGCGTCGACCGGCTCGAGCCACTCCAAGAACTGCAGATCCCCGCCGCCTGCCAGCCGCCGATGCCCGAAGACCCGCGGAACCTGACGGGTGTGCGCCGCCTCGCGATACAGCGCGACTGTGTAGGGCCCCGCCGGATCGAACGGGCTGATCCGCGCCGCGGCCCGGCCGTCCGGCGCCCGCAACGCGACCGCCCAGTCCCCTGCCCCGCAAGGCGTCCACCCGGACTCCCGCAGCACCCGCTCGGCGTCGCGATGGTCAACGCCCGGGTCGAGCAGGTCCACGTACGCGCCGCCCGTCATGCCGCTGAGCATAAGCAGCGACGCGCAGCCCTCGCCGCCGAATTACAGCAGGGGCCCGAAGGCACACACGACCGGCTTGGCATGCGCGGGATCGAGCGCGTTGGCAACCAGTTGGGCCACGGTCGGGTCGAAAGCCAGGCCGACGTGACCGACCGTGTCCAGCGGGCAGGTGTCCTGGACGTACTCGTTCGTCACACCGGGCTCGCGGATGAACGACGTCTCGTGCGGCGTCACCAAGGCGTCGAAGCGCGAGGCGATCATCGTGTACTTCACCCCTGGCTGCGCGATCGGGCCTTGCGTCAGCTTCGCCACCGCCGACCCGCCGACGATCAGCTCGTCACAGGCCGCGCAGCCGAACTGCCGCAGTACCTGGTCGACCAGCGGACGGAGCCCCAGGTAGTCGCCCACGCTGACCAGCCCGCCGAACGTCGTACCGTGCGTGGGCGGCGCCAGTGCGACCACCTTGCCCACCTGGCCGGCGTACCCGCGGACCTTCGGGCCGTAGACCGACTGGAAGCCGCCCTCGCTGTGCCCGACGATGTCGACCCTCGCGGCGCCGGTCGCCTGACGGACCCGCTGGACGAACGCGGCGATCTCGTGGGACGACTGCTCGATCGAGACCGTGCCGCCGACCGGGATCTCCGGCGTGGCCTGCCCGTAGGTGAGAGTGAAGGCGCAGTAGCCCTTCGCGGCCAGGAACGGGCCGAGGTAGGAGTAGTTGCCAGGGCCGTTGCCGCCGAGACCGTGCAGCAGGACGAGCGGGTTCGGATGCGCGGCCGACGGCTTGCAGGTCCAGTCGTCGAACCCGGCCGACGTGGCCGCGCCGGCAGGTGCGCTCAGCGTGGCGGTGAGCAGGAACGCGGCGAGCAGGGCCGCGGCGGTCCGGCGGAGGCGGTGACGCATGACAACTCCCCGTATGGTGTCTTTCGGTGATCAGTGAATCACGGTTAGTTGAGCATGTCTTCGGGTTACAAACAAGAGGCCGTGTCCAAAACAAGATCTCTCGGTTACCGCGCGGCCACGCGGGGTAGTGTCCACCGCATGGGCCGCACCATACGGGGACTGGACGCCGGGCAGCGCCGGGCCGAGCGACGCGAGCAGTTGCTGGACGCGGCGCTCAAGCTGTTCGCCGACCATGGGTACCTCGGGACGTCGATCGAGCAGATCTGCAGCACGGCGTACATCGGGACGAAGAGCTTCTACGAGCTGTTCACCAGCCGCGAGGAGTGCTATCTCGCGCTGCTCCGGCGGACCTCCGAACGCCTCGAGGAGCTCATGACCGGCGCCGCCGCGCAGGCGACCGGCAACGAGCGGCAGGAGGCGCCGCGGCTGCTCGCGACGTTCGTGCACGCCCTGGTCGACGACCCGCGGATCACCAAGGTCACCTTCGGCATGGCCTCCGGCATCTCGGAGTCGGTCGAGCGGCAGCGGCGCGCCAACCGCCGCTGGGCGGCGGGTTTCCTCGTCCAGCTCTGGGACCGGTACGACGGTCCGCAGCCCGACGACCAGCGCGCCGTCCGGCACGGTGTCGCGATCGGCCTGATCGGCGGCATGTTCGACCTGGTCTCGGACTGGCTGCTGGACGCCGACCTCACCGCCCCGCGGCAGATCGAGGCGCTGATCGACGACCTGACTACGTTCTACATCACCGTCCGGCGGGGTCTCGCCGGTTAGGTCCTGTCACCAGACAGGGCCTAGGTCCTAGTCGAACACGAGCGTGCGGAGGGCGACATGCCCTTCCTCGTCGATGACGTAGTGGGCGTGGCCCTCGTGGTCGACCGCGACGCCCTCGACGCGGCGGATGTCGCCGAAGTGGTGGATCACCTTGCTCCCGACGACCCCGCCGCCGGGCGGCAGCTCGAACCGTACGTGCTCCGACGCCGCGAGGGCTCCTTCCGGGTGGTCGGCGAGCACCGTGGCGGACTTGCCGGAGGCGTCGAGATCGCCGATCACCGCGTCGAACCGGTCGTCGCCGTGCGTGTCGAGACCGCGCAGCCCGGCCGGTGCGTCGACACCGCCGACGTCGCCGAGGATCCAGACGTCGCCGCAGACCGGAACCGCGTCCGGGTCGTCGAACAGCTCGCCGACATTCGTCAGCTCGACCAGCAGCGGGTGCCCGTCGGCGGTCACGGGGTAGCGCAGCCCCAGCACGAGGTTGCCGTTCGCTAGGAACTCGGCCGCTTCGATGTTCACCGGGTGGTCCGCCGGGTGGATCGTCCCACTCCAGCTCTTGGCCTTGGCCAGACCGCGCTCGATGGTCGCGTCGACGTACGCCTGCTGCCCGAGCGGCCCGACCGGCACCAGCTCCACGTCCGCCAGGGCGTCGTTGATCGCGCGGTGCAGGCCGAAGCGCAGCCGCACGATCTCCAGCTCCGCGGGCTCGCCGGCGAGGATCGCCTCCTCCTTGACGCGCGCGATCCAGGACCGCTTGGCCGCCAACGGGCCGGCCTTCTTCCCGAACTGCGAACCCAGCAGGTACACGTACCCGTTGAAGGACGCGCACGCCTCGGCGTCCTCGGTCTTGCCGGCGTGCACCCCGGCCTCGGTCAGCACGCGGCGCGCCGACCAGCCTTCGTCCAGCGGGGCGCCGGCCGCGTGCACGAGCAGCGCCAGCGCGTCCTCGGCCGTCGCTTCGTCCAGGACCGTCACGAAGGCGCGGTCCCAGCCGTTCCGGGCCAGGACGTCGGGCCCGAACACGCGGCAGAGGTCGGAGGCTTCGTTGGGCTCGAGGTGCAGGTCGGTCTCATGCATACCCGGACAACGAGAGCGTGGGCCGCGGCGCTCCCGCCGCGGCCCGATTCCCGGGTAATCCCTGACTGGTCCCTAGCCCTGGTGCGGGTAGCGGTAGTCAGTCGGCGGGGCGAAGGTCTCCTTCATGGACCGCGGGGAGGCCCAGCGGATCAGGTTCCACATCGAGCCGGCCTTGTCGTTCGTCCCGGAGGCCCGCGCGCCGCCGAACGGCTGCTGGCCGACGACCGCGCCGGTCGGCTTGTCGTTGATGTAGAAGTTGCCCGCCGCGAACCGCAGGTACTCCGACGCCGCCGCCACCGCGTGCCGGTCCTGCGCGATGACCGCACCGGTCAGCCCGTACGGCGCCGAGTGCTCCATCCCCTTCAGCACACTGTCGTAGTCCGCGTCGTCGTACACGTGCACACCGAGAATCGGCCCGAAGTACTCGGTGCTGAAGATCTCGTCGGCCGGGTCGTCGGAGACCAGCAGCGACGGACGGACGAAGTACCCCTCGCTGTCGTCGTAGGTGCCGCCGGCAACGACCTGGATGGCGTCGGTCGCCGCGGCCCGGTCCAGCGCGGCCTTGTGCTTGGCGAACGCGCGGTCGTCGATCACCGCGCCGATGAAGTTCGACAGGTCGGTGACGTCGCCCATCGTGATCGCCTCGGTCTCGGCGACCAGGTCGTCACGGATCCGGTCCCACACCGAGCGCGCGACGTACGCGCGGGACGCTGCCGAGCACTTCTGGCCCTGGTACTCGAACGCGCCGCGCACCATCGCGGTCTTCAGCACCGCCGGGTCGGCCGACGGGTGCGCCAGGATGAAGTCCTTGCCGCCGGTCTCGCCGACCAGCCGCGGGTACGTCTTGTACGACGCGATGTTCGCGCCGACCGTGCCCCACAGGGACTGGAACGTCTTGGTCGAGCCGGTGAAATGGATACCGGCCAGGTCCGGGTGGGTCAGCGCCGCCTTGCTGACGTCGATGCCGTCGCCGGTGACCAGGTTGATCACACCGGCCGGCAGGCCCGCGGCCTCGAACAGCCGCATCGTCCAGTGCGCGGCGAACTGCTGCGTCGGCGACGGCTTCCACACCACCGTGTTGCCCATCAGAGCCGGCGCGGTCGGCAGGTTGCCGGCGATCGCGGTGAAGTTGAACGGGGTGATCGCGTACACGAAACCCTCGAGCGGCCGGTAGTCCACCCGGTTCCACACGCCCGGCGAGGAGATCGGCTGGTCGCTGACGATCTGCCGCGCGAACGCGACGTTGAACCGCAGGAAGTCGATCAGCTCGCAGGCGGCGTCGATCTCGGCCTGCTGGATCGTCTTCGACTGGCCGAGCATGGTCGCCGCGTTGAGCGTGTCGCGCCACGGGCCGGCCAGCAGGTCGGCAGCCTTCAGGAAGATCGCGGCGCGGTCGTCGAAGGACAGCGAACGCCAGGACGGGGCGGCGGCCAGGGCCGCGTCGACGGCGGCCTTGCCGTCCGCCTCGGTCGCGTTACCGAGCGTGCCGAGCACGTGGGCGTGCCGGTGCGGCTGCACCACCTCGATCGGCGCGCCGCCGCCGAGCTTCTGCTCGCCGCCGATCGTGCAGGTCAGGTCGATCGCACCTGCGGCGGTCAGCTCCTTGAGCTTCGCCTCCAGGCTCGCCCGCTCACCCGACCCGGGCGCATACCCCTTGACGGGCTCGTTGGCAGGCGTCGGTACGGCGGTGACGGCATCCATGGTGCAGGACTCCTCGATCGTGGGGTGGACCGTGTGGGCACGCCGGGTGCGGATGGCCAGGCGTGACACCAGCATGGTGCCACGCCAGCACCGTCAACCACGAACGCGCCTGAGCTGCTTCCGCCTTACTTCCGCCACGGCATGTGCTGGAGCGCCCAGGTGTTGCCGTCCGGGTCCGCGAACCAGGCGTAGAACACGCCGCCCAGGTCCTCGGTCTCGCTGACCTCAACGCCGCGCCCGATCAGCTCCTGCCGGGCCGCCTCGATGTCTTTCACCACCAGGTGCAGGGCCCGCAGCGAGCCGGCCGGCATCTCGGTCGCGGGCAAGCCGGTGGTGAGGGTGATCGAGCAGAACGAGCCCGGTGGGGTGAGCTGCACGATCCGGACACCGTCGGCGGGCGAGACGTCCACGTCCGGGTGGAAGCCGCACTGCTCGGTGTAGAACCGCTTCGCCCGGTCGACGTCCGACACCGGCACCGGGATCAGCTCCAGCAGGTACGCGCCCGGCTTCACCACCACGGCGCTGGGATCGTCCGGGATCTCCGAGGCGTCCTTCGGGATCTCGGTCGTCGTCGGCGGCGTCGGCAGGTCGCTCATGCGGACTTCTTGGTGGTCTTCTTGGCGGCCTTCTTGGCCGTCGTCTTGGCAGCTGTCTTCTTGGCGGCAGCCGCCTTCTTGGCCGGCGCCTTCTTGGCTGCGGCCTTCTTCGCCGGCGCCTTCTTGGCCGGCTCGGCCTCACCGGAGCCGCCGCCCGCACGCCGTGCCTTCGCGGCCTCGACCGAGGCACGCAGCGCGGCGACCAGGTCGACGACCTCGGCGCCCTCCGGCTCCTCCTCCTCGGACTCCGGCAGCGGCACGCCCTCGGCCTTGGCCATCACGACCTTCTCGAGCGCCTGGCGGTACTCGTCGTGGTACTGGTCCGGGTCGAACTCACCGCGCAGCGTGTCGATGTACGACGACGCCATCGCCTTCTCCTGGGAGCGGATCTCGACGTCCTCCGGCGGCGCCGCGAACGACTTGTCCCGGATCTCGTCCGGCCACAGCATCACCTGCAGCACCAGCACGTCGTCGACGGTCCGCAGCAGCCCCAGGCTCTCCCGGGATCGCAGCGCGACCTTGACGAGCGCATACAGCTCGGAGCCGTCGAGCGCGTCCCGGAGCAGCACGTACGGCTTCGCGCCGGGGCCGCCGTCCGCGGCCAGGTAGTACGACTTGCCCAGGTACAGCGGGTCGACCTGGTCGGCCGGCACGAACTCCAGCACGTCGATGACCTTCTTGCTGGACAGCGGCAGGTCCGCGAAGTCGTCGGAGTCCAGCACCACCATCCGGCCGTCCGGCATCTCGTACCCCTTGCCGATGTCGGAGTACGGCACCTCCTCGCCGTCGACCGAGCAGATCCGCTTGTACCGGATCCGGCCCCCGTCGGCGACGTGCACCTGGCGGAACGAGATGTCCTTCTCCTCGGTCGCGGAGAACACCTTGATCGGGATCGTCACCATCCCGAACGAGATGGCTCCCTTCCAGATCGCCTGCATCGCCATCAGCTCCCTGTCAGCTCAGCCCGCTACGCGGCCCCTCCGCCGCGAGCAGATCGGGGATCTCCTGTGTCGCGTACCACAGCAGGTCTTCACCCTCGCACGAATCCAGGGCAAAGATCGCGTCGTCGTCACCGCTCTGCGCCGCCTCCCACAGCTCGGCGGCCTTGCCGATCACCGCGGTCGCCTGCGGGGCGTCCAGGTGCACGGAGGCCACCGAGCGCCACGGGATCACCACGTGCAGCTCCAGCCGGGCGTCACCGAGCTCCACCGACCCGTCGGCCGGCGGCACGGCGCTCACCTCGGCCGCGATCACCACCCGCCGGCGCACCGTCGCCGGATCCGCGGCCAGCAGCCCCACCGAGGCACGGGCCGCCTGCGCCATCGCGGCGAACTCCAGCTCCTCGTCGTCGCCCTCGGCGTACCACTCGCGCAGCGCCGGTGTCACGGCGTACGCCGTCAGTGGGGCCGGGCCGATCTCGCCGGCGTTGCACGCCGCCGCCAGCAACCCGAGCGTGGACGGTACATAGACCCTCATGAGCCCGCCTTCTTGGTGGTGCCGCGGGGTTTCTTCCGGCCCCGGGAGGCGCGGTTCCGGCTGCCCCTGGTCGTTTCCAGCAACTCGTCCAGCGCGTCGGTCACGCACTGAGCGAAAACAGCGAGGTCCGGCATGGCGGTGCGGTCCGCGTTCAGACCGTAGTACACCTGGCCGTCGTAGGACGTGACGCCGACCGAGAGTCCCTGGCCGGGCATCAACGGAACGACCGGGTACGACGCGAGCATCGGCGCGCCCTGCGCATACAGCGGGAACTGCGGACCCGGGACGTTGGTGATCACCACGTCGTCGATCGGCCGGACCGTGGCGGTCGCGACCCGCGCCGCGAGCGCGTGCAGCGTGGTCGGGGCGAACCCGGCGATGCCGACCAGCGAGCGGGCGCTGACCGCGCGGCCGGTGTCCTTGTGCACCTTGGTCTGGTACGAGATCTGGTGCAGCCGCATGACCGGGGAGTTCTCACCGACGGGCAGGTTCACGCTCGAGGCGATCACCCGGGAGCCGAGCGAGGTCGGCTCCTCGTCCTCGTCGTCGCGGATGCTGACCGGGACCACGGCCCGCACGCTCCGGGTCGGCCCGACGCCCTCGCCGCGGGTCATCATCCAGGCCCGGAACGCGCCCGCCACCACGGCGAGGATCACGTCGTTGACCGTTCCGCCGTGCGCGGCGCGGATGGTCCGGTAGTCCTCCAGATCGGTCTGCACGGTGGTGAACCGGCGCTGTCCCGACGTCTTCACGTGCAGTGAGCTCTCCTGCGCGTGCCGCTGCGCGGCCAGCGATCCGACCACGCCGCCGAGCGCCTCGCGCACCGACATGGCCCCGGTCAGGCTCGCCATCTCGGCGCGCGCCAGCTCCAGGACCGCGGTCGGGTGCCGAGTCGCGTCGGAGAACACTCCGGCGAGCAGCTCCAGCGCGGACGGCGGATGGTCCGGCTGCCAGGTGTCGGTCGGCGTGTCCCTGGGGTGCGCGGTCGAGTCCAGCACGACCTGGCCGATGTCGACCGTGCTGTTGCCGTCGACAAGCGCCTGGTGGGACTTCGCGATGATCGCGAACCGGTCGCCCTGCAGCCCCTCGACGAGATACATCTCCCACAGCGGGCGGGCCCGGTCCAGCCGGCGCGACATGATCCGCGCGACCAGCTCGAGCAGCTGCGCGTGCGTGCCGGGGCGCGGCAGGGCGGACCGGCGGACGTGGAAGGTGATGTCGAACTCTTCGTCGTCGACCCAGACCGGCCCGGCGAACCGCCCGGGCACCTGCTGGACCCGCTGCCGGTACCGCGGCACGAAGGCGATCCGGTCCCGGATCAGCGCGACCAGACTCTCGTAGTCGAAGCCCTCGTCGCCGTGCACCGGCGGCTCGAAGATGTCCACCGTGCCGACGTGCATCGGAGTGGCCGGCGACTCGGCCTTGAGGAAGGTGAGGTCGAGCGACGTCAACCGGTCCGGCATCTGGCCACCTTCCTCTCAGTTCGACGGATTCTCACCCTAGCGGCCCCCACGGACAGTGGGCTGCGACACTGGCCGTACGGGAACACTGAGCTATCCGTGTTCGTCAGGCAAGAGGGTGTGTCCCGCACCCTGAGAACTCGTTCGAATCCCCGAAAGGCTCCTGGACCGATGCGTTCGACGCTCACTCGCGGTGCCGCCACCGCTCTCCTGCCCACCCTCGGCCTGCTGCTCCTGGTCGGCTGCGGCGGGGACGACACCAGCGGCAGCAGCACTCCCTCGCCGAGCGCCCCGGCCAGTACGCCGACGTCGACCCTGCCGACCAACACGCCGACCCCGGGCTCGCCGAACACCAGCGCCCCGTCGAACACCGCGGACCCGTCCGGCGAGCAGGCCGACGTGACCGTCGACGTCACCGTTGCCAACGGCAAGGTCAACCCGAGCGGTGCGACCGTCAAGGTGAAGGCCGGCCAGACCGTGCTGATCAAGGCCGTCAGCGACGCCGAGGAGGAGCTGCACATCCACGGCTACGACAAGGAGCTGGAGCTCACCCCGGGCAAGGCGGCCTCGGTCAAGTTCACCGCGAACATGAAGGGCACCTTCGAGGTCGAGACCCACAAGAGCGGCAAGCTCGTCGTCAAGCTCGTCGTCTCGTGAGCGTGCCGCTGCTGCTGCCACTGATTCTGCCGCTGCACGGGATCGGCGGGCGGCAGGACCTGCCGATTCCGTTCGGGCTGGCGGTCGGCGGCGCCGCGGTCGCGGTCGCGCTGTCCTTCGTCATCCTCGGGGTCGCCTGGCGCACCCCGAAGTACCGCGGCAACGCGTCCGGCGTACCGTTGCCTCCCGCAATCAGCTGGCTGATCGACGCCGGCTGGTTCCGGTGGCTGGTGCGGCTGTTCGGGTTGGCGACGTTCCTCTACGCGATGGTGGCGCTGCTGTTCGGCGTGGACCGGCTGACGAACCCGATCTTCGGGTTCATCTACATCCTGGTCTGGGTCGGGCTGGTGCCGATCTCGCTGCTGTTCGGCCCGGTCTGGCGGACCCTGAACCCACTGCGCACCATCCATCTCCTGCTGTCGAAGCTCCTCCGCCAGCCGCCGTCGAAGGGCCTGCTCGAGCTCCCGTCCTGGGTGGGCCTGTGGCCGGCCGCCCTCGGCATCTTCGCGTTCGCCTGGCTCGAACTGGTCGCGCCGGACCGCGCGACGATCCCGGTGCTGCAGGCCTGGATCGCGCTGTACGTCGTGATCACGATGTTCGGCGCGGTGCTGTTCGGCGACCGCTGGTTCGCGCAGGGCGACCCGTTCGAGGCGTACGCGACGCTGATGTCGCGGCTGTCGCCGTGGGGCCGCCGGACCGACGGGCGCCTGGTGGCGCGGCGGCCGCTGGAGAACCTGGACGGCCTCCGCCCGCTGCCGGGACTCGTCGGCCTGGTCGCGGCGCTGCTCGGCTCCACGGCGTACGACGGGTTCTCGAACTCGTCCGCGTGGATCGGGTG
Organism: Kribbella sp. NPDC050459; assembly: GCF_040655315.1. NCBI lineage: Bacteria > Bacillati > Actinomycetota > Actinomycetes > Propionibacteriales > Kribbellaceae > Kribbella > Kribbella sp. NPDC050459. The sequence goes on along the minus strand of NZ_JBFAJQ010000010.1, from coordinate 212,932 downwards.
GGCGCAGAACCAGGACATCTCGATAACCTGGCTCGGCACCGCCGCGCTGATCGTCTTCATCCTGTTCGTGCTGGTCACGTACTCCGGGGCGACGATCCTCGCCGGCCGCCTGTCCGACAGTTCGCGGACGGCACTACCGGGCCTGTTCGCGCACTCGCTGGTACCGATCGTCTTCGGGTACGTCGTCGCGCACTACCTGACCTTGTTCATCCTGGAGGGCCAGCGGACGCTGATCTACCTGAGCGATCCGCTGAGCAGCGGGGCGAACGTCTTCGGCACCGGTCTGCTCGCGGTGAACACCGGCATCACCAACCACAGCGCGACGATCGCGGTCGTCCAGGTCGCGGCGGTCGTGTTCGGTCACCTGCTCGGCGTCGTTTCCGCCCACGACCGCGCCGTCGCCCTGTTCCCCCGCGCGAAGGCCCTGGCCGGCCAGATCCCGCTCCTGGTGGTGATGGTCGGCTACACCTGCGGCGGCCTGCTCCTGCTGTTCTCCTCCTGAGGCTTCGCGAGGCCGCGGCTGGTGATCAGGAGGAGGACGAAGGCGATCATCCCGACGATCAGGTGCGAGTTGCCGGGGATCGACTGCCAGAAGCTCCAGCTGAGCTCGCGGTCATCGCGGAACGGCACCCACCAGATCGAGCGCAGGACGAACAGGCCGTAGAAGAGGACGCCGGTCACGACCGCCGGGTTGAGGCCCCAGACGCGGTTGACGCCCCGGATCACGCTGACGCCGAGCGGGATGATCCACACCCAGTGATGGCTCCACGAGATCGGCGACGCGTACAGCACGGCCAGCGCCATCACGGAGATCGCGGTGACGCGCTCGTCGGCGAGCCAGTACTTCCGCGCCAGCCACAGCACGAGCAGGCCGAACAGGGCCGAGATCACGAACCAGGCCGGCTGCACCCAGCTCGCCTCGTCACCGATCCGGTGCAGGAAGCCGTTGAACGACTGGTTGCCGGTGTACGCGATCCCGCCGACCCGGTTCGCGTCGAGGATCACATCGGTCCAGTACCGCCACGACTGGTGCGGCACGATCGCGAACCCGATCGCCATCGTGACCAGCAGCCCGAGGACGGCGTTGCGCAACGCCCGCCACTGTTTCGTCACCACGAGCAGCGCCAGGAACGGCAGCGGCGTCAGCTTGATCCCGATCGTCACGCCGAGCCAGAACCCGCGCAGGCGCGCGTCGTTCGGCCGGATCAGGTCCAGCAGGATCATTGCGGTCAGCAACAGGTTGATCTGCCCGAACTGGATGGTCTGCCAGACCGGCTCGAGCAACAGCGACAGCGCGGTCAGCGCGACCAGCACCGCCGTCCGCTTGCGCTGGGTGATGAACGACCAGAACGTCTTGGTCAGGCTGGCCCGCCACAGCGCGGTGATGCACAGCACCGAGATCGTCGTCCACGCCACCAGCGCGACCGCCCACGGCACGGCGGCCAGCGGGACCATCGCGATCGCGGAGAACGGCGGGTACGTGAACGGGAGGTTCGAGCCGCCGGGCAGCTTCGCGTCGTACAGCGAGTCGCCGTGCAGCAGGACCGAGCCGCCCATCCGGTAGACGCGCAGGTCGATCATGCCGCCGTACAGGTGGGTGATCCAGGCGCCGACGGCGACCAGGGCCGCGCACGCCAGGACGGCGATGACGATGCCACGGCGGCCGGCGGGACGGATCGAGGAGGATGCGGGGGTGGTCACGGTCACGTCAGGTCGGCTCCGAACAGGGTTTCCAGCGCTCGCCGGGTCTCGTCGTACTCGGTGTGCAGAATCGCGGTCATCCCGACCGCCAGGGCGCCGTCGACGTTGAGTTGCAGGTCGTCGACGAACACGCACTCGGCCGGCTCCAGGCCGAGCCGGCCGGCCGCCAGCCGGAAGATCTCCGGCTCGGGCTTGCGCAGGCCGACCTCGCCGGAGATGACGATGTCGTCGAACATGCCGTCCCAGGTGTCGCGCGGGTAGGTGTTGCCCCAGGAGTTGGACAGCAGCGCGGTCCGGATCCCGCGCTCGTTGGCGCGCCGGACGAGTGCGGACATCGCGGGCTGGTGCTCGAAGTGCGCGAACATCCGCTCGATCAGTCCCTCGGCGGGCACCGGCGTCCCGTCGTCGCGGACGAGCATCGACGCGAGCTTGCGCTCGAAGTCCGGGACGGCGAGCTGGCCGCGTTCGAGCGCGTGCACCGGGTTGAGCTCGGCGGTCACGGTCTCGCTGGGCAGCCATTTCATGACCGCCGCGAGGTAGGAGTCGAAGTCGAAACCGTCCAGCTCGGCCCAGCGCCGCAACGCCGGCTCCAGGCCCGAGGTGAGCACTCCGCCCCAGTCCACCAGCAGACCTCGGGGCACCGCCCGCACCTCAACCATGCGCGCAAGCCTACTCAGATGGCGGAGGCCCTCACCCTCCCGGCCCTCGCCCTCACGCCCCGTGTTCAGTGGTTGTGGTTCAGTGGCTGTACTCGATGCTCACATCGCCCGAGGAGGTCTTCGCCCGGATCGTCCGGGTGGCGTTCGGATCGATCTTCACGTTCGCCGACTCGTCACCCGAGGACGTGTCGGTGTCGACCTTGTACGACTCGGTGCCGGACGGGATCCGGATGTCGACGTCGCCCGAGCTCGTCTTCGCGTCGACCGTCTGCGGCGCGACGGTGAAGTCCAGCGCGACACTGCCGGAGCTGCTGTGGGTCGTCACCGACGTCGCGGTCAGACCGTCGCCCTCGACATCGCCGGAGCTCGACCGGAGCTCCAGCGGTCCGCCGACGTCGTGCACCTCGATGTCGGCCGAGCTCGTCTTCAGCACGGCCCCGCCTTCGATCCCGGCGACCGTCACCTTGCCGCTGCTGTTCTCGACCGTCAGCTTCACGTCCCGCGGCACCGTCAGCACGTAGCTCGTCTTGCACCCGAACGACAGGAACCCGCAGCCGCCGCTGTCCAGCTCGAGCTTGCCGTCGCCCTGGTCGTACCTCTCCTTCGGGTCCGAGCCGAACACGTTCCGCTCCGACTGGCGGTCGACCCGCACCTCGGTGCCATCACCGGGCCGCACCTCGATCGACGCCGAGCTGCCCTTCACCAGCAGCGCCCCGCCCTGCACCGGGTAGCTGCTCTGGCTGCTCTTGGTGCCCTCGGTCAGGCCGGTGAGCGCCCAGTACACCCCGCCGAGGATGAGTGCGACGGAGATGGCGATCCCGTACCGCCGCTCGACGCTCATCGAGCTCCGCGGTCGGCCTTGGACATCGGACATGCCCCAACCCTGGCACATCGCGGCCTCGCTGTCGGTGGGGTTGTCCCCCGAATCAACCCTGAGTGAGCGGTCAGGCGGGGACCGAATGCAGGTCGTCGGCCACCGCGCCGGCGAGCTGCTGGAACGCCTTGCGGAGCTTGCTCGACCTGGCGGCCTCGGACAGGCTGCGCCCGTGCGCCACGGCGGTGTCCACCGCACCCAGGTCGTACGGCAAAAGGGCGGCGCGGTCGACACCGGCATACTGCCGGAGCGCGTCCAGGGCCGCGTCGGCGGGCGATCCGCCGAGCGAACCGGAGCGCAGCCGGTTCACCACGACGCGCGTGGTGACGGACGGTACGACGGCGTGCAACTCGTGGACCGCCCGGATCAGGCGGGTCAGGCCGACCGGGTCCGCCGTACCGACCACGACGACCTCGTCGGCCTCCTCGAGCGTGGCGATGGTCGCCCCGTTGCGGCGCGGCGCCAGCGAGTCGAACGAGATCTCCTCGTCGGTCTCGACACAGAACCCGGCGTCGATCACCGTGATCGGCGCCAGCGAGCGCGCCGTCGACCAGATCGCCTCGACGGCCGCGGGCCGCAGCTCGGTCCAGCGGTCCGCGCGGCTGAGTCCGGTCAGGACGAGCAGGTGCGGGTTCAGCTCGCGGGCGTGCCGCGCGAGCGTCGTCACGTCGAGCGAACCGTTCGACGCCGAGCGCGCCGCGGCGGCCAGGCCGGAGGTCTCGTCGAGCATGCCGAGCATCTGGGCGACGGTCCCGCCGTACACGTCGACGTCGGCGAGGAGAGTCGGCACGCGGCGCACCGCCAGCTCGCAGGCGAGGTTCACCGCGACGGTCGTCCGGCCCGGCGCGCCGGTCGGGCCCCAGACCGCGACCAGCCGGCCGGTGCCCTGCGGGAAGGCGGGCGGTTGCGGGTTGGCCGCGGCCTCCGGGGTGAGCGGCACGAAACCGCCCGCGAAGTGCGAGCTCGTGATCGGAGGGCCGGACTCGACGGCGTCGGCCACCGCGCGGCCGAGGTCCGCCGGGCTCACGTCGGCCGGCAGGATCCGCTCGATCCCCATCCGGCTGAGCCGGTCCTCGGCGCCGAACGGCGCGCCGGTCTCGGTCGGGTCGACCAGGGCGAGCACGGCGATGCCGCGGGCGTGCAACGCGGCGACCGCATCGGACGACAACCGCGGCAACGCGTCGGCGAGCAGGACGGCACGGGCCTGACCGCTCGCGGCGGCCGCCATCACGTCCGCGATGTCGACACAGCGCCGGACGACGCGGATCCCGGGCGCTCGCTCGGTACGCCGGACGACGTCGGCCTCCCATGGCGCCCCCGTGACGGCCAGCAGGACTGGGACCGACATCAGCCGTCCTTCCGGACCAGGGTCGGCTCGCCCGCGCTGATCGCGGTGAGGGCGGCCGGGATGCGCGGCAGGTCGGTCGAGGCGAGGGCGATCGTCACCTGCCGGCGCGCCGTGCTGCCCGCGACCCCCTTCACCGAGTCGATCTGCAGCACGCGAACGCTGCTCCACAGCGGCCGCGCGGGCTGTCCTTCGGTCTTCGGCACCACCCAGACGTCGACCACGTCGCCCGGCGCGGTGTCGGACGGCAGGCGGCCGGAGGCCACCGAGAGCGGGAACTCGGTGCGGTCCTGGTCGGACGCGGTCACGGCGGCGTCCTTCGGCACGAACTCGCCCTGGCCGACCGTGCGACCGACGACGAGCCCCTTCAGATCGGCGTCGGCCGACAGATAGCGCTTGGAGTCGTCGCCGCTGGTGAACCGGACCCGGACCGTGGTCAGGTCGTCGTCGGTCAGCGGGGTGCCGGTCTTCAGCTCGTGCTTGGCCGCCCAGATCGTGGTGGTGTCATCGGCGGACGACAGCAGTTTTGCGCCCGCCAGCGCGGTGACGGCGACCAGCAGCACGCCGAGCACCAGGCGGCCGTCCTTCCAGCGCGCCTTGCGGTTGCGCTGGGCCGGAGCGGACGGCGCCCCGAAGCCACTTCGCACTGCTGTCTCGACCACGTCGTCTCCCCAGTCGGTGGATCGGTGTCGGCCGACATTCTGCCTGGTCGCCGATCGCACGGTGAACGGTCATCCACAGGCTGTCACAGCCTGGGGACAAACTCGGTCATCCGTTCGCCAACCGTGGCAAACTGAAGGAACCAGCCACTATCCGAAGGAGACGACGATGCCGGGACCGCGATTCCTCCAGCTCGCCGACGTCGCCGAGGTCCTGAACATCTCCGCGAACCAGGTTTACGCGCTGGTCCGGCGCGGTGACATCCCGGCGGTGAAGATCGGCGGCCGCGGGCAGTGGCGCGTCGAGGCCACCGAGCTCGAGAAGTACATCGAGCGGCTCTACACCGAGACCAAGCAGTTCATCGACACCCATCCGTTCGGCGAGGAAGCCGACGCCACGGAGGACGCCCACCTCTGACCCCAAGCTCTCCCGGCGGGCTGGCGCCGGGGGGCGAAGAGAGTCAGCGGCGGCGGAGGGCTCGGAGGGCCTGGGTGGGGACCAGGCGGACGTTGTAGACCTCGGTGCGCCGCCGCGGTGCGTCGAGCGGGTGCTCGGCGATCTCCAGGAAGTCGGCGCCGACGCGGTCGATCGTGCCGGTGACCGGACCGCCGCCGCTGCAGAAGAGCGTGACCGGTGAGCGATCCCGGGCGATCCCCCGCAGCAGGTGCGCGAGACCGAGCTTGCCCTCGACAGCCCCGACCGCCGGCTCCGCCCACGGTCCGAGGCGGTGGACCGCGATCAGCGCGTCGACCGGGATCAGCCACTCCTCGTAGCGCTCGGTCTCGATCAGCAGGCAGTCCTTCCCGACCCGGCTGAGCTGTCCGCGCACCGGGTCGGCGTCGTTCAGCTCGACGCGGACGACGGTGTCCACCGCGCCGCGGAGTCGGTCGAGCACCGTGATCTTCCCGACCTCGGCCCGGATCCGATCGGCCACCTCGCCGTACAGGTCACTGTCCTGGAGCGCCTCGAACTGCGACTCCAGGTCCGCGAACAACGCATCCCACCGCATGAGCGTGAACCTACCGGTCGCGGGTGCCGCCCGGCCGTCACTGTCCGCAGCGGAAACCGACGCTGCGTGGGTTAAGGACTTGCAAAGTCGGCGTAGAACCGGTCTATAGTGGTCAAGTCCAAGCAAACTAACGCAAACTCATAGGTCGGGAGCGAAGCGGGATGAACGCGATGATCCGGGTGGTCAAAGGCACGCTCGCGATCGTCGCGCTGGCCGGCGTCGGTCTCCTGCTGCGGTGGATCACCGCCGGCTCGATCACCGACCTGCGGACGTACGACCTGGATTCGCTGACCGTCCTCGCGGTCGGGACGATCGCCTGGATCGCGTACGGCTGGCTGGTGCTGGCCGTGCTGCTCACGGTCCTCGAACAGGTCCCCGGCACGATCGGCACCCTGTCCGGCGCCGTAGCCGGCCGGATCACCACCAAAACCGCCCGGGCCCTCCTACGCTCCGGCCTGGGAGTAGCCGCCGTCACCCCCCTCACCGTCGGCGTAGCCCAAGCCGCCCCCACCGACACCGCCCACGTCCGCCAGTGGACGCAACCCGCCGCAAACTTCCGCGCCACCGAACCACGCTCGACCGTCGAACTCGGCAGCTCAGGCCAAGCCCACACCGACTACCGCGCCACCGAACGCGCCTCGACCGTCCAACTCGGACCGGACACCAGCACCCACCACACGAACACCGGCAACACCACAGCCGCCCAGACCACCACCAACGACCGCGCCACGGAGCCACGCTCGACCGTCGAAACCGGTAACTCCGGCCAAGCCCACACCGACTACCGCGCCACCGAGCCTGCCTCGACCGTCCAGCTCGGGCCGGAGGCCGGCACCCACCGCACGAGCACCGGCGACACCACAGCCGACCACTCCGCCGACGACTTCCGAGCCACGGAGCCACGCTCGACCGTCGAGCTCGGTAGTTCCGATCAGGCTCACGCCGACCGCCGCGCAACCGAACCACCGTCCGGAGTCCGCCTTAGCTCCACCCCCACCCCGCCGGACGACCCCGCCCCGAACCGCCCAGTCGATCCCGGCAACTCCAGCAGCACGACGCAGAAGCCGGGCAGGACGGAGCGGCCGACGAGCGGGGCGCGGGTGGGAGTACCGGATCGGCCGGCCGACGGTGCGCCCACCCGATACACCGAACTGCGACCGACCGTCCCGGTGCGTGTCGTCGTACGGGAAGGCGACTCGCTCTGGAAGCTCGCCGCCCGCGAACTCGGGCCGGACGCGACGGCGGAAGCGATCGCCGCACGCTGGCCGGCCTGGTACGCCGCGAACCGCCACGTGATCGGGAACAACCCCGACCTCATCTACCCCGGGCAGGTCCTCCGCATCCCACCCACGCCGACCGGCGACCACCTCCCGCCCCATCACCAGGAGCAGTGACATGAGCCAGCCCCACAACCTCCAGCCGGAAGATCTCCCCCTGGACGACGTACACCCCGCTGCTCCCCTAACCGCCGTCCCCACCCCCACGACGGACACCACCGACACCGCACACACCGCAGGCACGGCCGGCGCCGCAGACGCCCGCCCGAAACCGACCCGCACCCGCGACGTACACCCGGCTGCTCCGCGCACCACCGTCCCCACCCGTACGACGGACACCGCAGGCGCTCGCCAAGACCCGACGCTCACTCGCCCGGACACACCGGAGGTTCAGATGGCCGTCACCCCAACCACGCCGACCACCTCAACCACGCCGACAGCGCGGCCCGCGTGGGCGGTCGCGCCGGCCGCCGTGGGAACCGTCGGGGACGCTCGGCAGATGCTTGCCGAGGTCGGCCGTCCTCGCCTCGCGTCGGTCGGCGGCGACGCGCACGGCGTGCCGGCCACGACGCGGTACGCCGATCAGCTGACGGACGGGGCTCTCGCGCTGCGCCTGGAGGCCGTACGGCGGCTGGGCATCGCATCGACGCCGGTCTCAAATGAGCCGAGCGACGCAGACGCGCCGGGTGTCGCCGGTGAGCGAGAGAAGGGCCGGAAGCTCAGCGTGGTGCCGGAAGCTGCTGGCGCCACGCACGCGGTCGCGGCGCCTGGGCAACCTGACGGGGCCCAGGCGCCGCTCAAGACAACCGCCGGCGCCAAGGCAACGGCAGCCAAGACAACCTCCGTCAAGACAACTTCCGCCAAGACAGCCGGCACGACACCCACCACGACGCCCGGCACGACAGGCGGCAAGGAAACCGGCGCCAAGGTCGCGCGGCCGGGCGGGGTTCCGGGGAGGGAGGCGCCTCGGCTGCCGGAGGTGCGGGCTTGGAGTGCCCGGTTGGCTCAGGCGATTTCCGAGGTGCTGGCCGGGGACCGGCCGATCTCGCAGCTGGTGCGGTTCGCCGACGATGCGGTCTTCATGGAACTGAACCGGCGGGTGCGGCTCCTGGGGCTGAACTCGACCGCCGGCACCCGCGGGGCGAAGGAGAAGAGCGTCGTGCGCTCGGTGCGGGTGTTCATGCCGGAGCCGTTCATCGCCGAGGTCGCCGCACATGTACGCCACGGCAGCCGCTCCCGCGCAGTCGCCTTCCGCCTGGAAGTCCGCCGCAACCGCTGGGTCTGCACCGCCCTCGAACTCGGCTGAACTCCTCGGCAACCGCTCAAACGCGCTCGCCTTCTGGAGGTTCGTCGAAACTGCTGAGTCTGCATCGCTCGGCTGGACGTCGAGCTTGGGATCACCCGTGCGAAAGTCGGCTGAACTCGCGGCTCCACCCCGGCGTCATACCGGGCGCAATTTGATTGTGGTGGTTCTGTCATGTGGTTGGGGTCCCGGCGGCGTACGGTGGCCGGGGTCGTCTGGGTTCGGGGGAACGAGGATGTCGGAGAGCACAACCGCCACGTCGGCGTGGCAGGTCGGTGTGCGGGAGTTGAGTGTGGCCGAGCAGGCGCGCATTCTCCCGGCGGTACGGCGGCGGCGCTGGAGTGAGCGTGTGCGTCTGCTGTACCCGTTGGCCGTTCGCTACCACCGCGCCGTGAAGCGCCTGGACTGGATGACGTCCAGCACGCCGTACGCCGCAACGCGCGACGTGAAAGACCTGCCGGTGCGGATCAAGCGGCACAAGTCGTTGCTGCTGCGACAGCTCGGCGAGACCGAGATGTGGATGCAGCACAACAAGGTCGCGAACCTGAAACTCGCCTGCGCGCAGGTCGACGGACTGTTGATCCGCCCCGGCGAGACGTTCTCGTTCAACAAGGTTGTCGGCAACGCAACCCGCCGCAAGGGTTATCTGAAAGGCATGCGGCTGTCGAACGGCCAGGCCAAGCCAGGCATCGGCGGCGGCATCTGCCAGCTCGCGAACCTGCTGCACTGGATGGTCCTGCATTCGCCGTTGACCGTGACGCAGCGGTCCACGCACAGCTTCGACCCGTTCCCCGACAACGGCCGGGTGCTGCCGTGGGGCGTGGGCTGCAGCATCGTCTACAACTATGTGGATCTGCAATTCCGCAACGACACCGACCAGACGTTCCAGCTGCGGGTCGGCGTCGGCGATCGCTACCTCGAGGGCGAGATCCTGGCCGACGTCCCGGCCGCGTCGTCGTACCGGGTGTTCGCCAAGGACGAGCGGTTCCTCCGGGTCGGCGCGGAGTACTTCCGCCGCAACGAGATCTGGCGCACCGTCATCGACCGGCGCACGGGGACGGCGGTCCGCGACGAGCTGGTCCGCGAGAACGTTGCCCTGGTCAAGTACCTGCCGGTCGACGTACCGGTCCTGGACGTCCTGGCCTGAATCACTCGAGCAGCGCGCACCCGTACTTCTCGAACAGCGCCGCGACGTCGCCGGAGAACCCGCCGTGCAGCTCGCGCAGCATCGCGTGTGTGGTCGCCGACATCACCAGCACGTACCGCGCCGGCTCCTCGCCCGGGTTCCCGAACGTGTGCGGCACGCCGCGCGGCCCGATGATCCCGGACCCGGCCGGTACGTCGTAGTCCTCGCCGTCGATCCGCATCCGCATCGTCCCGGAGAGCACGTACCAGGCCTCGTCGTCGGTGTGGTGGACGTGCAGCGGCGCCTGCCACGCCACCTCGTCCGACGTGCGGCCGTCGGCCTCCCACTCGGCGAGCACCAGACCGGACCCCTCGGGCGCGATCGTACGGCCGAGCAGCGGAACCCCTGACAGATCGTCTCGACGCGTCACACCGTCTCTGATGCCCGAACACGCCGTCGCCAAACTGTCGGTGGCGCGTTGCAGACTGGAGAGGTGACTGTGGCCGTCGAGCCGTACCGGGAGCGCCCCGCGCGCATCGCCGGCGCCGACCTGTGGACACGGACGGCGGAAGGCGGTGAGTTCCGGATCCTCCCCGACGGCTGCATGGACCTGCTGCTGATGGACGACGACCTGATCGTCGCCGGCCCGGACAGCCGCGCCTGGACAGGCTCCGCGCCGCGCGGCACGCGGTATGCCGGGATCCGGTTCGCGCCGGGTGCCGCGCCGGGATTCCTCGGCGTCCCGGCCCGCGAGTTGCTGAACCAGCGGGTCCGCCTCGCCGACCTGTGGTCGCCGAACCGGAGCCGGCGTCTGCTGGACCGGATCCGATCGGCCCCCGATCACGCGACAGCGCTCGACCTCGAGGTCGCGAGACTGCTCGAGGAGCCGACGGACCGGCTCACGACGCACGTACTGCGCAGTGTCCGCGGCGGTCTGCTCCGTGGCACGGCCGGTGTGGCCCGGCTGGCCGGGACGATCGGCCTGAGCGAGCGGCAGCTGCACCGACGCTGCCTGGACGCATTCGGGTACGGGCCGAAGATGCTCGACCGGGTCCTCTGGATGAACGTCGCCCTCGACCACGCCCGCACCGGACTCCCGCTCGCCGACGTCGCCGTGCTCACCGGGTATGCCGACCAGGCCCACTTCTCCCGCGATGTGAAAGCTCTCACCGGTCTGCCACCGAAGATCCTGCTGGGCTGAGACACTGCTCTGCATGACCGAAGTCGGTACGACGACGTTGCGGCACAATCCGCTCAACGCGGTGACGGCGAACGTCGAACGGGTGACGTACGCCGACGGCCGGACCGCCGTACGCAAGGAGCTCCGGCGGCCCGCCGACTCGTCCGGTCCGTGGGCCGCGTCGACCGACCCGCGGCACTGGAACTACTGGCGCCGCGAGCTCGAGGTCTATCGCGACGACGAGCTCCGCGAACAGCTCGCCGACGCCGGACTGGTGCTGCCCGCGGCGCAGACCGAGGACCAGCGGGACGGCGCCGTCTTGCTGATGGAAGACATCGACGGTACGCCGGGCACGCACTTCAGCCTCGCGGAGCACGCGGCGCTCGCCCGGGCCTGCGGTCGCTGGCAGGCCCGCCCCGCGCCCGAGCGGCCGTGGACGTCGATCGGTTTCCTCCGCGACTACTCGACGACCCGCGACGTGCCGTGGCACCTGATGACCGACGACGCCGCGTGGCAGCAGCCGCTGATCCGCGAGACCTGGCCGGCCGGACTCCGCGAGGCCTGGACCGGACTGCTGGTCCATCGCGACGCCCTGCTCGACCTGGTCGCGAGTCTCCCGCGGGCCCGCTGCCACCTCGACTTCTGGGTGTCGAACGTGATCCAGCGACCGTCCGGCGAGCTCGCGCTGTTCGACTGGTCGTTCCTCGGCGACGGGGCCCTCGGCGAGGACATCGGCAACTACATCCCGGACGCGGTGTTCGACCTGTTCTGGCCGGTCGAGCGCCTGCCCGAGCTCGCCGAGACGTGCATCGCCAACTACCTCGACGGCTTGTACGAGGCAGGCTGGCGCGGCGACCCGGACGACGTACGGCTCGCGGTGATGGCGTCCGGCGTGAAGTACGCGTGGCTGCTGCCAGGCCTGCTCGGCCGCGCCTCGGACGCGACGCACAACGCGTATCACCGCCAGGTCGACAGCCGGTATCTGTTCCACCAGCGCGGCCAGGCACTGCTGTACCTGGCCGACTGGTGTGCGGAGGCGCTCAGCCGAGCACGACGGTGAACCCACCCGGTACGACGAGTGGAGTGCCGCGGGCAACCAGCCGACCGCTGGAGTCATACGAGTAAGCATGCTTGCCGGCATCGACCACCCGCGGACGAGTGTCGACGCTCACCAGAAGCGTCGCCGATCCGATCCTGAGGCTGCTGATGGTCGGAAGCAGCAGTACTGCATCCACCTGAGCCGTGCCTGTTGACTGCGCGCTGAGCGTGGTCGCGTCGGCAGGCAGCGGTTTGGCGAGTGTCAGCGGCTGAAGAGCACCGGGTGCCGCGGAGATTCCTTGCGGGCCGCAGCTGTGGGTCAGCGTGCCGAGCGTCAGCCCAGCGCTCGTCCAGGTGGTCTTCGCCGGGTCGGGTGTGTCGACGAGATTGACGACCGGGAGCACCAGTCGCGGCTGCGTCGACGCCGGCAGCGTCCAGGTCGCCGTACTGTCGAGGGACAGGTAGGCGCCGTTGCTCCACTGGGATTCGCCGGTCCAGGCCGAAGGTGGAGTGACGACCGCGCCGCCGGTGGCCGATTCCGCCTCGACGACGTGCAGGCCCTCGTACGCCGTTTCGCCCGACAGGCGAGCGACGTCTGGATGGGCGTCGAGGGCGAGCATCGAGAGCTGGCCGTGGATCGTGGACTCGGCGCCGGAGTTGCGGTTGATCACACCGTCGCCGGAGATGCCGTCGTACGTGCGCCCGGTGGCCGCGTCGTACATCGGTTCGGCGGCGCGGTTGGCGCCGAAGTACCAGGCGGCGGCGAAGGCGGCGAGGTGTTTCTGGCCGGGGCGGTCGATCGCGAGCAGTGCCTGCAGGCGCGCGTCTACGCCGTACGCGATCTGGGTGCGGTCGATCGGGACTGGTAGCCAGCCGTTGTCGGGGCCGCCTGATGTGAGCAGGAGCGGCGTGAAGCCTGCCGTGTCGCCGATGGCCCCTGTGAGCAGGTCGGGATCACCAAGGGCGGCAGCGGCGGCAGCGAGAGCCGAGGGCATCTGGGCGCCCCACGCGTGCCAGTCCGAGATCGACTCACCCCAGGGGAGGATCGCCCGGAACGGCCATTCGCGGGTCGATCCGGCCTGCATCTCCGCGATGCCTTGGGCGAAGCGGCTCAGGGCTCGACGCGCTCCCGGCGATCCGCCTGCCTCGACGTACGCCGAGAGCCCGAGGACCGCTTCGGACGTGGCGTCGGCGCCGTTCACGATCAGCCAGGCAGGGAGCTTGCGGCCGTCGACCACGTTGTACTGGCCGTAGCGGGTCAGGGCCTGACGCTCCAGCGCGGCGATCGCCAGCTCGAGCCGTTCGCGGAGGAAGTCGGCGAAGGCCCGGTCGGCGCGGCGGAAAACGCTGTATCCCTCTCCCAGGGCCCAGACCGTGCGGGCCAGCCAGTACGACGGGCCGGAGTCGGACGGATCGGGCAGCTCGACCGGTTCGGCACTGGGGTTCAGGGCGCCGTCGGGTTGCATCCACAGAACGACGTTTCCGTTGGGCGACTGCAGGAAAGCGAGTGCTCGCAGCAGGTCGCGGGCAGCCTGGAGCGAACTCGCCTGGTGGAACAGCGTCCAGTGCCGCAGGTAGACGACGGCCGCCCGGGCGATGTCGTCCGCGTTGTACGCGCCCTGCCCGTAGGTGTTCGTCGCGGGATCGTAGGTGCCGCCACCGATCCGCTGGTAGGAGCCGTCGGCCTGGCGGTCGGCGTACGTCCACAGAACGCCGAGCGGAGCGGAGCCGTAGGTGGTGTGGCCGGCAGCGGGCGGCGGCGAGACCGACTCCCGGAGATAGTCGACGTGGGCGAGGTTGGACAGGCGGGTGGGGGTGGCCGCAGCGGGGACCGTGACCGCCGAGGCAGCGGCCACCGCGAGTGCTCCGCCGAGGACGGTGCGGCGGGTCGGATTCATGGCAGGCGATCCAATCTGGCCACGCCGATCGCGGCGTCGGCCATGCCGTAGAAGACGTACTGCACGCCGTCGACCTTCTCGATCGCGGTCGGGAAAACAACGTTCCCCACCGTTCCGACTTTTTCCTTCTCGGTTTCCGGGACAAGCAGGGGTTCGGTGCTGCGGGCAACCACCCGGGTCACGTCCGCGGCGTCGAGGATGAGCGCGCCGGCCGCGTAGCAGACCTTCTGGGTGGTTGGGTCGAAGCCTTCGGGCTGCTCGCCGGTGACGCCGTGGTGGATCACCAGCCAGCCCTCGGGGATCCGCAGCGGCGCCGGCCCGGCGCCGATCTTCAGCTCCTCGAAGGGGTACTCCGACATCGCGACCAGCCGGTGCTGCCGCAGGTGGACGAGGTTGCGCAGGTCCTCCTCGACCGCCGCCACCGGGACGAACGAGACCCAGATCCCCGGACGGTCGTCGGTGACGCCGGCCGGCAGGTGGACGCCCTCGCCCTCGCGGAACCAGCCGAGGTCCCACATCGGCCGGTGCAGCATCGCGTACGCCGGTTCGCCGTCCGGACCGGGCACCGGCTCAGGGAAGAAAACGGTGTCCTTGTTCGGGAACAGGTTCAGGTCGGTGTCCAGGTCCGGCTGGTACTCGAAGTGCAGCGGCCCCAGCCGCCGCCAGTCCCGCAGGTCCGACGAGACCGCGAGGGCCGGCTTCGGCCCGAGTGGACCGTAGGCGACGTACGTCATCACGTGCAGGCCGAGCGACGGGACGAACGTGACACGGGGATCCTCGACGCCCGCGTTGTTCTTGCCGCGCTCCCAGCCTTCGTCCGGTGCGAGCACGACACCTTCGCGCCGGACGCCGACCGGGACGCCGTCGGTCAGCTCGACCTCGGCCAGGCCGACGCGCGAGATGTTGCCGCTGGCAACCAGCCGCGGCAGCAGGTACAGCCGGCCGTCGGGGGTGTGCCCGGTGGCGGGGTTCAGCACCCCCTCCGCCTCGAGCTCGTTGCCCGGCTCGGCCGTCATCAGGACTCCGACACGGGTGAGAGTGTAAGGAACAGTCACGGAAAAGCCCCTTCAGAAACTCGGCATGGCGGTTCTAGCCTTTGACGCCGGACGACAGGTTCGTCGAGATGAACCGGCGCTGGAAGACGATGAACAGGGCGACCGCGGGCGCGGCGAGCACGCAGGCGCCCGCGAGCACGGCGCCGAACGGGTTCGCGGCGCGGGCGGACACCGTGGTCAGGTAGTTGGACAGCGAGACCGCGAGCGGCTGCAGGTCCTGCTGCTTGGTGATCAGGAACGGCCACAGGAACTCGTTCCACGGCCCGATGAACGTGAGCAGCACGCCGGTCAGCAGCGCGGGCCGGACCAGCGGTACGGCGACCCGCCAGAGGATGCCCAGCTCCGACGCACCGTCGATCCGGGCGGCGTCGAACAGTTCGGCCGGCAACTGCAGGAAGTACTGCCGGAACACGAAGACCGCGGTCGAGTTGATCAGGAACGGCAGGGTCATCCCGAGATAGCTGTCGGCCAGCCCGTAGCTGCGCACGATCAGGACGTAGAGCGGGATCGTCAGCAGCTGGAACGGCACCACCTGGATGAGCAGCATCAGGTTGAACACGAGCCCGCGGCCGCGGAACCGCAGCCGCGCCAGCGCGTAGCCGGCGAGGACCCCGAACACGAGGGTGCCGAGGATGACGCCGCCGGTGAAGATGCCGGAGTTGAGCAGCGAACGGCCGAGGTGGATGGCGTTGTTGATCTCGGCGTAGTTGTGGCCGGTCAGGTTGCCGGGTGACGGAAATGCTCCGGAAACCGTCGGATCCGGTTCGGCCTGCAGGGAGCCGATCAGCATGTAGTAGAACGGAAACAGGAAGACGAACGCCCCGATCAGCAGCGCGACGAACTTGAGCTTCATCAGTCCTCCTCCCGCCCGACGAACCGCCGCTCGAGCAACGCGAGCACCAGCACCCCGATGACGAGCAGCACGCCGATCGCCGACCCGATGTCCGGATTCCCCTGCTCGATCCCGCGCTGGTACATGATCAGCACCGGGGAGGCGGACGCTCCGTCCGGTCCGCCGCCACCGGTCAACAGGTAGGGCTCGGTGAAGAGGTTCGCGCCCGTCACCGTCGCGACGAGCACGACCAACGTGGTCGCCGGCCGCACCCCCGGAACGGTCACGTTGAGAAACGATTTCCACCGCCCGGCGCCGTCCATCGCCGCCGCCTCGTAGAGGTCCTTCGAGACGTTCTGCAGCGCGGCGAGGTACAGCAGGATGAAGAACCCGAGCTGTTTCCACGTCACGTAGATCGCGACCGTCGGCATCGCCAAGGACGAGTTCACCAGCCAGGACGGATCGGGAGCCAACGGCCCCAAAACCGAATTGACCAGCCCGTTCGAGTTGAACAGGAAGAGCCAGACGCCGACCACCGCGACCGACGCGGTCACATAGGGCACGTAGTACGAGACCCGGAAGAACGTCCGCCATCGGATCGCCGCGTTCAGCGCGTTCGCCAGCCCGAGCGACAGCACGACGGTCAGCGGAACATTGATCACCAGGAAGACCAGCACGTTGCCGAACGCCCGCCGGACCGCCGGATCCGACAACACCGCCACGTAGTTGTCGAACCCGACGAACGGCCGGTCCACGATCGCGCCGGGCGCGGCGAAGAAGTAGTCGTGGAACGACATGTACACCGCGAACCCGAGCGGATACGCGAACACCGCAGCCAGGAAAACGACGTACGGCGTGACGAACGCGGTCCCGACCGGATGCTCACCCAGAACGCGGGCGACGAGTCCGCGTCTCGCCGAATGGTCTGACAAGCGGATCAGCCGTCCGCCGCGAGAGGCCACCACGAGGCACTCCTTTCGGAGGTCGAGAACTGTCGGCGTCGTCTGATTGGATCCCTCACATGTCCCGGTTCCGGCTGTACCCCACTCCGCAGCAGGAGGCTGCGTTGGCCGCGCACTGCGGACACGCCCGGTACGTATGGAATCTGGCTCTGGAGCAATGGTCGATGTGGACCCGTGACAAGGGACCGACACCCAGGTACGCCGAGCAAGCGCGGCAACTGACTGAGGCGAGAGCGGTATTCAGCTGGCTGCGGGCAGGATCGCAAACTGTGCAACAACAGGCACTCCGGGACTTCGACCAAGCCACCAAGAACTTTTACGCGGGCACCCATCGGCGCCCGAACTGGCGGCGGGCCGGACAGCATGAGGGGTTCCGCATCGTGGGTGGTCAGGCCACCCGGATCGTGAAGCTGAACCATCGGTGGGCGGCGGTCAACGTGCCCAAGGTCGGATGGGTGCGGTTCAGACGGTCCCGCGCCATACCAGACGCGAAGTCGTACCGAGTCACCTGCGACCGGGTGGACCGGTGGCATATCGCCTTCGCTGCCATACCCGAATCGATCCCCGCGCCGGGGACAGGTCAGCACGTCGGCATAGACCGCGGCATCGCGGTGTCGGCCGCCTTGTCTACTGGCGAGCAACTGCTGTGTCCTCGTCCCCCGAAGACCGAGCAGCGACGGATCGACCAGTTGCACCGGCGTTTGGATCGCTGCAAACCGGGTTCGAACCGTCGGCGTCGTGTGAAGGCCGCGATCGCAAAGCTGTTTGCGCGCGCTCGCGACAGACGCAGAGACTGGGTAGAAAAGGTCACCACCGACCTGGCTCGACGGTTCGACATCATCCGTGTAGAGGATCTTCGTATTGCTCAAATGATGAAGCGACCGAAGCGCAAGCCCGACCCCGCGCGGCCGGGCAAGTACCTGCCGAACGGGCGCCGAGCCAAGGCGGGGTTGCACCGAGGAATTCTGCTCAATGCCTGGGGCACCTTGGTACGTCGTCTCGACGAGAAGGCCCCTGGGCGTGTCGAGCGGGTGCACGCTGCGTACACATCCCAAACCTGCAGTTGCTGTGGGCATTGCGCACCGGAAAACCGTGAGAGCCAAGCGGTGTTCCGATGCGTCGCCTGCGGGCATCAGGCCAACGCGGACGTGAACGCAGCGATCAACATCGCGGCCGGACGGGCCGTCAGCGCACGTCGAGGGACGCCTCCACCGGTCCCGCTGAAGCGTGAACCTCAACTCACTACCTCCGCGTAGAAGTTGGAATCCCCGTGCCTCATCCTGCGGGGAGGACGTCAAGACTGCTTGACGAGTTGGTCGACCTTCTGTGCGGCGCCGTCGAGGGCCTGGCCGACGTCCTGCTGGCCGAAGATCACGGACTTGGAGTAGGCGTCGCGGAAGGTCTGCCAGATCGTGATCGAGTTCGGCACGTTCGGCACCTCGACGGTGCGCGAGGCCTGGTCGGCGAAGGTTTTGTAGTCCGGGTTCTTCGCGAAGTAGTCCGCGTACGTCGAGGCGACGTCCTTGCGCAGCGGCATCTGCCCGGTCGCGGCCAGGAACTTGCCGTCCTGGTCCTTGCTGGTCGCGAACTTCAGCACGTCCGCCGCCGTCCCGCGGTTCTTGCAGGCCGAGTACATCGCGACGTTCTTGGCGTCGGAAAACGTGTGAATCTCGGCGGCCGGCTTGCCCGCGGACGTCGGCACCGGGACGACGCCCCAGTCGACCTTGCCCTTGTACGTCGCGATCGCCCACGGACCGACCACGGCCATCGCCGCGGTGCCGTCCACGAACGCGTCCCCGGTGTACTTCTCCGGCGACGCCAGCTTGTCGGCGTACATCGTCCGCCAGAACTGCGCGACCTTCTTGCCCTCGTCGGACGCGAACGTCGCCTTGCCGTCGGCCACCAGTTGCTTGCCGCCGCTCTCGGCCGCGTACAACGGGTAGAAGTCGAACCAGGACTGGTAGAACTCGTTGCTCGGCGCCGGGTAGATCGCGAACTTCGCCGCCTTCGACGCCACGATCTTGCGCGACGTCGCGAGGAACTCGTCGTAGGTGGCCAGCGACGGGTTCGTGATGCCGGCCTTCGCGAACACCTTCTTGTTGTAGAAGATCATCACCGGGTTCGACTTCCACGGCAGCTGGTAGTACTTGCCGTCCGGTGACTTGTACTGCTGGGCGACGTCCCCGGAGCGCTCCTCGATGTAGGACGCGTCCAGCGGCACCAGTCCGCCCTGCTTCTGGAACTGCGACACCGACGCCGGTGAGGTGTTGAAGATCAGGCACGGCGCGTTGCCTGCCGTGATCGCGGCGCCGATCACCTCTTCGGACGACTTGCCGGTCGGGATCTCCTGCGCGGTGATCTTCTGGTCGGCGTGCTCGGCGTTCCAGGCCGCGACCATCTGCTTGCCCCAGGCCACTTCCTCGGCGTTGTTCGAGTACCAGATCGTGATCGGTCCGCGGGCCTTGGCCGCGGCGTCGGCGTCACCAGCGCCGTCACCGCCGCTCCCGCACGCGGCGAGTGAGCCGGCCAGAACCACGGCCAGCAGTCCAGCTTGCAACTTCATAAGGGGTTCCTCCTAGGCAGGGGGTGCAGCAGTGGAGCGCCGTACGACGAGTTCCGCGGGCGGGAGCTCGACGTCTGGTACGTCGGTCTCGCCGTCGACGACCCGGTTGAGAGTCCGGGCGGCCGTCTCGCCGAAGCGGAACGGGTCGGCGCGGACCGTGGTCAGACCGGGATGCACGTACTCGGCGAGCTCGCTGTCGTCGAAGCCGGCGATGCTCAGGTCGTCCGGCACCGTCAGGCCGGCGGCCTGGGCGGCGCCCAGACCGGCGATCGCCATCCGGTCGTTCGCATAGACGATCGCGGTCGGCGGCTGCGGCAGCGCGAGCAACCGCCGCGTCGCCTCGATACCGCCGGCCGCGGTGAAGTCGCCGTTCTCGACCGCGACCGGCTCCAGCCCGGCGGCAGCCAGCGCCTCGACGAAGGCGGTGGAGCGGGCCGTGGCGTGCACGAACGCGGGTGGCCCGGCGACGTGCGCGATCCGGGTGTGCCCGAGCTCGACCAGGTGCTCGACGACCGCCCTCGTGCCGGGCCGGTCGTCGAGGGTGACCGCCGGGAACGGCGACTCGCCGTCCGGCCGGTTCAGCGTGACCGCGGGCAGGCCGAGCTCGACGAGCAACTCGATCCGCGGATCGTCGTGCCGGAGGTCGGACAGGAGCACCCCGTCCACCCGCGCGTCCTGCGCGAGCCGCTGGTAGCCGTCCGCCTCCGAGCCGTCGGCGACCACCTGCAGGACCAGGGCCTGGCCCTGCGTCGACAGCACGCTCTCGACCCCGGCGATGAACGCCGGGAAGAACGGGTCCGACGACAGCACGGCCGGATCCCGGGTGATCACCAGGCCGAGCGCGAACGCCTTCGAGACCGACAGCGACCGGGCCCGGTTGCTCGGCCGCCAGCCCAGCTCGTCGGCGGCCGCGAGGATCTTGTCCACGGTCGCCTGCGCCAGCCCCGGCCGCCCGTTGAGCGCGAACGACACCGATCCCTTGGACACGCCGGCCCGGCGCGCCACATCCGCGATTGTCGGCCGCTTGGTCACCCGAGATCTCCTTTAAACCGGTTTAAAGAGCATCTAAACCGGTTAAAACCTAGGCTGTCAAGCTCTCGATCGATGCGCAGTACCGCAATCTGCGGGCAGTTCCGCGCACTCGTTTGCAGCCGATCGCTTGACGGCCGCGGCCGGCGAGGGATTGACTGGTCGGCAGCGACGCACCCAGCCGGTACCAGGCCGACGGCCTGAAGTCCGGTTTTCCGGCGCCAGGGTGGCGAGAAACCCGAGGCGGGGTCGCGTCCCCGGGACCGATGGAGCAATCGTGTCCAGACTCACCCGCCGCCTGCTCGGAGCAGTCGCGGCCACCGCCCTCGCAGTCGCCGTCACCATCACCGCCTCCACCCTCACCCGAACCTCCGCCGACGCGGCCGTCACACTGCCGCCGGCACACGCGAAGTTCGACTACCAGATCGGCGGCGCGTACACCCCGCCTGCCGGAGTCCAGGTGGTCACCCGCGACCGGACCGCCGCGCCCGCCGCGGGCCTCTACAACATCTGCTACGTCAACGCCTTCCAGGTCCAGCCGGGCGAACAGGGCCAGTGGGCCGCCGACCTGCTGCTCCGCGATGCCAAGGGCAACCTGGTGATCGACGAGGACTGGGGCGAACCGCTGCTCGATCTCCGTACCGCCGACAAGCGGACCCGGATCGCCGCGAAGGTGAACGGCTGGATCGACGGCTGCGCCGCCAAGGGCTACCGGGCGATCGAGCCGGACAACTACGACAGCTACACCCGCTCGAAGAACCTCCTCACCGCCGGGCAGGCCAAGGCGTACCTGACCCTGCTGGCCACCCACGCTCACAGCAAGAGCCTCGCGATCGGCCAGAAGAACACGGTCGAACTGGCCGGCGCGCGGACAGCGGTCGGCCTCGACTTCGCGGTGGCCGAGGAATGCGGCCAGTACGACGAGTGCGGCGACTACGTCGATGCCTTTGGCAACAACGTGATCGTGATCGAGTACACCGACAGCGGCCGGCGGACAGCGTGTTCGCAGTACGGCGGAACGCTCTCGATCGTGCAGCGCGACGTGGACGTCTCCGTCCCGGGCGACCCCGGGTACGTCCGCAAGACCTGCTGAACTCCTTTCGTCCACACCTTTCTGGAGACCGTCATGTCTCAGCATGCTCGAAACCTGTCCCGCCGTGACGTCCTGCGCGCGGCCGCCGCCGTGGCGGCCGTCGGCACCGTGGGCGCCTGCGGCAAGAACGACGACGAGGGAGCCGATCCGAACGGCGTCGTGACGCTGGACCTGTGGCACGGCCAGGTTGACCTCGGCAAGGCCGCGATCGACTCACTGATCGCCGCGTTCAACCAGTCGCACCCGAAGATCAAGGTGGTCGGCGGCGGTGGCGGCGTGACCGCGGACAGCATGCTGCAGAAGGTCACCGCGGGACTGGCGGCGGGGTCCTACCCGGACATCGCGTACATCTTCGGGTCGGACCTCGCCAGCCTCACCAAGAGCCCCAAGGTCGCCGATCTCACCGGGCAACTGAAGGTCGACGGCTACTGGCCGGCCGTGAAGGACGCGGTCAGCGTCAAGGGCAAGGTCCGGGCCGCGCCGGCCCTGCTCGACTCGCTGTGCGTGGTCTACAACAAGAAACTGTTCGCGGCCGCCGGGGTGGCGCCGCCGGCGGCAGGCTGGACCTGGGACGACTTCGTGGCCACGTCGAAACAGCTGACCGATCCGGCGAAAGGCGTCTTCGGCACCGGCTGGCCGGGTGTCGGCGACGAGGACACGGTCTGGCGGATCTGGCCGATGATCTGGGACCTCGGCGGCGATGTGGTCAGCGGTGACGGTAAGAAGGCGGGCTTCGACGCGGTCGGCACGAAAGCCCTCGAAACCCTGGACCGGCTGCGCACCGACAAGTCGCTGTACGTCGACCCGAAGCCGGGCAGCGAGCAGCTGTACCAGGTGTTCCTCGGCGGGCGGATGGGAATGGTTGCCACCGGCCCCTGGCAGCTCCCCGAGCTGAAGGACGCCGGCCTCGACTACGGCGTCGTCCCGCTGCCGTCGTACTCGGGGAAGCCGATCACGATCTCCGGGCCGGACACCTGGACGATCTTCGACAACGGCAAGGCCAAGGTGAAGGCCGCCACCGAGTTCGTCAGCTGGCTGGCCGATCCGGCGCAGGACCTGCAGTGGGACATCAAGGGCGGCAGCCTGCCGATCACCAAGGCCACCGCGGAAATGCCCGAGTGGAAGAAGCACTCCGCGGCGACCCACGGGCTGGACGTGTTCGTGACCGCGCTCGACACCGCGAAGGTGCGGCCGACGATCTCGACGTACCCGCAGATCTCGCAGCACGTCGGCGAGGCGATCGCCGCCGTCCTGCTGGGCAAGCAGAGCCCGGCGGACGCACTCAAGCAGGCTGTCGACCAGTGCAACCAGGTGCTGGCGGTGCCGAGCTGATGGCCAGCGTGGTCGGGACGTTCACCGTCGATCCGCGGAGCCGGGCGGCCAAACGGCGGGCGCGTGGTGAAGGTGCGACCGGCTGGGCGTTCGTGAGTCCGTCGGTGGTGCTCATCCTCGGCCTCGGTGTCGTCCCCGTGGTGTGGTCGCTGCTGTTGTCGTTCCAGGTGAACGATCTGGTGTCCCCGAGCCAGTGGGTCGGACTGGCGAACTACCAGGCACTGGTGAAGGACCCGGCGTTCGGGTCGGCGGTAGCGCACACGCTGATCTACACGGCGCTCTACGTCCCGTTGAGTGTGCTCGCCGGGCTGGCGATCGCGATCGCGCTGGACCGGAAGATCGCGTTGATCGGGCTGTACCGGACGCTGGTGTTCGTGCCGTTCGTGGTGTCGGCCGCGGCGCAGGGTGTGCTGTTCTCGTTCGTGCTGGATCCGGAGTTCGGTGTCGCGAACTCCCTGCTGCACAAGGTCGGGCTGCCGGCCCAAGGGTTCTTCAGCGATCCGGGGCAGGCGCTGTACCTGCTGGTCGCGATCTCGTTGTGGAGCGGCACCGGGTTCTGCGTGATCGTCTATCTCGCCGGTCTGCAAGGCGTTTCGACCGATCTGGTCGAGGCCGCGCGGATCGACGGCGCCGGCCGGTGGGGCGTCCTGCGGCATGTGACGCTGCCCGCGCTGACGCCGGTGACGATCTTCCTGCTGCTGTTCCAGACCATCAACGCGCTGCAGGTGTTCGACCTGGTGTTCGTCACCACCAAGGGCGGGCCGCTCGGCTCGACGACGGTGATCGTGTACTTCATCTGGGAGAAGGCCTTCAAGACGTTCACGGCCGGCTACAGCGCGGCGGCCGCGTACACCCTGGCGGTCGCCTTGCTCGTGATCGGTGTCGCCCTGCAGCTCTACCGGAAGCGGGTGGCTGGTCGATGAGGCGGATCAGCGGTTGGCACTTCGTCCTCGCGCCACTGGCGCTCCTGTTCGCGTTGCCGCTGGTCTGGCTGCTGGTCAGCTCGGTGATGAGCAACGCGGAGATCAACCGTTTTCCGCCGGCGCTGTGGCCGCACGGGATCAAGCTGGACGGCTACCGGTACGTGCTCGGAAACGCTCTGTTTCCGCGGTGGTTCCTGAATTCCCTGGTGGTTTCCGCGGTGGCGGTGACCGCGAACCTGGTGCTCGGCTCGCTCGGCGGGTACGCGTTCGCGCGGATCCGGTTCGCCGGTTCGAAGCTCGTGCTCGGGCTGATGCTCGCGACGATGGTCGTCCCGTTCCAGCTGACGATGATCCCGACGTTCCTGGTGATGAAACAGCTCGGCCTGATCGACACGCTCGGCGCGCTCATCGTGCCGTCGCTGGTGACGCCGCTTTCGGTGTTTCTTTTCCGGCAGTTCTTCGTCTCGCTCCCCCGGGAACTCGAGGAGGCGGCCTGGCTGGACGGCTGCGGACGGCTGCGGATCCTGGTGTCGATCGTGCTGCCGCTCGCGCGGCCGGCGTTGAGCACCGTCGCCGTCCTCACGTTCCTCGCGACCTGGAACGACCTGACCTGGCCGTTGATCGCGATCAACAGCGACTCCACATACACCCTCCAGCTCGGACTGACCACGTTCCAGGGACAGCACCACACCCAGTGGTCGGCGGTGATGGCCGGCAACGTCATCACCGTGCTGCCCGTCCTGCTGGGGTTCCTCCTGGCCCAGAAGGCGTTCATCCGCTCGCTGGCCTCCACCGGACTCAAAGGCTGAGACAAATATGTTCGATCTGCTAGTGATCGGTGACGCGAATCCCGACGTGGTCGTCGGGCCCGTCGACCAGCCGATCCTCTTCGGCCAACGGGAACGCCTTGTTCCCGGCGGCTCCCTGGTCCTCGGCGGCTCCGCGTCGATCATGGCCTGCGGCGCGGCCCGGCTCGGTCTCCGCGTCGCCTTCGCAGGCCGCGTCGGCGACGACCCGGCCGGTGACTTCGTCCGTACGTCGCTCGCGGACCGGGACGTGAATGTCGACGCGCTGGTGGTCGACCCATCGCTCCCGACGCCGCTGACCACCATCCTCACCTCGGGGGACGATCGCGCGATCCTGACGTCGCCCGGGTGTTTGCCGAGCACTGTGGCGGAGGATGTCCCGACATCCCTCGTGCGGTCGGTGCGGCATGTGCATGCCGCCTCGTTCTACTTGCTGCCGGAACTGGCGGCAGGACTGGCGGGGATCTTCAAAGAGGCCAAGGCGGCCAAGGCGTCCACCTCGCTGGATCCGAACGACGATCCGGCCGGCAAGTGGGACCGCATGGTTCTCGACCCCGTGCTGCGGGTCACCGACTACTTCCTGCCCAACGCGGCCGAGGCTCTGGCCCTCACCGGCCACCATTCGGTCGAGGACGCTGCCGGCATCCTCGCCCGGCGCCTGGCCCGCCGCGGCACCCACGTAGTCGTCAAGAACGGCCCGGACGGCGCCTTGGCCCACGACGGGACCAGGGTGATCACCGCGCCGGCGTTGAAGGTGGACACGGTCGATGCCGTCGGCGCGGGCGACAGCTTCGACGCCGGCTGGGTCGCCGCCGTACTGAGCGGCTCGAAACCCGAGCGTGCGCTGGCGATCGCGGCTGCCTGCGGCTCCCTCTCGACGCGCGCGGCCGGCGGTACAGCTGCCCAACCCGACTGGGACCTGGCCCTCGGGAGTGTGGCGCCATGACCAAGATCGCGTTCGTCGGGGCGGGCAGCGTGGTGTTCACGCAGGGGTTGCTCGCCGACCTGTTCGCGCTCGAGCTGGGTCCGGTGCACATCGCGTTGCACGACATCGACCCCGAGCGGCTCGACACCGCCGCGGCCGCGGCCTCGTACATCGCTCGGGAGCGTGGCGTCGTACCGCGGATCACCACGCATCTCGAACGGCGGGCGGCGCTCGACGGCGCCGACTTCGTCATCAACATCGTGCAGGTCGGGATGAACGCGGCGACCCACGTCGACTTCGAGATCCCCGCCCGGTACGGGATCCGGCAGACGATCGGCGACACCCTCGGCGTCGGCGGCGTGTTCCGCGCGCTGCGGACGTTCCCGGTCCTGCGGGAGCTCGCGAAGGACATCGCCGAGGTCTGCCCGGACGCCTGGCTGCTCAACTACACCAACCCGATGGTGATGAACGTCTGGTACCTGAAGGCGCTCGGGGTCCGCAACGTCGTCGGGCTCTGCCACTCGGTCTACTGGACGATGCAGGGGCTGTCCGAGCTGGTCGGCGTACCGTACGAGGACGTCAGTTACCTGGCCGCGGGCGTGAACCACCAGTCGTGGGTGCTGCGGTTCGAGCGTGGATCGGAGAACCTGTACGACCGGCTGGACGCGGCGATCGCGGCGGACCCGGAGCTGCGCCGGCGGGTCCGGGTGGACATGTACCGCCGGCTCGGCTGCTATCCGACCGAGACGAGCGAACACTCCGCGGAGTACGTCCCGTGGTACCTCGGCCACACCTCCGAGATCGAACGCCTCCGCCTCCCGATCGGCGCCTACCTCGACATCGTCGCGGACAACCTCGCGTCCTACGAACACACCCGCGATGCCCTGAATGCCGGCGATCCGGTGGACGTCGAACCCACCATGGAGTACGCCCCCCAAATCATCCACAGCATCGTCACCAACACCTCCCGCACCATCTACGCCAACCTCCCGAACACCGGTGGCTTGATTGCCAATCTGCAGGCCGAGGGCGTCGTCGAGGTTCCTTGTCTGGTGGACGGTTCGGGGCTCCAGCCGGTCGCGGTCGGCGAGCTTCCGGCGCAGTGTGCGGCGCTCAACCGGTCGTACCTCAGCGTCGCCGAACTCGTCGTCCGGGCAGCGATCCAGCAAGACCCGCGCGCGATCCGCCAGGCGGTGATGGTCGACCCGGCGACCGCGGCCGCGCTACCCGTCGAGCAGATCTGGGAGCTGTGCGACGCGATGGTGCTTGCTCATCGCAACTACTTGGACCCGCCGTTGAGGGCGGCGCTCAGGTAGCCGCGGTACGTCGCGAAGCCGTCGAGGACCTCGGCGGCTGTCGGCTGACCGGTGAGAGCGCCGACGCCCTGGCCCGCGTAGATCGACGCGCGGGCCGGGTCGGCGGCGCTGGTTCCGTCGACGTACTCGGCGTGACCCGCGTCGTCCGACTTCAGCTCCTGCTCGCGGCCCTCCCAGTTGTCGAAGTACGCGTTGCGGAGCGCCCGCCCGCCGAACTCGTCCGGCCAGCCCGCCCGCGACGCGGCGTCGAACACGGTGCCGTACACGGTGTCGGTCTCATCCGCCTCGATGATCCGCTGCCGCACCGGCTCCTTGGTCAGCGCCTCGACGCAAGTGAGGAACGCCGTACCGATCCACCCGCCCGCCGCACCCGCCGCCAGCACAGCGGCCAGCCCGCGCGGACCGGAGATCCCGCCGCCCGCGAGGACCGGCAGGTCGGTGAGGTCGAGGATCGCCTGCAGCAAAGGCAACGTGGCAACGGCGTTCCGCCCGTGCCCGCCGGCTTCGGCGCCCCGGGCAACGATCACGTCCACCCCGGCCGCCACCGCCTCGCGGGCATCGGCGACGGTGCCCGCCTGGGTCGCGACGACGATCCCGGCCGCCTGCAGCGTCTCGACGTACGGCTGGTAGTTCCCGAAGCTCAGCGACACCAGTGCGGGCTTCAGCTCCAGCATCGCCTCGAGGTGCTCCGGGTGCTCCTCGACGGACCAGGCCATCAACCCGATCCCGTACGGCGCCCCGCCGGCCGCGGCGATCGCGCCCTCGGTCCGGATCCAGTCGGCCGAGACCGCGGACCCCGCGCCGAGCATCCCCAACCCGCCCGCGGCCGAGATCGCCGCCGTCAGCCTCCCGCCGCTCACATTCGCCATCGGCGCCCCCACCACCGGCACCGCGAGCCCGAACCGCTCCGTCAGCCACATACCCCCAGCGCACCACACTCGCCGCCCCCACACCATGTCCCGCGCCACACCACGCGGGACGCAGAACGGCCGGCCCCCGGGATGGGGACCGGCCGTCGATGGATCTGCGTCAGAACTTGTAGACGTCCGACTGGGGATCGCCGTGGCAGCGCTTGTACTTCTTGCCGGAGCCGCACGGGCAGGCGGCGTTGCGCGGCGTGCCGGCGTACTCCAGCTTGCCGTCCTCGACGGCGTCGGTGTGCATCGCGACCTCGTCGTCACCGTCGATGGTCGGCGCCGAGTACGTCAGGCGCTGCGGCCGCTGCTCGTTGGTGAGCCCCTTGGCGCGCAGGCGCGGCGTGTCCCGCGGCCGCGGGGTGTCCTGCGGCCGCTCCTCGTCGGCGGTCCGGCCGGCGAACTCCGCGATCGGTGCGCCCGGGGTGAGGATGTCCTGGATCCGCTTGCCCTCGAGGCTGTCCTCGTCGGCCAGCGCCGCCTCGTTCGCGAGCTCCATCTCGGCGCGCATCGCCTCGACGTCGACCTCGACGTTGAAGATGAAGCCGACCGACTCCTCCTTGATGGACTCCATCATCGCGGCGAACATGTCGTACCCCTCGCGCTGGTACTCGACCAGCGGGTCACGCTGCGCCATCGCGCGCAGGCCGATGCCCTCGCGCAGGTAGTCCATCTCGTACAGGTGCTCGCGCCACTTGCGGTCCAGCACGCTCAGGACGACACGACGCTCCAGCTCCCGCATCGCCTCCTCGCCGAGCAGCTCTTCACGCCGCTCGTACGCCGCGGTGGCGTCCTCGATGAACCGCTCGATCAGGAAGTCCTGCGTCAAGCCGGCCTTCTCGCCACCGGCCTCCTCGATCAGCTCCTCCTCGGTGAGCTCCGTCTGGTACAGCGTCTTCATCGCGGTGAACAGCGCGTCCAGGTCCCAGTCCTCGGCGAAGCCGTCCGCGGTCGCGCCCTGCACGTAGCCGGTGACGGTCTCCTCGAGCATGTCCTGCACCTGCTCGCGCAGGTCGGCGCCCTCGAGCACGCGACGGCGCTCGTCGTACACGACGTGCCGCTGCCTGTTCATCACGTCGTCGTACTTGAGGATGTTCTTCCGGGTCTCGAAGTTCTGCGCCTCGACCTGGCCCTGCGCGGACGCGATCGCCTTGGTGACGACCTTGTTCTCCAGCGGCTGGGAGTCGTCGTTGTTCCG
This sequence comes from Kribbella sp. NPDC050459, assembly GCF_040655315.1. NCBI lineage: Bacteria > Bacillati > Actinomycetota > Actinomycetes > Propionibacteriales > Kribbellaceae > Kribbella > Kribbella sp. NPDC050459. Next base: position 183,914 of record NZ_JBFAJQ010000010.1, on the reverse strand, counting down.
CGACATCGCCCAGTCGACCATCTCGCGCTTGAACAGCCGCATCAGGTCGTCCTCGAGCGACAGGTAGAACCGGGACTTGCCGGGGTCGCCCTGGCGGCCGGCGCGACCGCGCAGCTGGTTGTCGATCCGGCGGGACTCGTGCCGCTCGGTGCCGAGCACGTACAGGCCGCCGAGCTCGCGGACCTCGGTCTGCTCCTCCTTGACCTGCTTCTCGAACTGCTCGAGCATCTCCGGGTACTCGGACTCGTACTGCTCGATGTCCTCGGCCGGGTCGATACCGCGGGCGCGCAGCTCCTTGTCGGCGAGGAACTCGGGGTTGCCGCCGAGGATGATGTCGGTACCACGGCCGGCCATGTTGGTGGCCACCGTGACCGCACCCTTACGGCCCGCCTCCGCGACGATCGCCGCCTCCCGCGCGTGCTGCTTCGCGTTCAGCACCTCGTGCTTGATGTTCTCCTTGAGCAGCTGCCGGGACAGCCGCTCGGACTTCTCCACCGACGTCGTACCGACCAGGATCGGCTGACCGGTGGCGTGCACGTCGACGATGTCCTTGACCACCGCGTCGAACTTGGCGTCCTCGGTGCGGTAGATCAGGTCCCGCTCCTCGACCCGGATCATCGGCCTGTTGGTCGGGATCGGGACGACGCCGAGCTTGTAGACCTTCGAGAACTCGTTCGCCTCGGTCATCGCCGTACCGGTCATGCCGGCCAGCTTGTCGTAGAGGCGGAAGTAGTTCTGCAGCGTGATCGTCGCGAGGGTCTGGTACTCCTCCTTGATCTCGACGCCTTCCTTGGCCTCGATCGCCTGGTGCAGACCCTCGTTGTAGCGGCGGCCGTGCAGCGTCCGGCCGGTGTGCTCGTCGACGATCAGGACCTCGCCGTTGTCGACGACGACGTAGTCCTTGTCCCGGTGGAACAGGTCCTTGGCCTTCAGCGCGTTGTTCAGGTAGCTGATCAGCGGGGTGTTGGCCGACTCGTACAGGTTGTCGATGCCGAGGCGGTCCTCGACCTTCTCGATACCGCGCTCGAGGATCGCGACCGTGCGCTTCTTCTCGTCCACGTCGTAGTCGGCGACCCGGCGCTTGGTCTCGTCGATCTCGAGGTCGGTGACCCGGGGGTTCTTCCGCTTCAGCTCCGCCTCGTCGGCCAGCGTCCAGGCCTTCAGCGTGTTCGCGATCCGGGCCATCTCGACGTACCAGCGCTGGGAGTCCTCGGCCGGGCCGGAGATGATCAGCGGGGTCCGGGCCTCGTCGATCAGGATCGAGTCCACCTCGTCCACGATCGCGTAGTTGTGCTCGCGCTGGACGCAGTCCTCGATGCTGCCCGCCATGTTGTCGCGCAGGTAGTCGAAGCCGAACTCGTTGTTGGTGCCGTAGGTGATGTCCTTGGCGTAGGCGATCCGGCGCTCCGCGGGCGACATCTCCGGCAGGATCACGCCGTAGTCGAGGCCGAGGAAGTGGTACACCCGGCCCATCCACTCGGCCTGGTACTTGGCCAGGTAGTCGTTCACCGTGACCACGTGCACGCCCTTGCCGGACAGCGCGTTCAGGTACGTCGGGAGCGTGCCGACCAGCGTCTTGCCCTCACCGGTCTTCATCTCGGCGATGTTGCCGAGGTGCAGCGCCGCGCCGCCCATGATCTGGACGTCGTAGGGCCGCTGGTGCAGGGTCCGCTTGGCCGCCTCCCGGACCACCGCGAAGGCCTCCGGGAGCAGCGCGTCGAGAGACTCCCCGTTCTCGTGGCGCTCCTTGAACTCCGCGGTCTGCGCGCGCAGCTCCTCGTCGGACATCGTGACGAAGTCGTCCTCGATGGAGTTGACCATCTTCGCGATGCCCTGCAGCTGGCGCAGGATCTTGCCCTCGCCGATCCGCAGGACCTTGTCGACAACCTTCATGGTGGGGAGTTCACTCCTTGCTGCTGAAGCCTGGGTTGCGGCCGAACGCCGACAGGGCGCGCCGACCCCTCCCGGGAAGGCGTGCGTCCCCCATCGTACGGGGCCGGGTGTGCCAAGCCACGCCCGCAGCGTGCCTCGAGCCCTACCGGACCCACGCGTGAGCGCGCCGGAAAGTTCCCGGGATCTCCTCAGGAGCCTCGCAGGGCGTCACTGAGCGCTGGCGAAAGGTCACCGCCGCCGGCCACCCGGACCTGGTCCAGCCCGAGCCATCCGGCCAGCTGGACCAGCTCCGCGGCCAGCTCCTCGGCGGTCTCCACCGGCGCCTTCGGCTCCGCGTGCGCCGACTGGACGAGCAGCACGCCGCCGGGGCGGTCGGCCTTCAGGTCCACCCGCGCGACCAGCCGGTCGCCGAGCAGGAACGGGAGCACGTAGTACCCGTGGATGCGCTTCTCGGCCGGCACGTAGATCTCGATCCGGTACCGGAAGTCGAAGAGGACCTCGGTCCGGGTGCGCTCGAAGACCAGCGAGTCGAACGGGCTGACCAGGGCCCGGGTATTCACCCGGCGGGGCAGCCGCGCGTCGCGGTGCAGGTACGCCGGGCGCTTCCAGCCGTCGATCTGCACCGGCAGCAGCTCGCCCTCCTCGACCAGCTCGGCGATCGCCTGCAAGGTCGGCTCGGGCGCGGTCCGGAAGTAGTCCCGCAGGCACTGCGCGGTCGCCACCCCGTGCGCCCGGGCCGCGATCGACACCAGCCCGCGGTGCGCCTCGTCGAGCGTCGGCGTCGGCGTGTCGACCACCGCGCGGGGCAGCACCCGCTCGGGGACGTCGTACAGCCGCTCGAACTGCTGGTTGCGCCGGGCGACGGTGATCTCCCCGGCGAAGAACAAGAACTCCAGGGCGCGTTTCACGTCGGACCAGTTCCAGCCCCAGTTGTCCCGCGCCCGCTCGACATCGTCGTCGATCTCGCGGGCGGTCAGCGGGCCGTGGGTCTGCACGTCGGCCAGCACCTGCTTGATCAGGTCCGGCCGCTCCTTCGCGATCGACCGCGGGCCGCCCCAGGCCTCGGTCGTCGCGCGGGCCATCCGCCAGCGCATCAGCGGATGCGTCTCGACCGGGATCAGCGACGCCTCGTGCGCCCAGTACTCCACCAGGCGGCGCGGGGCCTTGCCGGCGGCGCGGTCCAGCAGCTCCCGCGGATACGGCCCGAGGCGCGAGTAGAGCGGCAGGTACTGCGTGCGGCTCAGGACGTTGACCGAGTCGATCTGGATCAGCCCGATCCGGCCGAGCACCCGGGACAGCGCCCGCGCGTCGGGAACGCCCTTCGGCCGGGGGTCCATGAACCCCTGCGCCGCCAGCGCGACCCGTCGCGCCTGAGCCGTCGACAGCACCTCAGTCGTCATGACGGAGATTGTGCCGGAGCCCACCGACATAACTCTGAAGTTACCGAAAGTGGGAGGTGCGCTACGCATGGTGTTCGGGAGAGCCTGCCAGGAGGCCGTCCGCCCGTGCGGCCCCTATCACCCTGGAGTGAGGCATGACAGGAAAGAAGCAGGTGGTCCGCGCTGCCCTCGCGGCCGGCGTACTGACCGCGGCGTCCCTCGGTGCGGTGGCCGTAGCAGGCTCCGCGTCGGCCGCGCAGTCGCCGGACGGACCCAAGACCCGGATCGTCGGCGGCACCATCGCCCACACCGCCGACACGCCGTGGGCCATCCAGCTGTCGAACAGCAACTCCCCCGACCCGACCGGTGAGTACTGCGGGTCGACGCTGGTGGCGGCGAACAAGATCGTCACCGCGGCCCACTGCTCCACCGAGGCCGCGTCGACGTACACCGCGATCCAGGGCCGCGACGACCTCGCCGACAAGTCGACCGGCAAGGAGTCCAAGATCAGCAGCATCTGGGTGGACCCGGAGTACGGGAAGTCGCCCGGCCACGACGTCGCCGTGATGACGCTGGCGACCCCGTTCGAGGGTGTCGACACGCTGGCGCTGGAGACCGACAAGGCGGCCGACGCGGCCGGCGCCGCCTCGATCGTGTACGGCTGGGGCGAGACCGAGGGCACCGGCCCGGCGGCCACGTTCCAGAAGGTCGACGTACCGGTCCTCGGCGACGCGTACTGCGAGAAGGCGTACGCGAGCGAGGGCTACACCGCCGACGGCGAGATCTGCGCCGGGTACGAGGAGGGCGGCAAGGACTCCTGCCAGGGCGACTCCGGCGGCCCGCTGGTCCTGAACGGCCGCCTGTTCGGTGTCGTGTCCTGGGGCATCGGCTGCGCGGACGCCGGCAACCCGGGCGTGTACGCCGAGGTCGCGACGTACGCGGCAGAGCTGCAGCAGCAGATCGACAGCTAGGTCCTAAACCGAACCGAAGCGTTCGGTGTGGATCCGGCGCAGCGGAACACCGAGTGCGGCCAAGTCGTGGCTGACCGAGGTCACCATGGGCTGCGGGCCGCACAGGTAATAGTGGAGCCGGTGGTACCGGCGCGGGAGATTGCGGCTGAGCAGGTCGTGATCGATCCGCCCGGTCTCACCGGTCCACTCCGGTCCGGGCTCGCTCACCACCTTGACGACCTTGAGGTGCAGCCGTGCCCGGACCTCCTCGACTTCGGGGAGCAGCATCAGCTCGTGCTCTCGGCGGGCTGCGAGGATCAACCGGACCGGACGCTGATCGCCGCGGTCGGCCATCGTCCGGAGCATGCTGAGCAACGGCGTGACCCCGACCCCGGCCGCGATCAGCACGAACCCCGGCACGCTGTCGAGGCCCGCCATGGTGAAGCCGCCGTACGGACCGTCCAGAAAGACGCGCCGGCCGGGCCGCAGGCCGACGAGCAACTCGGTGAAGTCCCCGAGCGCCTTGATGGTGAACTCCATTCGGTCCGGATGCTCGGCCGTCGAGGCGATGCTGAACGGATGCTCCTCGAAAACGAACGGCGTCGACCCGATCTTGAGCCAGACGAACTGTCCCGCGACGAACGGCAGCCCAGGATGCCCGTCCGCCTGGATCACCAGAGTCACACCGTCGCCCGGCACTGCGCGCACAGAAGCCACGACGTAGGCGTACCGGCGGGCGCGCATCGGCAGCACGATCCACCGGCGCGCAGCCAGCCCCGCCACGAGCAGTCCGGAGAGGACGAACCAGGCGGCCAGCAGCGTGTGCGAAACGAGGTGCCGGAGCCACCAGACATGCAGCCAGGCGGTGACCAGCACCACCGCGACGAGCCCGTTGTGCACCAGCCGCCAGCCCTCGTACCGCGGCTGGCGCCGAGCTCGCCGCAGCGCGAGTACGACGATCAGCACCAGCGCCACCGTCGATGTCACCGCGGCCCGGGCCGCCCAGGTCGTGTGCCAGAGCGCAAGGATCGACAGATGGCGCGGATCGAAGACCAGCACTGCGACCAGGTGTACGACCACGAGGACGACGGCGATCGTCGCGATCAACCGGTGCACCGTGAGGATGGTCTCGATCCCGAACGACGAGATCAGCCACGGCAGCCGCGCGGGGAGGACGACGGCCACCACCAGCGCCGAGAACGCGACCAGTCCGGCGCTGAGCTCGATCGCCCCGCCCGCATCCGACTCCGCGACCCCGATCGCTCCCCAGGCGAGGAGCAGGGGAATCACCAGGACGTCGAGGTACAGCACGAACCACGCGAATCGCGACAGCGGACCGTGCAGCCGCGCCGAGACGCGGTGCCGGACCACGGCGGCCCGGCTTCCGGGGACGCGGGACTCCTTCGGCACCCTCGGAAACTACGCTGTCGAGGGCGGGCCGGGAAGGGAAAAGCGGTCGCCAGGAGCTGACCGATTCGGCATTCCCGGACCGAGCGTCAATCAGGCGTAAAAGAAGCCGCGGACCGGGTTTACCCGGCCCGCGGCTGCGGTATCTCCTCCCGAATCTCGCGAGGTTCGCCACCAACGAGCGAACGGTTCAGACGGCCAGCCTGATCACGCCGTAGTCGTAGCCGCGACGGCGGTAGACGACGCTCGGCTGGTTCTCGTCCGCGTCGACGAACAGGTAGAAGTCGTGCCCGACCAGTTCGAGCTCGTAGAGCGCCTGGTCCAGGGTCATCGGCTTGGCGGTGTGGGTCTTCTCGCGCATCACCAGCGGACCGTCGCCGGTGACCGTGAGAGATCCGTACTTGTGCGTCGCCACCTCGTCCTCGGCGACTGGTTCCTCCACTAGAGGTGCGTTGCCGGCAACCGGCTGCTTCGCGTTCACGTGCCGCAGGCCTTCCGGCGTCCGCTCACCCCGGTGCACCCGGCGCCGGTCGGCCGCCTTGCGGACCTGGGACCGGAGCCGGTCCAGGCAGACGTCGAACGCCGCCTGCTTGGTCTCGCCGCACGCCTCTGCGCGGACCACCGGACCCTTGGTGTACATGGTGAGCTCGACACGCATCGCCCGATCGTGCTGTCGCGGGTTCTTCTCCTGGCTGACTTCCACCTCGCACCGCAGTACCCGATGATCGACTTTCTCGATTCGCTCGAGTTTTTCCTCGACGTACTGCCGGAAGCGGTCACTGACCTCGCAGTGATGACCCTTGACAACGACGTCCACGGAAACCTCCATCGATCGGCGACTTCTTTTACGTGTTCGGACCCCCGTACTCGTGGTGACGGTGCCCGAAACGAGAACACCCGCTGTCGAACCCGTCGGACCCGGTGGCAAGGAATCCGGCTGATCCGGTCCTTCGCCACTCCACTGCCCGACAAGCCCTAGCGGGTGTCATAGGCCAACGCTAGTCGGCTTCGGCGAAAACCGGTAGGGAAGTTCTCATGAACCAGACGCCCGGTGTCTCGCGGTCGCGGCCAGCAGCGCGCAGCCGAGCACCCGGATTCCCCGGGATTCCAAGGCGCGGCAGGCTTCGGTGAGCGTGGATCCGGTGGTGATCACGTCGTCCGCCAGCAGGACCGGTTGATCGATCAGCGTTTCAGCCCAGCGCGAACGCACCCCGAAAACCCCGTCCAGGTTGGCGGTCCGGCGTTCCGCGGACAGCCCGGCCTGGTCGTCGGGGCGCCCGACGACCCGCAGCGCGCCGGCCGTGCGAGCGTCGATTCCCTGTCTGCGCAGGGATCTGACGGCAGCTTTCGTAATCCGCAGCAGCGGGTCGTGCCCCCGTGTGCGGACGGTTGCCCGCGGCGACGGCACCGGACAGACCCACGCCGCCTGCCGGTCCCCGAGCGCGGTTCGTACGACGTCGGCCAGCAGCCGGCCGAGCGGCCGGGCCAGGGCGTAGCGGGCGTGCTCCTTGTGCGCGAGGATCAGGTTGCGGAGCTCCCCGGCGTACGGCGCGGCGGCGGTCGGCGGCGCCAGCCCGGGCGGACTCGGGTCCGGCCAGGCACGGAACGGAGTCATCCCCGTCAGTAGCCGACGGCAACCACCACAGAGAGTGACCCCCGGCCGCTCGCACCCGGCGCACCGCCCGCCCAGCACCAGGTCCGCGACCCCGTCCCACCCCCGCACCACCTCACGGTCCCCGGTTTCTCCGGTCCCGCGCAACCAGGCCCACGCGTCCCTGTGGACAACCCGCTGTCGCCAGAGGTTGGCGCAGCGGGATCAGCCGGGGTAGGTGGGCTCGATCGGGCCCTGGATGTCGCCGGGGTCGGGAGAGACCCAGATCAGGTCCTTGCTGAGCCAGTGGATGCGGCCGGTGTCGTCCTGGATCACCGGGAGGGTGTCCTTGTTCGGGTTCGACGCGACGCGCTGCGGGACGAAGTCGGGCGTCGACCCGGGCAGCAGCTGCAGGCTGGAGCCGTCGGGGCTGGCCAGCCAGGCCTGACGCGCCGAGCTGGCGTTGCCGCCGGAGCCGATCACGATGATGCCCTGCTTGTTCCAGGCCGCGTCGGTGATGTTGGTCAGCGCCAGCCGGAGCGGCCGGAACGCGCCGAGCACCCGGCGCTTGCCGTCGGGAGCGGTCTGGATCGCGGCGGTCTGGACGTAGTTCTGCTTGCTGCCGGCCGCCTGCATCACGAGCAGCACCCGTACGCCGTCGGGGGCCATCCGCAGCGCGACCGGGGTGTCGCCCTTGAAGTCGGTGTCGATGACGTCGAGCGGCCCGTCGTGGTTGCGGAGCCGCAGCCGCGGGTGGTCGCTGTCGGCCCGGTCCAGGAACCACAGGTTGTCCTGGTCGTCGAAGCTCGGCGGCAGGGTCTTCCCCTCGAGATCGATCTTCGCCTGGTCGACGTCCTTGTCGCCCGGGTCCAGCTTGCCGTAGACGAGGTGCTTCCCGTCGGCGGTGACGATCGCCCCGGCGTCGCCGGCCAGCGTCACCGCGAGCGACTGCGCCTTGTACAGCGCCAGTGGCCCCGCGTTCAGCGGCTGGGCGGCGATGTCCGACGCCCCGTCCAGGCCGACGATCCGGTGCGGCTTCTGCTTCAGCAGACCGAAGAGCTTGGTCGCCGTCCCGGCCGGCACCTGCGGGTCGTACGGGCTGAAGTTGGCGAACGGCAGGACCTCCGGGTCGTCAGGCAGCAGCGGTGCGCCGCCGACCGTGATCTTGGCCCGCAGGTTCAGCTGGTTGAGGGTCCAGACGATCTGCGCCGCCAACAGCCGCCGGTCCTGGTCGCGGAGCGAGACGGCGGCATCGTTCAGCGCCACCGTGGCCACACCGAGGTCCACCGGGACCGAAACCTGCACTTCGGTGCCGGGCGGCGCAATGGACACCACGCCGTTCCCGAGCCGGCTGGTCGGGCCTTTCAGCAGCTCTTGGACGAGCTGAGTCGCGGCCTGGCCGGACGGGAGGTTCTGCGGCAGCCAGACCTGGTCCGGTACGAGCAGGTCGCGGGACTGGTTGAAGAAGTACAGGTCCCGGGATGCGAGCTTCAGGTCGACCTGGTTGCTGCCGAGGTACGCCCCCGGCGGCGGTGTGTCCACGCGGAGCTGTCCGTCGATCTTCTTGAGCCTGAAGAAGAAGTCGGCCGGCTCGTCGGCCTTCGCCGGGATCCACTCGCCGCGTGCGCCGATGGTCGCGATCTTGCGGGCGGTCAACTGGATGCCGCCGGCCTTCCGGGTCAGCGAGTCGGCGCTCTGTTCGTACACCACGGTCTGCGACTCCGGCCGCCACTCTCCGGCGGCGTCCGGGGTCATGTACTGCCGCGCGACGTCGTACGCCTGGGAGTCCGACATCGCCTCCAGGAAGCCGCTGACGATCGCCATGTCGCCGACGTTCGCCCTCGGCGGCTTGGCCTCGACGCCGACGCCGCCCAGGTCCGGCGCCAGCCCCTGCCGCTCGCCGTTGCGGATGGTGCCCTTGGTCGGCACGGCCGCACAGCCGCCCAGCATCACCACGGCCAGCACGGCCGCGACCAGCCTGCGCTTCATCGCTCCTCACCGCCGCTCAGCTTCTGGTACGGCGCGCCGACGTCGACGAGTTCGGTGACCACGCGGGTCGCGTCGGCCGGCCGCGGCGGCAGCGGCGAACCGGTGAGCGCCACGTCCGGACGGCGCGGCAGCGTCAGCCGGAAGTACGCGCCGTCGCCGGGCGAGCCCCACGCGTCCAGGCGGCCGCCGTGCAGCCGGGCGTCCTCGAGCGCGATCGACAGGCCGAGGCCGGTGCCGCCGGTGGTCCGCGCCCGGGCCGGGTCGGCCCGCCAGAACCGGCTGAACACCATCTCGGCCTCCTCCGGCCGGAACCCGACGCCGTGGTCGCGGACGGCCACCGCGGCGGCCTCCTCGTCGTACGCCGTGCTGATCCGGATCGGCAGGCCTTCGCTGTGCTCGATCGCGTTGCCGATCAGGTTCCGCAGGATCCGCTCGATGCGGCGGGAGTCCACCTTGGCCCGGCACGGGCGCGGCATGTCCAGCTGGACCTCGCAGCCCTTCCGCTGGACCAGGGTCTCGTGGTTCTCCAGCACCCGGTTGACGATGTCGCGCAGGTCGACGTCCTCCAGGTCCAGGGCGGCCGCTCCGGCGTCGAACCTGCTGATCTCCAGCAGGTCGGCGAGCAGCTCCTCGAACCGGTTGAGCTCGTTCTGCAGCAGCTCCACCGAGCGCCGGCTGATCGGGTCGAACTGGTCACGGCTCTCGTGCAGCAGGTCGGCGGCCATCCGCACCGTGGTGAGCGGCGTCCGCAGCTCGTGGGACACGTCCGACACGAACCGGCGCTGCAGCCGCGACAGCTCCTCCAGCCGGCGGATCTGGCGCTGCAGGTTGGACGCCATCTTGTTGAACGACACCGCCAGCCGGGCCAGGTCGTCGGTGCCGCGGACCTGCATCCGCTCCTCGAGCTTGCCGGCCGCCAGCCGCTCGGCGATCCGGCGGGCCATCCGCACCGGCGTCACGACCTGCCGGGTGACCAGCCAGGCCACCGCGCCGAGCAGGACGATCAGCAACAGCCCCGCGGTCACCAGGGCGCGCTGGACGACGTCCAGCGTCTCCTGCTGCGCGGTGAGCGGGAACAGGAAGTAGATCGCGTACTTGTCACCGGTCGAGTCGATCCGGATCTGCGAACCGATCACCAGGCCCGGGACGCTGGGGCTGTCGCGGTAGTTGATCAGCGTGTACGTGTCCCAGAGCTTGGAGCCGTCGCTCACCACGGACGAGGACAGCGGCTGCGGGATCGAGTCGCTGTTGACCAGTCCGGTGTAGCGGATCGCGTTGGACGCCGCCTGGTCGGTCGGCACCAGCAGGACGTCGTACAGGCCCGGGCGGTTGGAGCCGAGAACCAGCTCGGACAGCTGCTGGTTGACGAGGTTCGGGTTGGCGGCGTCGAGGCTGACGGACAGCTGCTGGAGCTGGGCGCGCACCTCGGCCTGGGCGCTCATCCGGCGCGACTCCAGGACACCGTCGGTGACCTGGCTCATCATCACCCAGCCGACCAGGATCAGCACCAGCGTCGACATCAGCAGGGTGCCGGTGACGATCCGGGCCTGGATGGACCGCCGCCAGATGTCGGGCCAGTGCTTGGGGTGCGTCCGCCACAGCGGCTGCGGCTGGGCAGCCCAATCCGCCGCGGCGGCGGTCAGCTCCAGCTCCGTCCCGCGGGACTCGGCCACCTCCTGCTCGGGAGGTGCCGACGGCTGCCCGCTCCGGTGATCAGTGATCTGACCGGTGTGCACCTCGTGACCGGGGTCCACCACCTGGTCGCCGGCGGCAGCCTGCGGCTCTTGGCCGCGTCCGTACTCGATCAGTCCGCACCCGCCTTGTATCCGACACCGCGGACCGTGACCACGATCTCCGGGTGCTCAGGGTCCTTCTCGATCTTGGAGCGCAGCCGCTGGACGTGCACGTTCACCAGCCGGGTGTCGGCGGCGTGCCGGTAGCCCCAGACCTGCTCCAGCAGCACCTCGCGGGTGAACACCTGCCAGGGCTTCGACGCCAGGCAGACCAGCAGGTCGAACTCCAGCGGCGTCAGCTGGATCGTCTCGCCGGCCCGCTTCACCGAGTGGCCGGCCACGTCGATGGTGAGGTCGCCGATGGTCAGCGACTCCGGGCCGGGCTCGTCCATCCGGCGCAGCCGGGCCCGGATCCGGGCCACCAGCTCCTTCGGCTTGAACGGCTTGACCACGTAGTCGTCGGCCCCGGACTCCAGCCCGAGCACGACATCGACGGTGTCGCTCTTGGCGGTCAGCATCACGATCGGCACGCCGGACTCGGCCCGGATCGCCCGGCAGACGTCGATGCCGTCCATCCCGGGCAGCATCAGGTCGAGCAGCAGCAGATCGGGCTTGAACTCCCGGAACGCCGGCACCGCCTTGTCACCGGTCGCGCACAGATAGGTGTCGTAGCCCTCGTTGCGCAGCACGATGCTGAGCATCTCCGACAACGCGGTGTCGTCGTCGACGATGAGGATGCGGCCCCGCATCGTCCGGTTACCGTCTGCCACGCCCTTAGCTCCTCGCTGCTCCGTTGGGTCCGAGTCCGACCGGTCGCTGTGCGCCCGGCGGGGTGCCAGGCCGTACGCACTACGGATAGTGTCCCATTCCCCTGGTAGTGCACACGCCGGATCGCCGTGTGACCCCCGAGTTGGGCTGTGATCATCCGGGATCATGGTGCACGGCCGGGGTTCACCACAACTCACGTGCCCGCTGGTACGACGGTTCACCGGGAGAGGAGCAGTCAGTGGCCGACCACCGTATGCAGTCGAGTATGCGCCTGCACGACGACGTGGCGACCGAGCCGCTGCGGCCGTGGCTGCCGGCGGACCTGCTCGACAACGCCGCCCGGACGATCTCCGACAACAAGACGATCATGCTGGGCCTGCCGGTGCTGGCCGGGATCGCACTGGTCGCGGTGCAGGCCGTTCTGACCGAAGTCGCCGTACCGGGCGGGCTGGGCGGCTTCTTCGGGGCGGAGGACCCGTTCGGGCAGGCCGGTGCGGCCCTCCTGCTCACTTACGGCGTACAGGTGGTGCTGTTCTCGGTGGTGTCGAGCATGCTGTCCGGCATCATCGCCCTGGCCGCGGTGCGGAGCCAGCTGGCGCACAGGGCCGGCCCGCGCGAGCTGATGCGTCTGGTGCGGCCAGCGGTGCCCGCGCTGGCGGCTGTGGGTCTGGTGCAGTCGCTGTCGTTCATGCTGCTGATCGGCGGCTGGGGGCTCGCGGTGTTCGGTATCGGCGCCGGGGCGGACGCGGCGATCTCCTCCGAGGTCGCCGGAGCTGCGGCGCTCGGGATGATGCTGGTCGGCGGCGTCCTGGTGCTGATCTTCGGCATCCGTCTGGTGCTGGCCGGGACGGTGGTCCTGATGGAGGGCCGGCACGCACCGGACATCGGGCTGCACATCCCGGTGCGGGTGGGGGTCTGGGGTTCGCTGCGGCGCTCGTGGCAGCTGGTGAAGGGCAAGTTCTGGCGGGTGTTCGGGATCCTGCTCTTCGGGGGACTGGTGGTGAACATCATCGGGTACGCGCTGCAGTTCGGGGTCAGCGCGCTGATCCTGACGGTCGGCGGGTGGGCCGGCTCCAGCGACAGCACCGGGGCCGTCGTGGTGACGATCGTGCTCGGCGTGGCGGTCGGCATCGCGACGCTGATCACGCTGATCGCCAGCCTCGCCTTCATGTCCGCCGTCCAGGCCCTGATCTACCTTGACCTCCGGGTCCGCCGCGAAGGTCTCGACCTGTGGATGCGGCCGGCGCTGCGGTTCGAGGAGACGGCGTGATCCTTCTCCCGCTGGAGCCGCCCGTCGACATCGACCGGGACCAGGCCGCCCAGGAGGCCGCCAAGGAGCTGTCCAAGTCCGCGTACCGGGACTCCGGCTCACTGATCGAGCGGGCCGTCGGCAAGGTGCTGGACTGGATCCAGGACCTGCTGGACAGCCTCACAGGCTCGTCGCCCAACGGTCACGCCGGTCTGGTGATGCTGATCGCCCTGCTGGTCCTTGTCGTGGTTGTGGTGCTCTGGCGCTCCGGCGTACTGCGGACCAGCCACAGGGCCAAGTCGCAGGCGGTCTTCGACACCGCCCGGCCCCAGAGCGCCGCGGAGTACCGCGCACTGGCCGAGCGGGAGGCCGCGTCCGGCGACCTCGCGTCGGCGATCCGCAGCCGCTTCCGGGCGTGCGTGGCGGAGCTGACCGAGCGGACCGTCCTGGACGAACGGGCCGGACGTACGGCGTACGAGGTCGTGGCCGATGCGTCTCGCGCGGCGCCGGTACTGCGCGAACCGCTGCAGCCGGCCGCACTGGTGTTCACGGAGGTTGTCTACGGCAACCGTCCTGGGACCCCGCAGCGGTACGCCGCTGTCGTCGCGGCTGACGACGCCGCGCGGACCGCACGGGTGGCTGTATGAGCACGCCTGTCGGACGCAGTGTCAGTGAGGGCTGGCGGGCGTTGCGGACGCCGCTGCTCGTCACCGGTCTGATCGTGCTGGCCGCGATTGTCGTACTGATCGCGACCTCAGCCCGTACGTCGGGACCGTTCAGCCCGGACTCCACCGAGTCGGACGGGGCACGCGCGCTCGCGGCGCTGCTGAAGAACCACAACGTCGACGTCCACGGCACGGAGTCGCTGGACGACGCCTTACAACCAGGCGCCGGCAAGGCGCTGGTCATCGGCCCGGGCGGTTCACTGAATGCCTCGGACTGGCAGCGGATCGGGGGTGCGCAGTGGAGCCACATCATCCTGATCCGTCCCAGCAGCCGGGCTCTCGAAGCTCTGGCGCCGGGTGTGCGCCCGACAGGCAACTCACTGGCGAGCCGTAGCCGCCAGCCCGGCTGTGAGCTTCCAGCCGCGGTGAAGGCCGGCACGGCCACCGTGAGCGGGCCGACGTACTCCGCTCCCGACGGCGCGACCACCTGCTATGGCGACGGCATCAACGCCACCATGGTCCGGTTGGACCTCGGCGACCGCCTCGTCGACGTGGTCGGTGCCCGGGCGTCGTTCACGAACGCCCAACTCGCCGACGACGGCAATGCGGCCTTGGCGCTCAATCTGTTCGGCACGCATGAGGATCTGACCTGGTACCTGCCGCAGTGGGAGGCGACGTACAGCGACTCGGGCGACGACACTCCCCCGCTGATCCCACCTGATGTCCGCTACATCGGCTGGGCGGTGGCGTTCGCCGTACTGGTGGTGGCGATCTGGCGCGGGCGGCGCCTGGGCCCTGTGGTGGCAGAGCGGCTGCCGGTGATCGTTCACGCGGCGGAGACGACTGAGGGCAGAGCACGGCTCTATCGACGCTCACGGGCCCGCGACCGCGCCGCGGCCGCGTTGCGCGAGTCGGCACTCGGTCAGCTGCACAAGGCGCACGGGATTCCGCGGCGGGCCGATCCGTCGGCCGTGATCGCGACTGTCGCCGCACGGACCGGCCGCCACCCGGCCATGCTGTACGAGCTGCTCTACGGTCTGCCGCCGCTGACTGACGAAGCTCTGATGTCCTTGTCCCACGAACTCGACGTACTGACGCAGGAGGTACGACACCCGTGACGACTACCGAGGTCACCGCGGACCAGGCCCGGCAGGCGCTGGTCGCGCTACGGACCGAGATCGGCAAGGCGGTGGTCGGCCAGGACACTGCGGTGACCGCACTGGTGCTCGCTCTGCTCTGCCGCGGCCATGTGCTGCTGGAGGGCGTCCCCGGTACGGCGAAGACCCTGATGGTGCGGGCGCTCTCGATGGCGCTGCGGCTGGACACCAAGCGAGTGCAGTTCACGCCGGACCTGATGCCGGGTGACGTCACCGGGTCGCTGGTGTACGACGCGAAGACGAGCGAGTTCGAGTTCCGGCCGGGGCCCGTGTTCACGAACATCCTGCTGGCGGACGAGATCAACCGGACGCCGCCGAAGACCCAGGCCGCGTTGCTGGAGGCCATGGAGGAGCGGCAGGTGACCGTGGACGGCGAGCCGCGACGGCTGCCCTCGCCGTTTGTGGTCGCCGCTACGCAGAACCCGGTGGAGTACGAGGGCACGTATCCGCTGCCAGAGGCCCAGCTGGACCGGTTCCTGCTGAAAGTGACGCTGGACATCCCGCCGCGCGACGCGGAGATCGCCGTACTCGCTCGGCACGCACAAGGCTTCGATCCGCGTGACCTGGCCGCTGCCGGTCTGCGTCCGGTGGCCGGCCCTGAGGACCTGCAGGCCGGACAGGACGCCGTACGGCGGGTTGCGGTCCGAGACGACGTGCTGGCGTATGTCGTCGACCTGTGCCGCGCCACTCGTCAGTCGCCGTCGCTGCAACTGGGTGTCTCGCCACGTGGCGCCACGGCGCTGCTGGCGGTCTCGCGCGCCTGGGCATGGCTGTCCGGCCGCGACTACGTCATCCCGGACGACGTGAAGGCGATGGCACGTCCTTGCCTTCGGCATCGGGTCCAGGTGCGGCCGGAGGCCGAGCTGGAGGGTGTCAGCGCGGACGCGGTGCTGGAGAGTGTGCTCGCGACGGTGCCGGTGCCACGCTGATGGTCCTGACTGGCCGAGCCGGCATCCTGGCTGCTGCTGGAGTGGTGTTCGTCGCTCTGGTGATGCCGTCGTGGGCCGGGATCGGCGTAGTCGTCGCTGCTGTGCTGGTGGTGTGTCTCGTGGACATCCTGCTGGCTGGTTCGCCCCGCCGCCTGCAGTTCGAGCGGGAGGGCGACAACGCCGTACGGCTCGGTGAGCCGGCCGCGGTGAACCTGCTGATCACCAACCCGGGCCGACGCGTGCGTGGGTTGCTGCGGGACGCGTGGCCGCCGTCCGCCGGCGTACTGGACCCGCCGCACAAGCTGGACCTGCCGTCGGGTGAGCGACGGCGGTTGACGACGCATCTGGTCCCGACGCGCCGCGGCGACCGCAAGGCGTACCGGGTGACCGTGCGGTCCGTGGGGCCGCTGGGGTTCGCCGGCCGGCAGGGGTCGCACCAGGTCCCGTGGACAGTGCGGGCACTGCCGCCGTTCAAGAGCCGCAAGCACCTGCCGTCTCGGCTGGCTCGGCTGCGTGAGCTTGACGGTCGGACGGCGTTGCTCGTGCGCGGGCAGGGGACGGAGTTCGACTCGCTGCGTGACTACGTGCCGGGTGACGACGTCCGGAGTATCGACTGGCGCGCGACGGCGCGGCGCGGAAACGTCGTCCTGCGGACGTGGCGACCGGAGCGAGATCGGCAGGTCGTCATCGTGATCGACTCGGGACGGCTGTCCGCCGGGCGCGTCGGAGATGCGCCGCGGCTGGACCACGCGATGGACGCGGCCTTGCTGCTGGCCGCTCTGGCGACGCGGGCGGGCGACCGGGTTTCCTTGCTGGCGTGCGATTCTGCCGTCCGGGCCGACGTACGGCGGCCGGCGCCGCAGGACGTGCTGCCGTCGTTCGTGAACGCGCTGGCCAACGTCGAGGCCGAGCTCGTACAGACCGACTTCCGAGTCGTCGTGTCACAGGTGCTCGAACGGCTCGGCCAGCGCTCCCTGGTGGTTCTCCTCACCGGTCTCGATCCGGCCGTCATCGAGGAGTCCCTGCTGCCCGTGATCGGCCCGCTGCTGCGCCGGCACGTCGTAGTGCTGGCGTCGGTGGCCGATCCCCGACTGACCGAACTGGAAGCCACCCGCGGCGATCTCCTGGACGTGTACGGCGCCGCCTCGGCCGCCCGGACCCGCCTCGATAGGGAACGCCTGACCGCCACTCTCGCCCGAGCCGGTGTGACCGTCGTCGACGAACCTCCGGACCAGATAGCCCCAGCCCTCGCCGACACCTACCTCACCCTGAAGAAAGCCGGCCGCCTCTAGGCCAGCGCGGCCTCGAAGACGCTGACAAGTGGCTAAGATCGTAAGAAGTTGACGAAATTGGCGCTATGCTAACGTTGCCAACGTTAGGATCCTCCATGCTCATCCGTTTCGAGGTCTCGAACTTCCGATCGATCAGGGAATCGGTCGAGTTGTCGATGGTCGCCGTCGACGCCGCTCGGGACGAGGCTCAGCGGATCGAGAATGTCGGCCTCAGCCTGCTGCACGTGACAGCCATCTACGGCCCCAACGCATCAGGGAAGTCGAACATCGTCGCCGCCATGGCCTGGCTCTGCGATGCGGTCCGAACGTCACTGCGATCATGGGACGACAGCATCCCGATCGAGCCGTTCGCGTTCGGCGATTGGCGCCACCGACCGTCCGAGTTCACGATCGAATCGGTCATCGACGGCATCCGGTTCGAGTACGTCCTGGAACTCAGCCAGGAGGGCGTCTCCTACGAGGGGTTGTTTCATTATCCGGAGAAGAAGCGTCGCCGGATCTTCGAGCGCGATACGACCGAACTCAAGCTCCAACGCGGATTGGGCAATCTGTCCGGCACCAGGGAACTGCTGACCGGCCGGACACTCGCCCTGTCCATCGCCAGGCGGTTCGACGAGCCGCTGGTATCTGATTTCGCAACGGACTTGCTGCGGGTGCAAACCCTCGGTCTGCGCGATCCGGCGGGCCGCGCGCAATTGCTGCGGCATCCGACCATCTCGTTGTTCGAGGAGACCGAGCCAGTTCTGTTCGAACTCGACACCGGCTTCACCCTGGCCGACCGTGCGCAGGCGCTCGCGTTGCTGAGGATGGCAGATCTCGGAATTGACGACGTACTGGTCGTCGACGACCCGCGGTCACGCCGTCCAGGGCGCCAGGCCCAACTGACCCACCGCAGCGCGCAAGGATCCGTGCCGCTGGACTTTCAGGCCGAATCGGCCGGAACACGCACTTGGTTCAGGCTGATCGGACCTGTCCTTGCGGCGTTGAAAGAGGGGTCATTGCTGCTCTTCGATGAGCTGGACGCGAGTCTCCATCCCACGCTGTCCCAGCAGCTGATCGGCTTGTTCCAGGATCCATTGACCAACCCCCGCCACGCACAGCTCATCTTCACCACACATGACACCAGTCTGTTGAATCACCTCAACCGTGACGAGGTCTGGCTTACGGAAAAGTCCGGCGACGGAGCGACCAGGCTGGGCGCACTGGCCGAATTTGCGGGTGAGCGCGTCAGAACCTCGGTGAACTTGGAGAAGGCCTACCTGCACGGCCGATTCGGAGCGCTGCCGGACACCGACCGAACTGAGCTACTCCGCGCTCTGGGCCTGATCGCCTGATGGCACCTCGACGCAGAGGCGGCAAGAACCTCACTCGCAGAACCGGAACCAGACCCGAACGAAAGACCATCCTCGTGTACTGCGAGGGCGAGGCTTCTGAGCCTGACTACATCAGCGCGCTCAAGCGCCTCCCAGAGATCCGGGGCAACACCGCGATCAACCTCATCATCGATGCCACCGCGGGCGTGCCCCTCAAGCTCGTGGAGAAGGCGGTCGCGCGGCAGCAGCGCGACACTGAGATCGATGAGTCCTGGTGCGTGTTCGACGTCGAGTGGCCACGCCACCATCCGAATCTCGATCGCGCCCTACGCCTGGCGGCGGCTGAAGGCATCAACGTCGCGGTGTCGAATCCCTGTTTCGAACTGTGGCTCATCTTGCACCACCAACCACACACGGGATTCCTCGACAATCGCGGCGCCGAGGCGCTCAGCTCTCGTCTCGACGGCCGTCAGGGCAAGCGAATCGACGGCGCGGGGTACATGAAGCTCCGACGCGATGCCTACATCCGGGCCGAAGCGCTGGCAGACCGCCATGAGCGAGATGGAACGACCTTCCCGAACGACAATCCGTCATCGAGCATGTATCGACTCCTGGCCGCAATCGAAGGAGGCGTCATCTGAGGCCTTCGTTGGCAATGTCGGAACACCGTCTGCCGCTGACGTCGTCCCGCAGAGCCTTCTCGAAGACAATTCTGTTCGCGGAGGTGAAGGCGTATTCGCGGAAGGACCAGGCGATGCGCTCGGCCGCCTCCGCACACGGCCGACGTACCCAGAACTCCACGTTCGCCAACTGCCGTGCCAGGGTGGCGTCAACCAAGTCCGACCGTTGTTCGGCGGTGAGCCTGTAGGCGTCGGCGAGGACTCGGACCTGGTGCGCCTGGCGGCTCGGGTCGGCGTGTTTGGAGGCGATGCACCAGGTCCAGGCGGCGTAGCCGAGATCTTCCAGCGGATCACCAGGCGCAGCCAGGTCGAAGTCGATCAGCGCGCCCGGGAGGTCGTCGGTGAAGACGAAGTTGGTGGGAGCCGGGTCGTGATGGCACACGACCGGCCGGTCCGCAGCGAGCCGGCTGCCGCGGGTGGCGTCGTGAAAACGCCGGATCAGGGTGCCGGCGGCAACGATCTGCTGGTCGGTCCACCGTTGGTATCTGCTCGGCACCCAGCCCTCGAGGTAGGTGAGGACGTCACGCCCGGCGTCGTCTTGCCCGAGGTACTTCGGGGCCGCGCCGAAACCGTTTTCCGCCAGCAGTTCCAGGAGTTTCGCGGTGAAGGCGGAGCTGTCCGAGCCGGGCCTGCGTACGGTGTCGGCGACACGCACCACCCCGGGCGTCAGCCGGCCACCGCTCAGCGGCTGCTCGGTCATTCCATCGTGGGGCGGGCCTGCGCGAAGGTCCAGTGGTGTCCTTCCAGGTCCTCGGCCTCGTAGCAGCGGTACCCGTGCGAGTGGATCTCGCTGAGGATCTTCGCGCCCGCGCCCTGGACACGAGCGAAATGTGTGTCGAGATCGTCGACGTACACCCAGACGTTGTGATCGACCGCGGTCGGCCGCGGCCCGGTGCGCTTGAACAGCAGGACGGCGACGCGGCCGACATGCAACTCGATCCACAGCGGGTCTTCGCCGTCCGCGGGCAGCGTGTCCCACGAGTTGAGCGCGAACACCTCGTGCAGCCAGCGCGCGGCGGCGGCCGGATCCTCGTAGTACAGGGCGATCGAGAGCCGGTCGATCTCGCGCGGCGGCTTCCCGGACTCGCCGGCCCGCCGCGCGACCCAGTCGGGAAGCCATCGGATCACCCGCGGCCAGAAGTAGAACGCGTTGCCGTCGTCGACGACCAGTGACTGGACGACGGTCACGCGCGTCCCGCCCGCGACCGCCTCGAAGTCGACGCGGGTCTCGGTGTCGTCGACCGAACTGCGGTATCCGAGCCGCGTGCCGGGCTGCCACTCGGTGATCGTGGCGAGCTCGAGGACGTCGTCGGCGGTGTAGACCTCCATCACCCGGCCGCCGATCCCCGGCTCGATCCGCATCGCGCGGACCCGGCCGGAATCGAAGAAGCTGATCGGATTTCGCAACCACCACTGGTCGATCTCGGCGGTGAACACCTCGAACGCGGTCCCCGGATCGACAGGAACTTCGACGGAGGCGGTCGCGGACGGTTCAGTCATCGGGCTTCCCCTTCTGCTCGACATGCTTCTTGAACGAGGCCAGTTGGTCGCGCCACTGCGCCTGGACCTGGTCGAGCCAGGCCTGGACGGCCACGACAGGCTCGGGATTGAGCCGAAACACGCGCGCCCGCGCGTCCTCCGGGACGCGCTCGTCGGCGACCAGGCCGGCCGCCAGCAGAATCCGGAGGTGCCGGCTCATCGCCGGCGACGACGCCCCGGTCGCCGCGGCCAGTTGGCCCGCCCGTTGCGGCCCTTCCCCCAGCAGTTGGACGACGTGGCGCCGGGTGGGATCGGCCAGTACTTCGAAGAAGCGGTCGACCTGATCTTGCGCCATGGCGCAATAGTTCTACCACTTGTTAACTATTGTCAACCACTCGAAGAACCTGCTGCCTGCTTGGATGGGCGGCATGAGTGAGAGAGATGTCGAGAAGGACTACTCGGTCGCCGACTTCGCGGCCAAGCTGCGGCGGCTCGCGGACGCGCTGGAGTCCGGCAAGCCGTTCCGGATCCAGGTCGCGGGCGAGCGGTTCACGGTCCCCAAGAACGCCCGGATCAGCGTCGAGCACGAGCGCGGCGAGGACGAGGAAGAGGTCGAGTTCCAGTTGAAGTGGGCGGTCGCCGACGCCGCGGAGGAGCCCGAGGACGACGACGAGGTCTGATCAGGGTGCGGCCACGTGGCACGCGACCTGGACGGCCGTGCCCGCGGGCAGGATCGGCAGTGGTTGCGTGCCGCAGGCCGCCGTACCGTTGCCCTGGGCCACCAGTTGGCAGCGTGGATGGAAGCGGCAGCCGGCGGGTACACGGGTCGGGTCCGGCGGTTCGCCGGTGAGCACGATGCGGTTCGGGGATTCGGGAAGGACACTGAGCAACGCCTGCGTATAAGGGTGTTGCGGGTTCGTCAGCACGTCCTCGGTGGGGCCGGACTCGACGATCCGGCCGAGGTACATGACGGCGACGCGGTCGGCGATGTTCCAGGCCAGGCCGAGGTCATGGGTGACGACGAGCGCGGACAGCCCGAGGTCGTCGCGCAGCCGGAGCAGGAGCGCGAGGATCTCGCCGCGCACCGACGCGTCCAAGGACGCGACCGGCTCGTCGGCGATCAGGACCTTCGGGTCGAGTGCCAGCGCGCCCGCGATCACGACGCGCTGCCGCTGCCCGCCGGACAACTCGTGCGGATAACGCTGGAAGAACCGCTCCGGCGGCCGCAGCCCGGCGCAGGCGAGCGCCGACGACACCACGGATTCCTCGTCGGGCAGTCCGTGGATGCGCGGCCCTTCGGCGACCGCCTCGTACACGGTGTGCCGCGGGTTCAGCGATCCCATCGGATCCTGGAGGACGAGTTGTACCTGCCGGCGGAACGCGCGCAGCGCGCGGCCGGTGTAGCTCAGTGGCGTACCGTCGTACGCGACCCGGCCCGAGGTGGGGCGTTCCAGGCCGAGGAGTGTGCGGGCGAGGGTGGTCTTGCCGCAGCCGGACTCGCCGACCAGCGCGACGATCTCGCCGGCCCCGACCGACAGGTTGACACCGTCGACGGCCCGGGCCCGGTTGCCGCCGCGCCCCGGGAACTCGACGTGCAGATCAGTTGCCTCTAGCAAAGGTCACTCCCCTACCAGGACGCAGGCGGCGGTCCGGCCGGCGCCGGATGCCCGCAGCTGTACGTCGGACGTCGCGCAGGTCTCGAGCGCGACCGGGCAGCGCGGGTGGAACGCGCACCCGCCCGGCAACTGCTGCGGATCCGGCGGGTCACCGGCCAGCCCGCGCGGAGCGAGACGGGACGCCGGATCGCCCACGGTCGGGAACGCGGCGGCCAGCGCCTGGCTGTACGGGTGCCGGAACTCGCCGGCCGAAGGGCCGACCTCGACCAGCCGCCCGGCGTACATGACGGCCAGCCGGTCGCACACGTCCGCCAGCACCGACAGGTCGTGCGAGATCATCAGCAACGAGATTCCATGGTCCGCGATCAGCCGGCGGATCAGCGTCAGCACCTGCGCCTGCACCATCAGGTCGAGCGCGGTCGTCGGCTCGTCGGCGATGATCAACTGCGGTTCGCACGCCAGCGCCATCGCGATCATCACCCGTTGCCGTTGGCCACCACTCAGCTCGTGCGGGTAGCTCCGCGCCCGCCAGGCCGGGAGCCCGACCTGCGACAGCAACTCCTGCACCCGCCGGTCCGCGACCGCGCCGGACGCCAACTTGTGCACGAGTAAGGGCTCCGCGATCTGGTCGCCGATCCGCCGCACCGGGTTGAGCCCGTGCTGCGCGCCCTGGAAAACGATTGACGCCGACGACCAGCGGACCGCGCGCAGCCGGCCCCACTTCATCGACAGCACGTCCTCGCCGTCCAGCAGCACCCGCCCGCCGACGTCGGCGGATCGCGGCAACAGCCGGAGCAGGGCCAGCGCGACCGAGGACTTCCCCGACCCCGACTCCCCCGCCAGCCCGAGCGCCTCACCGGCCGGCACGCTCAGCGACACCCCGCGGACGGCCGGAACCTCGCCGCCGGCGATTCGGTATTTCACGGTCAATTCGTCGAGCTCAAGCATGTGCACGCGTCCGCAGCCGGGGGTTGAGCACGGTCTCCAAAGCCCTTCCACACAAGGTGAACGCCATCACCACGGTCACGATGCACAGGCCCGGCACGAGGATGTACCACCAGGCGCCGGCGGTCGCCGCGCCCCAGTCGTACGACCCGCGGAGCATCGTTCCCCACGAGGTCTTGTTCGCACTCACGCCGAGGAACGCCAGCGTCGACTCGGTGACGATCGCGCTCGCCACCTCCAGCGTCGTACTCGCCAGCAGCAGCGGGGCCACATTGGGCAGCACGTGCCGCGTGGTGATGTGCCAGTGCCCGGCGCCGAGCGCGAGTGACCGCTCGATGTACGGGCGTGCCTCGACGGCCAGCGTCTGCGCGCGGATCAGTCGCGCCGTCGACGGCCATGACGTCACCCCGATCGCCACGATGATCGTCGCGGTCGAACCGCCCAGGATCGCCGCGAGCACCAGCGCGGTGACCAGCGACGGCAGCACCAGGAACCAGTCGGTGATGCGCAGAATCACCGCACCGACCCAGCCGCGGAAATGCCCGGCCGCGATTCCGAGCACGGTGCCGATCACCATGCTGAGCAACGCCGCGAGGAATCCGATCAGCAGCGAGGTCCGGGAACCCCACCAGATCATCAGCAGCACCGACCGGCCCGACTCGTCGGTGCCGAGCGGGTCGGCGGGGCTCGGCGGCGCCAGCTTGGCCCCGGTGCCGCTGACCACGTTCGTGACGCCGGCGTCGATGAACAACGGCGCGATCAGCGCAAGCACCACGGCGGCCGCCAGAATCACCAATCCGGCAACTCCTGCTCGCTGTTTCCGGAAATCCGTCCAGAAACGACCGGCAGCGCGTTTCCGCCGCACCCACGTCACCGTGCTCATGCCGACCTCACCCGCGGGTCCAGGACGTGGTAGACCACATCGGCCAACGTGTTCATCACGATCACGGAAACCGTGATCAGCAGGAACGTTCCTTGCATCAGCGTGAAGTCCGGCACCCGGATCGCCTCGTAGAACAGCTGCCCGAGACCCGGCCAGCTGAAGATCGCCTCGACCGTGACCGCGCCGCCGACCACGAACCCGATCCGCATGAACACGAGCGTCACGGTCGGCAGCAGCGCGTTCGGTACGGCGTGCCGGCGGCGTACGTCGTCGTCGCGCAGGCCCTTCGCCCGCGCCGTCGTGATGTAGTCCTGCCCGACCTCGTCGATCACCGACGACCGCATCACCAGCAGGTACTGCGCGTAGACGACCGCGACCAGCGTCAGGCACGGCAGCACCATGTGCTGCGCGACGTCGAGCACGCCCGCGAACCCGTCGGGCTTGTCCACGCTCGAACTCCCGCGGGTCGGGAAGATCCCCGGGATCGGGCCGATCCCGGCCGCGAACACCATCAGCAGCAACAACCCGAGCCAGAACGTCGGCACCGACCACAACACCAGCGAGACAGCCGTCGACACCTTGTCGAACCTGCTGCCGGGTTTCCACCCGGCCCGGGCACCCTGCCAGAGGCCGAGGCTGACGGCCATCACCAGCGCCGTACCGGTGAGCAGCAACGTCGACCCGATCCGCTCGCCGATCAGGTCGACGACCGGCCGCTTGTACTCGTACGACGTCCCCAGGTCGAACGACAGCGTCTGCTGGAGGAAGTGCAGGAACTGCTCAGGGATCGGCTTGTCCAGCCCGAGCCGCGCCCGCTCCAGGTCGAGCTGCTCCGGTGTCATGTTCCGCCCTTGTGCGAGGGCGCGGACCGGGTCGCCCGGCAGCAGCCGGAACAGGAAGAACGTCGCGACGATCACCATCGCGATGCTCAGCAGCGCCCCGCCCGCCTTGGTCGCCGCATACCGCGGCAGACCGTGGCGGGCCGGGCGCTCCTCGAGCGCCTCGACGGCAGTGGTGGTGTCGGCCGTCATTCGCGCTCGTCAGCCGCGCCCTGGCGGCGTCGCAGGACGAAGAAACCACCGATCAGGACGACGACCACGGCCGCCGCGATGCCAGCGATCACACCACCGCCCAGGCCACCGCTTTCCGCGGTCTCGCCGTCCTTCGACACCGCCTCGAGCGTGTAGAACGGCCAGTAGCCCGAACCGCCGTACAGCAGGCCCTTGTCCTCCGGGATCGGCGTGATGCTCGCGATCCGGTCCTTCCGGTAGCCCTCGAGATCGTTCGGGTAGTAGAGCGCGATCACCGGGGCGTCGGAATAGAGCCTTTCCTCCATTTTCTTGATGATTTCCGCGCGCTTTCCGCGGTCGAGTTCCTTCTGCTGCTGGAGGTAGAGGCTCTCGTACGTCGGGTCGCAGTAGAACGACTCGGTGCCGCCGCCCTGGCCGGACGCGGTGGGCCGCCGGCTGCACAGGTGCGTGCCGAGCACCTCCTCCGGGTCCGGGTTCACCGACCAGCCGCTGATCGCGATGTCGAACAGTGCCGTCGTACCGGTCTCCTCGGTGAACTTGCTGGAGTCCAGCCGCTTGGTGGTCAGCTGGATGCCGACCTCCTTGAACCAGCCGGTCAGGTACTCGGCGAGCTTGTCCTCGATCGGGGTGTCGGTGTGGATGCTGAACCGGAACTGCAGTTTCCGTGACCCGTCCGGCATCGTCCGGACGCCGTCCGCGCCCTTCTTGTAGCCCGCGTCGTCGAGGATCTTGTTCGCCTTCGCGAGGTCGAACGAGACCTTCTCGTCACCGCTCGCCTCCCAGAAGAAGTCCTTGTACAGCGGCGGGATGATCGACCCGTCGGCCGGCTTCGCCAGCCCGCCCTGGACCTCGTCGACCAGCTTCTGCTTGTCGATCGCGTAGTGCAGCGCGGTCCGCACCTTCGGGTCCTTCAGCGCCGGATGCCCGTCGCCGATCGGCTTGTCGTCACTGGTCGTCGCGCCGTGGTTGATCTGCAGGTACGTCGCCCGGCGGCCCTGGGTGTTCCACTGGACGATGTTGTCGTCGCCCTTCAGCGACTCGAAGTCCGGCGGGTTCAGTCGGCCGATCAGGTCGATGTCGCCCTTCTTCAGGCCGACGATCGAGGCCGCGGGGTTGTCGTAGAAGATGATCTGCAGCTCGTCGATCTTCGGGCGGCCGCGCCAGTAGTCCGGGTTCGCCTCCAGCCGGACGAACTGGTCCTTCTTGTGCTCCACCGCGACGTACGGTCCGCTGCCGACGGTCGGGTACACCTCACCGTCGTACTTCGAGATGTCGGTGACCTTCTCCCAGACGTGCTTGGGCATGATCGGCACCGGGTTGTCGAGCATCGACGCCTGCGGCGCCTTGAGCTTGATGGTCAGCTCCTGACCGTTCGCGGTGACACTCTGGAAGTTCTCCACCGCCGGCCCGTTGCCGGTCTTCGCGCCGTCGTCGGTCATCATCTTGTTGAACGTCCAAGCCGCGTCGGCGGCGGTGATCGGCTGGCCGTCGGACCACTTCGCCTCACGGATCTTGAACGTCCAGGTCAGCCCGTCCGGCGACGTCGTCCAGGACTCGGCGAGATCCGGGCTCGGCTGCAGCGTCTTCGAGTCCGGCACCGTCAGGAAGCCGTAGATCATCCGCTGGATCGACCCCGTCACCAGCCGCACGGCGAGGAACGGGTTCATCGAATCCACCGACTGCGTGACCCCGATCTTGATGACCTTCTTCGCCGCGGGCTCGGCCGCCGACGCCGTCCCAGGTACCGCCGCCAGCACACACAACGCCGCCAGCACAGCCAACAGCTTCCTCATGGGCCGCCCCACCTTCCCCAGCTGGGTGTTGATGTTGGGAAGAAACCACACCAGCAAGCGCTGTCCTGTCAACAAGATACGAAACTTTGTCACACTGAAGTAACCTTCTTACCGGCTGGATCCGGTTCACGAACTGGATGTAAACGCGCGGACATGGTCAGCCCCACGCGCGCCACGCGGGCGCTTGCCTCGTCGCTCCACTCCTCACCGCACCACTCCGCGCGCTCCCACCCGCCCGCCGCTTAGCGCGGAGCATCCGCTTCCGGCTGGCGCCGTGTGTATTCGGCTGACGCCGGGAGTTGCCGGCTCGCGCCGTGGGTTTCCGGCTGCCGCCAGGGAGCTCCGGCTGCCGCCGGGAGTTGCCGGCTTGCGCCATATGTATCCGGCTGGCGCCGTGTGTATCCGGCTGACGCCGGGAGTTGCCGGCTTGCGCCGGGAGTTGCCGGCTTGCGCCGGGAGTTGCCGGCTTGCGCCGGGAGTTGCCGGCTTGCGCCGGGAGTTGCCGGCTTGCGCCGTATGTATCCGGCTGGCACCGGGGGTTGCGGGCTGACGCCGGGACTTGCCGGCTTGCGCCGTATGTATCCGGCTGGCACCGGGGGTTGCGGGCTTGCGCCGGCTAGTTGCGGGCCGGCGCTCGCGGGTGAAGGCCGAGCCCGGCACGACCTAGGCGATACGGAACGCGGTAGCGGGGACTGTCGCGATGGAGACCGCACGCACGGCTGACACGGCCAGCGAGACGGTGACCTCGGAGACCGCGGCCATCGGGACCGCGGCGACGGCGACGGCGACCGCGACGGCGACGGCGACCGCGACGGCGACCGTGACGGCGACCGTGACGATGAGGCGTTAGTGACGTCGGGCCTATGGACGCGCCGAGGCGATGTGCCGTGAGAGTTGGGCCGCCCGGTCCAACCTTCCGCATCGCGCATCACCCGGCGCCGAGTCGTGGCGTTCGGCTCCTGGCCTGACCGGCGAGTCGTGGATATTTGTCGCGTTGAGCAGCCAATATCCACGACTGGCGGACGAACGGAGCAACGCGAGGGCGATCCAGCAGAGCTCCCCGCTCGAACCGGAGCCGCAACTGGGCAGTTGCCCTCGTCACGTTCCGCGGCCGCTTCCTCCGCTGACCACATCCGTGTCAACAGACATCTACGTGCCTGCGAGGGCTCGCCGCTGCTGCCCCGCCTAGCTCCGCGACGGTCCACTCATCCGCGGCATTGAGGTCTACAGCACTCGCGCCACGATCCGCCCCGCCGGCGCGTCACCCCAGGCCGTCACCCGCGAGCGGCAGCTCGCCGGCGCCAGCTGGCAACTCCCGGCGCAAGCTGGATACACGCGGCGCAAGCCCGCAACTCCCGGCGCCAGCTGGCAACTCCCGGCGCAAGCTGGATACACGCGGCGCAAGACCGCAAGTCCCGGCGGCAGCCAGAGCTCCCAGGCGGTAGCCGGAATCGCCACGGCGGCAGCCGGACACCCCCGGCGATAGCCGGGAACCCACGGCGCCAGCCGGACACCCCCGGCGATAGCCGGGAACCCACGGCGCCAGCCGGACACCCCCGGCGATAGCCGGGAACCCACGGCGCCAGCCGGACACTCCCGGCGTCAGCCGGAAGCGGATGCTCGCGCTAAGCGGGGGGTGGGAGGGCGTGGAGCGGGCGCGGTGAGGAGCGGAGCGACGAGGCAAGCGCCCGCGGAGCGCGCCTGAGTCGGCTGCATCACCCACACCCAACCAAACGGCGGCTTTACAAGTGGGCACTTGACTACACGGCTGTGTAGGGGTTTGCTGTTGTGTGTAGTGAGAGGAGTGGGGATGGATCGGGCGGTGGAAGACCTCACGGCGCGGGCGCGGATTCGGGATGCGGCGGTCAAGTTGTTCGGGGAGCGGGGGATCGAGGGGGCTTCGATCCGGGATATCGCGGCGGAGGCAGGGGTGTCGTCGGGGTTGGTGCGGCATCACTTCGGGTCGAAGGAGGCGTTGCGGGAGGCGTGTGACAAGTACGCGAAGGAGCGGATGCTTCAGATCGGCTCCGAGCTGACCAGGGACGGGGACCTGACCGGGCTCGACCCGCTGGTGCTGCATCCGCTCGCGTTTCCGCTGCAGCTGTATCTGGTCCGTTCGATGATGGACGGCTCGGAGACCGCGACCGCACTGTTCCTCGAGGGGGTCGACGCGGTCGAGGAGTGGACGACGAGTTTCGGCATCGACCCCAAGGACCGGCGCGGGTACGCCGCGGCGCTGGCCGCGATCAAGCTCAGCGTGTTCGTGTTCCGCGAGCAGGTCTCGAAGGCGCTGGGCGAGGACATCACCACACCGGCGGGCTACAACCGCATCGGCCAGGCGCTGATGGAGGTCTTCACGATCCCGCTGCTCACCCAGGAACAGATCGAGAAACTGGAGAAGCGATGATCGGCACGGAAGGTCTGGTCAAACGGTTCGGGCGTACCCGGGCCCTGGACGGTCTCGACCTCACGGTGCGAACCGGCGAGGTGCACGGATTCCTCGGCCCGAACGGCGCGGGGAAGACCACCACCATTCGCATCCTGCTCGGGATGACCCGTGCCGACGGCGGTACGGCGCGGGTCCTGGACGGCGACCCGTGGTCGGACGCGACCGAGCTGCACCGGCGGCTCGCGTACGTGCCCGGTGACGTGACGCTGTGGCCGAATCTGTCGGGCGGCGAGGCGATCGACCTGCTCGGCCGGATGCGCGGCGGTGTGGACAAGAAGCGCAAGGCGGAGCTGCTCGAGCGGTTCGACCTCGATCCGCGGAAGAAGGCGCGGGCCTACTCGAAGGGCAATCGGCAGAAGGTCGCCCTGGTCGCCGCGTTCGCGTCCGACGTCGAGCTGCTGCTGCTCGACGAGCCGACGTCCGGACTGGACCCGCTGATGGAGGAGGTCTTCCGCGACGTCGTGCAGGAGATCAGCGACCGTGACGGCCGGACCGTCCTGCTGTCCAGCCACATCTTGTCCGAGGTCGAGGCGCTGTGCGATCGCGTCACGATCATCCGGGCCGGCCGCGCCGTCGAGAGCGGCACGCTGAGCGAGCTGCGGCACCTCACCCGGACGTCGATCCAGGCCGAGCTCGTCGGGCCGATGAACGGCCTGGCGCAGTTGTCCGGCGTCCATGACCTGAAGGAGATCGACGGGCACGTCCAGTTCGACGTGGACACGGACGAGATCAATCCGGTGCTGCGGCGGCTGACCGAGATCGGCGTACGGAGTCTCGTGAGCCAGCCG
The DNA here is from genome assembly GCF_040655315.1 of Kribbella sp. NPDC050459. NCBI lineage: Bacteria > Bacillati > Actinomycetota > Actinomycetes > Propionibacteriales > Kribbellaceae > Kribbella > Kribbella sp. NPDC050459. The sequence continues at coordinate 153,935 of NZ_JBFAJQ010000010.1, read as the reverse complement.
CCGTCGCTCGAGGAACTGTTCCTGCGGCTGTACGAACCCGAGGCCGTTAAATGACGTCGCTGGCCGGCACCGGCGGTCTGATCCGGCTGATCCTGCGCCGGGACCGGATCGTGCTGCCGCTCTGGATCGTCCTGCTCACGGCGATCTCGGTGAGCTACGTGAAGGAGTACGGCGACCTGTTTCCGACGCCGGACTCGCGGGTCAAGTACGCGAGCAACGCCGGCTTCATCACCTTGTACGGCGAGCTTTCCGGGTCGAGTCTGGGCGAGTTCGTCACCTGGCGGCTCGGGTTCGTACCGGTGATGGTCGGCCTGATCAGCCTGCTCACGGTGATCCGGCACACCCGCGTCGAGGAGGAGACCGGCCGTCGTGAGTTGCTTGGGGCAACCGTTGTCGGACGGCACGCCCAGCTGGCCGCGGCGCTCATCACGGTCCTCGGTGCGAATCTGGTGCTCGCCGTACTGCTTGCCCTCGGCATGCACAGCCAGGATCTGCCGCTCGCCGGATCGATTGCCATCGGCATCCTGTACGCCGGCACCGGCTGGTTCTTCGCGGCGCTCGGCGCGGTCGCGGCGCAGTTGACGGCCAGTGCGGGGACGGCGCGGGGTATCGCGATCGGTGTCCTCGGCGGGGCTTACGTACTGCGGGCCGCCGGTGATACCAGTGCGCACACGGACGGGCCGCTCGCGTGGCTGTCGTACCTGTCGCCGATCGGCTGGGCGCAGCAGATCCATCCGTACGCCCAGAACCGTTGGTGGTTGGCCGTTGCGCTGCTGGCAGCAACCATCGCCCTGATCGGAGCCGCGGTTGCCCTCGCTGTGCGACGGGACGTCGGGGCCGGGATCTTGCCGGATCGGCTCGGGCCCGCGGACGGGAAGCTGGGGTCGCCCTTGGCGTTGGCGTGGCGGCTGCATCGTGGGCTGCTGGCGGCGTGGACCGTCGGATTCGCCTTGCTGGGCCTGCTGTTCGGTGGTGTCGCGGAGGGCGTCGGCGACATGATGCGCGACGATCCGGGCATCCAGGAGATGTTCCAGCGGATGGGTGGCGCGGCCGGGCTGATCGACTCGTTCCTGGCCGGTGTGATGACGCTGGTCGGGCTGATCGCCTCGGCGTACGCCGTCCAGGCCACATTGCGGATGCGGGTCGAGGAGAGCAGCGGACGCGCCGAGCCCGTGCTGGCGACCGCGACGAGTCGCTGGCAATGGGCCGCGAGCCACCTGGTGTTCAGCCTGCTGGGGCCAGCCCTGGCACTGCTGGCAGCCGGTGTGGCCGAAGGACTGGCGTACGGCGCGGCAATCGGCGATGTGAGTGGTCAGGTACCGCGGCTCGTTGGTGCGGCGCTCGCCCAACTGCCGGCCGTGTGGGTGCTGGCGGCGATAGCGATCGCGATCTTCGGTCTGTTCCCGCGGGCCTCGATGGTGTCGTGGGCCGGCCCGGCGGTCTGCATCCTGATCGGGCTGGTGAGCGCCGGAGTGAGCACAGCCGGCTGGATCCGGGACCTGTCGCCCTTCACCCATCTCCCGTCGCTCCCCGGCGGAGCGGTGTCGGCCGGACCGTTCGTCGCACTGCTCGCGATCGCGCTCGTCGTCGCCTTCGCCGGCCTGATCGGCCTCCGCCGGCGGGATCTCCCGGCCTGACGACGACCCTCAGCGGCGGGCGTTCCGGGACCAGCTGAAGCAGTAGGCGCCGAAGGCCGCGATACCGACCGCGAGCACGGTCAGCAGCACCGATCCGGCCGGCTGCTCCTTGATCGTGCGCAGCGCGGTGTCGAGGCCGCCGGCCTTCTGCGGGTCGTAGGCGATCGCCGCCCAGCCGAACAGCACGCCGACCACGACGTACGCGATCCCCTTCGCGCCGTACCCGATCCGGCCGAGCAGGACGGTCAGGTCCGAGACCCCGCCGGCCAGGTCCTCGGTGAACTTCTTCTTGATCCCCTTGTAGACGTGGTAGCAGCCGATCGCGACGATCGCGACACCGGCTGCGACGATCACGGCCCGGCCCCAGCCGTGCTCCATCACCCGCGCCGTCACCGACCGCTGCTGACCGGTTCCCGAACCGCCCGAGCCGACGGCGATCTTCACCGCGCTGAGGCCCAGCGCGAGGTACACGATCGCGCGGCCGGCCGAGGACACCTTCTTGTGCAGGTCCAGGTGGCCCCAGAACAGCTGCATGACCTGCCAGACCACCAGCGCGAACAGCCCGATCGCGACGACCCACAACAGCACACCGCCGAGCGGCTTGCCCGCCAGGTCCCGCAGGGCGCCTTGCTGCGAGGCCTCCTGGGAGGAGTTGCCGAAGGCGAGTTGCAGGGCGATCCAGGCGATCAGCAGGTGCACGACGCCGTACGCCACGAGACCGAGCGTGACCGCAAGCCGGTACGGCGGGCTGTGTCGAACTTCCTGGGCGGTAGTAGTCACACCTGAGAAGTTCCCAGTGCGGAAACAGTCAGGCGGAGACGGGCGCGCTCGCCTCCCGGTCCGACTCGTCGATGTCGCCGTACTCACCCTGACGGTACGCGCGGCGACCCAGCGTCCAGACGTACGTGAGGAACGCCAGCTCGGCGACGATGCCGATGGTGACCCGGACCGGGCCTGGCAGGAACGGTGTAACAAACGCTTCGATCAGCCCGGTGACCAGAAGCACCGCGGCCAGGCCGATCGCCATGCCGACGGTGGCACGGCCGGTTTGCGCGACAGCCTGCATGCGTGTGCGCGGTCCTGGTACGACCCAGGCCCAGCCGAGCCGTAGGCCGGCCGCGGCGGCGACGAACACCGCCGTGATCTCGAGCAGGCCGTGCGGCGCGATCAGGCTGAAGAACAGACCGCCGCGGTCGTGGCCGATCATCAGTCCGGCGCTCAGGCCCAGGTTGAGCGCGTTGTCCCACAGCACGAAGACGGACGGGATCAGCAGGATGCCGAGCGCGAGGACAGCGGCGCTGATGGTGGCGTTGTTGATCCAGACGCGCAGGGCGAAGTCCTGTGCCGGGTTCTCCGAGTAGTACGCCTCGAAGTCGTGCTCGACGAGCTGCTTGATCTGGTCCGGTGTGGCGATCGAGTCGATCACCTCGGGGTGTGCCAGCACCCGCCAGGCGGCCCAGGCGGCGACCAGGTAGAAGAGCAGGCCGATGGTGATCCACCAGCGTCTGGAGGCGTACAGCGCGGCGGGGAAACTGACCAGGAAGTACTTCGAGATGTCGCGCCAGACAGGTGCCTGGACGCCGGTCACGGCGCCGCGCGCGTCGGCGATCAGACCGGAGAGCCGGCCGATCGACACCGGATCCGCCCCGGCCGCTCGCAGCGCGGCGAGGTGCGTGCCGACCCGCTGGTAGAGGACCACGAGCTCTTCGGCTTCCGCACCGGACAGGCGGCGCTGGCGGCGAGTCAGGTACGCCAAGCGGTCCCACTGCGGCTGGTGCACCGAGACAAACGCTTCTACGTCCACCGCCACACCTCCTCCACCCGACTGGTGGCAGACTAACCGGACCTAGTGTCTACGCAGGAGGGGGGCGGCGGAGTGTCCCAGCTGGTCACCGGCGAAGCAGTCGTCCTCCAGGTGCGGATCGCCCGGATGCCCACGCGGGCGCTGGCGTGTGCGATCGACATGCTGCTGCAAGGCATCGTACTGAGCGTGCTGATCGCGCTCCTGGCCGGCTTCCTGTTCGGGAGCGAGGTCAGTGAGGCGCTGGCAGGTGCGCTGATCTTCGTCGTCGTGCTGCTCGTGGTGGTCGGCTACCGGGTCGTGATGGAGACGCTGACCCGCGGCCGGACGCTCGGCAAGATGGTGCTCGGGCTGAAGGTGGTGCGCGACGACGGGAGCTCGATCCGGTTCCGGCACGCGCTGGTGCGGACGCTGATGTGGTTCTTCGTCGACTTCGCGCCGTGGTTCGCGGCCTGTCCCGGGATCGTCGCGAGCCTGATGAACAAGCAGGGCAAGCGGATCGGCGACATGGTCTCCGGGACGGTCGTCATCCGCGAGCGCAACCAGCCGATGGCGTCGCCGCCGCTGTTCGTGCCCGGTCACCTGGTCCAGTGGGCGCAGTCGCTGGAGCTGTCGCGGCTGTCCGACGAGCTGGCGAACGCGGCCCGCGACTACCTGGCCCGCTTCACCGAGCTCCTCCCCGGCCCGCAGTACGCACTCGGCGAGGCCCTGGCCGCCCGCGTCGCTGCCGTCATCGCACCGGCGCCGCCGACCCAGGTCATCGCCCCCGCCTACCTGTCCGCCGTCCTCGCCGAACGCCGCCGCCGCGAACTCCAACGCCTCTCCACCCACCGTCCCGTCCCGACCGGCCCTTTCCCCGCCACCTCGCCGTACCCACCCGCCCCGTCGCCGTACGGCCCAGCCGCCCCCACCTCGCCGTACGGCGCAACCCAGTCGTACGGCCCAGGCGCCCCGGCCCCGGCCCCGGCGTACGGCGTGCCGGCCGGCCCGTTCGCCCCGCCCAGCCCGTACGGCGCCCTCCCGCCGGCTCCTCCGCCACCCGGCCTCTTCGCCCCACCTGCACCGCCCACCCAATCCCGCCCCGCGACGGTGAACGCCGAAGGCTGGGCCGCACCCGGCAGCAACGAAGCCGGCCACTGAAAACACCCCCCGCGCCACCGGCGCGGGGGGTGTTCACACAACGACCTCAGTAGCGGTAGGCCTCCGCCTTGTACGGACCCTCGACCGGTACGCCGAGGTATGCCGCCTGCTCCTTGGTGAGCTCGGTCAGCTTCACGCCGAGCGAGTCGAGGTGCAGCCGGGCGACCATCTCGTCGAGGTGCTTCGGCAGCACGTACACCTCGGTCGGGTAGTCGGCGGTCTTCACGAACAGCTCGATCTGCGCGAGGACCTGGTTGGTGAACGAGTTCGACATCACGAACGACGGGTGCCCGGTGGCGTTGCCGAGGTTCAGCAGCCGGCCCTCGGACAGCACGATGATCGTGTGGCCGTCGGGGAACCGGAACTCGTCGACCTGCGGCTTGATGTTGACCCGCTCGATGCCGGCGACCTTGTACAGCCCGGCCATGTCGATCTCGTTGTCGAAGTGGCCGATGTTGCCGACGATCGCCTGGTGCTTCATCGCCGCCATGTGGTCGGCGGTGATGACGTCCTTGTTGCCGGTCGTGGTGACGAAGATGTCGGCGATCCCGACGACGTCGTCCACGGTCGACACCTGGTAGCCGTCCATCGCGGCCTGCAGCGCGCAGATCGGGTCGATCTCGGTGACGATCACCCGCGCGCCCTGGCCGCGCAGCGACTCGGCGCAGCCCTTGCCGACGTCGCCGTACCCGCAGACGACCGCGACCTTGCCGCCGATCAGGACGTCGGTGGCGCGGTTGATGCCGTCGATCAGCGAGTGCCGGCAGCCGTACTTGTTGTCGAACTTCGACTTGGTGACCGAGTCGTTGACGTTGATCGCCGGGAACAGCAGCGCGCCGGCCTTGTGCATCTCGTACAGCCGGTGCACGCCGGTGGTGGTCTCCTCGGTGACACCCTTGATGCCCTGACCGATGGTCGTCCACTTCGTCGGCGACTCGGCCAGCGTCCGGGTCAGCAGGCTCAGGACGACGCCGTACTCCTCGGAGTCCGCGGTCGACGGGTCCGGCACGGCGCCGGCCTTCTCGAACTCGGTGCCCTTGTGCACGAGCATCGTGGCGTCGCCGCCGTCGTCGAGGATCATGTTCGGGCCTTCACCGGGCCAGGTCAGCGCCTGCTCGGTGCACCACCAGTACTCCTCCAGCGTCTCGCCCTTCCAGGCGAACACCGGGACTCCGGCGGGGTTCTCGGCCGTGCCGTCCGGGCCGACGACGACCGCGGCCGCCGCGTGGTCCTGGGTGGAGAAGATGTTGCACGACACCCAGCGCACCTCGGCCCCGAGCGCGACCAGCGTCTCGATCAGCACGGCGGTCTGGATCGTCATGTGCAGCGAGCCCATGATCCGCGCGCCGGCCAGCGGCTTGCTCTCGCCGTACTGCTCGCGCATCGCCATCAGGCCTGGCATCTCGTGCTCGGCCAGCCGGATCTCCTTGCGCCCGAACTCGGCCAGGCCGAGATCCGCCACCTTGTAGTCGAAGGTCATGCCGCTCCCCTGCTGAAGACTGTGATTACTACCTGCCTAGGTTGTGCCTGGTGACTCCACGCCGTAGCGAGCAGGTGCTCGGTGCGGTGCATCGGCGCGCGGGGGCGAAGGTCTCGATGCGGAGCATCGTGGCCTTTGCACCCGTGCGGCGAGGTGCCGTGCCGAGTGCCGCGCAGTAGGCGTGGAGTCACCAGGCACGACCTGAGCCTAGAGGGCCGAGCCACGCGGTTTGATCGCTCCAGGCGCATTTTTGACACCGAAATGTCAGGATTGATGCTATGCGCATCACCGAGGCCGCTCGCCAGCTGGGTACCACTCCGCGCATGCTCCGTTACCGGGAGGCACTCGGGCTGCTGCCGCGCTCCCGCTCCGAGCACACGTCACAGCGCCAGTACGACGACCGCGACCTCGCCGCCGTCCGGCTGGCGCTCGACCTCGAACGCCGGTACGACGTGACGCCGGCGGCGCTCGCGTTCGCGCTCCGGGCGCTCGCCGAACCGTCCGTGGCCGCGGACATCCGCAACCTCGGCTACCGCACCGGCCGGCTCACCGCGCCGCCGACGCAGGCCGAGATCGACCGCGACCGCGCCCTCCGCTGGCTCGGCCGCTCCGGCGTGCTGCCACCACGTCCCCGCTAGCCCCATTTCGCTGGTTAGCCGGCCAGATTCCGGGTTCGGCACCCGTATTCAGGGTGCCAAACCCCCCATCCGGCTGGTCCACCAGCCAAATTGGGGTCAACGGGGAATCGGGTCAGTGGGACGGGGCCTCGGGGACGGCGGGGCGTTCGTCGGGGACGTGGTGCTCGTGGAAGATGTCGGGCTCGAGGTAGATGTGCTGACTCATCGGCTCGGCGGCGCGGACGGCTCGCTCGGCGGCATCGATGGTCTCCGCGACGACGGCCGCGTCGGCGGTCGGCTCGACGCCGAGCTTCGCGGCGACCAGGACCTCTTCCGGGCCGAGGTGCAGGGTCTTGATGTGGATCAGCCGCTGGACACCCGGGGTGTTCTCGATCGCGGCGACGATCCGGGCCTGGGACTCGCGGGTCGCGGACTCGCCGAGCAGCAGCGACTTCATCTCGATCGCCAGGAAGACCGCGACGCAGACCAGCAGCGCGCCGATCGCCATCGACCCGAGGCCGTCGAACACACCGTTGCCGGTGACAAGCGTCAGGACGACGCCGATCAGCGCCAGCACCAGACCGGTGAGCGCCGCGAAGTCCTCGAGCAGGATGACCGGCAGCTCCGGGGCGCGCGCGTTCCGGACGAACTTCACCCAGGACACGTGACCGCGGAGTTTGTTCGCCTCGACGATCGCGGTCCGGAACGACAGGCTCTCCATGACGATCGCGACCACCAGCACCGCGATCGGGACCCACTTCCAGTTGTCGATCCCGTGCGGGTCGTGCACCTTGTGGTAGCCCTCGTACAGCGCGAACAGACCACCCACGCTGAACAGCACGATCGACACGATGAACGAGTAGACGTACCGCTCGCGGCCGAACCCGAACTGGTGCAGCTCGTCGGCCTCGCGCTTGGCCCGCTGACCACCGACCAGCAGCAGCACCTGGTTGCCCGCGTCGGCGAGCGAGTGGATCGCCTCGGCCAGCATCGAGGCCGACTGGGTCAGCGCCCAGGCGGCGAACTTGGTGACCGCGATCCCGGTGTTCGCCAGCAAAGCCGCGACAACGGCCTTGTTCCCGCCACCAGCCATGGTTGTTCAGGTCCTCCAGTTAGCGTGCGGCGACGACGAACGCCGTGCCGGAACCACGCAGGGTACAGGGTCCTTCGGTTCCGGCGAGGAACGCCGACTGACCGGCGGACAGCGTCACAACGGATTCCTTGCCGGCAGCATCGACAGAGCCGTCCACACAGCAGACGATCCGCGGCCCGACGCCGTCGACCGTGCGCTCGCCCGACGACAGGTCCACCCGGTGAATCGCGAAGTACTCACACCCTGTCTCGTAGATCCCGTCCGCTGTCGCGGTCAGCACCGGGTCGGCCAGCGGCTCGAAGTCCACCACCGAGACGAGCTCCGGTACGTCGACGTACTTGCTCGTCAGCCCGCCGCGCAGCACGTTGTCGGAGTTCGCCATCACCTCGAAGCCGAGGCCCCGCAGGTAGGCGTGCACGTTCCCGGCCGGGAGGTACACGGCGTCGAACCGCTGCAGGCGCACCCGGTTCAGCAACAGGGCCGCGAGCACACCGGGGTCGTCCGGGAAGTCCGCGCACAGCTTCGCCAGCGTCTCGCGCTCCAGGGGGAACGCGTCGCCCGGGTACTGCGCGACGGCCTCGCCCAGGGCCGCGACCAGCGGGCGGATCGCGTCCCGGTCGGTGCTCATGAAACCGCTGAACGCGTCCTGGAGCTTGCCGTTGCGGAGCAGGTCCGTGAGCTCCTCGAACCCGGCCGGAGCCAGCGCGTCGAGCAGCGCCACCGTCGCCTCCAGCGGCCGGAAACCCACCAGCGCGTCGAACGGCTCCAGCGCGATCAGGATCTCCGGCTTCGGCCAGGCGTCCTTGTAGTTGCGGTCCGCGGCATCCCGGGGGATCGCGGCGGCCTCGTCCCGCTGGTACCCGTCGATCGCCTGGTCCCGGGACGGGTGCGCCTGGATCGACAACGGCTGCGCCGCCGCGAGCAGCTTCGCGAGGAACGGGAACCGGCCGTCGAACCGCTCGGCCGTCTCCTCCCCCAGCACCGCGGCCGGGTCGGCGGACACCGCGTCGTACAAGGTGTCGCCGTTCGGCAGGACCGACGGGGCGGACTCGTGCGCACCCATCCACAGCTCGGCCTGCGGCTCGCCGGTCGGCTGTACGCCGAGCAACTCCGGCAGTGCGGTCGGCGAACCCCACGCGTAGTCGCGGATGGTGTTCTGCAGCGGGACTACCACGCGGGGTCCTCCGAGGGGTTGCCTGACCCGACCGGGTCGTCCACGGTCGCCATGCCGTACCGGCCGAGGCCGATCCCGAGATACGCCGCGGCGTAGCGACCCTGCTGGGTCAAAGCGGCGTACCGGGCGACATCCGTGCCGCTGGCCTGCCTGATCGTGTGCACCCGGACGTCGTGCGCCTCTGCCTTGGACTCCAGCTTGTCGCGGTGCTCGGCGATGCCGGCCTCGACGACACCGTCGTCCAGGATGATCAGCGCCGGCCGGAGCTCCTCGGGCTTGTCGAACGGGTCGGCGAACAGATCCCGTGGCGGCTGGTTGAGCACCGGAAGCAGATGGCCCGCGTCCGCGGCCAGGGCCGGCCGTCCACTGGCCAGCCGGAGCGCCTCGACCACACGGCGGGCAGCACGCGCTGCCAGGACAGAGCCACCCCAGACCAGCGGCAACGCATCCGCCAGCACGAGAGCAAGTTCCTTCGCCGGGTTGGCCGCCACGTCGTTGTTGGGCGAGCACTCGATCGCCACGTCGTCCAGCAATGCCGCCACGGCCTTGTGGTCGACCTCCGGGCCCAGGTCCATCTGGTGCAGCGCCTGAAGCACGGCGACGGCCGCAGCCAGCTGGTCGTCCGACTGCGACGGCAGCCGGATCGCATGCCGGAGACCGGCCGAGGCGATCGCCACCGGTGAATCCTCCGGCGCGGCGACCATCAGCCCGCAACCACGCCGTACCGCCTCACCGGCGGCCGACACCGCGTCCGTGTCCTCGGCGGCGCCACCGAGGACGATCACCAGATCCAGCGGGCCGGCCCAGCCGGGCAGCCCGGGACCGGGCCAGGCGAGGAACGGAACCGGGCAGACCGGCTCCAGCACGGCGCGGACCAGGCGGGCGTCCCGGCCCGCGGCCACCACGGCCCGCGGCCGGAAGCCGTCGGACTCCAGCTTGGTAAGCACGTCCTCGGACGCTTCCAGCTCGGCGCGGATCCGGGCACCGGCCATCGCCAGGCGGCGCAGCAGGTGGTCCGAGGCCTCGAGTACCGCCGGGTCGTCCAGCCGGGTGTCGTCGAAAACGCTCATCAGCTGCTCGCGGATCCGGACTCCGCGCGCGTGTCCCGGGCCTCGTCGATCAGCAGCACCGGGATGTCGTCACGCACCGGGTACGCCAGCGCGCAGGCGGCGTTGGTGCAGATCAGCTCGTTCGCCTCGTCGTCCACCCGGAACTCCGAGCGGCACTTCGGGCAGACCAGGATGCTCAGCAGGTCCGGGTCCAGATTGACTGCCATTCAGTTCTCCTCCACCGATGCGCCGGTGATCAGGGCCAGTACTTCGTCACGGACGCGTTCCATCTCGGCCCGGTCCGCGGCCTCGACGTTCAGCCGCAGCAACGGCTCCGTGTTCGACGCACGGACGTTGAACCACCACTGTCCCGCCGACACCGTCAACCCGTCCAGATGGTCGACCGTCACGCCGTCGACGCCAGAATACGTATCCTCGATCGCCGCGACGGTCGCCGCCGCGTCGTCGACCGTGTTGTTGATCTCGCCGGACGCGACGTACCGCTCGTACTCGGCGAACACCTCGCTGGCCGGCTTGTCCTGCTCGCCCAGCGCGGCCAGCACGTGCAGCGCGGCCAGCATGCCGGTGTCGGCGCGCCAGAAGTCGCGGAAGTAGTAGTGCGCGGAGTGCTCGCCGCCGAACACCGCGTCGGTCTCGGCCATCTTCTGCTTGATGTACGAGTGGCCGACCCGCGCGCGGACCGGCGTACCGCCGTGCTCGGTGATCAGTTCCGGGACGGCCTTCGAGGTGATCAGGTTGTGGATGACGGCCGATCCGGGGTGCTTGGCGAGCTCCCGGACGGCGACCGCGCCGGTGATCGCGCTCGGCGAGATCGGGTCGCCCTTCTCGTCCACCACGAAGCAGCGGTCCGCGTCCCCGTCGAAGGCGAGGCCGAGGTCGGCGCCGGTCTCCCGGACCTTGGCCTGCAGGTCGACCAGGTTCTTCGGGTCGAGCGGGTTGGCCTCGTGGTTCGGGAAGGTGCCGTCGAGCTCGAAGTACATCGGGACGATCGTCACCGGGCCGTCGGCGAACACCGCCGGGACGGTGTGGCCGCCCATGCCGTTGCCGGCGTCGACGACCACGGTGAGCGGTCGGATGCCGCTCAGGTCGACCAGGTCGTGCAGGTGGTCGGCGTACGCCGTGAGCAGGTCCTTGCGGGTGATGTGCCCGGTCGCGGACCCGGCCGCCGGGCTCTCGGTCAGGGCCTTCGCGACCAGGTCGGCGATGTCGCGTAGACCGGAGTCGGAGCCGACCGGGGCGGCGCCCGCGCGGCACATCTTGATGCCGTTGTACTGCGCCGGGTTGTGGCTGGCGGTGAACATCGCGCCGGGCAGGTCGAGCCGGCCGGACGCGAAGTACAACTGGTCGGTGGACGCCAGGCCGATGTCGATCACGTCCGCCCCGGTGCTCGCCACGCCCTCCGCGAACGCGGCCGCCAGCGCCGGGCTGGACGGGCGCATGTCGTACCCGATCACCACCGCGCCGGGCCCCGCGAGCACGTCGAGGACCTCGACGAACGCCGCGCCGGTCGCCCGGGCCACCGACTCGTCCAACTGCTCCGGCACAACCCCCCGGACGTCGTAAGCCTTGAAGATCCCCGCAACATCAGCCATGCACGGACCCTATCCGGCCCGTCGGCCAAGCTGTATCCCAGCCTCGCTCCGCGCGCGGCAGGCAACAACTGGGCATCGTTGTCAGCCGGCGTCCTGACGCTGCCCCTCTCGTTCCGTATGTTCGGTCCTTGGTCACCGACAGGCGTGACCTGGCGGCTGGGGGGTGGCCAAACATGTTCCTGCGGCAGGCTCTGCGGTACCGGTGGTCCCAGGCGATGGTCCTGGCCGGGGTCAGCCTGTTGATCGGCACCTGCGCGGCGTTCGCGCCCTGGTTCGCGCGCGCGGTCGAACAGACCGTCACGACCGAGACCCTGGCGCGCCAGTGGAACTCGGCGGCCTGGCAGGTCAAGACGGTCCCGAAGACGACCGTCGGCGGATCGGCCGAATCGACTCCGCCCGAGGAGCTCGACCAACTGATCCCTGCCGACCTGAAGCAGCAGTTCACGCCGCCGGTGTACGGGCGGGCCGCAGCAGTGATCTGGGGCCTCGGCGACGACAGACCGACCGTCCAGAGCCGGGTGGTCTGGCGCGACGGTTACTGCGCCCAACTCGAACTGACCGCCGGCCGGTGTCCCCGCAGCCCCGGTGAGGTCGCCGCGTCGGCAGCGGACGCGAAGAACTTCGGCCTGGCGGTCGGGGCGACGATCAATGCCCAGCCCGCCGGCAACCCCGCGCGCAGCCCGCTCCGCGTGGTCGGGATCTACCAGGCGGACGCCGAGGCCATCTTCTGGTTCGGCCGGAGACCGATCGGGAACTCGCGGCAGGCCAGCGATTCGCAGGCCGCGCTCGGCGACTTCCTGCTCACCGAGCGGGACACCCTCTCCGCGGGGCCTTGGGGCGCCTACTCGACGCTGGACACCCGCCCGCAGCCGGGAAGCGTGCGAGTCGACGACCTGGCTCGGATCCGTCAGGTGACCGATCAGCTCGAAGTACAGATCGCCGAACGCGGCATCGACGCGCAGAACAGCTCAGGACTGATCGACGTCATCGACGGAATCCAGGCGGAGCGGCGCCAAGCCACGACCATCATCCCGCTGGTGATGGTGCAGGTGGCGCTGTTCGGGGTGGTCGTCCTGGCGCTCGCGCTGGCCACGGTGGTCGACCAGCGCCGCCCCGAGCTCGCCGTCTCGCGACTCCGCGGGTCGGGAGCAGGGTCGATCGGCCGGACGCTGGCCGTCGAGCTGAGCGTGCCCGTGCTGCTCGGTACGGTGCTCGGCGCGGCCGCCGGTTTCGCGATGCTCCTCGCCGTACGAGCGGCCTGGTTGGCCGGAGTACCGCCCCTGGAAGTGCCGTGGACGGTTCCGGCCGCGGTCTGTCTCGCAGCTCTGGCAGGGCTGGCGGTCGTCGCGCTGTCGGTTCGTACGGTCGTACGCCGGCCGATCTCCAGCCTGCTCCGGCGGATCGCGCCACGCGGAAGCCACCGGACCATCGGTCTGATCGATCTGATCGTCATCGTCGTCGCATCGGCCGGACTGGTGACCGGACTGACCAGCGGCGGACGGGGTCCGTTGCCGATCCTGACCCCGACCCTGCTCGCGCTGGCCGCCGGCCTGGCCTTCGCCCATCTGCTGCTCCCGGCCGCCGGCCTGGTGAGCCGTCGGGCGCTGCGCAACGGGCGTCTCGGTCTCGCTCTCGGCGCTCTGCAGGTGGCCCGGCGTCCAGCCGTGACGCGGCTCGTCGCCGTGGTCGCCGTCGCGACCGGCCTGGTGTCGTTCGCCGGCCAGGCGGCTTCGGTGGCTGGTCGCAACCGGGACACCAGGGCCGGCTACGAGACCGGCGCCGAGGCGGTCCTCGCGATCGACACCATCAACCTCATCGACTTCACCGCGGCGATCAACAAGGTCGATCCCGACCGGCGCTGGCTGACGCCGGTCGTGCTCACCCAGGCGCCCGCGGCCGAGAGTCTGCGCGCCGTGCTGATCGAGCCGGACAGCTACCGGCGGATCGCCTTCCGCGGCGACCGGCTCGCCGAGACCGAGGGGTTCGGCAACCTCCGGGCTCCGGCGGAGCCGCAGCCGATCAAGGTCGTCGGCGACCAACTGAAGGTGACCGCCGACGTCGGCACGACGGCGTCGTACGCACCGCCCACCAGTGACGGCGAGGAGCTCGCCCCCGAGGGCCGGGCGAGGACCGTGATCCTGCAGGCGACGGTGGTCAACCAGCGCAGAGGGGCGCGCTACCTGGTGCGTTTCCCGCCGATACCGCTGGGCCGCAGCGGCCCGGTCCAGCTGAGTACGCCGATGGACTGCCGGCCGTCCTGCCAACTGATCCGGCTCGGGGTCGCCCGCGAGGTGGGTGACCCCGTGGGCGCCAAGGGCGAGATCGCGATCAGCCACCTGGCGACCGACACCCAGCCGTCGATCCCGCTGGGTAGGGCCCAGGACTGGACGAGCGGCCCGCCGGCAGGGGACGACGACCAGAGCCACATCGCGGCGAAGAGTCGGCCGAACGGACTGACGCTCGAGGTGACCAGCCTCGGGAGCGACCTGACCCTCCAGCACGCCGCGATCCCCACCCCTGTCCCGGCGCTGGTGAGTCAGGACTTCTCCGTGAGCGAGGTCCAGACCGTGCCCGGCCTCGACGGACTGTCGATCCCGATCACCAAGGTGGACAGCCTGCGGACACCGATGCCGCGGCACACCGAACGCGCCGCCGTGATGGACCTGGAGACCGTCCGCCGGCTCGGCGGGAACGTCGACGACACCTCGACCGATCTCGAGCTCTGGCTGAACGCCGACGGGCTCGCGAACCTCGGCAAGGTCGTCGACGGGCTCACCGCGGCCGGGCTGACCCCGACCCTCGTCGATCGGCGGTCCGACCGGATCGAGGGGTACGGGCGCTCCGCCAGCGCCCTCGCGCTCCAGCTCACCCCGGTCGTCGGACTCGCCAGCTGGGCGCTCGCGGTCATCGTGCTGCTGCTGATGGGCGTCAGCTCCTGGCGATCCCGGGCGCAGGACTACGCGAGCCTGCGGATCAACGGCGTACCGGCGTCGACGACCGGAGGGGCAGCGCGGTGGGAACAGACCGGGCCGGTCGCGCTGGCAGCGTTGCTCGGGTCGGTCTGCGGCATCGTCGGCGCCCATATCGCGCTGCCGATGTTCCCGCTGTTCGCGGAGACGTCCGAACCGTCGCCGATCCCGCTCGACCTGGCGATCAACTGGTCCGGAGCGGTGATTCTCTGGCTGGCCGGCACCGTCGTGCTGACGGCGACCACGTTGGTCCTGGGCACCGGCGTGAACCGGCGCGCGGGTTACGTCCGGATCCGGGAGGAGCTGTCGTGAGCGGCCTGGCGATCAGCACGAGCGGGCTGGTGCACATCTACCGCAGCCAGGGCCATGACGTCGCGGCCTTGTCGGGCATCGGCATCACGGTGCGTCCTGGTGAGTTCGTCGGGCTGCTCGGCCCGTCCGGCGCCGGCAAGTCCACGCTGCTGCAGCTGTGCGGCGGCCTGCTGACGCCGAGCGCCGGGCGCCTGCAGATCGGCGAGCACAACCTGACGACGATGACCGAGCCGGAGCTCGATCGGATGCGGGCACGTGACATCGGCATCGTGCTGCAGGGAGCCGGGCGCAATCTGATCCCCTACCTGTCCCCCGTCGACAACGTCCGCTACGCACAGCGGGCCGCGGCGCGCGACCAGTCCCTGCCGGCGCCGGAGGAAGTCCTCGACCTGGTCGGCCTGGCCGACCACGCCCGTACGCCGCTGACGTCGCTCACGCCCGGGCAGATCCAGCTCTGCGCCGTAGCGGTCGGGATCGCCACGTTCCCCGGCCTGCTGCTGGCCGACGAGCCCACGAGCCAACTCGACCACCGGGCCCGGGACGAGGTGCTCGCCGCGATCTCGACCGTCAACGAGAGCACCGGTATGACGGTGCTGCTGGTCACCCACGACCCCGAGGTCGCCGCGGTGCTGCCCCGGACCGTCACCATCCGCGACGGCCGGATCGCGTCCGAGGGGCGCAGCGGCGAGGAGTTCGCGGTCGTCGCCACCGACGGATCGCTGCCGCTGCCGCCGCACGTCGCCGAACTGCTGGCTCCCGGAACCCTGCTCCGCGTCACCACCACCGAGGACGGCGACGTTCGCCTGAGCCCTGTACAGCAAGAAGGTCAGTCGTGATCACGGTCTCCAACCTCACCGTCGCCTACGACGAACTGGTCGCCGTCGCGGACGTGTCGCTGCACGTGCCGCCCGGGTTCGTCCTCGCGGTCAGCGGGCCGTCCGGTGCGGGCAAGAGCTCGCTGCTGTGGGCCATCGCCGGCGCGGTCCGGGCGAAGTCCGGCCACGTCGAGGTCGACGGCCTGACGATCGCCGACCGGCCCGCGGCCGCGGCGCACGGCGTCGTACTGATCCCGCAGGGCAACGGTCTGGCCCGGGTCCTGACCGCCCGGGAGAACCTCTCGCTGCCGCTGCTCGCCAAGCGCACCGAACCGGAAGCGGTCGACCGTCACGTCGAGCAGGCACTGGCCGACGTCGGCCTGCAGGACAGCGGCGACCATCTGGTCGAGGAACTGTCCGGCGGCGAGCAGCAACGCGTCGCCGTCGCCCGCGGACTCGCCCAGCAGGGCCGCGTCATCCTCGCCGACGAGTCCACCAGCGAACTCGACGGCACGAACCGTGAGCGAGTGCTCGACCTCCTCCGCCGGGAAGCCGGCCGCGGCGCCGCGGTGATCATCGCTACGCATGACCCCAACGTCGCGGCCGGCGCCGACGGCCACGCCACCATGGACGAAGGCCACCTGACCTGGCAGCGGAGACTCTGAGAGCCTCAGGCCTTGTCGAACCAGCCGGCGTCCTTGCGGTGGTGGACCGTCGGGAGCTGCCGCGGGCTGGTCGGAGCGGCCCACCTCGCCGCGTTGGCGATGATCTGCTGGACCTCCGGCTGGTGGTACGTCGGGTACTCCTGGTCGCCGGGGCGGAAGTAGAAGACCCGGCCCTGGCCGCGGCGGTAGCAGCAACCCGAGCGGAACACCTCGCCGCCGGAGAACGAGCTGACGAAGACCAGCTCGTCCGGCTGCGGGATGTCGAACAGCTCGCCGTACATCTCCTCGCGCTCGATCACCAGCGGGTGCGGGATGCCCTGGGCGATCGGGTGCCCGGCGGCGACCGTCCAGATCA
Organism: Kribbella sp. NPDC050459; assembly: GCF_040655315.1. Classification (NCBI taxonomy): domain Bacteria; kingdom Bacillati; phylum Actinomycetota; class Actinomycetes; order Propionibacteriales; family Kribbellaceae; genus Kribbella; species Kribbella sp. NPDC050459. The sequence goes on along the minus strand of NZ_JBFAJQ010000010.1, from coordinate 137,215 downwards.
GCTCACGGTCGTTCTCCGCCCGCCAGTCGAGCGAGCAGGTGGTGCCCATCAGCTTGATGAAGATCTTGCTGAAGTGCGCCGAGTGCAGCGCGATCAGGCCCATGCCGGACAGCACGTGCTGCTGGACCCGGTCCACGACCGCGTCGTCGACGTCGCCGTGCGCGGCGTGACCCCACCAGGTGAGCACGTCGGTGTCGGCGAGCACCTCTTCGGTCAGGCCGTGCTCGTCCTGCTGCAGCCACGCCGTACGGACGACCACTTCCTGGCCGAGCTTGTCCCGCAGCGCGGCCGCGATCGTCTCGTGCATGGTGTCCGGGTAGACCTTGCGCACAGTCTCGTCGCGGCCCTCGTGGACGTTCTCGCCCCAGACGGTGACGCGGATCGGACCGTCAGTTGTCCTGGTCATTGAGCACAACCTCTCGTCCCGCCTTCGCCGAGGCGTAGCAGGCGTCGATGATCTCGGTCCGCAGCAGCGCCTCGGACCCGTTCTGGCCTTCCCACTCACCGCTCTTGACGATCCGGACGAACTCCGCGACGACCGCGCGGTGCCCGAGCCCGGCGCCGGTCGCCGGCTTCACCTCGGCCGGTACGCCGCCGACATCGGTGAAGATCCGCAGCGTGTCGTCGCTGGTGTAGTTCTGCACCTCGATCTTCGCGCCGCCGTCGGTACCGAACAGCTCGATGCCGAAGTTGTCGCCCGGCGCCCGGAACGTCGCCCAACTGGTCTCCAGCTGCAGCGCACCGCCGCCTTTCAGGCGCAGGTACGCCGTGGCCAGGTCCTCCACCTCGAACGCCGAACCGAGCGTGTTCGCGTTCGGGTCGCGGCTGCCCTTGCCGCGCGGGCCGAGCTCGGCGAAGGTGTCCGCGGAGACCGTGGTCACCTGCGGCTCGCCCATCAGGTGCAGCGCCATGTCGAGGATGTGCACCCCGAGGTCGATCAGCGGGCCGCCGCCGGACAGCTCCCGGTTCGTGAACCAGCCGCCCATCCCCGGAATGCCGTTGCGGCGCATCCAGTGCGCCTTCGCGTAGTAGATCCGGCCGAGCTGGCCCTCGTCGATCTGGTGCTTGAGCGCCGCGACGTCACCGCGCTCGCGGTGGTTGAAGACGACCTTCAGCACCCGGCCGGCCTTCTTGGAGGCCTCGACCATCGCGGTGCCCTCGGCCACCGTCCGCGCCAGCGGCTTCTCGGACAGCACGTGCAGACCCTTCTCGAGCGCCTTGAGGGCGATCGGGGCGTGCAGCTGCGTCGGCGTACCGATGCTGACCGCTTCCAGGCCCGGGGTCTCGAGCAGGTCCTCCCACTTCTCGTACAGATGCGGTACGCCGTGCTTCTCGCCCAGGCTGGTCAGGACGTCCTTCTCCAGACCCGCCAGCGCGATCACCTCGACGTCCGGCAGCTCGGAGAACGCCTCCAGCGCCGTCCGTCCGGCGAAGCCCAGCCCTACGACTCCGACCCGCAGTTTTTGATCGTTCACAAAGACGATCCTCTCCCGATGACAACGAAGGACACAACCGCTTCCCACACTACGGAACAGGTTTCAACACCCGTCAACCGACTTGTTTTAACAGACCGGTAACGGGCAGCTCAGTCGTCGTCGGAATCGAAGTCCGGGTCGATCTGCTCCGGGGAGAGGGCCAGGACGTCGGCGAGCTCGAGGACCAGCGCGGAGCGGACCAGCCAGGCCAGGCCGGCGCCGGAGCGTTCGGCGCGGAGCTCGATCGGCCGCCGGAACACGACGATCCGGTACGGCTCGTGGGAGGTGCCGCCGGTGGCGTGCGTGAGCGGGATCTCGGTGGCGTCCAGGTCGAGGTTCGGCACGTCCTCGATCGCGAACTCGACCCGCGCGACCACCTGCGGCAGCCGCTTCTCCAGCCGCGTCACCTCGATCGCGACCACCTCGTCGAACTGTGCGGCGGCAGACCGCTGCAGCGGCAAGCCCCGCGGCGCGAACGTGCTCGGCCTGCTGATCGGGCCGAGCATGCCGCGGCCGTGGCGGTCGATGTGCCTGCGATGACGGCGAGCCTCGGTCACGCGCTCAGCCTAGTGGGGGTAACGTCTGTCCGTGAGCATCGCCAGGATCTGTTCGCGTGCCGGATGTCAGAAGCCGGCCGTCTCGACGCTCACCTACGTGTACGCCGACTCGACCTGTGTCCTCGGTCCGCTTGCGACGTACGCCGAGCCGCACTGCTACGACCTGTGCGCCGACCACGCCGACCGCCTCACCGCGCCGAACGGCTGGGAGGTCATCCGGCTCGCTCCGGACCCGGCCGCCGCCGGCCCGTCCTCGGACGACCTGGAAGCCCTGGCGAACGCGGTCCGCGAAGCAGCACGCCCGCTGCCGCGCCGCGAGCCCGGAGCCGGGACGCCGGGCGCCCCGGTCGAGGTGGCCCGCCGGCGCCACCTCCGCATGCTCCAGGACCCCGGCGCCAACACCAACGAAGGCTGACAGGGCCTAGCGCAGCGCGGCGCTCACGTCGGGCTGGGCGCCCAGCTGGGCGCGGAACACCAGTGACGTGTTCAGCGGCCAGGCGGCCACCTGCGGTACGTCGTCGTCCGCGGGCTTCGCCGCCGGCATCAACGTGACTCCCGCGACAACGCTCCCGCGCGTCTGCTGAACCATCAGGTACGTCGGCCGCGGCTGCGCCGGGAACGCGATCTGCGAGGTCGCGCCGCCGACGACGTCGAGGCTCCGCGTGCTCAGCACCCGGTCGACCGCGTCCCGCAGCTCGAACTTCACGCTCCCGTTCTTGCCCGGCGCGGTCACCTGCAGCAGCGCCGGCTGCTTGTGCGCCGGAATGACCAGGTACGCCGGTCCGGTCAGCGCCTCGGCCGACCCGATCGACGCGAACTCCTGCCGGCTCGCATCGGTCATCCGCATCGACGCGGTCACCGGCTGGTCCGAGCTCAGGGTGACACCGCTGGCGTCACCGTGCAGCACCGGATCGAGCATGAACGTCTTCACCGAGCCCGCCGCGATCTGCACGGTCTCCAGCCCCGCGGGCTTGAAGGGACCGTTCGGCCCGTTCACCGTCAGGCTCGCGGTCGCCTGCAGATCCGTGGGGTTCGCCACGGACAGGATCCGCAGGCCGCCGCCGGGCGCCACCGCCGGCACGAACACCTTGGTCGCGGGCGCCGCCGAGGCGTTCAGCCAGTCCACACCAGCCGGCTCGCTGCCGTTCGACGCGTTGGACCGGACCGCGGCCGCCACCCGTCCGCCGGTCGACTCCACGTGCAGAGCGAGGTCGCGGAGGTTCGGTGCGACCTGCTTGAGGTACAGCTCGGACGAGCCGCGCGCCGGGACCACGATGCCGCGCGCCGCGGGCAGGTCCTGGGCGCCGGTCCGCGCGTACACGCTGACGTTCACTTCCGCGTTGACCGTGTCCAGGTTGGTCAGCACCAGCACGTCCCGCCGGTCGCTCGCCCCGGACGCGCCGACGAACCAGAAATCCGAACCGGGCAGCTGGCACGGCACGCTCGCCATACCGCGGTTCACGCCTTCCTGCGCGGTCGTCGTGCTCGTGCCGACCGTGCCGGCGGCGAGCGGTCCGGTGCCCTGGATCGACAGCGTCTCCGGCTTCACCGCCAGCGCGCTCGATCCGATGGTGCCGCGCTTCAGCAGCGATCCGACCGGGTCCGACGTCGCGGGCAGCGGAGCGATCGACAGCGGCTCCGCGGTCCCGGGCGCGGTCGGCGTCCCGTCGGGCAGCGTCGGCGACACACCGTTCACCACGCTGGTCATCTTGCCGCCGGGAGCCAGCACCGGACAGGCCATGGCGGTCCGGTTCACGACCGTGCGGGCCGGCTCGGTGACCGCGGCCTCCACCCGGGTGTCGGCCTTCTTCGGATGGGTGACCACTCCGAGCCCGGCCAGTGCGGCCATGGCCAGGACAACGGCTCCGATCCGCAGCCGCGGGTCGGACAGCAACCGGCTCACCGGACCCTCCTCGCGTGGGTGCCCTGCGGTACGGCGACGGTGCGGCGCACGGTCGGCAGGCAGAAGATCAGCGCGAGGATCCAGCCGATCAGGCCGAGGATCCGCCACACCATGTGGGTCTGGTCGACCAGCGGCGTCTTGCCCTCGACCTTCGAACGGTCCACCAGCCACGAGGCGTCACCGTCGTTCGCACTGGCCCTGGTCAGGCCGGGCAGGGAGTCGAGCGTCGACTGCAGCGTCGGATCCACCGGACCGGGCAGGTACACGTAGTCGATCGCGAGAGCGGCCAACTGCCGGCCCTCCTCGCCGCTACCGCCGCCGCCGAGAGTCGCCAGGACATCGGTGAGCGGCTTGGTCTGCGCCGCCGTCGGCGCCGCCTCGAGCGAACCCATCCGCGGTCCGCCGTCCTTGACCAGCGAGAACCGCATCTGCCCCTCGGGCGCCTTCCGCACCACCAGGATCGACTGGTTCTCCGGCGGATCCTGGGCGGCGACGAGGTACGCCGGGAGGTCCTGAGCGGGGCCGCGCCACAGCGGGCCGTCGGTCCCGCGCACCAACCAGAAGCCGGCCGTCACGACAGTCGTCAGCAGCACGACACCAAGTACGCCTTGGACGATGAGCTCGGTGGACTTGCCGACCGAGTCCCACGCGACCGTGACGGTGATGATCCAGCCCGCGGTCATCAGGAACATCAGCGGGCCGCTGCCGCCGCCGAGCCGGCTGGCGACCAGCGTCCCGGCCAGACCGGCCAGCGCGGCGAACCAGCCGAGCAACTCGTACCGCTGCCGCGACTGACGCAGCAGGCTGACGAGCGCCACGAGAATCAGCGGTACGACGAACCACCACGGCGTCGGCGCACCGATCGGCGTACCGGTCAGCAGATGCGGCAGGCTGTCGCCCGGACCGATCGCCGCGGTCGGCGGACCGCCCGCCTCCTGCCCCAGCTTCGACGGGTGCCGCACCAGGTCGATCGTCCACGGCAGCACGAGCAGCAGACCGAGGACGACCGAGAACACCAGCTGCCGTCCCTGTCGCCGCCAGCCGAGCCCGAACACCGCGCCGAGGACGAGGCAGACACCGACCAGCAGACCCAGCGCCGGAGTGAACGCCAGGAGCACTGCGAGGCAGATCCCGGCGAACCACGCGGCCCGCCAGCTGCCCTGGACGTAGACGCGTCGCCGCCGTGCGACGGTGTGCACAGCCGCTCCGAGCAGCGGCAGCACGATCGCCGCCACACACGTCCCGAGCCGGCCCTGCGTGATCGCGCCGTTCGTGAAGACTGCCAGCCCGTACGCCGTTGCGCCCCAGGCCCGTGCCACTCGGTCGACGACGAACGAGCGCAGCAACGCCCACGCGGCCAGCGCGGCCAGCGGAACCGCGCCGAGCAGCAGGACATTCGTCGCTCCGCCCGGGCCGAACATGACCGTCGAGAACGCCCAGAACTGGGCCAACCAGGCAGGCGGGGTCACGCCGGGCGGCGCAGATGCCGCCGCATGCCACAACGCCGCAAGGCTCTCGTGCGCCGGCAACAGCAGATGGGAGCGCAGGACTCCGCCGCCGATCAGCTCGCGGGCCGCGATCAGCGCACCGATCGCCAGCACCACCCACGCGACCAGGAACGGCCGCCGGATCAGCTGCCGCCGCCACCTCGGTTGGTCGACCGCTACCCGCGCGGTCGACTTCGCGCGGCGTGCGGTCGTGACGACCTGCTCCTCCGGCTCGTCCGCCCAGGCTTCACGGATCCGCTCGGAGATCGTGCTGGTCGTTTCCTCCAGGTTGTGCCGCAATGCGTGCACCGACCGGGAGAACAAGTTCTTGATGTCGTCGTACGGAACCTGGTTGAGATTCCGGCGGTTCCTGCGGGCCTGGGTCCAGCCGCCGGCCAGCAGGGTGCCCAGCAACGCGGTCCACTCGTCGACCGCGCCGGACGGCGTCTTGCCGAGCAGGAACCAGATCGACCGCATCACGGCGCCGAACAGGAACCGCAGGATCAGCAGCGGCAGCAGCTTGCCCGGGGCGTTCGCGAGAACGGTGTAGTACGCATGGGCACGGTCGAGCTGGTACGCGTGCCGCCGGGTGCCGGCCAGCGCCCGCTCACCGGTCGCCGCGGCCTGTGCGTGGTAGACGACCGCGTCCGGCGCCACACCGACCTGGTAGCCGGCGCGGCTGGCGCGCCAGCCGAAGTCGATGTCGTCGCGGAACATCGGCAGCCGCGGGTCGAAACCGTGCAGCGCCTCCCAGACGTCGCGACGGACGAGCATGCCGGCCGAGCTGACGGCGAGCACGTTGCGCAGCTGGTCGTGCTGTCCCTGGTCCAGCTCGCCGTTCTCGACACCGGTGTCGCGGCGGCCGCCGAGCGACGTGGTGACGCCGACCTCGAGCAGCTCGCGGTCCCGCGGCCAGAGCCGCAGCTTCGGACCCCAGACGCCGGTGTTCGGCGACATAGTGGCCTGGAGCAACAATTTCTCCAGGGCCTTCGGCGCCGGCGCGCAGTCGTCGTGCAGCAGCCAGAGCCACTCCACGACCGGCATGTGGCCGTCGTCGCCGTACGGACCGACGGCGCTCGGGATCGGCGCGAACCCGTGCGCCTCGAGACCGCGCGCGACCGCGGTTCCGAAGCCGGTCCGCGCGGAGACGCTGACCACCGGCTCCACGCCGGGCATCGCGGCGAGCAGTTCGGCGGTCTCGTCGGTGGATCCGGTGTCGACCGCGATCAGCCGGTCCGGGCGTGGGTTGAGCGCCCACAACGCCTCGGACAGCCGCGGCAGCCAGGCCGCGCCTTCATGCCCGACCACCACCGCGGTGACGACATGCCGGACCCGCGGACGACCCATCGGGTCGTCGATGTGATCGGTCGGGAAATCGACGGAGTCGAAGAATTCCCAGCCGGCCGGGGCTTCTTGTTCCATGCGGAGCTGTGACACCTCGATGCTTGCGGACGGTCACCGCGACCGCAGGTCCCGGCGAGGAATCACCATACAGCCGCCCGCCGAACGCTGTGTCCAACTCCCCCGCCCCACCACCCCGGTCAAGAAAGCCGCGGGCCCCGGGGGTGATCACCCCGGGGCCTCGCGGAAGTCCGTCGTGTAGTTGTTGCTGCTGGTGTTCGGACCGTCAGACGGCCTTCTTCTTCAGCTTGCGGCGTTCCCGTTCCGACAGGCCGCCCCAGATCCCGAAGCGTTCGTCGTTCTGCAGCGCGTACTCGAGGCATTCGCCCCGGACGTCGCAGCCGAGGCACACCTTCTTGGCCTCGCGGGTGGATCCGCCCTTCTCCGGGAAGAAAGCCTCTGGATCGGTCTGGGCGCACAGCGCCCGTTCCTGCCAGTTCGGCTCCTCCTCGATCGCCTCACCGTCGACAATCGCCATCAGGCCCTCTGTCACGGTACGACCTCCTCGACCCTGTTCGTTCCCCTGTACATGTGGGTTTGCGGTCCACATGCCTGACCTCGTCCGTCCTGCGCTCTGCAACGGTCCCCGATACCGAGTGTCCTAACGAACGACACGGTTGAAATTACATTCCTGCAATCCACGAAAGTCAAGCCGTGCTCTGCTATTGGGATCATCCGCAACATGCCCGCAAAAGAACGAGAGGCCTGTAGATACAGGCCTCTCGCGCTGTGTACCCGGGCACAAACCTGATGTTGCCGGGATTTTCCCGTAGAGCTCGGTAAGGGCTTGCTGTCGCAGACCGCCCGAACTGTTGCCCGATCAGGAAGGCTGCGACCACCAGCCCTGCTGACCCTGACCCTGCTGGTTCTGGTCGTTCTTGTCGGGGTCGACCCGCGGGTCGACCCGGGTCTCGTCGGCGGACTCGGCCTGCGGCTCGCTCGGCTTCGGCTCCGCTGCCGGCGTCTCGTCGGCCTGCCAGGCCTGCTCCTGCTGCCACGCCTGCTGGGCGGGCTGAGCTTCGGCCTGCTCCTGGGAACCCTCTGCAGCGCCGTGCTCCGGCTGGCCCCACTCCTGACCGGACGCAGCCTGCTGGCCGTACTCCTGGCCCGCGGGGGTCTGCTGGCCGTACTCCTGGCCGCCCCACTGCTGCTGACCGGCGTCGGCGCCGCCCCACTGCTGCTCCTGCGGCCACTGCTGGGCCTGCTGACCCTGCTCCTGGCCGCCCCACTGCTGCTGGCCTTCGGAGCTCCACGCCTGCGTCGGCTCGACGCCCTGACCCTCGGCGGGCCACGCCTGCTCGGCGCCCGGCTGCGCACCGTGCTGCGCCGCGTGCTGACCGTGCTGCTGGGCCTCGGCCTCACCGGCGGACCAGTTCTGCTGCTGCTCGCCCTGGTTCCAGCCCTGCTCCTGCGGCCACTGCTGGCCCTGGTCCTGGCCGGCGGCGTAGCCACCAGCGGCACCCGCAGCTGCGCCGGCCGCGTAACCGCCGTACTGCTGGCCCTGGTCGTACTGACCGCCGTACTGCTGGCCCTGCTGCTCGTAGCCCTGCTGGCCGTAGCCCTGCTGCTGACCGTACGGCGCCTGCTGGCCGAACTGACCCGGCTGCCCCTGCTGCTGGAACTGGCCCGGCTTCGGCGCACGCACCGGCGCGGGCAGGGTCTGGAACGTCTTCAGCGCGTACAGGCCGACACCGCCGTACAGCGCGAGACCGCCGATCGAGGCGATGAAGCCGACGATCTTGTCACCGGTCGTGCCGCTGCCGTTGAACTGCGCGAACGTGGCGATCAGGCCGATCAGCAGGAGCAGACCGGTGACGACGAGCGCGCCCAGCACGACGATCCGCGCGTTCGGCGTCCGCTCGCCTTCGTTGACCAGCCAGACCGCACCGACCAGCGCGGCGATCACCACCAGCGACGGGAAGGCCGGCGGGACGATCAGGCTGTGCACGCCACCGGACGCGGCGACGAAGCCGATCCCGCCGACGAACAACTGGAACAGCGAGGCCAGCGCGAGCAGGCCGGTGAATGCGAGCAAGATGTACGCGACCGGCTCTCTGAGCTTCTTGGTTGCGTCGGTGACCACGAGGGCTCCTCGGATGTTGGGGGGCCGTACAACTGAGCTGTGCGGATGTGCTGACTCACCGCAGCATAGTCGTGCGGTGGTCCGACGCATTGACGACTCGGGCAGACTCTTCCCATGCGATTGACAGTGCTGGCCGGCGGCATCGGCGGCTCCACCTTCCTGCGCGGCCTCCTGAAGGCCCGCCCGGACGCCGAGATCACCGTCGTGGGGAACACCGCGGACGACATCACCCTGTTCGGTCTGCGGGTCTGTCCCGACCTGGACACCGTGATGTACACGCTCGGCGGCGGCATCTCGGAGGAGCGGAAGTGGGGCCGCGAGGACGAGACCTGGGTGATCAAGGAGGAGCTCGCGGCGTACGGCGTGGAGCCGACCTGGTTCGGGCTCGGCGACCGGGACGTGGCGACGCACCTGGTGCGCACCCAGATGCTGGACGCCGGCTTCACACTCAGCGCGGTCACCGAGGCGCTCTGCAGCCGGTGGAAGCTGCCGGTGCGGTTGCTGCCGATGAGCGACGACCGGATCGAGACCCACGTGGTGGTGGACGACCCCGAGCAGCCCGGGCGGCGCAAAGCCATTCATTTCCAGGAGTACTGGGTGCGCTACCAGGCCGAGGTCCCCGCGCACCAAATCGTTGCCGTCGGCGCCGACAAGGCCAAGCCCGCACCCGGCGTACTGGAGGCGATCGCGGACTGCGACGTGCTGATCGTGCCGCCGTCCAACCCGGTCGTCTCGGTCGGCACCATCCTCGGCGTGCCCGGGATCCGGGACGCGGTGCGGGAGACCGCGGCGCCGGTCATCGGGCTGTCGCCGATCATCGGCACCGGACCGGTCCGCGGTATGGCGGACAAAGTGCTCGCCACTGTCGGTGTGGCGTCGACGGCGTCGGCGGTCGCGCGGTACTACGGCTCCCGCACCTCCGGCGGCGTCCTGGACGGCTGGCTGATCGACACCTCCGACGCGATCCAGGCGGACTCGATCGCCGGCGCCGGAATTCACGTCCAGGCCGTGCCGTTGTGGATGACGGACGAGACCACCACCGCCGCGATGGCTGACGCGGCACTGACCCTCGCGGAGGCCGTACGGCGATGAGGAAGCACCTGGAGATCTTCCCGGTGACCGGACTGCCGGAGGTGACGGCCGGCGACGACCTGGCCGCACTGATCGCCGACGGCACCGACCTGCGCGACGGCGACGTCGTCTCGGTGACGTCGAAGATCGTCAGCAAGGCGGAGGGCCGGCTGACGCACGGCACCCGTCGGGAGGCGGTCGACGCCGAGCTGGTGCGGGTCGTCGCGCAGCGTGGCGAGACCCGGATCGTGCAGACCCGGCACGGCCTGGTGATGGCCGCCGCGGGCACGGACACGTCCAACACGGCGCCCGGCACAGTCCTGTTGCTCCCGGTCGACCCGGACGCGTCGGCGCGCGCCCTGCGAGCCGAGTTGAAGCAGCGGCACGACGTCAACGTCGGGATCGTCGTCACGGACACGCTCGGCCGCCCGTGGCGCAACGGCCAGACCGACCTCGCGATCGGCGCCGCCGGCGTCCGCGTCGTTGAGGATCTCCGCGGTACGACGGACAGCCACGGCAACGTCCTCGCGGTGACCGAGCCGGCGCTGGCCGACGAGATCGCGAGCGCCAGCGAACTGGTGAAGGGCAAGGCCGACGGCGTGCCGGTCGCGGTACTGCGTGGGCTGGACGACGCCGTGCTGCCTGTCGGTGAGCACGGGCCGGGTGCGCGGGCGCTGGTCCGGGACGCCGAGGCCGACATGTTCAGCCTCGGGACGCGGGAGGCCGCGCGCGCCGCCGTCCTCGACCGGCAGCCGCCGACCGGGCCGCGGGAGGCCGACCCGACGCTGTGGGCAGGACTGCTCGCTGACGTCGACGGCGTCCGCCTGGATGTCGCTGACAACGCTGTCACGGTGTTCGGCGACGAGCCCGTGACCGTCGGCGTGGTGGCCGAGCGGCTCGCCGTCCTGCTGCATGCCGAGGGGTACGGCGTCACGGTGCGGCCGGGCCCGGGCGGCGAGGCGACGGTCACGTTCGGCTCACGGTCGAAGTAGTTTTCTAGGCAACTTCTTAGGGTCACCTCGTACACTGCCTTCGCCAGGCGGCGCGGTGGCCGCCCCTTCCGGGAAGACCAACACTGTGGGTAAAGCGTCGTCGCAGAAGCAGTCGCGCCGCGAGATGATCGAGAAGATGCAGCGCGAGCAGGCGCGGTCGGACCGCCGCCGCACGATCCTCATCGTGGTGTGCTCGATCGTGGTCGGCCTGGCCATCATCGCCTACCCGGCGATCAAGCTGATCCAGGACTCCCGGACCAAGAACCAGACCCTGACCGACTTCGGCGTCGCCGCGTCGGCGGCGTCCTGCGACGCGGTCACCAACGACGACGGCGGCGGCACCCAGGACCACCGCCCCGACGGCGAGAAGATCATGTACCCGGTGTCTCCGCCGTCCTCCGGCCCGCACTACCCGAACTGGGCGCCGTTCGACAAGAAGTTCTACTCCACCGGCGACCGGCCCGCGGTCGAGAACCTGGTGCACAACCTGGAGCACGGCTACACGATCCTCTGGTACCGGGACACGCTGCCGAAGGACCAGATCGACCAGATCGAGAAGATCGCCAAGTCGAAGCTCCCGGACAGCTCCCTCAACAAGTTCATCGCCGCCCCCTTCAAGCAGGACGAGGGCAAGGCCTGGCCGGACGGCAAGAACCTGGCGTTCGCCCACTGGAGCGGCCCGGACGCCTCCAACAAGTCCTTCGGCCACCGCCAGTTCTGCGGCTCGGTCAGCGGCGACGCCCTGAAGCAGTTCATGGACAAGTACCCGGCCACCGACGCCCAGGAGCCGAACGGCGGCTGACGCCGAGCCCAGTGCGCAACGCCCCCGAGGAGCATCTCCTCGGGGGCGTTCTCGTTCAGTCCAGGGCGGCGGCCTTGCGGAGCAGGACCGAGCGTTCGGGCCGGTTGGGACAGAGCCGGGCAGCCAGTTCGAGTTCGGCGCGGGCCTCCGGGCGGCGGCCGAGGCGGGTGAGCAGTTCGCCGCGCACGGTGGGGACCAGATGGGACCCGGGCAGGCGGTCCGTGGCGATCAGCTCGTCGACGATGCGGAGCGCCTCGGCCGGGCCGGTGGCCATGGCTACCGCGACGGCTCGGTTGAGTTCGACGATCGGTGAGGGGGCGACGCGACCCAGGGCCTCGTACAGGACCACGATTCGGTCCCAGTCGGTGTCCTCGACGGACAGTGCCGACGCGTGGGCGGCGGCGATCGCGGCCTGCAGGCCGTACGGACCCAAGCCGCGGGTGGACGCCACGGTCAGCGCCGCGAGCCCACGCCGGATCGCCGCAAAGTCCCAGCGCGTCCGGTCCTGGTTCTCGAGGAGGATCGGCGTACCGTCGGGCGCGGTCCGGGCCGGGAAGCGTGCGGCGGTCAGCTCGCACAACGCGAGCAGGCCGTGGACCTCCGGCTCGGCCGGCAGCAACGCCGCCAGGGTGCGCGCCAGCCGGATCGCATCGTACGCGACGTCCGGCCGGACCAGCCGATCACCGGACGTGGCCGTCGAGCCCTCGGTGAAGATCACGTAGAGGACGCTGAGCACGCTGCTCAGCCGCTCCCGGCGATCGTCCGGCGGCGGCAGCTCGAACGGTATCCCGGCGGCGGCGATCGTCTTCTTGCCGCGGGTGATGCGCGCCTGCACGGTCGGCACCGGTACGAGGAACGCGCGGGCGATCTCCTCGCTGGACAGACCGGCCACGACGCGCAGGGTCAGCGCGATCCGGGCCTCGGGTGCGAGTACCGGGTGGCAGCTGATGAACATCAGCGCCAGGACGTCGTCGTCGATCGTCTCGGGATCGATCTCCTCGTCGAGCGGCGCAGCGGCCGCCAGCAGCGCGTACCGATCGCGCAGGGCGACGCGGCGGCGGATCACGTCGATGGCCCGCCGCCGGGCCGTGGTCATCAGCCAGCCGGCCGGATCGGCCGGGTAGTCGCGCGGCCACGCCTCCAGCGCCTCGGCCACCGCCTCCTGCGCCGCGTCCTCGGCCAGCCCGAAGTCGCCGGTGAACCGGGTCAGCGCGGCCACGATCCGCGCCGACTCGATCCGCCAGACAGCCGCGACGTCGGCCGCCGTACCCATCAGACTTCCGGGACCTCGTCGTCGCCGGCCACCCGGCGGACCTCGATCTTGGAACCGCGCGCCGCCGGGACCCGCTTCGCCCACTCGACCGCCTCGGACTGCGAGGCGACGTCCAGCAGGAAGTAGCCGCCGAACAGCTCCTTCGTCTCGCCGTACGGCCCGTCCGTGACCACCGGGGCCTCGCCGCCGAAGTCGACCACGACACCCCGCCGCGGATCGTCCAGCCCTTCGGCCGCCAGCAGCACGCCGTCCTTCAGCATCTCCTCGATCAGCTGCCGGGTGGCGGCCATCGACTCCTCGATCGAGGCCATCATCGCCGCGTTCGACTCGTCGGTCCCGCGCATGATCAGCATGTACTTCGGCATCGTGTCCTCCTCGTCCCGCGGAGCCGCCTCTCGGCCCTCGCCCCCACAGGTCGAACGGGAAGTCCCCGGATCGACAACGCTCCCGAAGAATTTCGCCGTGGGCTAGATATAGCTCGAGTGGTCGGACTGGACCTGGGCCACCAGGTCCTTCACGCGTTCGCCATCGGAGAGCGGGCAGACCATCGTGACGTCCTGGGTGTGGACGATGATGTGGCTGCGCAGGCCCACCGCGGCGACCAGGTGGTCCGGGTCGTCGGTGACGATGATGTTGTCGTGGGAGTCGAGCAGGCAGCTCAGCGTGACGCTGTCGGTGCGGTTGCCGTGCGCGTCGGCGGTGTAGGTGTCCGCGAGCGCGGCCCACGAGCCGACGTCCAGCCAGTGCACCGGCATCGGTACGACGACCACGTCCGCGTCGACCTTGCCCTGCGAGGCCGGCTCCATGACCGCGTAGTCGACGCTGATCTTGCGCAGGTTCGGGTAGATCCCGGCGAGCGTCGCCTCCCGCTCCGGGGTGTCCCAGACCGCGGCGACGTCACGCAGCCGCGCGGCCGACTCCGGCAGCAGCGCGTCGAGCACGTTCAGCACCGTCGACGCCTGCCACACGAACATCCCGGAGTTCCACCAGAACCGCCCGGTGGCCAGGTACTCCTCCGCGGTCTCCCGGTCCGGCTTCTCCCGGAAACGGTCCACGACGTACGCCGACGTACCCTCGATCGGGGCGCCGCGCTCGATGTAGCCGAGCCCGGTGTGCGGGTGCGTCGGCTCGATCCCGAACGTCACCAGCGACCGCGGACGCGCCTCCACCACCTCGAAGCCGTGCTCGATCGCGGCCCGGAACTCGTCCTCCGGGCTGATCAGGTGATCCGACCCGACGAACGCCACCACCGCGTCCGGGTCGTTGCGCGCGACCACCGCGGAGGCCAGGCCGACCGCGTTCGCGGTGTCCCGCCGGGCGGGCTCGCCGATGATGTTGTGCGGGCCGAGCTCCGGCAGCTCCTGGCGGACGACGTCGGTGATCGCGCCGACCGTGCAGACGTAGATGTTCTCCGGTTCCACCAGGCCGAGCAGCCGGTTGTACGCCACCCGCAGCAGCGACTGTCCCGCCGCCAGCGGCAGCACCTGCTTCGGCCTGTCGTCTCTGGACATCGGCCACAGCCGCGTCCCCGAACCACCCGCCAGGATCACCACGTTTCGCATGAGGAGAGACCCTACCGGTCGTCACCAGGCGGCTGCGGGATCCGCAGATGCTGCAGGTCCGGCGGCACCGGGGTGTTCGCGGGCTGCCAGAACAGCTCGGACTGCCCGTCGAGCGCCGTCGCGGGCGCGTCCGTGAGCCGGAAACGGTCCCGTAGCCGGCCGTAGAAGTCCGTCGGCCGCAGCCGGACCAGCCGCAGCCGCTGCGGCGACCCGTACACGCCGATCCAGTCGCCCGGGTCGAGGACGCCGCGCAACTGCCCGTCGATGCTGACCGCGGCCTGCCCCGAGTGCGGCAGCACCCGCAGCGCGATCGCCTCGTCCGGGGCCGCGACGACCGTCCGGTTGAAGGTCATGTGCGGGGCGACCGGGGTGAACACGATCGCTTCGGTGTTCGGCGACAGGATCGGGCCGCCGGCCGCGAAGCTGTACGCCGTCGAACCGGTCGGCGTCGCCACGATCACCGCGTCGGCCGAGTACGACGCCAGCAGCCGGCCGGACAGGTACACGCCGAGCGCCACCTGGTGGTCGCGGGCGAGCTTCTCCACGACCACGTCGTTCAACGCGGTCACGTCCAGCGCCATCCCCCAGCCGTCGCCCTCGGCCATCTCGTGCCGCACCGGCGGCGGGGGCAGCGCCGGCCCGTGCCCGTACCGCAGCAGCGACTCGATCCCGGTCGGGATCTCCAGCGGACGCGACGCGCGCATGGTCAGCGTCATCCGCTCCTCGTACGTCGCGCCGCCGTGCAGGACCGCCTCGAGCGCCTTCTCGACGTCCTTGCAGGCCACCTCGGTCAGGAAGCCGACCTTGCCGAGATCGACCCCGAGGACGGCGGCGTTGTTCTTGGCCGCGATCCGCGCGCCGCGCAGGAACGTCCCGTCGCCGCCGAGCGTGACAACGAGATCCGGGTCACCGGCGTGATGCAGCTCGTCGGTCCCGGTGCGCCGCTCCTGGTGGTCCTTCCAGACGTCGATGTCGGTGCAGCCGATGTCGTGCGCGGTCGCCCATTTGCGCACCGTCTCGGCCGTCTCCACCGCCACCGGCCGTCCCTGATGCACCACCAGCCCGAGCCGCTTGATCGCCACAAACCCTCCTCCGCGCTAGCCACCCCAACCGTAACCCGCCGACCTTGGGCACCCACCAACCACTTCGGGCACCGCGAAACGGTTGGTGCGAGCTCAAAGTGGGGCTACGGGGTGGGGTCGATGCGGGTGGCGGCGGTGATGATGGGGTCGGTCTCGTCGTTGAACTCGCCGATGACCTCCTCGAGGAGGTCCTCGAGGGCCACGACGCCGATCGCGCGGTCGCCGCCGCAGACGACGGCCAGCTGGGAGCGTTCGTCGCGCATGGTGCGGATGGCTTTGGCGACCGGGGTGTTCTCGCCCAGTTCGAGGGCGGGCATCATCAGGCCGGCCGCGCGCGCGGCCGTGTCGCCGGCGGTGGTCGCCCGGGCGGCGTCGCGGACGTGGACGATGCCGCAGATCCCTGTGTCCCCGTCCGTACCGGAGCTGACCACGGCGAGGCGGGAGTGACCTTCGCGGCGGCTGGTGAGTTCGACCTCGCGGGCGGTCGCGGTCGAAGGCACCGTCGACAGCCGGCCGATCGGCGTCATCACCTGGCCGACGGTGGTGTTCTGCAACGCGAGCATCGCGGTGAGGAGCTCGTGCTCAGGTTCCGCGAGGGTGCCGTGTTCGCGGGACGACTCGATCAGCAGCCGCAGCTCGTCCGGGCCGTGCGCGTTGGCGAGCTCGTTCTGCGGCGTGACGCCGACCAGCCGGACGCACAGGTTGGCGAGCCAGTTGAGGACGATCAGCAGCGGCCGGAAGAGGTACGTGAACCCGCGGAACGGCAGCGCCAGCACCAGCGCCGACCGCTCGGGATCGCTGATCGCCCACGACTTCGGCGCCATCTCACCGAGCAGCACGTGCAGCAGGCCGATTCCGGCGACCGCGATGATCAGCGCGATCACATGCCCGACGCCTTCCGGCACGTGAGCCAGCTCGAAGAGCGGATGCAGCAGATGTGCGACCGCCGGCTCGCTCAGTGAACCGAGCCCCAGCGTGCACAACGTGATCCCGAGCTGAGCGCCCGCGAGCATCAGCGACAGCTCGCTGACCCCGGCGATCGCGGCCCGCGCCGCGAGGCTGCCGGACGCGGCGGCCTCCTCCAGCCGGTGCCGCTTCGACGCGACCAGCGCGAACTCGGCCGCGACGAAGAACCCGTTCAGCGCGAGCAGTACGGCGGAGATGATCAACGCCCACGTCGTACTCATGCCGTCCGCTCCATCTCGACGACGCCCGGCACCCGGCGCTCGATCGTCCGCACCGTCAGCCGGACGAACTCGGCCGGGACCGGCCGCCCGTCGTGGTCGATGCGGTGCGGCAGCTCCACGACCAGCGAGTCGCCGACGTCCGGGATCCGGCCGAGCCGCGCCATCACCAGACCGGACACCGTCTCGTAGTCGTCGCTGTCCGGCAGCTGTACGCCGGTGGCCTCGGCGACCTCGTCGAGCCGCCACCGGGCCGGGACCTCCCACGACCCGTCGCCGCCCTGCACCAGCCCGGTCTCGGGCAAGTCGTCCTCGTCGCGGATCTCGCCGACCAGCTCCTCGGCGATGTCCTCCAGCGACACGATGCCCGCGAACCCGCCGTACTCGTCGACGACGATCGCGAGCTGCCGGCGCGCGACCCGGAGCCGCTCGAGGACCGCGGGCAGCGGCAGCGTCGTCGGGACGGCGACCGGCTGCGACGCCAGCGAACCGACGGCGATCGTCGCGCGGTCGGCCGGTTCGAGCTCGACCACCTCGCCGATCGCGACCACGCCGATCACCTCGTCGACCGAGGCCCCGATCACCGGGAACCGGCTGTGCCCGGTGTCCTGCAGCTCGACGACCCGGGTCAGCGGCTCCTCGCGGTGCACGGTGACCACGTCGACCCGCGGCACCATCGCCTCGCCCGCGGTCCGGCCGCGGAAGTCGAGGCCGCGGTCGAGCAGCCGCATCGTGTCCTGGTCGAGCAGGCCCTGTTCGTACGACGTCTCGATGATCCGGTCGAGCTCCTGAGCGGTCGCGCCCTGCGGCAGTTCCTCGACCGGTTCGATCCCGACCCGGCGCAGGATCCGGTTGGACGCGGAGTCGAACAGGTGGATCAGCGGCCCGGCGACGGTCAGGTACAGCAGGGTCGAGCGGGCCAGCCGGAGCGCGATCGCCTCGGCCTTCGCGATCGCCAGGTTCTTCGGCGCCAGCTCGCCGAGCACCATCTGGATGATCGTTGCCAGCAGCAACGCCAGGATCACCGAGATCGACCGGCTCACCGCGTCCGGTACGCCGGCCCCGCCGAGCAGGTGCTCGAGCCCCGCGCCGAGGTACGGCTCGGCGAAGTAACCGGCGAGCAGGGCCGTGATGGTGATGCCGACCTGCGCCCCGGACAACACGAACGACAACCGCGCGGTGACTTTCAGTGCTCGCGCGGCGGCCGCGTCACCGTCCGCAGCAAGCGTCTGCAGGCGGCTCCGGTCGACGGCGACGTACGCGAATTCCTGGGAGACGAAGTAGCCGGTGGCAACGGTCAGCACCAGGATCAGGCCCAGGCCGGCCAGGATCAGCATGGGACGACCTTATGAGAGCTCCGGCGGCTGCCGTACTGCGGGTCGCCGGTCAACCGCCTGATCTCACCGCGGATCGTCATGCCCTGCACGCTAGTTAGGCTAACCTAACCAGCGGGATCCTACTTCCAGGGGAGCACCTCGCCGTCGCGGATCAGCTCGCCGTACCCGGCCGGGTCGACGCCGTCGGCGAGGATCAGGTCGGCGATCGGTACGACGGCCTCGGCCGGGGACTTCGCCTGGCTGAAGTCGTCGAACCACGGGCGCGACGCGCGGGTGTCGACGAGGCCCGGGCAGATGGACGCGACCAGGGTGTTCTCCGCGAGATCCCGCTCGCGACGCTCGGCCGCGACCGCACGGACCGCGGCCACCTGGGCCACCTTCGACGGCAGGTTGATCCACTCCGGCCAGCCCTGCTGCTGCGCGCTCCCGTCGTGCACCGCCGTACGCCACTCCTCCACGACCTTCTCGACATCCTCCAGCGAGGCCCCGTCGAACCGGTCCCACAACTCCTCGGGCAGCTGCGCCAGCGTCCCCAGCGAACTGGCCACCACGATCAATCGCCCACCCGGCCGCAGGATCGGCCCGAACGCACGCACCACGTGCTGCGCCCCGAGATTGGCCACGTCGACGAACTCGTCCACCTGCTCCCGCGCCGGCTTCCCCGGCTCCAACGGCCCGACAGCGTTGGACACCACGATGTCCACACCGCCGAGCTCCTCGGCCAGCCGAGCCACCGCGTCCCCGTCGGTCACATCCAGAACCCGTCCCTCGACCCGCGCCATGCCCTCGACCCGAGCCGCCCCGGCGGCGACGCGTTCCGGGTTTCTGCCGGTCAGGAGGACGAGGTCCTCGGGGTTCATCCGCTTCGCCAGTTCTTCCACCAACGCATATCCGATCCCTTGATTGGCGCCGGTCACCAGTGCTGTTCTCATGAGGCCAACGTAGGTCGGCGACCGGTATGACTCCAGCGAAAGTTCCGCACAGGTGGTATGCGTAGATGTCATGGACTTCACCGACGTCTCGCTGGTCGCGCTGCGGGTGTTCCGGGAGGTGGCGGAGCGGGGCACGTTCACCGCCGCGGCGGCCGCGCTCGGGTACACGCAGTCGGCCGTGTCCCGCCAGATCGCCGCACTCGAACGCGCCGCGGGCAACCAGCTGCTCGAGCGCCGCCGCGAAGGCGTCGTCGTCACCGCCGCGGGACAGGTCGTCCTCCGCAACGCCGCCGCCGTCCTCGACCGGATCGACGCGACGGCGCGCGAATTGGCCGGTCTGCCGGCCGAAGGCGGAACGGTGCGGCTCGGGTGGTTCCCGAGCGCCGGCGCGGTCCTGGTGCCACGCGCCGTCAGCGCGGTACGCCGTACGCACCCGGCGATCACCGTGACGACGCGGGAGGGATCCACGCCGACGCTGGTCCGGGCGTTGCGCGCCGGGACGATCGACCTCGCGCTGATCGCGTCCGCGCCGCCGTTCCGCCCGCCGGACGCCGAGTCGCCGGCCTTGAAGCTCGAGACGCTCGCGGAGCGGAGCCTGCGGCTGGCGGTGCCGACCGGTCATCCGCTCGCGGCGTACGACGCGGTGGACGTCGGCGAGCTGCGCGGTCAGCGGTGGATCGCCGGGCCCGCGTCGAGCAGCGAGTTGTGGATGGGCGTCTGGCCCGGTCTGGACGAGCGGCCGCTGATCGCGCACACGGTCCGCGACTGGCTCGCGAAGCTCCACCTGGTCGCGGCCGGGGCAGGACTCACCACGATCTCCGCGTCGATGGCGTCGGCGGTGCCGCCCGGTGTCCGCGTGGTCACCGTCCGGGGCGGTCCGCAGGAGCTGCGCCGGACGATCCTCGCCCGGCTGCCCGGCCGGCTCCCGGAGCCGGTCGCGCTACTGGCCGACGCCCTGCGCGCCGCCGCCCTCGAGATCACCTGAGCCCTGCGGAGCCGGCGCCTGCGGAGCTGATGCCTGGGGAGCTGATGCCTGGGGAGCCGTGGCCTGGGGCGCCGCCTGCGTGATCTGCGGCGGCGTCTCGTCGTCGTCACCGTGCCGGGCCTTGTCGAACTCCTTCATCGCGCGGGCCGTGTTGCGGGTCAGCTCGGGGAGTTTCTTCGCGCCGAACAGCAGGACGACGATGACCAGGATGACGATCCATTCGCCGCCTTCGGGCAGCGCGAGTTCTGGCACCATGACAAGCCTTCTTTCCGGTCAATCCCCTCCAACGTACGTCGGTCCGCGAACCGTAGGGTGGGCCATATGTCACGAGTTCTGCCCGAGCTGTTCGCGGCCGCGGTCCGCCGGGACGGCGCCGCCCCGTTCCTCACCTACTACGACGACGCGAGCGGCGAGCGCATCGAGCTCAGCGCGGTCACCACCGCGAACTGGGTCGCGAAGACGGCCAACCTGCTCGTCGACGAGTACGACCTCGAGTCCGGCGAGACCGTCGCGATCGGGCTGCCGCCGCACTGGCTCGGCGTGGTCTGGGCGCTGTCCACCTGGTCGGCCGGCGCCGCGCTGACCAGCGGCACCGGCACGCTCGCGATCACCGGCCCGGACGTCGCGATCCGCGGCGAGCGCGAGACGGTCGCCTCCGCGCTGCTCCCGCTCGGCGGCCGCTTCCGCGAGCCGTTGCCGGACGGCGTCCAGGACTACGGCGCCGAGGTCTACAACCACCCGGACGTGTTCGTGCCGTTCGACCCGCCGACGCCGGCCTCACCGGCGTACGACGAGCTCACCCACGAGGACCTGATCGGCGCGGCGGAGCCCGTCGGAGACCGGATCCTGGTCACCCGGAGCCTGGTGGACCGCCACGGGCTGGGACTGCTGGTCGGGGTGATCGCCGGAGGTGGTTCGATCGTGCTCTGCAGGAATCTGGACCCCGCCAAGGTGGAGCGCCGGGTGGCGGACGAGAAGGTCGACCGAGTGGTGGAGGGGTAGCGTGCAGCGGTTCGAAGGAAAGGTCGCACTGGTCACGGCGGCGGCGCAGGGCATCGGTGCGGCGGTCGCGCGGCGGCTGGCCGCCGAGGGCGCCGCGGTGCTGGTGACCGATCTCCAGGAGGACAAGCTCGCCGAGGTCGCGGCCGGGATCGGCGAGCGGGCGCTGCCGTTCCGCCTCGACGTGACCGACACCGGCGAGGTGCAGGCTGCGGTCGCCGCCGCGGTCGAGCGTTTCGGCCGCCTCGACGTGGTGGTGAACAACGCCGGCGGGTGCATCGTCCGGTCGGTGCCCGAAGACGCGACGCCCGAGGAGTTCCACGCGCAGCTGGACCTGACGCTGGTCGGCGCCTCGCGCTGCATCCAGGCCGCGCTGCCGCAGCTGGTGAAGAACCGCGGCAACGTGGTCACGATCAGCTCGGTGAACGGGATCGCCGCCTTCGGCAACGTCGAGTACTCCGCGGCCAAGGCCGGGCAGATCGCGATGACCGTGAACTACGCGGCCCGGTACGGCGAACTCGGCGTCCGCTTCAATGTCGTTGCCCCAGGCACCATCCGGACCCCGAACTGGGACAACCAGCCGGACACGCTGGAGCGCTTCGGCGCGATGTACCCGCTCGGCCGGATCGGCGAGCCCGAGGACATCGCCGCCGCGGTCGCCTTCCTCGCCTCCGACGACGCGTCCTGGATCACCGGCCACACCCTGCCCGTCGAAGGCGGCGTCCTCACCGGTCCCGGCGTCCTCGACCTGACACCGTCGGGGCCGTTCAAGAAGGAGTATCCCGGGAGCTGACCAGCTGCTCGGCTTCGGCGAGAGCATCAGGATCGCCCGTGGTGCGGTGCAGGCCACGCAGCGCGTGGGCCTGTTCGAGTTTGTTGCCGAAGGCACCCCAGTCCGCGGCTGCGCGCGCGAATCCGGCGGCCGCGGCCTGGGTGTCGCCGCGGTGTTCGGCGAGCAGCGCCCGGGCCGTCGTCGCGGCGTACTCGCGCATCGGCAGCACCGGCTCCACGAAATCCACGAGGACGGCGGCGGCGTCGTCGTGCCCCACAGCGAGCGCCGCCCGCACCAAGGACGGCAGGCGGACGTCGAATTCGATGCTGCCCTGCAGATCGGCCAGCGAGGCGAGCAACCGCAGGATCTCCAGGACGCCGTCCCGGTCGCCGTCGCGCGCACGCGTCGTCGCCGCGGGCGAGGCCGCGACGGCGATCATGTCCGGCCAGCCCGCCTCCACCGCCAGCCGGTACGCCTCCTCGGCGTGATCGCGAGCGCCGGAAAGGCCGGCGTCGGCCTCCGCCACCGCCAGCGCGCCGAGCACCTCGATGCGCCGCAACACGGTGAACGCCGGTGAAGGACGCTCGAGCTGGGCGCGGCACGCCGCGATCACCTCGGCCGACCGGCCGGTCTCGATCAGCAACTGCAGGACGGTACAGCCGATCTGCTCCTCCATCTCGGCCAGCCGGCGCCGGGCGGAGAAATCGCGCGCCGCTTCCAGTTCGCCGAGGGCAACCAGCGGTCCCTCGATCTGCCACAGCACCCAGCCGTAGTTCAGCCACGTCACCGCCGCATCGCGCCCCCGGCCGCCCTCGAGCAGCGCGGTCAGCGCCTCCTTGACGTCGACCAGCCCGCCGGTGTCCCCCAGACCGACCCGGGCGAGGCCCCGCGACTCCAGAGCCCGGTGCGGTACGGCGTACCCCTGCTCGGTCGCGATCCGCAGGGCACGGTTCGCCGAGTCGATCGCATCCTGGTAGCGGCTCGCGACCACCCGGATACTCGCCTGCCCGGACAGCAGCAGCACCAGGTCCTCGCTCGGCCCGAGCTCCTCGAGCATCGCGACCGCCCGGTCGACCGTCGCCAGGCTCTCCTCCATGCTGCTGAGCGAGTACGTCGAGGCTCTCAAGGCGAGCGCTACTCCGCGGACGTCGCCGATCGCCTCGAATCCGGCGATCGCGTCGAGGTACGCGGCCTGGGCGTCGTCCAAGCGGCCCGCCTGGAAAGCCGCCCACCCCCAGCGCAGCAGGACCGTGGGACGTTCGGGATCGCCGGCCGGGCTCAGGGCCAGCGCGCGGTCGAGCAGGGCGAGCGCCTCGTTGGTGTCGAGGTTCATCGCCAGCTCCGCGGCCGCCATTTGGTGGTGGCGGGCCCGTGGCGCGATCTGCGCCACCGCGGCGGTGTCGCCTTGGGCGGCGGCCAGGTCGAGCGCGGTGGTCAGGTGGTACGCGATCAGGTTCGGCGTCTCGGCCTGACAGGCAGCGCACCGCAGCTCGAGCCAGTCCGCGGCAGCGAGGTGCCGCGCCGACCGGGCCGCGCGCGGCACTTGGCTGTAGGCGACATCGCGGGTCAGTGCATGCCAGAAGGAGTACTCGTGCTGGTCCAGCATCGACGACCGCCGGACGGGTCGCACCAACTCCTTGCGGGCCAATAGCTGGAGCGCTTGGACGACGTCCGCCGGGTCCTGTCCGGACATGGCGGCGACGGCTTCGGCCCAGAACACCCGGCCCACCACGGCGGCATCCGCGAGCAGTGCCTTGCGATCGGGTTCCAGCGTGTCCAGCCGTGCCGCGATGAGTGCGGCGATGCCCGCGGGCAGTTCGGCAGCGGTGGCTTGGTCCGGGCCGCAGTCGGTCACGATCCGCGCGAGTTCCTCGGCGTACAAGGGGTTGCCGTCGGCACGGCGTACCAGTCGCTGCCGGATCTCCGCGGGCACGTCCTGGCCCGCGAACATCCCGGTGAGGAGTTGATCGGTCTCGTCCGCCGTCAGCGGTGACAGGCCGAGGGTGAGGGCATTCTGGACCCCGCGGGTCCACTGCGGTCCGCGTTCGAGCAGCTCGGGCCGGGCGGTGACGACGACGACCAGCGGCAGGTCGGTCAGCCATTCGGCCAGGTGATCGACGAAGGCGAGCATCGCGTCCGTCGCCCAGTGCAGATCCTCGAACACCAGGACCACGGGCGACTGCTCGGCGAACGACTCCAGCAGTTGCCGCCAGGCCGCGAACGACTCCTCCTGGGTCGCCGGCCCCGGCTGGGCCGACTGATCGGCGCCGACCAAGGGGCCGACCCGGGCCCGCAGCCAGGCACGGTCCGCGCCGTCGGGCACGATCGCGTCGAGCTTGGCCACGGCCTGCACGGGCGGGTCGGTGTCCAGGATCCCGGCCTGCAGCTTGAAGATCTCGGCGATCGGCCCGAACGGCGTCTCGCCGTACGGCAGCGATCGGCCTTCGCGCCAGGTGACGAGCTCGTCGTGCCGGTCCAGCCACGCGCCGAACTCCGCGGTCAGACGTGACTTGCCGATACCCGGTTCGCCGAGCAGGGTGACGAACTGCGGCACCCGCTCCGCGAGGGCCTTCTCGAACGCCGTGCACAGCAAGGTCAGATCGCGCTGCCGGCCGACCATCGGCGTCGTGAGATCGCGGATGACGTCGGTCCCGAAGCGTGCTCGCGGCGGGCCGGCCTGCCAGCGTTCGACCGGACGGCTGATGCCCTTGGCCGCAACGGGTTCCAGCGCGTCGTAGCCGAAGACGCGCTGTGTCGCCTCGTGGGTCCCGTGCCCGACGACGACCGCGCCGATCGGCGCGGACGACTGCAGGCGGGCCGCGAGGTTGACCACCATGCCGGTGACGAACGGCTCGCCGAGCTCGGGTCGCGCGGTCAGCTGGACGAGCGCCTCACCCGTCTCGATGCCGATCCGGACCTCCAGCGGCCCGTCCGGCAGCGTCCGCACCGCCTCGAGGATCGCCAGGCCGGCCCGGACCGCCCGTTCGGCGTCGTCCTCCCGGGACCGCGGTGCGCCGAAGACGGCCAGGATGGCGTCCCCGGCGAACTTCTCGACGGTTCCGCCGTACCGCTCGACCGTCTGTCGCAGCGTCGAGTGGTACGGCGCGAGCCAGCGCCGGACGTCCTCGGGGTCGGCGGACTCGGACGCGGCGGTGAAGCCCACAAGGTCGCAGAACAGCACCGTGACGACCTTGCGTTCCTCGGTCATCGCGCCCCCGGGCGGTTCGGATCGGTTCAGCTCTCGGACTCGAGGTCGCGGATCCGGGCGGTCAGGGCTTTGAGCAACGCCTGGGCGACCTCCGGGTTCTCCTTCACGACCGGCTCGAACGCCAGGGCGGACAGGGCGAACGTGCTCAGCCCGTCCGGCCCGGCCACCACGGTCGCGGACCGCGGCAGGCCGTCGATCAGCGAGATCTCGCCGAAGTAGTCCCCGACTCCCAGCGGCTCACGGACGACGCCGTTGACCTCCACGGCGGCCGAGCCCTCGAGCACCACCTGCAGGCCGGCGTCGTGCGCACCCTGCTCGATCACCCGGCTGCCGGCCGGAACCTTCAGCGTGGTGCCACGCTCGATCAGGTCGGACAACGTGTCCTTGGACAGCCCCTCGAAGAGATCGATCTTCGCCAGAAACTGCGGCAGGCTCTCGTGACTCATGGATCGCACCCCTCGATCGTGCCCAGGTCCGGGCAGCAACTGTGAACTGCGCCACAGGCTACAACCGCCGGGGATCGCTCACCACTCAGCTTTTCGGCCAGGCTTCCCAGGCG
Organism: Kribbella sp. NPDC050459; assembly: GCF_040655315.1. Taxonomy (NCBI): domain Bacteria; kingdom Bacillati; phylum Actinomycetota; class Actinomycetes; order Propionibacteriales; family Kribbellaceae; genus Kribbella; species Kribbella sp. NPDC050459. Next base: position 111,551 of record NZ_JBFAJQ010000010.1, on the reverse strand, counting down.
GTGGCGAACATGTCGTCGACCGTGTACGTGTTCTGCCAGGCCAGGTCGCGGGCGGCCAGGTCGCCGTTCGCGACGACGCGGGACGGGTCGCCGGGGCGGCGCGGGCCCTCGGTCGGGGTGAAGTCGATCCCGGTGACCCGGCGGGCGGCGTCCATGATCTCGCGGACCGACGTGCCGGTGCCGCTGCCGAGGTTGTAGACCGGTTCGAGGGTCTTGCCGGACTCGAGCGCGCGGGCGGCGGCCACGTGCGCGCGGGCCAGGTCGGCGACGTGGACGTAGTCCTTCACCGACGTGCCGTCCGGGGTCGGGTGGTCGGTGCCGTAGATCTGCGGCACCTTCCCCTGGGTGAGCAGGTCGCACACGATCGGGAACAGGTTGTACGGCGAGGCGTCGTACACCGTCGGGTCGCCGGAGCCCACGACGTTGAAGTAGCGCAGCGAGGTGTGGTGCAGCTCGGTCGCGGCCGCCTGGTCGCGGAGCAGCCACTCGCCGATCAGCTTCGACTCGCCGTACGGCGACTGCGGGTCGGGCTCGGTGTCCTCGGTGACGACCTCGTCCTTCGGGGTGCCGTACACGCCGGCGCTGGACGAGAACACGATGTTGCGCACCGACGTCTCCGCCATCGCCTCGAGCAGCGACACCATCGCGGTCACGTTCTGCGTGTAGGTGTGCAGCGGGCGCTCGACCGAGACCCCGGCGTACTTGAAGCCGGCCAGGTGCACGACGCCGTCGACACCCTCGAGCGCCTTCCGGACAGCCGTCGCGTCGAGCAGGTTCGCCCGCACGAACGGCACGCCGTCCGGGACGAACTCCGCCTTCCCGCTCGACAGGTCGTCGATCACGACCACGTCGATCCCGTCGTTGCGGAACGCACGCACCACATGCGCCCCGATGTACCCAGCACCACCAGTCACGAGCCACGTCATGTCTCAGATCCTGCCACCAGGCCGCACCCGGAACGCCGGAAACGGGCCGAACCCGTACCAAATCAGCAGACGGTTGCCAGCCAGAAGTAGGTCAGCTCGGTCCACTCCGCCTCGGCCGGCGCGACCTCGGCCGCGAGCTCCTCCCGGGTCGGGAAGTTCTTCAGCACCTCGAACGTGCGCCCGTCCGACAGTTGCCGGGTCTGGTACGTGTCCCCGCCGGCCGTCGTCCGGGTGATCGGATAGTTGCTGCCCTCCACGTACCGGTTGTCGGCGAGGATCACCACGCCGCCCGGCTCGACCCGATCCATCAGCCCCCGGACCCAGCGCCGTACGTCGGCCCGCGGCACGTGCGACCAGAAGAAACCCGCGAAGACCGCGTCGAAGCGGCCCCCGACGGCCCCCAGGTCGTACGCGTCCGCGGTCTCGAAACGGACCTCGGCCTGGCCGTAGGACCGGGTCCGCGCGACCGCGAGGGTCTCGTCGTTCAGGTCCGTCGCGACCACCGACCGCGCGGTGGTCGCGAGCGCCGTGGTCCAGTAACCGGTGCCGGCGGCAAGTTCCAGCACCGACCGGCCGGCGACGAGCGGCGGCAGGAGGGCCCGCAGGCGGGCCAGGTCCTCCTGCCGTTCCGGCTTGTCGTACACCGCGTCGTACTCCTGGGCACGCTCGCGGTAGTAGTCGGCGAGCTCACTCACGGGTTCGGAGTTTCGGTGCCAGGTTCGGTGCCAGCTTCGGTGTCAGCAGGAACGCCCCGGCGTAGAGCAGCGCGGCGATGATCAGCAGGCCGTGGAAGCCGATGATCAGCGCGGCGTACTCCAGGCAGCCGCCGAGCATCGCGCCGAGCAGGTTCGCGCCGAACGACGCCGTCCCGTCGGCGGTGTCGGTGAACCGCTTCGCGAAGATCACGTTCGCCGCGAAGATCGGCGTGAACGCGATCAGTACGGCGACCAGCGCCCGCAGCCCGACCGGCATCGACAACAGCCAGCTGTCCGGGAACACCCACGACAACGCGAGGCCGCCGAACAGGATCGCGAACATCACCTTGATCGGTGGTGTCTTGAACCGCCTCGTCACTTCGACCGCCGCGAGCACCGCCACCAGCACCCCGGCGAAGACGATCGCGTTCACGACCCACGTCGTACCGAACAGCAACGCGAAGCCGGTGATGCTCTTGGTTTCCAGCAACATGAAGCCGGCGCCGAGCAGGAACAGATCGGCGTACGGGCGCATCCGCTTGTACGACGCGCCGCCGCCGGCGATCCCGACACCGACGAGCCCGGCGACCAAGATCAGCCCGAGCGTCACCAGGTACAGCGACGGGATCCGGTCCGTGAACAGGTACAGGAACGGGCGGTTGTCGGTCGCGGGCGGCGGCGTCTGCGCGGTCGCCCCCGGCCACTCGGCGGCACACGTCTGGTCCTGCTCGGTCAGACCGACCGTCACCACCGCCTGCTGCAGGCCGTCGCCGATCTTGTCGACACACGGCTTGTGGCCGAACGCCTGCTCCGCCGTCGACGCCAGCCGGTCGATCAGCCAGGTCTCGCGGTAGTAGTTGTACATCGCGAACGCGCCGCCCGGGTTCAGGTGCTCCTTCGCGGACTCGAACGCCTGCTGGGTGAACAGGTAGCTCTCCAGCCGCAGCGAGCTCGCGCCGTTCACCAGCGTCAGCGAGTCCGGCAGCGCCAGCAGGATCAGGTCGTACTTCTTGTCCGTCCGGGACAGGAACGCGCGCCCGTCGTCGATGTGCGAGCTCACCCGCGGGTCCTGGTACGGACGGTCCGGGTGCAGCGCCTTGCCGAGGTCGCGGATCCGCGGGTCGATCTCGACCGCGTCGACGTGCTGTGCGCCCTTCTTCAGCGCGATCGCCACGTCCGAGCCGGAACCGGCGCCGATGATGAGCACGTTCTTCGGCTGCTTGCCGGCGTTCGCCCGCTCGTACGGCAGCCCGTACTGCGGCTCCCACTGCAGCCGCGCGTCGGCCGGGATCGCCTGCTGGTGCGGTACGCCGTTCACGGTGATGGTCAGCAGCGGCACACCCTCCCAGGTGTACTGCTTGGTCTGCACCTTGTAGTACGGCGACCAGCTGTTGTCGGGCTTGGTCGACTCGTGGAACAGCACGCCGAGCATCACGATCAGCGGCGACAGCACGAGCGCGGCACTGACGCCGGTCGCGACCGCGCGGCGGCCGGAGAACGCGGCGGACCGCGGGATCATCAGCGCGGCGAACACCAGCGTGACGATCAGCCCCCACCAGATCGGCGGCGCGCCCAGGAACGACAGCCCTGTGAACGCCGCGATCCCGACCAGGCTGCCGACCAGGTCGAACCGGTACGCCGTCAGGCGCGGCAACTCCCCGAAACAACGGCCGACCAGCTCGGCCGGACCGGCCAGCACCACGGCGGCCGCGACGAAGATGACCGGCAGGATCACCCAGACCGGCGGGCCGGTGGTGTTCAGGCTGGTGAAGTAGATGACGCTGGACGAGCTGCCGCGGTTGACGGTGACCGGCTTCCACGCGATCACCAGGACGAGCAGGCCGAGCATGATCGGCGAGTAGTACGGCAGCCGTTTGGCCCGTCCGGAGCGGAGCACGCCGATCCCGATCCCGAGGAACGAGCCGAGCAGCACGAAGTTCGAGAAGTAGCTGAGATGGACGACGTTCGAGCCGGTCCAGCGGATCAGCGCGAGCTCGACGAACAGCATCAGCGCACTGGACGCGACCAACCGGGTCCGAACTCCGAACGGGCTCGGCCAACCGGTTGTGACGACTTGATCAGTAGCGGAGTCGACTGCCATGCGGGGCGACGTTACCGGATATCGAAGTGGTCTGCGTCACCCCGCAGGCATCGTCACCGTGCGTCAGTGGCGACGGGCCGGCTTGGGGAGTTCGCAGCCCGTCTTGTTCAGGTCGATGGTCCGGTTCGCGGTCAGGCAGGTGTAGAGCCACCAGGTCTGCTGGCCGTACGCCGCGCCCTGGTCGACCGTGACGTTGCCGTCGGCGTCCACCTCGCACGGGTTGTTGATCGTGCACTGCTCGCCGTCCTCGTTACCGGTGTTGTTGACCCCGATGACCTCGCCGGTCGAGGTGCTGACCACGGGCGATCCCGACGTACCGCCGATGGTCTCGCAGCCGGGCTGCTGGTACTTGATCGAGTTCTGCCAGGTCCAGTCGCCTTCGCGGAGCTGCGGGATCGTCGCCTGCACCGAGCAGGTGTAGATCCGCTTCCAGTACCCCGACACGACCGCCATGCCGGCACCGTCCGCGGGGCCCTGCTTGGCAAGCGTCAGCGGGGTCACGTTCAGGCGGGTCTTGATCGAGGCGTAGGTCTCGTTGACCTGGTACACGATCATGTCGGTCTTGGTCATCGTGCCGAACAGGATCTTCTCGGCGCGGATCGTCCCGGCCCGGCTCGAGTCCGGCTTGAGCAGCGTGATCGAGCGCGTCGACGTCTTGTTCACCAGGACCTGACCGGGCTGCAGGAAGCCACCCTCGTAGCAGTGCCCGTTGGTCAGCACCAGGGCCTTGTCGGTGGAGACCGACTCGGCGTACCGGACGAGGGAGGCGGAGCAGTTGCTGAGCGCTGCGATCCCGGTGAAGTCGGCGCCAGGTGCCGCGGCGTGGGCGGAGCTCGTGCCGAGGAGGGTGGTGCTCGCGACCGCGGTGGCGGCCAGAAGCGTACGGAACAGTTTCATGGGGCGGTTTCCTCACTGTTTGGGCTTGAAGACTTCGTAACGCATCCCGCCGCCGCCGACCATCACAGCCGTGTGAAGCAGGTGAGATCAGGGGTTTTCCTGCGCTCCGTGTCAGGACTGCTACTCTTCGTCTCCGGATCCGCCCGGTCTCGAACCAACGCCTGCCCCGGCACGTCGTACGGAGTGACGAGGAACGACAAGGTACGGTCGGCAGTGCCCGCCCGGAGGACTGCGTTGGATTTTCAGGGGAAGGACGTCATGCCGCAGGAGAAGCCAGACCTGCGCAATCTCCGCGAACCGGTGCGGTTCAAGCGTGCGCTGGCCTTGCTGTTCATGACCCTGGTGCTGCCCGGGTCGGCCCAGATCGTAGCGGGCAGCCGGAAGGCCGGCCGCTGGGCCTGGCGGGTGGTCGCCGGCCTGGTCGCGATCGTGGTCTTCTTCATCGTGCTCGGCCTGATCTGGCGGTCCGGCACGATCAACATCCTGGCCCGCCCGGGCACCCTGCGGATCGTCCAGGTGCTGCTGATCGTGCTCGCGATCGGCTGGGCCGCGCTGTTCGTCGACGCGTACCGGATCGCGCAGCCGCTGACGCTCGAGCGCAACCACCGGCTGATCGCCAGCGTCCTCGACGGCGTGCTGATCTTCGTCGTCGTCGGCGCCCTGATCTACGCCAGCGTGATCGTGAACACCCAGCGCGACTTCGTCGCCAGCGTGTTCGGCAACGGGCAGAAGTCGAAGGCCGAGAAGGGCCGCTACAACGTGCTGCTGATGGGCGGCGACTCCGGCGCGGACCGGATCGGCACCCGGCCGGACAGCATGACGGTGGCCAGCATCGACGCGGACACCGGCCGGACGGTCCTGGTCGGCCTGCCGCGGAACCTGGCCAAGGTCCCGTTCCCGGCCGGTACGGCGATGGCCAAGCAGTTCCCGGACGGCTTCCACTGGAAGAACTGCGGCGCCGAGTGCCTGCTGAACGCGGTCTACACCTACGCCGCCGGTCACAAGAACCTGTTCCCCGGCGACCCGAACCCCGGTGAGACCGCGACCACCCAGGCCGTCGAGGCGGTCACCGGGCTGAAGATCAACTACTACGTGCTGATCGACCTGGCCGGCTTCCGCGACCTGCTGAACGCGGTCGGCGGGATCACGCTGGACATCGGCAAGCGGGTCCCGATCGGCGGCGGCAGCTCGCCGATCAAGGGCTACATCGAGGCCGGCAAGAACCAGCACCTGGACGGGTACCACGCGCTCTGGTTCGCCCGGTCCCGGGCCGAGTCGTCGGACTACGAGCGGATGGCGCGGCAGAAGTGCGTGATGTCCGCGATGCTGAACCAGCTGTCGCCGTCGACCGTGCTGACCAAGTTCCAGGGCATCGCGTCGGCCAGCAAACAGGTGGTCAAGACGAGCATCCCGGCGGGCGAGCTGGGCACCTTCACGGATCTCGCGCTGGACGCGAAGAAGCTGCCGGTGTCAAGCTTCTCCGCGGTCCCGCCGTTGATCCACACCGGCGACCCGGACTTCGCGCTGATCAGGACCAAGGTCGCGGAGGTGATCGCGAAGTCCGAATCGCTGGACAAGGCGGGCTCGGGAGGAGACGGTAAGACTTCGAGCACTCCGAGTAGCAGCAAGCCGACCAGCAGCAGTACCACGAAGAAGCCGAGCACGAGTACCACGAAGAAGCCGACAAGCTCACCGACCACACCCGCCACCGGCGTCGACGACGTCGCATCGATCTGTAAGGCCTGACCTGATATGCCGCTGTCCCACTGGCCACCTGTGTCTGTCGTGATGCCCGTGCTGAACGAGGAACGCCATCTCGAGGAGGCGGTCGGCCGCGTCCTCGACCAGGACTACCCCGGTGACCTGGAGGTCGTGCTCGCGATCGGCCCGAGCAAGGACCGGACCCAGGAGATCGCGGACAAGCTGGCCGAGAAGGACCACCGGATCAGCATCGTGCCGAACCCGACCGGCAAGACACCGGCCGCGCTGAACGTCGGGATCGCGCACGCCAAGCACGACATCCTGGTCCGCGTCGACGGGCACGGCGCGCTCACCGACGGGTACATCACCCGCGCGGTCGAGGTGCTGGAGGAGAGCGGCGCGGACAACGTCGGCGGCGTGATGGCCGCCGAGGGCCGGACCCCGACCGAGATGGCGGTCGCCTGCGCGTACCGCTCCCGGCTGGGCCTGGGCGCGTCCACGTTCCACCAGGGCGGCACGGCCGGCCCGGCCGACACCGTGTACCTCGGCGTGTTCCGGCGGGCCGCGCTGGAGCGGGTCGGCGGCTTCGACGAGACCATGCACCGCGCCCAGGACTGGGAGCTGAACTACCGGATCCGCAAGACCGGCGGCCTGATCTGGTTCAGCCCGGACCTGTCCGTCACGTACCGGCCGCGCTCCTCGCTGTCCGCGGTGGCCAAGCAGTTCTTCCACACCGGCCAGTGGCGCCGCGAGGTGATCCGCCGGCACCCGGAAACCGCCAGCAAGCGCTACCTGGCGCCACCGGTCGCGGTCATCGGTCTGGCCGTCGGCACGATCCTCGGCATCATCGGCCTGGCCACCGGGATCAGCTGGCTCGACATCGGCTTCCTGGCCCCGCTGGGCTACGCACTGCTGCTCATCTTCGGCTCCGCGATGGAAGGCCGCTACCTACCCTGGAAAGCGCTGTTCTGGATGCCGCTCGTCTGCGCAACCATGCACGTCTCCTGGGGCCTCGGCTTCCTGATCGGCCTCCGCGAACGCCCCAAGGCCGTGTAACAACGCTGGATATCCCCTCCTCTGGGGGGTTCTCTGCTGGTATGCGAGGGAAGAACCCTCAACACGAGCGGATATCCATCCGTGGTGAGAACGGGGTCATGCGGGCCGGCGCCGGCTGTGCAAGGTCCGGAGCATGCCCGCGGCGGTCTCGGCGGGCCGGTCCAAGTCGGACCAGTCGATGCGGACCACCGTCAGGCCGATAGCGCGGAGCCGGTCCTCGCGGCGCTTCTCGCGGATCATGACCTCCGGCGACCCGCCGCCGTACTTCAACGCGCCGTCGAACTCGACCACCGTCTCGTACCCGTCGAAGTCGAAGTCGACCCGGCCGATGAGCCCGAGCCGATCGTGGAACTCGGTCTGTAGCCTCGGTCGCGGCAGGCCCTGTTCGTACATCTGCACCCGCAGGCGCGACTCGCCGACGGACTCCGACAGCCCGTTGCCGAACCGCAGCGCAGTCCGCGCCGCCGCCGATCCGGGCCAGAACGCCGTCACGGACTGCAGCCGCCGTACCTCGTCCTCCTCGAGGTGACCGGCTCGAAGCGCGCTGTCCACGCCGACCACGGCTACTTCGAACGACGTCGTACACGCGGACTCGAGTACCGCTCGAGCGACGCTGGTCACGAGCCGACCGTGGACGACGGTCAGGTCGGCGTCGGTCAGGACGCCGAGGTGATGCTGTACGCCGGCGACGACGCCACCGGACCGTCCGTCCACGCGGGTGACGTGCACGCAACCGAGATCGAGGCCCCAGATCGGCAGACCGTGCAGGACCATCGCCGACTGATGGCTGACGGCAACCGAACCTGGTCGCATCGCGTTCATCACCGCATGCACCTGCCGGAGATGCAGCAGCCGCGCACGTTCCCACGGCGGCAGGACAGTCAGGTCCAGCGCCTCGGCGTACTGACCGCGTCGGACCCGTTCCCAACTGCCGTCCCGCAGGCTACGAACGATCTGCTCGTGCGTACATCCACTGGCCAGCGCCTGGCGACGGCTGAAGACGCCACCCTGTTGCTGCGCGATCAGCTTGAGTCGCTCGTTCACCCACCAAGCATCCACCGGCCCGGCACCGCTCAGGCCACCTGACCGCACATCTGTGGATAAGTGGATATCCACTCGTGTTGGGGGTTCTTCGCTCGCATACCGGTGGAGAACCCCCAACTTCGAAGGATATCCACTCGTATGCAGACCTCAGCCCGCTCGGGTGGACTTGATGTAGGCCGCGACGACCTCGTCGACCGGGCCGTCGAGCTTCAGTACACCCGCGTCCAGCCAGAGGGCGCGGTTGCAGGTCTCCTGGACCACGTCGAGGCTATGGCTGACCAGGAACACCGTGCCGGCCTGGTCGCGGAGATCCTTGATCTTGCGCTCCGACCGGACTCGGAACTCGGCGTCGCCGGTGGCCAGCGCCTCGTCGACGAGCAGGATGTCGTGTGTCTTCGCCGAGGCGATCGCGAACTTCAGCCGGGCCGCCATGCCGGAGGAGTACGTCGACATCGGCAGGTCGATGAAGTCGCCGATCCCGGAGAAGTCGACGATCTCGGCGTACCGGCGCCGGATCTCGTCCCCGGACATCCCCATCGCCAGACAGCCGAGGACGACGTTGCGGTCGCCGGTGAGGTCGTTCATCATCGCGGCGTTGACGCCGAGCAGCGACGGCCGGCCGCCGGTGTAGACGGCTCCGGACGCGGGCGGCAGCAGGCCGGCGATCGCGCGCAGCATGGTCGACTTCCCGGAGCCGTTGCGCCCGATCACGCCGATCGCGTCGCCCTTGTACGCCGTGAAGCTGACTCCTTTGACCGCGTGCACCTCGCGGATCGTCGGCCGGTCCTGGCGCTTCACGATCCGGCGCAGCGCGGTCGCCGCCGTGCCCTTGCCGCCCTGGCCGGCGATCACCTTGTAGACGATGTCGAGCCGGTCGGCGATGACCGTCGGTTCAGCCTCGCCCATAGCGGTCCTCCGCCTGCCAGAAGTACACGAACCCGGCCGCGAGCATCACGAACGACCAGATGATCGCGATCGTCCACGCGTGCGGCAGCTGGTTCGCTTCGTGTTCGGAGAGCAATGAGCGCCGGACGATGTCGATGTACGCCGAGATCGGGTTGAGCGCGAGCACCTTGATCACCCAGGCCGGAGCGTCGATCTCGTCCAGCTTGGCCGGCAGCGAGAAGAAGATCCCGGACGCGTACAGCCAGGTCCGGGTGATGAACGGCAGCAGCTGGGTGATGTCGGAGACGAACGTCCCGATCCGCGCGAAGACCAGTGTGATCCCGACGTTGAACATCACCTGCAGCAGCATCGCCGGGACGACGAGCAGCCAGCGCCACGCCGGGCCGTCGGTGAAGCCGACGACCACGAACAGGATGCCGAGCGACACCAGCATCTGGTTGAGCTCGTTCAGCACGTAGGCCAGCGGCAGGGTCGCGCGCGGGAAGTGGAGGGTGCGGATCAGGGACAGGTTCAGGGCGAGCGAGCGCGACCCTTCGGTCATGCAGCGCTGCGTGAACGTGAACACGAAGATCCCGCTGAGCAGGAAGGCGACGTAGTTGTCGATCCCGTTCTTCGTGCCGAGCAGCACACCGAAGGCGAGGTAGTACACCGCCGCGTTCAGCAGCGGGGTCAGCACCTGCCAGATCGATCCGAGGCGCGCTCCGGCGTACATCGCATAGGTGCGGGCGGCGGCATAGCTGACGACGAACTGGCGCCGGCTCCACAACTCCTGCAGGTACGCCCCGAACGGCGGCCGCACCGAACTCCGGGAGAGCCCATGACGTCGAGCCAGCGCCGCGGCGTCGGTCACCCCTGTCTGCCCGATCATGGGGCCCCCGGCCTGGACTGAGGAGCGTAGGGAGCGAAGCGACCGGAGCGACGAGGGAAGGCCGGGGACCAGAGCCCCATGACCCGCCGCGCCGGAGGCGCGGCATTCAGCACAGCGGCGGTCGGCATTGCGCCAATGTACTGCGGTGGGTGACGTCGTGGTGACTCAGGTCAGGCCACTAAGCGGGCTCTCAGCTTGTCCAGGTCGGCCGCGGTCAGACCACCGTGCCGCAGGTATGCCTCCGGTCCGCCGTACCGGTCGTCCAGATGCCGCAGGATCGCGACGATCGACTCGGCGCGGGTGTCGCGGAACTCGATCATCTCCGGGTGCCTGGACGCGTCCGGTTCCTCGGCGAGCTGCTCGGCCAGCCAGCCCGCGAGCCGCGACTGAGTGAGGTAGTAGTCGGCGACGATCTCTTCCTCGGGGACGCCGGCCACGCTCAACGCCAGCGCGACGACCATGCCGGTGCGGTCCTTGCCGCCGTGGCAGTGCACGACCACCGCGCCGTCCGGCTCGTCCGCGATCGCCTTCACCGCGGCCGCGAACAGCTCCGGCCGCTGGTCCAGCATCCACCTGCACACCTCGACGATGGTCGGCTGCCCGTGGTCCGGGTCCGCCGGATCGGCCAGCCGCTGCCGCACCGCCAGCGCCGTACCGGTGAACGGCGTCGGCGCGATCGCGACCTCACCGTCGCCGCGCAGGTCGAGGATCCTGCTCACGCCGGACCGCCGGACGGCCTCGACGCCGTCCGCGGTCAGGTACTGCAGGCTGTCCGCACGGATCAGCACGCCCTCGCGAACCGCCCGTCCGTCGCCGGTCGGCAGGCCGCCCACGTCGCGGACGTTGCGGCACCCGGGCCAGTCGAGATCCATCGCCGTCACCTGTCCTGCGGCCGGTCGTCGGGGCGATCCTGCGGACGGTCCGGATTGGGACCCGGGTGGTACGGCGGTGGCGGCGGGAAGGTGTGCTGCTGCGGCGGCGGCATCGGCGGGTAGTAGTTGCCTGGGGCACCGGGTTGCCCGGGGAAGGTGTTCGCCGGACGTTTGCGCCGGGCGGCCTTGACCGCGCCGACGGTGAGCAGCGTGATGCCGAGCCCGATGAAGATCAGGAACGAGAAGACGGTGCCGAGGATCGAGAGCACGAACGCGACCACCGACGACCGCGGCCCGGCCGCGTACGTCGCGCTGGTCTCGTCGTCGGTGCACGAGATGCTGTAGTCCCCGGCCGGCACGGTCTGCGTCGACCGGGCGACGACGTACCAGCTCTCGCCGTTGATCGTGATCGTCTCCGACCCGCTCGGCGGCTTGATCGGTACGTCGTTGCCGTTCGCGTCCTGGACCTCGCACGGCGGGGTCAGCACCGGGACCGACGCGTAGATCGTCAGTCCTTCTTTCGTCAGGTGGACGACACCGTCCTCGATCGGCTGTGGTGTCCGCGGCGCGGTGACGACGATCCGCCAGACGAAGAACCCCACCACGATCGCGCCGATGACGAAACACGCGACCGCGAGCTTCGGCAGAACCGACTTCTTGGGCGCTTCGGGTGCCGGCGGATACATCGTCATACCCGCACCGTAGCCGCTACGAGGGCTGACGGATGAGCGTCAGGTCGTCGCAGTCACCGGATCCGGCGCCCGCGCGGGTGAAGCAGTACACGGTCGCGGTCGTGCTCGCGGGCCCGCTCGACAGGTAGAGCACCGGCGAGACGGCGTACGCGCGGAGGCGATCACGCTCAGGTGCACTACCCAACCTGCGGACACCTCCTGTCCGCCTTGTCGGCTCAGGGCACGCCGAGCAGGCGGAGGCCGGCGGCGGTGGCGGCGGCTGCGACCACGACGAGGACGAACGGTGCTCGGCGCCAGGCCAGCACACCGCCTACCAGTACGCCGGCCGGGCGCGCGACGCCTGCCGGACCGTGGCCGTCCGTCAGCGCGGACGTGGCCACCAGCGCGGTGAGCAGGATGATCGCGGCCGCGGCGAGCAGTTGCTGCGCCCGCTCCGGCACCTCGAACCGGCTCCGCAACGCCGGCCCCGCGAACCGCAGCGAAAAGGTGCCTACGGCAAGTATTCCGATGCCGATCAGCAGCAGTGGTGTGTTGTTCATCGGGTGACCTCCACGGCCGGCTTCTCGGCGCGGTAGAACAGCAGACCCACCAGGGCGAACAGAACCGGCAGACCGGCCGGCAGGAACGGCGTTACCGCCAACGCGACCACGACACCGACGAGGGCCGCCGTTCGCGTCGACCGATCCCGCAGGGCGGGCAGCACCAGCGCCAGCAGCACGGCCGGGAACGCCGCATCCAGACCGAACACGTCGGTGTCGGTGATCACCGAGCCGGCGAGGCCGCCGGCGACGACGCCGATGTTCCAGCAGACGAAGATCCCCAGGCCGCCGGCCCAGTACGCCGCCCGCTTGTGCAACAGGTCGTCCTGGCCCATCGCGAACGCGACGTTCTCGTCGGTCATCACATGACTGCCGAGCCAGCGCCGCCACCCGCCGCCGATCACGTCGCTCACCGCCAGCCCGAACGGGACGTGCCGGCTGTTCACCAGCAGACCCGCGACCATCGCCGCGATCGGACTCCCGCCGGCCGCGACGATCCCGACGAACAGGAACTGCGACGCACCCGCGAAGACCACGACCGACAACAGGATCGGTACCCACAACGGCAGCCCGCCGCCGACGCTGATCGCGCCGTACGACAGCCCGACGACACCGTCGGCCAGGCAGACCAGGCCGATGTCGCGGGCGAGTCCCGGATCGAGTGTTCGCCAGATCGAACGCATGGGCATTATGATGAACACCTCGCCACGCGTTCGTCAAGCCGAACAATCAGACCGATGGAGCGAACAATGGACTCCCGCGCACCCTTGGACGTCATCGCCGCATCCCTCCGCCGGCACCGGGCCCGGGCCGGCCTGTCGCTGACCGAGGTCGCGAAGCGCGCCGGGGTCGCCAAGTCCACGCTGTCGCAACTCGAGTCCGGTACCGGCAATCCGAGCGTCGAAACCCTGTGGGCGCTGGCCGTCGCGCTCGACACCCCGTTCGCCGCGCTGCTCGACCCGCCGCGCCCGAAGGTGCAGATCATCCGCGCCGGCGAGGGCCCGGCGATCTATTCCGACCACGCCGACTACAGCGCCACGCTGGTCGCATCCAGCCCGCCGAACGCGCGGCGCGACATCTACCGCATCGTCGCCTCGCCGGGCCCCGGCCGGAAGTCCGAGCCGCACATGCCCGGCGTCGTCGAGCACGTCGTCCTCGGCTCCGGCCGCGCCCTCGTCGGCCCGCTCGACGACCCGGTCGAACTCCGCCCCGGCGACTACATCGCCTACCCCGGCGACCTCCCGCACATCTTCCAGGCCCTCGAGGACGGCACGGCGGCTACGCTCGTTTCCGAGCACGTGTAACGTTAACTGCTCACCTCTGGACATTTGTGTGCAGTTCTGCGCATCATCAGCTCAGAGAGCTCTCTGGTCGAAGTCCGCCCCACTTCGCTTGGAGGTAACACCCCGATGAGACTCAAGTCCTTGCTGGTGTGCGCCCTGCTCGGCCTCGCGGCCGCCCTGGTTCCGACCTCGCAGGCCGCCGCCGTCGGCGTCACGCCCGGCACCTACGTCAACTACACGTTCGACACTGCGTCACTCACCCAGGCCGAGTTCCGGATGACGATCAACGCCTCCCCTGGTCGCGCGAACGTCTACTGGTCCAACCAGTTCGCCTTCACCGGCGGCGACGTCGGCGGGTACACCGGCATGCAGACCCACCGCGACGGCGGCGGCATGTTCCTGTACTCGCTCTGGAACTCCACCGACTGGAAGGCCGGGGACGCCGGCACCTACTGCATCCGCTTCCAGGAGGACGGCACCGGCGGCAGTTGCCGCCTCGACCAGGCCCCCACCGCGGGCCACACCTACGCGTTCGCCGTCGCGAGCGAAGGCAGCGGCTGGTACGGCGTGACGGTCCGCGACCTGACCGCCGGTACGTCGTTCAAACTCGGCAGCCTGCAGACGGGATCCGGCAACACCATCAGTACGTCGGGCATGGTCAGCTGGACCGAGTACTTCGACTGGAACAACGACAAGGCGACCTGCGACGACGAGCCGTACTCGAAGCTGACGATGAGCGCGCCGACGAGCGGCAGCCTCACCGCCCACTTCACCGGCACGTCGGAGAGCAGCGGTTGCGCCGCCGACAGCCAGGTCACCCTGAACGGCTCGACCGCCGTGCAGGAGAACGGCATCGGCAACTCGGCGTCGAGCGACATCCGCGGCAGCGGCGGCTGCCTGGACGTCTCCGGCTCCGACGGGACGACGATCCTGCTGTACAGCTGCACCGGCGGCAACAACCAGAACTGGGTGCACGCGCAGAACAGCACCTTCCACGCCCTGTTCAGCTGTCTCGACGCGAGCGCCACGCAGGCCGGCTCGGTGATCCTCTACAGCTGCCACGGCGGCACGAACCAGCAGTGGACACTGCCCGGCGACGGCACGATCCGCAGCGGCGGCCGCTGCCTCACCGCGCCGGCCACACTCGGCAACGCCGTAACCGTTGCCACATGCAACAACTCGGCCGCGCAGCGCTGGACGTTCTGAAAACACCGCGACGCCCGGGACAGCGATCCCGGGCGTCGCGAAGTACCGCTGCTAGATCTTGCGGCCGACCGCGCCGACGATGCACTCCTCGACCTGGTTCAGCGGCTTGAGCCGCGGGCCGTCCGGCCACCAGTCGTCGCAGAGCACCAGGCCCGGGTCGACCAGCTCCTGGCCGGGGAAGAACTCCATCAGTTCCGCGCGGGTGCGGAACCTGCCGCTGCCCATCGGGCTGTGGATGAACTTCTCCTCCATGTGCTGGGCGACCGCCGAGTGCTCCGGAGTCTCCGGGTCGAAGAAGTGCGAAATCGCCGTGTACGACCCGGGAACCACCGCGTCGACGTACTTCTGCATGATCTGCGCACCTTCGGTGCCGATGTAGTGGTGCAGCGTGCCGGCCTGCATCACGGCGATCGGCTGGCTGAAGTCCAGGAAGTCCCGGACCTCGGACTTGCTCAGCACCTCGTCCGGGTCGAAGATGTCGGCGCTGACGAACAGGGTGTTCTCGTTCTCCTCCAGCAGCGCCCGGCCGTGCGCGAGCACCACCGGGTCGTTGTCGATGTAGAGGACCTTCGCCTCCGGCACGAGCCGCTGGACGACCTGGTGGGTGTTCTCCGCGGTCGGCAGGCCGGACCCGCAGTCGAGGTACTGCGTGATGCCCGCCTGGCCGGCCAGGAACCGGCAGGCGCGGATCAGGAAGTTCCGGTTCGACCAGGCCAGGTCCTGGGCCTGCGGCGCGGCGGCCTGGACCCCACGCAGTACCTCGCGGTCGACCTCGAAGTTGTCCTTGCCGCCCAAGAAGGCGTCGTAGACCCGGGCGATGCTGGCCCGGGTGGTGTCCACGCCGACCGGGATCGAACTGGGTGCCTTGGTGGCGTCGACCATCAGTAGAACCTCGCAGAGGGTGATCGGGGAGTCTGTGCGTCCGACTCTACTGACCGTAGGGCGCCATGAACACACCGTGCAGGCCCGGTGCGGGATCGCGATCTGTTGTGAAATGATCAGCTGTTGGTAACGGACACACGGCGGGGAGGCGAGCGGGTGACCGAGCCGGGCGCGTACGGCGGCCCGACCGCCCTGCGCATCATGCTCGGCGTGCACCTGCGCCGGCTCCGTGAGGGCGCCGGCGTCAGCCGCACCGACGCGGGCTGGGCGATCCGCGGCTCGGAGTCCAAGATCAGCCGCCTCGAACTCGGCCGGGTCGGGTTCAAAGTGCGCGACGTCGACGACCTGCTGACGCTCTACAAGCTCGACGACCCCGAGGAACGCGAGCGCCTGCTCAGGCTGGCCACGGAAGCGAACAACCCGGGCTGGTGGCAACGGTACGACGACCTGACGCCGCAGTGGTTCCACTCCTATCTCGGCCTGGAGATGGCGGCCGATCTGATCCGTACGTTCGAGTTGCAGTTCATCCCGGGACTCCTGCAGACACCGGACTACGCGCGCGCCGTCGTCCAGCTCGGCCGTCAGGACCAGGCGTTCTCGCGAGCGGAGCAGGATCGCCTTGTGTCGTTGCGGATGAGCCGACAGGACGTGCTGACGAGGCAACGGCCTGCGCGGCTGTGGGCGGTCGTCGACGAGGCGGTACTGCGCCGCCCGATCGGCAGCCGAGCGATTCTCAAGGCGCAGTTGGAGCACCTGATCGACGCGGCGCGCCGGCACAACGTGACGCTGCAGATCATCCCGTTCGAGAAGGGCGGGTACACGGCGACCGGCGGCGCGTTCACGCTGCTGCGGTTCAACGACCCCGACCTGCCGGACATCGTCTACATCGAGCACCTGACCAGCGCGGTCTACCTGGACAAGCGCGAGGAACTCGACACGTACGTCGTCACCATGGACGCACTGTCGATCACCGCGGCCCAGCCCCGCGAGACCGAATCCATCCTCCGCCGAGCGATCGCGGAGCTCGACTAGCGAGGTTGTGCGCCGGGGCCCGGCCGGAAGGCGACCTCGCGCGGGCCCGGCTCGTGGCCGGCCTCGCACTGCATGACCACCGTGACGCGCTCGCCGCAGTCGCCGCGGTGGCGGGGCTCGATCGGCGGGCCGTCGTCGAGCGGCAGGTACTGGTCGGCCCACTGGATCATCGCGACCAGCACCGGGTAGAGATCGAGCCCTGCCTGGGTCAGCCGGTACTCCGAGCGCTCCCGCTGACCGGGCAGGCGGTACGGATGGCGGCGGATCAGGCCGCGCTCGATCAGCGCGGCGAGCCGCTCGGTCAGCACCTGCCGCGGGATGCCGGCCCGCGCGCGGATGTCCTCGAACCGGCGGACGCCGACGAAGACCTCGCGCAGGACGTGAAACGTCCACTTGTCGCCGAGGATGTCCATCGTCCGGGAGATCGTGCAGTTCTCCGTGGACCAGCTCATCGCCTCGGGCAACTGTTCGCCGACCACCGTGCTCATACCCGAATGATAAGTCCACTTGACAGACTCAGCCAAGTGGAGCAAGGCTGAATCCGTGAATCAGACTCAGGCGAGACCGCCACTCGTCCGCCGCGCCGGCGAACCCGACGCGGACGAGCTGGCGCGGATGCTGTCCGGGCTGACGGACCTCAGCCGCTACTTCCGGTTCCAGACCGCGATCGGTTCGCCGCCGCGGCAGGCGTTGCTGCTGCGGATGCTCTGCCCGACCGGCGCCGCGTTCGTCGCGACCCGGGCCGGCGCGATCGTCGGCCACGCGATGTGGGCCTGGGCGCCCGGCGGGTCGACCGCCGAGCTGGCGGCCGTGATCGCCGAGAACGACCAGCGCCGGGGCCTCGGCATCCGGATGCTGTCGATCGCGGCCGCCGACGCGATCGCCGCCGGCGCCACCCATTTCCTGTTCGTCGTGAGCGCCGCCAACGACCGCACGATCCGGATGATCCGCCGCCGCTGGCCGGACGTCACCGCCGAGCGCGACGGCGCGCTGGTGAACTTCGTCGCCCCGGCCCGGCTACCGAACCAGCCGGAAGAACGTCCGGATGTCGTCGACCAGGAGGCCGGGAGCCTCGAGGGCGGCGAAATGACCGCCCCGGGTGAACTCCGACCACTGGACGATGTGGTGCCGGCGGTCTAGGACCCGGCGGATCGCGGGGTCGGTGGGAAAGACGGCGACACCGGTCGGCACACCGGGGCGTACGTCGTCCGCGGCCGAGCGGTTCTCGTAGTACAGGTTGGCGGACGTGGCGCTGGTGTTGGTGAACCAGTAGATCGACACGTCCGTGAGCAGATGGTCGAGGTCGACCGCGTCCTCGGGGAGCTCGCGGGCCGGATCGGTCCACTCCCAGAACTTCTCCAGGATCCAGGCCAGCTGCCCGACCGGCGAGTCGCTCAGTCCGAACGACACGGTCTGCGGCCGCGTGCACTGCAGGTCGGCGTACCCGGTGCCGACCGCGCGCAACCGCTCGGCGGCCGCGAGACGCTCGCGCTCGGTCTCGTCCAGCTGCTCGCGATCACCCGGTTCGAGCGGTGGGAACGCCAGTCCCCCGTTGATGTGGACGCCGACCACGTGCGTCGGATCCACCTGCCCGACCAGGGGTGACACGACCGATCCGGTGTCGCCGCCCTGTGCGCCGTACCGCTCGTAGCCCAGCCGGCGCATGAGTTCCGCCCATGCGTGGGCGATCCGCGCGTGGTTCCACCCGGACGTCAACGGGACCGAGAATCCGTGCCCGGGCACGGACGGCGCGACGACGTGGAACGCGTCGCGCGGATCCCCGCCGTACGCCGCCGGGTCGGTCAGGGGTCCGAGCACGTCCAGGAACTCCGCGACCGACCCGGGCCACCCGTGCGTCTCGATCAACGGCAAGGCGTCAGGCTCCGGCGACCGCACGTGCAGGAAGTGGATCGTCTGCCCGTCGATCTCGGTCGTGTACTGCGGATACTCGTTGAGCCGTGCCTCCCAGACCCGCCAGTCGTACGCCGCCCACCGCTCGGCCATGGTCCGCAGGTAATCGACCGGAACCCCACGCTCCCATCCACTCGACGGTAATTGGCGAGGCCAACGAATCCGCGCCAGCCGCTCCCTCAGGTCGGCGACGTCCGCCTCGGGCACGGCGATCCGGAACTCAGAGATCATGGGCCCGCTCGTGCAGCGGCTCGTACAGCCCGACCTCGCCACCGCCCGGCAGCCGGAACGCCGTCAGCACGCCCCACCGCTGCCGCTCCACCGGCCGGACGAACTCCACACCCCGCGCGGACAGCTCCGCCATCGTCCGCTCGAGGTCGTCGCACATCAGCAGTAGCTCGTGCGACGCGGCCTCCGCCGGGTGCATCGCGACCTCGGCCGGCGGCAGCTTGAAGATCAGCCAGCCGTGTCCGGCGTCGACCGACGGATACTCCAGCACGTCGCGGAAGAACGCGCGATCCGCCTCGGCGTCCGTGCTGTAGATGATCACATGCGCTCCGTTGATCATCTTCAGCACAGTAGCCGGGAATACGGACATTCCGGTGGCGAGTTGGCACCAGCATGATCCTCGTGACGGGCGCCGGCGGCAACGTCGGGCGTGAGCTGACCGCGCTCCTACCGGACGCCAAGACGCTGGATCGCCGAGCGGGCGCTGATCTCGCGAAGCCGGAGACGCTCGACCTGGACGGCGTCGACTCGGTGTTCCTGATCTGGCCCTTCCTCACGTCCGACGGCGCGCCCGCGGCGCTGGCGAGGATCGCGGAGCAGGCGCGGCGGGTCGTGTACCTGTCGTCGTCGGCGGTCCGGTTCGGCGCCGGCACCGATCCGATCACCCGGCTGCACGCTGATCTCGAGGCAGCCGCGCAAGAGTCGGGGCTGGAGTGGACGATCCTGCGCGCGGACACGTTCGCGTCCAACGCACTCGGCTGGGCGGGTCAGCTCCGCGCCGGTGACGTCGTCCGCGGACCGGACAACGCAGCCACGGCGGTGATCGATCCCGCCGATATCGCCGCGGTCGCCGCCGCCGTACTGCGTGATCCACGACCCAGCACCACCTTCACACTCACCGGGCCCGAGGTGCTCAGCCGAACCGATCAGGTGCGGATCCTCGGCGCCGCGCTCGGGCGCGAGCTGAGGTTCGAGGCGACGCCGTACGACGACGCGCGGGCGCAGCTGCTCGCGGACGGTCGCCCGCCGGCGCTCGTCGAAGCGCTGATCGGCAGTGCCGAGAATCGTCCGGGGTCCGACCTGGTCACCACGACCGTCGAGGACGTCACCGGCCGGCCCGCGGGCAGCTTCCGCGCCTGGGCCGGCCGGAATCTCGGCGCGTTCGGCTGATCAGTCCTCGACGACGATCGCGAGGGCCGGGCAGACGGCCGCGGCTTGGTGGACGTCGGCCTGCAGCGACTCGGACCACGAGAACGCTCACGAAGTCACCGGTGCGGTCAGCAGCCCGACAATGCCGTCGATCAGCCCGTCGGCCATCTCCTGCCAGGTCGCTCGCGCGGTCGGCCGGCCCTCGGCCAGCGCGAGTTCGAACTCGGCGGTCATCTGGATGATCAGGTGCCGGGCCATGTCGCCGCGCTCGATCCGCACCGCCGGCGGCAGTTCGGCGAGATGCTCACCGAGGCCGTCGACGACCCGCTGCAGCGACGGCGAGTTCCGCGACTCCTGCAGCTGGATCTCCCGCAACGCCGGATCGTTCATCAGCTGCGCACTGAACCGCGCCAGCCAACTCGGCGTACCCAGGCTGCCCATGTGATCGGTCGCGGACCGGACCAGGACCGTCACCCAGTCCCGCACGTCCGGGTCGGCGCCGAACTCTGCGATCAGCTCCCGGCGGCGCTCCTCGACCCGCTCGGCGTGTTTGCGCACGATCGCGCGGACCAGATCGGTCTTGGTCCCGAAGTGGTACCCGACCGCCGTGTTGTTGCCCTGACCGGCCGCCTCGCTGATCTGCCGGTTCGACACCTCGTGCACACCGCGCTCGGCGAACATCCGCTCCGCCGTCGCCAGGATCAGGTCTCGCGTCGCGTTCACCCGCGCCGCCCGGACTGTCTTCGCCATCATCATCACCAGATCACTCTTACCTCCCCCAGCCCGCCGACGAGCAGCCCCTCGACGGGCGGGATCGGGCACTCGACGAGCTGGTCACCATCGGTCACAGATCATCACCTCCGCGTGGTTTCCGTTCCAGCTTCCCTCGGAGGCTTGTTTAAGTCAACTGCCTGACTTAGTCTTTTGGTTGCAGAAACCAACTATCTATCTCAGCCCGGAGGCTGCTGATGTCCGCAACTCCCACCGTGCGTGCCGGTGCCGTCGTACCGGTGCTCGCCTCGGCCGGTATCACGGTCGCCCTGATGCAGACCCTGGTGATCCCGCTCGTCCCGGAGCTGCCGCGGCTGCTGCACGCCTCGGCCGCCGGGACCGCCTGGGCGATCACGGCCACCCTGCTCGCGGCCGCGGTCGCGACGCCGATCATGGGCCGCCTCGGCGACATGTACGGCAAGCGCCGGATGCTGCTGATCAGCATCGGCCTGCTGGTCGCGGGCTCGGTGGTCGCCGCGCTCAGCAGCTCGTTGATTCCGATGATCGCCGGCCGCGCCCTGCAGGGCCTGGCCGCCGGCGTGATCCCGCTCGGCATCAGCATCATGCGCGACGAACTGCCCGCCGAGAAGCTCGGTACGGCGACCGCGCAGATGAGCGCCTCGCTCGGCGTCGGCGGCGCGCTCGGCCTGCCCGCGGCCGCGTTGCTGGCCGAGAACTTCAGCTGGCACACGCTGTTCTGGCTGTCGGCCGCGCTCGGCGTGATCGTGTTCGGCCTGGTGCTGCGCTTCGTCCCGGAGTCGTCGGTGCGCTCCGGCGGACGGTTCGACGTCCTCGGCGGACTCGGCCTGTCGATCGGCCTGATCTCGTTGCTGCTGGCCATCTCCCAGGGCGCCGACTGGGGCTGGACCGGCGGGCGGACGCTCAGCCTGTTCGCCCTCGCGGTCGTCGCGTTGCTTGCGTGGGGCTGGTGGGAACGGCGGACCGGCGAGCCGCTCGTCGACCTGCGGACCACCGCCCGCCCGCAGGTGCTGCTGACAAACCTGGCGTCGATGGTGTTCGGATTCGCGATGTTCGCCATGTCGCTGGTCCTGCCGCAGCTGCTGCAGATGCCGAAGGCAACCGGTTTCGGCCTCGGCCAGTCGATGCTCGCGTCCGGTCTGGTGATGGGCCCGTCGGGTCTGGTCATGCTCGTCGCCGCGCCGTTCTCGGCGAAGATCTCGAAGACCCGCGGCCCGAAGGTCACGCTGATGCTGGGCGCGCTCGTCGTGGCGGCCGGCTACGGCGTGGGCAGTGTGCTGATGGGATCGGTCTGGGAGCTCGTGCTGGTCTCGCTGCTGATCGGCGCGGGCATCGGCCTGGCGTACGGCGCGATGCCCGCGCTGATCATGAGCGCCGTACCGGTCTCGGAGACCGCGGCCGCAAACAGCTTCAACACCCTGATGCGGTCGATCGGGACCTCGGTGTCCAGCGCGGTCGCCGGCGTGATCCTGGCGAACCTGACGATCAGCCTGGGCGGCTACACCCTGCCGTCGCAGAGTGGCTTCCGGGTCGTCCTGCTGATCGGCGCCGGCGCCGCCCTCACCGCCCTCGCCGTCGCCTCCTTCATCCCCACCCGCCGCGAGCGGCTCGACAGTACGTATACGTCCACTGCCGAAACCGCCACGCTCAGCGGCGCGGCCGATCGGGCCTAGTGGGCGTATACGTACTGTCCTCCCGCACCTACAGGAAGGCGAGGGTGCGCTCGAGGAGGAGCTTGGCGGCAGCCTCGTCGTAGCCGGGGAGGGACGAGTCGGCGAACAGGTGCTCCTGGCCGGGGTAGAGGAACAGCTCGGCGGTGCCGACGGCGGCGACCAGGGCGCGAGCAGCGTCCAGGTCGCCGCCTTCCTCGGTGAAGAACGGGTCCTCGTCCATGCCGTGAATCTGCACCGGCACCCCGTCCGGCCAGCTGCCGAACTCCTCGACCGGGAGGCACGAGTAGTAGAACAGCGCCCCGGTGGCGCCCGGGCGGGTCTGGGTCAGCTTCTGGGCCGGCATCACGCCCAGCGAGAACCCGGCGTACACCACGTTCTCCGGCAGGCTCTGCGCCGCCTCGATGCCACGCTCCAGGATCGTCCCGAAGCCTGCCGAGCGCGCGTAGTCCATGCCTTCGTCGAGGGTCGCGTAGGTGTTGCCCTCGAAGAGATCCGGCGTGTGGACCGTGTGGCCCGCCTGCCGGAGCTCCTCGGCGAACGCCTTCACCCCGTCGGTCAGCCCCTGCGAGTGGTGGTACAGCACGACCTCGGCCATCATCAGCTCCAATGATCCAAATATCTCGAACAATCGGCGATGCTAGTCTATTCGAGCTATGTCGATCAACAAGCCGGTGCCCGATTACGAGCTCGCGGACACGCTCGAGCTGACCACCGCGGAGCAGGTGCGGGCGATCAGTGATCCGCTCCGGACGACGATCCTCGGACTGCTGCACGAGCGCGCGGCGACCGTGACGGAGCTGGCCACCGCGGTCGGGCGGCCGAAGAGCACGGTCGCGCACCACGTGAAGGTGCTGACCGACGCCGGCGTCCTGCGGGTGGTCCGGACTCGCCGGGTGCGAGCGATCGAGGAGCGCTTCTACGGGCGCGCGGCGCGGATGTTCTTCGTCGGGCTCGGCCGGCAGGGCAAGGACGGGCAGCTGCCGCACGACTTCAACGACTTCGAGGTCGCGGCCGAGGAGTCCAAGCCGGCCTACGACGCCGGCCAGATGCGCTCGTTCATCCGGCACGCCCGGATCCCCGACGAGCGGGCCGCGGAGTTCTGGCAGCAGGTGGACGCGTTGATCCACCGCTTCGACCAGCTCCCCCGCGGCGGCGGCACGACGTACGGGTTCACGGTCGGTCTGTACCCGATCGTCGACTACCCGACGCTGCCGCCGGCCGAGGACGAGGCCTGAGTCTCGGCCGCCGCGTACCGCTCGAGGACATCGGTCAGCCGCGCCAGCACGTCGCGGACGACGGCATACTCGTGCTCACCGAACTCCTCCGCGAACAGGTCCTCGAGATCGGCCAGATAGCTGAAGCCGTCACCCGCCACCTCCAGCCCGTGCTCGGAATAGCTGACGACCTTCGCCCGGCCGTCGTTCGGGTCGGGCAGCATCTCGAGGAGATCGAGGGCGACCATGTCGCGGATCACCTCACCCATCGACTGCCGGGTGATCCCGGCCCGTGCGGCCATGTCCGCCGCCCGCCCGGGCCCGGTGTGCAACGTCGCGAACACCGAGTTGTGCGTCATCTTGACCTCGGTGTGCCCGCGGGCGTGGGCCTGCCGCACCAGGTCGGTCTGGAGCGCGCGGTTGGCGCGCTCGACCAGCGCGATCAGCGGCTTGTGGGCGGGCCGCCGCAGCTGAGGCCTTGACATGTCGTAAGGATACCTTCCAATATTTCGACAGGAATCCTTACGGTATCAGGGAGCGCCGATGGAGGCCAGGGAGCTTCACCCGGAGGTGGCCGGTCTGTTCGCGCGGGGGCGCCGGCGGTCGGTGCGGGTCGCGATCGAGCAGGAGTACGTCGTGGCCGCGGCGGACGGCGGTGTGGTGCCGATCGAGGAGGTACGGCGGGCCGTGGCGGGGGCGGCCGCCGCGCCGTACGTGAGCTTCGAGCCCGGCGGGCAACTCGAGCTCAGCCTGCAGCCGTCGCGCGAACCGGTGCACGACCTGCGCGTGCTGACCGCCGACCTCGAACGCCGGCTCGGCGGAATCACTGTGCAAGCTATTCCGGTCGACCCGCGGCCGGATGTGCCGCTGCAGTTGACGTCGCCGCGTTACCTGGCGATGCAGCGGCACTTCGACCGCATCGGACCGGCCGGCCGCCGGATGATGCGCCGCACCGCGTCCACGCAGATCTGCCTGGACTGGTGGCCGGGGCAGGCCGGGATCGAGCAGTGGCGGGTGCTCAACCTGGCCGGGCCGTTCCTCGCCGCGCGCTTCAACCGCAGCGACCGGCTGGCCACCTGGCTGGAGGTCGATCCGGCGCGGACCGCCTTCGACGACAGGTTGCTGCACGGCGATCCGGTCGCGTCGTACACGGCCTTCGCGGCGGGCGCCACGGTCTTCGTCGACGGACCGGCCGGGCATCTGAGCACGCTGTTCCCGCCGGTCCGGCCGCGCGGAACGTATCTCGAGGTGCGCTTCCTCGATGCCCTGCCGCCCGAGGACGTCGAGCGGGCGATCGCAGTCCTGCAGAACCTCATGTACGACGACGTACGCCGCCGTGACGTGCTGCGCCGGCTGCCGGCCGGGCTGTGGAGCGCGGCAGCGGCCGGCGAACTGGATCAGGAGGTGGCGGCATGACCGGCGTGCTGTTCGTGACCGACCCGTTGGCCGGGCTGCACAGCGACATCGACGCCGGCATCGGGCTGATGAGCGCGACCCAGGACCTGGGGCTCGACGTCTGGTGCTGCGGCCCGGAGGAGCTCGCGGTCGTCGAGGGCCGGGTCTGCGCCCGGGCGCGACGGATCCGGCTGCGTCCGCGGCTGGCCGGTGGCGATCACCGGTGGATCGTGGAGGCCACCTGGTTCGACGAGCTCGGCGCCGCGGTCGTCGACGTCGCGTCGTTCGAGGTGGTGCATCTCCGGATCGATCCACCCGTCGACGCGCGATACCTACACACGACGTACCTGCTGGACCTCGTCGAACGCGCCGGGACGCGCGTCGTCAACCGGCCGGCGGGGATCCGGGCGATGCACGAGAAGCTCGTCGCGCTGCAGTTTCCCGAGCTGTGCCCGCCGACGTACGTCGGTGCCGATCCGCGCGCACTGCGGTCGTTCGTGAGCGGCGTCGGTACGGCGGTCGTGAAGCCGGTGGACGGGTTCGCGGGGATCGGCGTCTGGCTGGTGCGCGACGACCGGAGCGCCGCCGCGTTGCTGGAGTCGGCGACCGACGGCGGCCGGCGGCACGTGATCGCCCAGCAGTACCTGCCAACCGTTGCGGAGGGCAACAAGCGGCTGTTCCTGCTGGACGGCGAGATCGCCGGCGCGGTCCTGCGGCGCCCGGCCGTCGACGACTTCCGGATCGGCCCGCCGGTCGCGCCCGCGGACGTCGACGACCACGATCGGGCGATCGTCGGCGCGCTCGGCCCGGTGCTCCGCGCGCACGGCCTGGTGATCGCCGGTCTCGACGTGATCGACGGCCGGCTGATCGAGGTCAACGTCACCTGTCCCGGCGGCATGCACAAGACCGACGCCCTGCTCGGGACCCGGCTCAGTCACACCATCGTCAGCAGTCTGTTCGAAGGAGCACTCGTATGAGCACGACCACTGTTGTCTGCATCGCCCTGCTCGGCATCTTGTTGTTCCTGCTCGGCGCCAACGTCACCCGCAACCGCGCGCTCCGCGGCGGCGGCAACCAGCAGCCGACCGATCCGGCCGACCCGCTGCTGATCGCGGTCCGCGCGCACGGCAACGCGGCCGAGTACATCCCGACCATGATCGTGCTGTTGCTGGTCTGTTCGGCGTTGTCCGACAGCCGGCTGATCGACGTCCTCGCGGTCGCGGCCGTCGTCGTCCGGTTCACGCACGCGCTGGGCATGCTGCGCTCGGCCTCGCTCGCGTCCCACGGCCCGCTCCGCGACATCGGTGCCCTGGGCACCTATCTGGTCGGGGTCGCGCTCGGCGTCACCGCGATCGTGACGATCTGACCGAGGTCGGCGTGGCGCCGGTCAGCTGACGGAACACGCGCGCGAAGTGCTGGCTGGAGCTGAAGCCGAGGCTCAGCGCGAGCGCGGTGATGGTGACGTCACTGGATTCGAGGAGCTGGCGGGCGCGGTCGATACGGCGCTCGTTGAGGTAGCGGTGCGGTGGCTGGCCGAGCTCGCCGGTGAACAGCTCGGCCAGGTACGCCGGGGCCAGCCCGGCACGGTCCGCCAACTCCTTGAGTGTCCAGCGCTCGTGGAACTCCTGATCCAGCAGGCGTTTCACCGTTCGTACGGCGGGGTGCATCGCGAGCTGCGGTCCAGCGGTCGGCGCCAGGGACCGCGAGACCGCGAGGACCAGATGATCGACGGCCAGCGTGAGTCCGGTCTCGGCGTACTCGTCGCGTGTGGTGAGCTCCCGGACCAGTTGCGCGAACGCGTAGGCGACGTCGCCGGCTTCGCGATGGACAACGGCTTGCGGCCGCTCGAGGCCTGGGTGACGTTCCGCGACGACGTCCAGATCGACCGCCGCGAAGTAGAAGTGGTGGTTCCCGGACCGGCCCGCGAGGTGATGCGTGACCTGGGGCGGTACGGCGAACAGGTGTCCCGGCCGCAGCGCGTAGCTCTCGCCGCCCGCAACCCAGTGCGTAGTGCCGTGCTGCTGAAGGTAGATCTCCCAGACCGGATGCTCGTGAGGCTCGATCAGGAACTGCTCGGGCACCCACTGCTCGCCCGCATGCAGCAGACCGCTGCTGGGGGCGAATCCGTCGGCGTGGAAGCCCGCGCGCAGCCCGCTGGGTCGGTACAGAGACACCTGAGGATTGTGTCCAGTTGCCTGAACATCGGCAACGCCGCAGGGCCGGTCGGTTTCTAGGTTGATCGTCATGGATGCTGACGACATTGCCTTCTACCGCGAGCACGGGTACTGGATTTCGCCGGTGATCGTGCCTTCCGACGTACTGGACGCAGCCGAGCGCGGGATGGAGCGGTTCTACGCCGGCGACCACGATCACGCGCTGCCCGACGTACCGGCGACGCGGGGGTGGCAGCCCGAGGACGGCGACGTACTGCGGAAGAACGACTACTCGTCCTTGCGCGTGGACGAACTGGCCGCGCTGGTCCACCATCCGGCGATCGCGGCGACGGCGGCCGCACTGTCCGGCGCGGCTGGGATCCGGCTTTGGCACGACCAGTTGCTGTACAAGCCGCCGGGCGGATCGGCGGCGCGGGTCGGGTGGCACACCGACCGGCAGTACTGG
Source organism: Kribbella sp. NPDC050459 (assembly GCF_040655315.1). Lineage (NCBI taxonomy): Bacteria > Bacillati > Actinomycetota > Actinomycetes > Propionibacteriales > Kribbellaceae > Kribbella > Kribbella sp. NPDC050459. The sequence continues at coordinate 83,912 of NZ_JBFAJQ010000010.1, read as the reverse complement.
CAGTCGTGCACGTCGGACGAGATGCTCACCGCGTGGGTCGGGTTCCACGACGTCGACGAGGTGAACGGCGCGGTCGCGTTCCTGCCCGGCAGCCATCGGTGGTCCGTGACCGGGCTGGACTTCTTCTCGCAGGACGCGGCCGGGCTCGAGGCCTCGATCCTCGCGCAGGGGTACGACCCGACGCCCGTCGTACCGCGGATGCGTCGCGGGCAGGTCAGCTTTCACCACTGCCGGACGGTGCACGGCAGCTCCGGCAACCTGAGCGCGGCGCCGCGCCGCTCGCTGGCCATCCACCTCCAGCCGGCCGACAACCGCCGGCGGGCAGGCGCGAGCCACCCGAACGACACGCTCGTCCGCCACGACCCCGACCCGGACTACACCGACCCGGCGATCCAGCCGCTGCTCTGGCCTCGCGATTGATAACCGGACCACGGTCCGTTAGTGTCGGCAGTATGGAGACCACCGCGGGACTGGCCCGCATCAACGAACTCGGCCGCCGGGATCACTTCCTGGCCGTCGCGATCACCCAGCGGCGCTCCGGCGAGCCGGCCGCCTCGGTGGTGAACGCCGGGGTCCTCGACCATCCGCTGACCGGCGAGCCGGTCGTCGCGTTCGTCGCGCGCGGGCGGACCGCGAAGCTCGCGCACCTGCGGCGGACGCCGAGCGCGACGCTGGTGTTCCGCGCGGAGTGGGAGTGGATCGGCGTGCAGGGAGCGGTCGAGCTGGCCGGCCCGGACGATCCGATGGAGGGTATCGACGCGGCGCGGTTGCGGGTGCTGCTGCGGGACATCTACCACGCCGCGGGCGGCGTGCATCCGGATCTGGACGCGTACGACCGAGAGATGGTGGCGGACCGGCGTACGGCGGTGCTGATCAAGCCGGAGCACTTCACCAGCAACCCGACTGGCGCCGACCACGAGGAGGACGAGTGAACGTCGCCGCCGGGACGATCCAGGTGTGGTCGGATCTGCTGTGCCCGTTCGCGCACGTGGCGATCCACAGGCTCCGGACGACCCGGGCCGAGCTCGGGATGGACGCGGCGGTCCGGCTGGACCACCACACGTTCGCCCTCGAACTGTTCAACGGTCCGCACTCCCGGCCCGGCACCGACAGCGAAGCGGTCGGGCTCGGGCAGCTCGCTCCCGAGATCGGGTTCCGGCTGTGGACGCAGCCCGACTGGACGTACCCGTCGACGGTGCTGCTCGCCGCCGAGGCCGTCCATGCCGCCAAAGCCCAAGGCCTGCAGGCCTCCGAGGACCTCGACGCCGCCGTCCGCCGGGCCTTCTGGTTCGACTCGCGGCCGATCGGTCACCGCCGGACGATCCTCGACATCGCGGCCGAGGTCGAGTCCGTCGACGCCGGCGAACTGGCCGCGGCGCTCGACAGCGGTCGGTCCCGGTCGGCGGTGATGGACGACCACGCCGTCGCGGTCACCGACGCCGTCCAGGGCAGTCCGCACCTCTTCCTTCCGGACGGCACCGATGTCCACAACCCCGGGATCGAGGTCCACTGGGAAGGTCCGTGGGCCTCCGGCTATCCGATCGCCAAGGTCACCGATCCTGCGTGGCCGGAGAAGTTGCTGCGGGCCGCGGCCTAGTCAGGCCGGTGCGGTCCGGGCCGCCCAGGCCAGGTGTTCCCAGACGTCGCAGGCCTCGTGCGCGAACCGGCCGGGCTCGTCGGCCGGTGAGCTCGGGGCGTGCGTGACGATGCGCTCGTCGATCCGGCCGTCACGCGCGCGGAGCTGCTCCGCGAGCGCGTGCGCGTGGTACGACGCCTGGCCGGGGATGATCGTGTCGGCGCCGGACCACACGAGCCGTACGACGGTGCGCGCCAGCTCCTCGGCGTACGCGATCGGGCTCCGGCGCGTGTAGTCCTCGGGCCGCTCGGACGGGGCCCCGCCGACCTCGTCGCGAATCGTGGCGTCGGCATCGAGCAGCGCCGCACTCGCGCGACCGTCTCTGATGTCGTCGTGCCAGTGCGCGAGATCGACGACCGGGTTGACGGCCCAGACCGACGTGACGTCGTCGGCATGCTGAGCGGCCAGCACCAGGGCTTCCTGCCCACCCATGGACAGCCCGCCAACGGCGACGACGTCCGTGCCGTGGGACGCACTGAGCTCCCGGGCGACGGCCCAGGTCGCGTCCAGATGGTCCTGCCAGGCCAGCGAGATTCCGGCGAGCATCCGTCCACGGCTCCGCGGCGCGACGACGATCTGCCCAGTCGCCGCAGCCGGTTCCAGGGCGCCGTCGAGGGGCCTGATGAGCAGCTCGCCAGCGGGTTCGCCGTACAGCACCGCCTCGGGCGTGAAGCCGAAGGGATGGAACAGCACCGTCACACCGAGGACGGGGCCGTCGGGCACGGCCACCAGATACTCCCGCTCGACGCCGGAGGAATCGCGTCGAGCGAGGCGGTGCACGCCGGCGCCCTGGATCAGCGAGCCGGCTGCCTCCATCGTTTCCTCCTGCGGCCTTCGGCTGTTGTCGCCGTCCGTAGCGTAGATCAGCTGCCGGCGGTGGCTCCGGTCGTACCGGATCGTGAATTCCGGCGTTCTGGCGTCATGGTTCGCGAGGCCGAGCGTCTCAGGGCGTACGCGTTGCCCGCCGGCCAGGCGGGTGACCACGATCGGTAGTCAAACGGGGATCCGCCATGTTGATCGACAAGCCGCGCAATCAGGGACCGAGTCACGACGCGGCGTTCCGGCCGCTGCTCCAGGCGCTCGCCGGCGGGTCGGACCCGCTGCCGCGCGTCGCCGCCGCGGGCCGGCGATCGGCCGAGCGCGAGATCGCGCTGACGGTCGCTCTGGACATCCTGCGGACGACGTACCGGACCGTCGGCGAGGAGCCCTCGTTCGAGGCGATCCGGACGTTGTGCCAGAGCTGGACCGAGTGCACGCTGACCTACCTGCACGCCTCGTCGTGCGAGGACGCCGGCACCGGACTCGCCACCACTCCGCACCTGCGGACGCGGCTGACCGAGCTCTACCGGATCGCCGAGCGGCAGGGTCGGTACCTCCCCGACACCCACACCCTCGTGGTCGCCGAGCCGGTGGGCGAACGACCCTGCGACGCCCGGCTGGCGAATCTCGGCGGCGCGCTCCGGACCGTCTTCCGCGACCCGGAGGTCATCGCCCGCCTCGGAGCGGAGCGGGTCGCCACGATCGTCCGCCTGGACGACCACCTCGCCGAGCACCTCGGCACCTTGCGCTCGGCGATCGGCTATTGGCCGGACGCCGGCGAACCCGGTACGGCGGGAGCCCCGCGGACCAAGATCTGGTCCGAACGCCTGCCCACTCTCTCCGACTGGTCGGACAGCTTCGTCAACGACCTCGCGACGACCTGATCGAGCCTCAGCCGATGACGCGGGCGTAGAAGGCCCGGGCGTCAGGCGTACGGCCCGTGCCGAGAACCCGCAGGGCTTCCGCCAGGTCCGGGTATTCGCGCTCGAGCAGGTGGGCGGCACCCTCCAGCTCGGACGCCGAGGCCACTGCCCGGAGCACCTCCTGGATCGCGGTCACCGGATCCCCGGCCGGCTGTGTCCTGACCGGCTGAACCTCGGAGGTCACCATGCTGAGGGTGGAGCGCTCGGCGGCCCGGACGTCGTCGAGGCGGCGCGACCGCTCGTCCGGCGGGAGCGTGTCCCAAGCGGGCTCGTCGACCATGGCCTCGAGGTGCAACAGCCGGGACAGCACCGCCGGGCTGCTGATCTTCGAGCGCTGGCCGGACATCAGCTGCGACAACATCGGCGCCGAGAGTCCCAGGACGCCGGCCAGCTGCGCCTGCGACAGACTCAGCCGCGCCAGCAGTCGCCCGAACCGGTCGCCGAGCGGCTCGCCGTACCACTCGATCTGCCGCTCGACGTTGCGGATGACGGCGTCGCTCACAGGCCCTCCGTGGCTTTGCGGTTGCAAATCGCAAATGCAAACGATATGGTCATCACTGTTCCGATCTGCAAACACTGGAGTAGCCCATGATACGCCGTGCCGCCGCACTCTTGGTCGTGACCGGCCTTGCCATCGTGTTCCCATCTGCAAATGCCTCCGCAGCGGACACGTACTCGCCGGTGATGGTCGTCCTGGACTCGTCCGGGTCGATGAAGGCCAAGGACGCCGGCGGCACGGGCACCCGGATGGACGCCGCCAAGCGCGCGGTCGCCAGCATGGTCGACGGGTTGCCGGCAGAGGCTCAGGTGGGGCTGACCGTCTACGGCACGGGCACCGGCTCGGCAGGTTCCGAGAAGGCGGCGGGCTGCCGCGACGTCCAGGTCGTCCAGCCGGTCGGGACAGTGAACAAGCCGGCCCTGAAGGCCGCGGTGTCCCGCGCGCAGGCTCGCGGCTACACGCCGATCGGCCGATCGCTGCGAACGGCCGCCGCTGCGCTGCCGAAGGAAGGCCAGCGGTCGATCGTGCTCGTCTCCGACGGCGAGGACACCTGCGCCCCGCCGCAGCCCTGTGAGGTCGCCAAGGAGCTGCACCAGCAGGGCATCGACCTGCACGTCCACACCATCGGCTTCCGGGTCGGGGCCGCGGCCCGCGCGCAGCTCGCCTGCATCGCCCAGACCACCGGCGGCACGTACCACGACGCCGACGACGCGGCCACGCTCACCGGCGTACTCGGCCGGGTCACTGAGCGGGCGCTGCGGCACTACGAGCCGGTCGGCAAACCGATCACAGGGACCAACGACCCGACAACCGCCCCACTGGCGGCTCCGGGCCAGTACGTCGACACCCTGGACTCGCAGGAGGAGCGCTTCTACGCCGTCGACCTGAAGGAGGGCGAGACGCTGTACTTCGCCGGCACCGCGATCTTCCCGCGCGGCAACGTCCGCGACGTCGAAGCCCTGGACATCCGCATCACCGGGCCGGGCGGCGCCGACTGCAACAAGCGGGAGCGGCAGCTCAACACCCGGGCCAAGACGGACGGCGGCAGTCTCAGCACGGTCCTGCGCTGGGACGAGCTGGCTGACGGCGACAACTCCCGTACGTGTGACGAGCCCGGTCGCTACGTCCTCCGCGTCACCCGCGACAACAAGGGCACCGACCGGGTGCCGGTCGAGCTGCTGGTCCGGGTCGAGCCGCCGACCGTCGGCGGCAAGGGCGAGCCGGCCGCTGCCACGCGGGTCGAGTTCGCCAACGAGCCTGCGGCCGCCGGGCAGCCGGTGCGTGGCGGCGGGTCCTTCAACGAGGCGACCACCTTGCCCGGGCCGGGCCGGTACGGCGAGACGGTGTACTACGGGGAGCAGCTGTTCTACCGGGTCAAGCTGGACTGGGGGCGGGGCCTTGCGTACCGGGTCACGTACGGCGGCGTGCCGGACGGGCAGACCGTCAACGTGGCGACCACGCTGTTCAACCCCGTGCGAGACGAGATCGACAGCGACACCACGGCGTACACCGGCAACACGATGACGCTGCCGACCAACGGCAAGCCGATCGCCACGACCCGCGTGATGTACCTGAACCGCGAGGGCAGCGACGCCGACATCCGGAAGATGGCCGTCGACGGCTGGTACTACCTCGTCGTCAAACTCGGCGCCTCCGACGCCGGGGCGGGCGGCGTACCGGTCAAGATCGACGTCGCGGTCGCCGGTACCAGGGTCAGCGGGCCGGAGTACGGCACGTCCGGCACGCCGGAGCCGACGGCGAGCGAGACCCCGGTGACCTCGCCATCGTCGACCTGGTCGCCGGAGAGCGGATCGGGTAATGCGAGCGGGCCGATCGACGGTCGGTCCTCCGACGACAGCTCCAACTCCACCCTGCCGTGGGTCATCGGCGGCGCCGCCGTCCTGCTCGCGGCGGCCGGGGTCGCGACAGCCCTCATCCTGCGCGGCCGACGCCCACAGCAGCCCACCTGGCCTAACTGACCTTCACCCAGCGGTACGACGAGCCTTGCTGACGGCACTCCACTCGGGTGCCGTCAGCAGCCGTTTCCACCGACCCCGCCAGCTGCCACCCGCACGGCTGCCCGGCCCGGATCCCAGGATCCGCCGACCGACTCGCCGGTGCCGCCGGAGTCACACCAACTGTCGTCGCAGTCTCGGACACCCCACCCGGCCCCGGGCTGGTCTCAGCCGGCTCGATGTCCCGCCGCCCCCCGAACGGATCAAACACCGCCAGCGCAACACCCCCACCTCCAACGACGACCACCGCGGCCACCACCGCAATCACCCCCGCACGCCGTCCCCCACGCCGCCCCGCCCCCACCGACACACCGCCGACCGCCCCCGCAGGCATCCCGCCCTGCCCCTTGGCGCGTGCACCCTCCGCCGCCCCACCGTTCCGCAACTCACCGACCACCCCACCGCTCCCCGCCCCGCCACCCGACAGGTCGCCCGCGGCCGGGCCGCCCTCCGCCAGGTCGCCCGCCTCGGGGTCGTGGAGGGTGGGTTTGGGGGTGTGTGCAGGGAGTGGTGGGAGGTGGTCGAAGACCTCGATGAGTTCGCCGTCGGCTGTTTGGGCCGGGAGTTCGAGAGGCTCGGCGAGGAGGGGTGCGAGAGATTCCAGGGCTTCGGTTGCGGAGTGCGGCCGGTCGGCGGGGTCGGGTTGGGTGAGGTGGGTGACCAGGTCCCAGATCGGGTCGACGGCATCGAGAGGACGGGCCGGGAGGGTGCCGCGTTCGGGAGGTTCGGATCCGGTCAGGAGTTGCCAGGCGGTCACGCCCGCGGCGTACAGGTCCTGGCTCGGCGCGGGCGTGGCTCCGGCGAGCGCCTCGGGAGCCAGGTAGCCGGGGGTGCCGACGACTGTTCCGTGGATGGTCAGGCGCGGCTCGCCGAGGGCGATCGCGATGCCGAAGTCGGTCAGCCGCAGCACCGGCCGCGCAGTGCCGGTCGCCTCGAGCAGGAGGTTCGCGGGCTTGACGTCGCGATGCAGGACGCCCGCTGTGTGGATCGTGTCGAGCGCGCCGAGCACCTGCCGGAGCAGCTCGGCGGCGTACCGCGGCGGCAGCGGCCCGAAGTCCGCCACCAGGGTGCCCACCGAGCCGCCGCCGACCAGGTCCATCGCGAGCAGCGCCATGTCGTCGTCGGCCGCCCAGCCGTACGGCGACAGCACGTTCGGGTGATCGAGCCGCCGCCCCTGTTCACGGACGAAACGCAGCAAGGCACCGGCGTCACGCTGCCGCAGTACCTTCGCGGCACACAGCCGCTGCTGCCGCCGGTCCCAGGCCCGCCACACCGTCCCGGCCCCACCGACCCCGATCGGGTCGAGAAGCTCGAACCGCCCGGCGAACACATCCGCCACCCCGTGAACCTCCCACGCCTCGCCGCTCGACGCACACCGTAGTACGCCGAGGGCTGACGCGACTGCTCAGGCGAAGTCGCGGGTGAAGTCCGCCGTGTTCCACTGCTGCGGCCGCATCACGTACACGAGGTCGGTCTCCGGCCCGCCGGCCTCCTCCCACTCCTTGGTGTACGTCGTGCCGAAGTCGTCGCCCAGGTACCGGATCGCGAGCGGCAGGAGATCCTTCGCAGTATCGGGCTTTCGGATCTCGGTGACAGGCCCTTCCACCGTCACATAGCGGTACGGCGTGGCCTCCGACTGGACGACGAGCACGAACCGCCGGCCGGCCTCGATCGCGACGCCCTTGCGGGACTTCGCGTTCATGATCACGGTGACGCCGATCTCCGGCGAGTAGTCGTACCACACCGGCGCGCTGACCGGTGCACGCTCCGGATCGTCCGACGTGACGGCAAGCACCCCGACACGTACGTCGGTGAGAAAGGCCTCCCGCTCGGCCCGGGTCATACGGTCTGGCATCCGAATACCTTCCTGTTCTAGGTCGTTGACCTAATTGTAGGTCAACGACCTAGACGGCGGTAAGGTGCGGGCGTGACGACTTCGTTCAGCGACCGCGGCGCGGCGCGGCGGGACGCCCTACTCGCCGTCGCGCGGGAGTTGCTGGTCGAGGACGGGTTCGACCAGTTCGTCCTGCGGCGGGTCGCGGCGAAGGCCGGGATGAAGCTGGGAAACCTGCAGTACTACTTCGCGACCCGCGACGACCTGCTCGAGGCCGTGATCCGCGCCGAGTTCGAGCACGACCTCGCCGCCGTACGCCGGGCAACCACGATCGACGGCCTGACCGCGTCCGCGCGGGCCCTGGTGCGGAACTGGACCACCGGAGCCGGTGCCGTGTTCGGCACGATGTCGTTACTCGCGTACCACCACGAGCGTTTCCGCCTGCTCAACCACGAGATCTACGAGGCGTTCTACCGCGAACTCGGCGTCCTCATCCGCCGCGTCACCCCAGGCCTGTCCGACCAGGAGACCCGGATGCGCGCCCGCCTGATCACATCCGTACTCGACGGCGTCGCCATGCAAATCCACGCCGGCGCCAAAAGCCGCACCGAACTGGTAACCCGCGCCGCAACCCTGGTCACCACGATCGCCACCGACCCCGCGTGATCGACAAGCGCCGGTAGTAGTGCCTCCCACGAGTTGGCCGCAAGTGCAGGTTGCTAGCTGATGCCCTTCAGCAACTGCCTTGCCATGACGATGCGCTGGACCTGGTTGGTGCCTTCGTAGATCTGGGTGATTTTGGCGTCGCGCATCATGCGTTCGACGGGGTAGTCGTGGGTGTAGCCGTAGCCGCCGAGGAGTTGGACGGCGTCGGTGGTGACGGCCATGGCTACGTCGGAGGCGAAGCACTTGGCGGCGGCGCCGAAGTAGGTGAGGTCGGTGTCGCCGCGTTCGGAGCGGGCGGCGGCGGCGTAGGTGAGCTGCCGGGCGGCCTCGATCTTCATGCCCATGTCGGCGAGCATGAACTGCAGGCCTTGGAACTCCGCGATCGCCTTGCCGAACTGCTTGCGCTCCTTCACGTAGCCGAGCGCGTAGTCGAGCGCCCCCTGCGCGATCCCGAGCGCCTGCGCCGCGATCGTCACGCGGGTGTGGTCGAGCGTCGCCATCGCGGTGCTGAAGCCCGTGCCAGGCTCCCCGATCAGCCGCGAGGCCGGGATCCGGACGTTGTCGAAGTACACCTCGCGCGTCGGCGAGCCCTTGATGCCGAGCTTCTTCTCCGGCGCACCGAAGGACACGCCCTCGTCGGACTTCTCCACGACGAACGCGGAGATGCCACGGGAGCGCGCGGACGGGTCGGTGACCGCGAACACCGTGTAGAAATCGCTGACACCGGCGTTCGTGATCCACCGCTTCACGCCGTTCACCATGTACTCGTCGCCGTCGAGAACCGCGCGTGTCTTCATCGAGGCGGCGTCCGAGCCGGCCTCGGGCTCGGACAGGCAGTACGAGAACATCGAGTCACCGGCCGCGACCGGCGGCAGGTAGCGCTGCTTCACCTCCTCGGAGGCGGACAGCAGCAGCGGCAGCGAGCCGAGCTTGTTGACGGCCGGGATCAGCGAGGTCGAGGCGCACGCCCGGGCGACCTCCTCGATCACGATCACCGTGGCCAGCGCGTCCGCGCCTGCCCCGCCGTACTGCTCCGGGATGTGCGGCGCGTGGAAGTCCGACGCCTTCAGCGCGTCGTACGACGCCTTCGGGAACTCGGCCAGCTCGTCCACGTCCCCGGCATGCGGGGCGACCTTGGCGTCGCAGACGTCGCGAACGGCCTCGCGGATCGCCTGGTGCTCCTCGGACAGCGCGTACAGCTCGAATGAGTTACTCACGAGTCACACAGTACGACGAACAACGCGCGCCGGCAGGACGTCGTACCCCGAAAGTGACCAAGTCCGCACGGGCCGGACATGAGCCGGTCACCGGCCGATAACCACGATGGGTAGAGTCCCCGACATGAGTGAAGCGACGCCCCGTCCGCTCCGGATCGCCGTGATCGGCACCGGCTACCTCGGCTGCAACACGTCCGCCGGGATGGCCGAGTTCGGTTTCGACGTGATCGGGGTCGAGATCGACGAGCACCGCCTGAAGCTGCTGAACGACGGCAAGGCGCCGCTCTACGAACCCGGGCTGGACCCGCTGCTGAAGAAGCACGTGGACTCCGGCCGGTTGCGGTTCACCAGCGACTACCGCGAGATCGCGGACTGGGCCGACGTGCACTTCATCTGCGCCGGCACCCCGCAGCTCGAGGGCAGCGAGGCCGCCGACCTGTCCCAGCTGCACTCGGTCGTCGACATGCTCGCTCCGCTGCTGACCAGGCCGACGCTCGTGGTCGGCCGCTCCACGGTCCCGGTCGGTACGTCGAAGGTCCTCGAGCAGCGCTTCCACAGCGAGTCCCCGGCCGGTTCGGCGGTGGAGGTCGCCTGGCAGCCGGAATTCCTCCGCGAGGCGCACGGCGTCGACGACACCCTGCACCCGGACCGGCTGGTGTTCGGCGTCCAGTCCGCGGCGGCCGAGGCGCGGCTGCGCGAGGTGTTCGCGACACCGATCGCGGAGGGCTCGCCGGTGGTCGTCTGCAACCTGCCGACCGCGGAGCTGGTCAAGGGCGGCGCGAACGCGTTCCTGGCCACGAAGATCTCGTTCATCAACGCGCTCGCCGAGATGGCCGACGCGACCGGCGCCGACGTCACCCAGCTGGCCGACGCGCTCGGGTATGACAAGCGGATCGGCCGCGGCATGCTGAACGCCGGCCCGGGGTACGGCGGGGGCTGCCTGCCGAAGGACCTGCGCGCGTTCATGCACCGCGCGGGCGAGCTCGGCGTCGAAGAGGTCATCACGCTGCTGCGCGAGGTCGACGACATCAACCATCACCGCCGCGGCCGGATCGTCGACGTCACCCACGACGCCCTCGGCGGCGAATGGATCGGCAAGAACGTCACCGTCCTGGGCGCCGCCTTCAAGGCCGGTACGGACGACGTCCGCGACTCGCCCGCGCTCGACGTGGCCGGCCGGATCCAGTTGCACGGTGCGAACGTCACGGTCTATGACCCGGAGGCGATGGAGAACGCCCGCAAGGTCCGCCCGACGCTGCGCTACGCCCCGACCGCGATCGAGGCGTGCCGCGAGGCCCACGCCGTCCTGCACCTCACCGAGTGGCCCGAGTTCCGCGAGCTCGACCCGGTCGCCCTGAGCCAGGTCGTCAGCACCCCGGTCGTGGTCGACGCCCGCCTCAACCTGGACGCCGCCGCCTGGCGCGCCGCCGGCTGGACCTACCGGGCGCCCGGGAAACCCTAGGCGACCTTCGCCTCCCGCAGGACCGGGCGGGTGAGGACGACGCAGCCGGTGAGGGCCGAGGCGCAGGCGATACCGAGGCAGACGCCGGTGATGCCGATGCCACTGACATCGGCCAGGCTGCCCAGCACCGGGTTCGCGATCATGATCGCGATGCTCTGGCACAGCACGACGATGGACTGCAGACGGGACTGGAACTCACGCTCCACCGAGTTCATCAGCAACGGCAGCACGTGACCGGTGAACGTTCCGACGCCGATCCCGCTCAGCACACCGGCGGCGAACGTCAGGGGCAGCGGATCGAGGACCGACAGGCCGAGCAGTCCGACCGCCGCCACCAGCAGACCGACAGCGGCGAAGATGCCCGGTCGCGGGAACGCGCCTCGCAGCAGGATGCGCACGGCGATCACGCCCACTCCGAGGCTGCGGCTGGCGACGAGCAGACCGGCGGTCGCGGCATCCCAGCCGTGGTCCCGGGCGAGCAGCGGGAACAGCAGCGCGTCGAGCGGCATCAGCAGACCGGCCGCGACGGTCATCATGATCAGCAGCGCGCGGGTCAGCGGCCGGCCGAAGGCGACCTGGATCCCGGCGCCGATCGAGCGCAGCATCCCGGCCGGCATCCGGCCGGGAGGCGCGATCGTGTTCCGCAGCACGAGCAGGACCACGATCATGATGCCGAACGTGATCGCGTCGAAGCCGGCCGCCGCGGACAGACCGGCCCAGTTCACCAGGACGCCGCCCACCGCCGTACCGGTGACCGCGAACACGACTCCTGTCACCTGGAAGCTCGCCAGTGCGCGCGGGACTTGCGGCGGCGGCACGAGCAGTCGCGGCATCGCGCGCGACGAGGGCAGGAAGAACGCATCGATGACACCGACCACCAGGGCCAGGATGATCAGCAGCCACACCGGCTCGCCCACGGCCCGGGTCGCCGGGACCAGGGCCGCGGTCACCAGGAACATCGCGGTGCAGCTCACCAGCAGCACGCGCGGTGCGCCGTACCGGTCGCCGACCGCGCCGCCGACCAGCAAGAGGATCGCTCTCGGGGCGGCGGCGAGCAGCAGGATGAGCCCGGCGACGCTGCCGCCGTGGCGGGTGGCGGACCAGCCGATGGCGAACGACATCGTCAGATCGCCGAGGAGGGACACGGCAGCGCCGAACAGCCAGATCCAGTAGCGGACCGGAATGCGCTGCGTGTCCGAGTCAGTGGGCGGAGTCACGATCGACGACCTTAGACGACAACCAATGGGATCTCACGACTACCCGCCCCCGACCTGTGGAAAACCAGTCCAGACCTCAACCTTTACGCAACTCTGCCGCCCCGTCACGCACCGTGCCGCCCTTCCCCCGGGCCATCTCCGCGAGCGACTCCTGGAAGGCGATCATCCGCTCCCGCAGCCGTTCGTCGGAAGCCGCCAGGATCCGGACCGCCAGCAGCCCCGCATTCCGAGCGTTCCCGATCGAGACCGTCGCAACCGGAACCCCCGCAGGCATCTGCACGATCGACAGCAGCGAGTCCATCCCGTCGAGGTACTTCAGCGGTACCGGGACGCCGATCACCGGCAGCGGCGTCACCGACGCGAGCATCCCGGGCAGGTGCGCGGCCCCGCCGGCGCCGGCGATCAGGACCTTGAGGCCACGCTCGTGCGCTGACCGTCCGTAGTCGATCATCTCGGTCGGCATCCGGTGCGCCGAGACCACATCTGCCTCAAAGGGCACGTCGAACTCGGCGCAGACCTCCGCCGCGGCCTTCATCGTCGGCCAGTCGGAGTCCGACCCCATCACGATTCCAACGGACATGTTCACCCTTACTCGTCGATGGTGCCGGTCAGGTACGCCGCCGCGTGCCGCGCGCGTTCCCGGGTCTGTTCGAGATCGTCGCCGTACGCCGTGACGTGGCCGACCTTGCGGCCCGGCTTCACCGACTTCCCGTAGAAGTGGACCTTCAGCCCCGGGTCGCGGGCCATGCAGTGCAGCAGGCCGCGGTGCATGTCCTCGACGTCGCCGCCGAGCACGTTCACCATCACCGTGTACGGCGCCCGCGCGGCCGGCGAGCCGAGCGGCAGGTCGAGCACCGCGCGCAGGTGGTTCTCGAACTGCGACGTGACCGCGCCGTCGATCGTCCAGTGGCCGGTGTTGTGCGGGCGCATCGCGAGCTCGTTGACCAGCAGCCGACCGTCGCGGGCCTCGAACATCTCGACCGCGAGGATGCCGACCACGCCGAGCTCGCCGGCGATCCGCAGCGCGGTCTGCTGTGCCTGGGCGGCGCGCTCCGGCGCCAGGCCGGGCGCGGGCGCGGTCACCTCGACGCAGATGCCGTCGCGCTGCACCGACTCGACGATCGGGTACGCGACCGCCTGCCCGTGCGGCGAGCGCGCCACGATCGCGGACAGTTCGCGGACGAAGTCCACCTTCTCCTCGGCCAGGATCGGTACGCCGCTGCCGAACGCGGTCGCGATCTGCGGGTCGTCCGGGCCGTCGACGAACCACACGCCCTTGCCGTCGTACCCGCCGCGGGTGGTCTTCAGGATGACCGGGAAGCCGCCGACCCGCTTGGCGAAGTCCTCGACGTCCGCGGCGTTCGCGACCACCTGGTGCGCCGGCGACGGCGCGTCGAAGGTGTCGAGCCGGGCCCGCATCACGGCCTTGTCCTGGGCGTGCACGAGCGCGTCCGGGCCGGGCCGGACCGCGACCCCGTCCGCCTCGAGCGTGTGCAGCAGGTCGGTCGGGACGTGCTCGTGGTCGAACGTCACCACGTCCGCCTCGGCGGCGAATCGGCGGACCGTCTCCGGGTCGCGGTAGTCGCCGACGGGCGCGTCGGCGACCGCCTGGGCCGCCGACACCGTCGCGCCCTCCGCGAGCACACGGAGCTGGATGCCGAGCGCGACGGCCGTCTCCTGGGTCATCCGGGCCAGCTGCCCGCCACCGACCATGCCGACCACCGGCGTACCGGCGGGGAGGTCCTTCCGATCGAACTTCACGGTGGGAGCCTAATGTCCTTACAGCATCGGCCCGACGGCGGCCAGGTTTGACACTCTGGGGCGCGCGGGCGATTTCGGGGTAGCACCGGTCGCCGGGTACCGTGGGAAGCTGCCCTCCCGTCGCGGTGTGATCACAGAAGGTTCCGAACCCCGTTGAAGCTCGTCACCAAGCTGTACCACCAGTTCCAGCACCTGGTGCACGAAGTGGCCAAGTTCGGTCTGGTGGGTGTCCTCGGGCTGGTCGTGGACCTGCCGATCTACAACTGGCTGGTGTTCAACAACCCGCTGGTCCTCGCGGACTCGGGCGAGGGCATGCTGCACCACAAGCCGCTGACCGCGAAGCTGATCTCGACCACGGTCGCCACGATCGTGACCTACTTCGGCAACCGGTACTGGACATGGCGGCACCGGGAGCGCAGCGGCCTGCACCGGGAGTACGTGCTGTTCTTCGTGCTGAACGGGATCGGCCTGCTGATCGCGGCCGGCTGTCTGGCCTTCTCGCGGTACGTGCTGGACCTGCACACCTGGCTGTCCGACAACATCGCGGCGAACTTCATCGGTCTCGGCCTCGGCACCCTATTCCGCTTCTGGTCGTACCGGAAGTTCGTCTTCAGGGAAGAGATCGCCCTGGACGAGGTCGAACACACCCCGGCCCCGGACTCCCCCGCCGAGCTCGACGGGGAGTCGACCGGCGACCTCCCCGTCGTTCGCTGAGTCACTCGCCGTTCAAGGGCGTGCCCGGGTCCTTCAGCCCGGCGTAGACGTTGTCGGCAAAGGTTGCGGGGACCTTGCCCACCGACTGGATCACGGTGCTGGTCCCGGTGAAGCGCCCGACGGCGTACAGGTAGGCCGAGTCGGTGTCCTTGTCGATGCCGAGCAGGATGGTGCCATAGACACCGCACTTGTGCGCGATCAAGGTTTCGAACCCCTGCCAGGTGCGGGTGCGGACCACCTTGACCACCGGCTTCATCGGCGAGCTGGTCGGAATGTGGATCGTGTAAAGCGCGCCGCCGCGGGTGTTCGCGACGAAGGTGTCGTAGGTCGCCGACTTGCTCACCAGCGCCATCGACTTCACCGAGCTGAAGCCGGGCGCGGACCCGGTTCTGCGCCAGACGCCCTTGCTGCTGACGCTCCACCGGAAGAGCACGCCGTCACTGCGCAGGCCGTACACGTTCCAGCGCGAGACGCCGCCCTGGGTCGGCCCCTGGTACTCGGCCTCCTCCACCGTCGTGAAATTCCCCCAGCCGCCACCGATCCGCCGCAAGGCCGCCGGAGGGTTGTCGATGATCCCGTCGCCGTGCGCGTCGTACGCCGCCTGGTAGAGCGCGTCGCCGATGACGACGTAGCCGTACACGGCGTATTGAGAGCCGTCAGGGCCCTGGTCGATGAGTACCGACATCGTCGCCATCACCTTCACCCGGCCCGGCGCGAACGCTGCGCGCCCGAGCGCCTGGCCGGTCGCCGTGGGCGGCCTGGTGGACAGGATGCCAAGGTTGTTGTGGTCACCTCGCGCGGTGACCGACGAAGCCGACAGGCCGCAGCTGTCCGTCGATGTGGCGGACGCCGTACCGGCCGGCGCCAGGGTTGCTGCGGCGAGCAGGGCCGCCGCGGTTGTTGCGAGTGGCTTGATCATTGGTCCACCCCCTTACTTGTCATGATGCTGCTAAATGAGCGGCGGTTGCCGACAGGGCGTGTGAAGATGCGGGGATGAGCGAGATCCAGGTGCGGGCGGCGCAGGCCGGCGAGTACGGCGCGGTGCAGGCGGTGTTCGGCGGGGCGATGATGTTCGACCCGAAGCCGGACGAGCTCTGGCAGCAGCTGTTCGAGCCGGATCGGGCGTTGGTGGCGACCGACGGCGGCCAGATCATCGGCACGACCAGGGCGTTGACGAGGGAGTTGTCGGTGCCTGGTGCGCTGGTGGACGCGGCGCACGTGACCGGTGTCGGCGTGCAGCCCACACATCGTCGGCGCGGAGTGATGTCCGAGCTGATCGGGCGGCAGTTGCGCGAGGTGCCGGAGGCGATCGCCGTCCTGTGGGCGAGTGAGCCGGCAATCTACGGGCGCTTCGGGTACGCCGCGGCCGCGTGGGGCGTGGAGTACACCGTCGACCTGCACCGTGTTGGTCCGCCCAACGACCGGATCCGTCCGGGCGAGCTCGGTGTACTCACCGTGGACGAGGCGCTCAAGGAGCTGCCGGCGATCCTGCGCAAGCTGCAGACGCAGCGGTCGGGAGTGTCCGGGCGGTCCGAGCTGCGCTGGCAGGCCCGCCTCCAGGACAAGCCGGACGATCGGGGCGGGCGGACCGAGCGGCGGATCCTGGCGCACCGCGACGAGACCGGAAGCATCGACGGGTACGCGCTGTGGCGGGGCAAGATGATGTGGGGACCGACCGGCCCGGCGCACGAGGTGTCCGTCGAGGAACTGGTCGCACCCGAGCTCCCGGCGTACAAGGCGCTCTGGCAGCACCTGCTGACGATGGACCTGAGCGCCAAGCTCACCTACGAGTACGCCGCCGTGGACGAGCCGCTCCAGCAACTCGTCGCCTACCCGACCGCCCTGGAGCGCCGGCTCGGCGAATCGCTGTGGCTGCGGGTGACCGACGTACCGCGGGCCCTGCGGCAGCGTCGGTATGCCACACCGTTCGACGTCGTGCTGGACGTGACGGACAACCTCATCGAGTCGAACACCGGACGGTTCCGGTTGACCGCCGACGGCTCGACGGTCACGTGCGACCGCACCAACGACGCGCCCGACCTGAGCGTGTCGGTCACGGAACTCGGCGGCGCCTACCTCGGCGGTCGTCCCCTGACCGAGTTCGCCGCCACCGGCCGCATCACCGAGCACACCCCGGGCGCGCTGACCCGCACGACAGCAGCCTTCGGCTGGCCGGTCGCACCGGTGACCCTGGAAGTCTTCTAGCGGTCGTCGTCCGAGCTGAAGATCGTGCCGTCGTCAGTCCGCGGCTGCTGCTCCTGCGGCTGCGGGCGGCGGCGCATGTGCTCCGGCGGCTGCTCGTCCTCGAGGATGCCGTCGCCGGGCCTGCCCTCGGGGCCGCCGAACAGCAGGTCGGACATCTGTAGGTGGACGTGCTCGACGTGCGGTACGTCGGGAAGCACGACCTGACCGCGTTCGCCGGCCGACTCGATGTGCAGCGTGCCGCAGCCGAGCAGGCGGTCGACCAGGCCGTGCTCGTAGGACACGTCGTTGATCCGCATCAGCGGGATGTCGCGGCCGGTCCGGGTGAGGATGCCGTGCCGGGTGATCAGCCGCCGGTTGGTGATCGTGTACGTCGAGAAGAACCAGTTCAGGAACGGCTTCAGCGCGAACGTCGCGAGGACCACGACGCCGACCGCGAGGATCGCGATCCGGGCCGGCGTCTGCAGCGTGCCGGACGGCACGATCGCGGCCAGGAACCCACCGAGGGCCGCCACGACCAGCAGCAGGAACACCGGCCCGATCAGCGCCTTCCAGTGCGTCCGGGTGCTGACGACGACGTACTCGTCCTCACCCAACAACTTCGCCGAGATCGCCATGGACCCAGTCTCACAGGTCCCGGGTTCGGTTGTCCCCTCCCGACACGATCGAGGGCACTCCCGCGGGCGCGATCGGGCGGCAAAGAGGTTTAACACTTCACAAAATGCATACAGTGAGCCAGGATGCGCGAGGGGTTATCAACTGGGGGACGAGAAGGAGCCGTGATGGCAGTCTTGTCGATACTCGACCGGGAACACACCGTCGCACCGCCGGGCTACAGCCGCTGGCTGATCCCGCCGGCCGCGCTCGCGGTACACCTGTGCATCGGCCAGGCGTACGCGACCAGCGTGTACAAGACCTCGATGGTGAAGCACTTCGACAGCAGCCAGACCGCTGTCGGCGTGGTGTTCAGCATCGCGATCGTGATGCTCGGCCTGTCCGCCGCCGTCGGCGGCACCTGGGTGGAGCGCAACGGCCCGCGGAAGGCGATGTTCGTCGCCGCCTGCTTCTGGGCCTCCGGCTTCCTGGTCGGTGCCCTCGGCATCGGCACCGGCCAGCTCTGGCTCGTCTACCTCGGGTACGGCGTGATCGGCGGCATCGGCCTCGGGATCGGCTACATCTCGCCGGTCTCGACGCTGATCAAGTGGTTCCCGGACCGCCCGGGACTCGCGACCGGCCTGGCGATCATGGGCTTCGGCGGCGGCGCGCTCGTTGCCAGCCCGCTGTCCCGGCAACTGCTCGGCCTCTACGACTCCGGCTACGACCCGAACGTCAGTACGTCGGTGGCCGGCGGCGGCGCACTCGTCGGGCTGTTCCTGACGCTGGGCATCGGCTACTTCGTCATCATGATGTTCGGCGTCTTCAACATCCGCGTCCCCGCTGACGGCTGGGCGCCGGCAGGCTTCGACTCGTCGGCCGTCCGGCAGAAGGCGCTCGTCACCACCGGCAACGTCTCGGCCGCGAACGCGATCAAGACCCCGCAGTTCTGGCTGCTGTGGGTCGTGCTGTTCTGCAACGTCACCGCCGGGATCGGCATCCTCGAGCAGGCCAGTCCGATGATCCAGGACTTCTTCCGCGGCGACGGTGTCACAGGGGGCAAGTCGAGCGTCGCCGTCGCGGCCGCCGCCGGCTTCGTCGGCCTGCTGTCGATCTTCAACATGGCCGGCCGGTTCGGCTGGTCCTCGACGTCCGACCTGATCGGCCGCAAGCCCATCTACGCGATGTACCTCGGCGTCGGGATCATCGCGTACACGCTGCTGGCGAGCATCGGAGACAGCAGCACGGTCGTGTTCGTGCTGCTGGCCGCGGTCATCATCTCGTTCTACGGCGGCGGGTTCGCGACGGTTCCGGCGTACCTGCGGGACCTGTTCGGCACCTACCAGGTCGGCGCGATCCACGGCCGGCTGCTGACCGCGTGGTCCGCGGCGGGGATCGCCGGTCCGCTGATCATCAACGGGTTCCTCGACCGCGAGGGCAAACCGGGCACGCTGACCGCGTCGGCGTACCGGCCGGCCCTGTTCACGATGGTCGGCGTGCTGGCCGTCGGGTTCGTCGCGAACCTGCTGATCCGCTCCGTCTCCGAACGGTTCCACGAGAAGTCCGAGTCCACGCTGGAGGCAACGTCATGAACCAGACCCCACGCCTGGTCATCTCCTGGCTCCTGGTCGCCGTACTCCTCGGCTACGGCGTCATCGAAACCCTGATCACCGCAGCCAAGATCTTCACCGGGTAGAGCGAAACGACCAAGCACGGCGGTTGTCGCGGTCGCGGGTGACTCAGGCCGGGCGTACGTGGGTGACGTCTCCTGCGGCCAGCGGTCGAGGTCCATCAGGCAAGTCCACGATGAGTCGGCCGTCGTCTGCCAGGTCGCGCGCTGTGCCTTCGACGAAGGTGCCGTCGGGCAACTCGACGCGAACCGCCTGGCCCAGGGTCGCCGACAGCGCACGGTACTCCGGAAGCACTACGGCGGGGTCGCCGTCCGCGTCGACCCAGGACTGATAGCGGGAGGCAAGCTCACGCAATACCGCTGCCATCACAGTCGCCCGGTCCGTGGTTGCTGCCTGCTCCAGTGCCAGTGACGTGGCTGCCTCGTGAGGCTTCTCCGCCTCGCGGAGGGTCACGTTGAGACCGATGCCGACGACCGCGGCAGGGCCCTCGACGCGCTCCAGCAGGATGCCGGCGAGCTTGCGGTCCTCGACCAGGACGTCGTTCGGCCACTTCACCTGCGCCGGAACCTCAGCCACCTCCCGCACCGCGGTGGCAACAGCCAGCGGAACCAGCAACCCCAGCCACGGCCAGCGCGCAGCGTCGACCGTGGTCGGACGCAGCAGAACTGACATCAAGAGAGCAGACCGCGGTGGAGTGGTCCACGTCCGTCCCAACCGCCCGCGCCCGGACGACTGGTACTCCGCGGCAACGACCAGCCCCTCAGGTTGACCGGCCGCGGCCGCAGCCGCCACGACAGCGTTCGTCGACGGCGTCTCCGCGAGTACGTCGATCTGCGTCCACA
The DNA here is from genome assembly GCF_040655315.1 of Kribbella sp. NPDC050459. NCBI lineage: Bacteria > Bacillati > Actinomycetota > Actinomycetes > Propionibacteriales > Kribbellaceae > Kribbella > Kribbella sp. NPDC050459. Next base: position 63,880 of record NZ_JBFAJQ010000010.1, on the reverse strand, counting down.
GCGCACCGGGACGCACCAGCCGCCCCCGCAGGAACTTCTCGTCCAGCGGGGGCCGGTCCAGGTCGCTGAACATCAGCCGGTGTTCTGCAGGCCGGCGGCGACACCCGAAACGGTCAGCAACAGCAACCGGCGGGTGCGGACGATCTGCTCCTCGTCCAGTGAGTCGTCGGTCCGCAGTGTCCGCAATGCCCGCAGCTGCAGGTAGCTGAGCGCGTCGACGTACGGGTTGCGCAGCTCGACCGCACGGCCCAGCACGCGCCGCCCTTGCAGCAGACGCTCCTGGCCGAGCACCTTGAGCACCCACTCGGTCGTGAGCGCGTGCTCGTCGAGCATCTGCTGCGTGAGCTCGGGCCGGTCGCCCAACTCGAGGTAGCGGCCGAGGATGCGCCGGTCCGTCTTGGCCAGCGACATCTCCGCGTTCTCCAGCATCACCTGGAACAGCGGCCAGTTCTGGTTCGCGTCGCGCAGCAGGTCGACGTCGCCGACCGCGGCGAGCGCCGTACCGAGACCGAACCAGCCGGGCGCGTTCACGCGGGCCTGGGACCACGCGAAGACCCACGGGATTGCCCGGAGGTCCTCCAGCGACGACACCGCGACGCCCCGGCGCGCCGGGCGCGATCCGAGCGGCAGCTGCCCCAGCTCCTCCAGCGGCGTCACAGTGCTGAACCACTCCGCGAACCCGTCCGCCTTCACCAGCCGGTGGTACGCCGTCCGCGCGGCCTCGTCGAGCGTCTTCTCCATCACCGAGAACCGCTCGGCGGCCACCGCGGCCCGCTCCTCGACGGCCGGGGTCGAGGCCAACAGCGTGGCTGCCGTCACCTGCTCGATGTGCCGCTGCGCGATCGCCGCGTTGCCGTACCGGGCCGGGATCGCCTCGCCCTGCTCGGTGAGCTTGAACCGCCCGGCCACCGACCCGGGAGCCTGCGCGAGTACGGCGCGGTTCGCCGGGCCGCCACCCCGCCCCAGCGCGCCGCCCCGGCCGTGGAACAGCGTCAGCCGGATCGCGTTGCGCTGCGCCCACGCGGTGATCCGCGCCTGCGCGTCGTACAGCGCCAGCGTCGCCGACACCGGGCCGACGTCCTTCGCGGAGTCGGAGTACCCGAGCATGACCTCGAAACGCCGGTCGTTCGCGGTGAGCCGGTGCCGGACCCGGGTGAGCTGGATCGCGTTGTCGAGCACCTCGACCGAGTTCTGCAGGTCCTCGCCGGTCTCGAACAGCGGTACGACGTCGAGCTCGATCGGACGTCCGTCGAGCGCCGCGTCGGCCAGCTCGTAGACGGCCGCCAGGTCGCCCGCGTTGCGCGTGAACGACACGACGTACCGGCGGCAGGCCTCGGGGCCGAAGCGCTGCTGGATCTGGGCGATCACCCGGAGCGTCGCGAGCACTTCCTCCGTCTGGTCGGACAGCTCGCCGCCGCCGAGCACCTCCTCCAGCGCCTTGGCGTGCACCGAGGAGTGCTGACGGATCTCCAGCTCGGCCAGGTGGAAGCCGAACGAGTTCACCTGCCAAATCAGCTGCTGCAGCTCGCCGAACGCCTGGCGCGGAGCACCGGCGGTCACCAGTGAGTCCTGCAGGACCTTGAGCTCGTGCAGGAAGTCGGCGGCCCGCGGATACCCGAAGTCCGCGTCTCGGGACCGGGTCGCGGCCAGCCGGCGAGCAGCCAGCAGCAGGAGCTGCCGGTGCGGCTCGGCCGGGGAGCGGGTCTCGATGTCGGTGATCAGCTCCGGGTTGACCGCCCGCGCGTCTTCCAGGATGCGGCGCACCGGGGCCGACGGCGGCGTGGTCGCGGCGTCCAGGGTCAGCGCGCGGCCGAGCGCCTCGGTGGCCTGCTCCAGTGCGCGGAGCACGTGGTCGGCCTGGATCTGCATCGCCTCGCGGGTGATCGCGGCCGTGACGTTCGGGTTGCCGTCGCGGTCGCCGCCGATCCACGAACCGAGGTGCACGAACGGCGCCACCACAGGCGTCCGCGTCCCGGCCGCGTCACCGGCCAGCGCGTCGTCGAGGCGCCGGTACACGTTGCCCACGACGGTGAACAGCGTCTCCTCGAACACCGCCATCGCCGACCGCACCTCGTCCAGCGGGGACGGGCGGCTGGTGCGCAGCTGCGACGTACGCCACAGGACGTCGACCTGCTCGACCAGGCGGCGACGGTTCTCGGCCAGGTCGCTGTCGCCGGCCCGCGGGTCGTGCCGCTCGTCGAGCAGCGACGTGATCCGGCGGATCGTCGCGAGCACGGCGCGGCGCCGGGCCTCGGTTGGGTGCGCGGTCAGCACCGGACGGAACTCCAGGCCGTTCAGCAGTGCGCGGGCCTGCTGCTCACCGCTGTCGCGGGAGATCTGCTCGACGGCCTGGGCCAGCTCCGACACGACGGCCTCGCTGCCGGCCCGGTCACGCTCCCGCAGGACCCGTGCCCGGTGCAGCTCCTCGCTGAGGTTCGTCAGGTGGAAGTAGCAGGTGAACGCCCGGGCAACGTCCTCGGCGCGCTCGTGCGGCCAGGACGCGACCAGTTCCTCGGCCGCGGCGCCGTCGCCGGCGATGGTCAGCTCGCGCAGTTTCTCGACATCGTCGAGCAGCGGCTGACCGGCGTACTCGACCAGGACCTTGCCGAGGATCTCGCCGAGCAGGCGGACGTCGGCCCTGAGTTCTTCAGGCACCTCGAACCGCGCGCGGGTACGGGTCTCACTACCGGTCTCGCTCACGTTCGCCCACCCTATCGGCGGACGCCCGTCCACGCTGCCGAGTCCGCCCACTGGAAGCCGATCGTGACCGGTTGTTCAGCTACTTCACAGTATGTACGCCGGGCAGGTCCGTCAGACGGTGCCGAATCCGCCGCCGACGACCTGGGAGACGGTCCGGGCCAGCTCGGCCGGGCTGCGGGTGGTCCCGTCGATGACGAGCATCCGCGCGCACGCCTCGGTCATCGAGGCGAGCAGCTCGGCCAGGACCGGGAGGTTCGCCTCCGGGTCCGTGACGACGGGCAACGATTGCAGCAGGGTGAGTCGCAGGCTCTCGACCAGGAACGCCCGGGCGGCGCGGACCCGCTCCGAGACGACCGGCGCGGCGCCGTACTGCGCACCGAACACGATCCGCCAGGACTGCGGATTCTTCTGCACCGCGGTCAGGAAGGCGGTCAGTCCCTCCAGCACGTGCTCCTCGGGGGTGCCGACGGTCGGGTCGGCCGGGAGCGCGGACACGATCGAGATGACCAGATGCTGCTCCTCGCGGGCCAGCAGGGCGAGCAGCAGCTCGTCGCGGTTCGCGAACGAGTCGTAGACGACCGGTTTCGTGACGCCGGCCGCGTCCGCCACCGACTGCATCGTCGTGCCGGCGTACCCCTTGGCGTTGAAGACCTCGAGCGCGGCGTCCAGAATCATCGGCCGGCGGCGCTCAGGGCCGAGATGCCGCGCGCGCCGGCGTTTCTCAGCATCCGCGACCACTTGACAAACCTACCTCATCGTAGGAAATTCCTACGGTCTGGTAGGAACACTCGCCGGGTGTTCCTTCGAACTGCCGCGGGGGTGGTCGATGACCGAGCGAGGCAGTGCCGGCTGGCTCGAGTCCGCGGGCATCACCGCCCTGGACGCGAGCGAGCTCGCCCGGCTGGTCGACCGGACGTCGGAGCGGGAGCTTCGGCATCGACTCATCGGGGGAGTACGAGAGATCGCGTTGCGCGAGATCTTTCGCCGGATGCCGGAGTACCTCCGACCCGCCCGGGCCGCCGGGTTCGACGCTGTGATCAGCTGGCAGATCACCGGCGCGGGCGGGGCCGGTCGTCCGGACGCGGTCGACGAGTACTGGACCCGCGTCCACGACGGCCGGTGCAAGCTGGTGCCCCGGGGGTCCACTCCCCCGGACATCTCGATCCGCACCGACCCCACCACGCTGCTGCGGATCGTCACCGGCAACGAGGACCCGGTCGTGGCCGTTCTCAAACAGCGCCTCACCGTCCGCGGCGACCTGGCTCAGGCCGCCCGCCTGCCCAAACTCTTCAGCGCGGGCCCCGCCTAGGTCCTGTCTGGTTATCCAGCGCCGTAGCGAGGAGGTGCTCGGTGCGGTGCATCGGCGTGCGGGGGCGAAGGTCTCGATGCGGAGCATCGTGGCCTTTGCACCCGTGCGGCGAGGTGCCGTGCCGAGTGCCCCGCAGTAGGCGATGGATAACCAGACAGGGCCTAGTCACCGGGTCAGGCCGTCGGATCCTCCGGTCCGCGGGCGGGTGGCGCCTTCGTCCGGGCGCCGCGCTTCGCCGGAGTGGATGCGGCGCAGCGGCGGGATCGCCGGATCGGCCGCGAACGCCGCCGGGCCGGCCTGCTCGCGGTTCAGGGCCGCGCCGTTGGGGTTGGGCGGCTGCTGCTCGAAGGTGCGGACAGCTGTCAGAGTCCGGTCGCCGAGGGTGGCGCCGTACAGCTCTGCCTGGCGGCTCACGTTCGCGCCGTCGGCCTGCCAGTTGGTGACCAGCGCCGGGAGTTCGTCGAAGCCCTCGGTCAGCATGGTGGCGGTCGCAGCGGCGGCCGCCGGACGGCTCGCGGGTGGGATGGACGAGGCCGTCACCATCGTCTGCGCCGCGGCGGTCGTCGCGGCAGCGGGTGACGTCACCTGGGCGGCGGTGAGATCGGTCTGGATCCCGGCGTGGTGCTCCACCCTGGACACGAGGTGCTCGGCAACGATCCCGCGGACGTCCTCGAGGCGCGGTTCGGCCGAGCGCTGCCAGTAGTCGATGTCCGCCAGGAACCCGTTCAGCTTGCCCAGCTCCTCGGTGGCCATCTTGCTGGCGTCGTCGATCGTCCCCGCGCCGCCGGTGACGTCCTCGCGCCGGTTCTCCAGCTCCTCGGTGAACTCCCGCTGCTTGGCCTCCCGGATGTCCCGGGTGGCGAAGCCGGCTTCGATGCTCCGGGCAAGGTGCCGGCGGATCCCCGGCTGCTGCTCAGCCGGCAGCCGGTGGTAGTCGAGCCGGTCGTCCAGCAGCATCCCCGCGGCCGCGTACGCCGCCCCGCCGTGGCCCTCGGCAACGAGTTTCCGCAGGACGTCCTCCTCGCGGGTCGCGGTCCGGGCGCCGATCGCGATCGCCATCGCCCGGGCCGCCGCAACGTCACCTTCGAGCTGCGGCGGCGCGAACCGTCCGAGGTCGTCCGGCCGCCCGTCCGTGAACAGGTCCGCGACCAGCCGCGGTGTCGCGTTGGCGGCGTACGCGCGGGTGACGGCCCCGGCCAGCCGGTCTCTTGCCCCGGCGTCGACGGGCGGCGGCAGTGCCGGGTCCGGCTCGAGGGAGTCCGCACACAGCGCGACCAGTTCGGTCAGCCCGGCGCGGGCGTCCTCGCGCCGGTCGTACCAGCGGCCGTCCTGGCGGTTCGAGACCACCCGGAGCGTCGTCGCCAGCCGTCCCGGCAGATCCAGGTTGTCGGCGAGCGGCTGGAGCATCTCCACGTGCCCATCGCTCAGCTCGGGCGGCCGGCCCGAAGCGACACCGTCGACGGTGTCCCTCTCGACGAGCCGGGTCACCTGCTGGACGAGTCTGTCGACGGCAGCCACGCCGGAAACCTATCCCCGGAGCGGTTCAGTCAGGGGTCTGCGAGCGAGGTCACAAGCGGTACGGCGTACTGGCGCGTAGGCTGCCCATTCATGGGAGAGACCGTGAACATCCACACCACCGCCGGGAAGATCGCGGACCTCGAGCACCGGCTCGACGAGGCCGTGCACGCCGGGTCGGAGCGCGCGGTGGAGAAGCAGCACGCGCGCGGCAAGAAGACCGCCCGCGAGCGGATCGAGCTGCTGCTGGACGAGGGCTCCTTCTCCGAGCTGGATGAGTTCGCCCGGCACCGGTCGACGAGCTTCGGCCTGGACGGGAACCGCCCGTACGGCGACGGCGTGGTGACCGGGTTCGGCACCATCGACGGCCGTCAGGTGTGCGTGTTCGCGCAGGACTTCACCGTCTTCGGCGGCAGTCTCGGCGAGGTCTTCGGCGAGAAGATCGTCAAGGTGATGGACCTGGCGATGAAGATCGGCTGCCCGCTGATCGGCATCAACGACTCCGGCGGCGCCCGGATCCAGGAGGGCGTGGTCTCGCTCGGCCTGTACGGCGAGATCTTCCGCCGCAACGTCCGCGCGTCCGGCGTGATCCCGCAGATCTCCCTCATCATGGGCCCGTGCGCGGGCGGCGCGGTCTACTCCCCCGCGGTCACCGACTTCACGGTCATGGTCGACGAGTCGTCATACATGTTCATCACCGGCCCGGACGTGATCAAGACCGTCACCGGCGAGGACGTCACCCAGGAGGAGCTCGGCGGCGCCCGGACGCACAACACCAAGTCCGGCAACGCGCACTACCTCGGCTCCGACGAGGAGGACGCGATCGAGTGGGTGAAGGCGCTCGTCGGTCACCTGCCGCAGAACAACCTCGAGGACCCGCCGGTGTACGACGCGCTGTATGACACTGGGGACCTGGAGCCGACCGAGACCGACCTGGCGCTCGACACCCTGGTCCCGGACTCGCCGAACCAGCCGTACGACATGCACACCGCGATCGAGGCGGTCGTCGACGACGGCGACTTCCTCGAGGTGCAGACGCTGTTCGCGCCGAACATGATCGTCGGCTTCGGCCGGGTCGAGGGCCGTCCGGTCGGCGTGGTCGCGAACCAGCCGATGCAGTTCGCCGGCACCCTCGACATCGACGCCTCCGAGAAGGCGGCCCGGTTCGTCCGCACCTGCGACGCGTTCAACCTGCCGATCCTCACTTTCGTCGACGTGCCCGGCTTCCTGCCCGGCACCGACCAGGAGTGGAACGGCATCATCCGCCGCGGCGCCAAGCTGATCTACGCCTACGCCGAGGCGACCGTCCCGATGATCACCGTGATCACCCGCAAGGCCTACGGCGGCGCGTACGACGTGATGGGCTCGAAGCACCTCGGCGCGGACATGAACATCGCCTGGCCGACCGCACAGATCGCGGTGATGGGCGCCCAGGGCGCGGTGAACATCCTCTACCGCCGCGAACTGTCCGGCTCCGAGGACCCCGACAGCCGCCGGCAGCAACTGATCACCGAGTACGAGGATCACCTCGCGAACCCGTACATCGCCGCCGAACGCGGCTACATCGACGCGGTGATCAAACCCAGCGAAACCCGCGCCGAAATCGTCCGCGCCCTCCGCCTCCTCCGCACCAAACGAGACACCCTGCCCCCCAAGAAGCATGGGAACATTCCATTGTGATCCAGATCGTCAAGGGCGACCCGACGCCCGAGGAACTCGCGGCGCTGATCACGGTGATCGCCGCCCGCGCCGCCGCACCGGCCGCCGAGCCGGAGACCGACCGAGCTAGCAACTGGTCGACGTACTGGCGCAACGCCCGCACCCCCTTCCACCCGGGCCCGGGCCAGTGGCGCGCGTCGGCGCACCCGTGACCCGGACGCCCGTCACTCACCAAGTCGCGGCGAGACGCCCTTAGCAGCACCCGCTGAGCGTGTGGCGCGCCCAGCGCCGCCAGTTAGTGAGTGCTGGGCGTCCGCCCCCGCGTGAGCACTCGTCCACGGGCGAACCCCAGGGGTCAGGTACGACGGAAGCGGACGACTGGATACATCGGCGCGTCTCCCGTGTTGCGGGTCGGGCCAACGAAACTTGTCGCGCCGTCCAGGACGAGGCCGTAGCGCGCTGCGGTGGCGGCCAAGTGAGTGAGGGCGTCCTGGGAGCGGGTGTCGTCGGGGGTGCGGCTGTCGGCGTAGCGGCTGGCGTCGGACTTTTCGGTGGTGGTGACGAAGACGCCGTCGGTGCGGAGGACGCGGGCGACCTCGGCGATCACGGGCTCGCTGTCGTCGAGCAGGTGCAGGAGCCAGACCGCGACGACCGCGTCACAGCGCCGGTCGGCCACCGGGAGGCGGGCCGCGTCCGCCGCGGCGACGTGCCCGGGGAGCCGGACCCGCGCGCGGCGCAGCATCGCGGTGGACAGGTCGACGCCGTGCACCAAGTTGCCGAGAGCAACCAACTCCGCCCCGACGATGCCGGTCCCGACCGCGAGCTCGAGCACCCGTCCGCCCTTCGGCAGCAGGGAGTCGACCGCGCGGGCGGCGGCCTCCGCGCGGACGAGACCACCGCGGGTTTCGTCGTACGACGATGCCACGGTCTCGTCGTAGCTGTACGGCTGCTGCGTCTTCCACAGCTCCGGCCAGGACATCCCGACCTCGATCAGCATCCGGCGCAGCAACGGCAGCGAGAGGCCGACGACGTTGTGGTAGTCGCCCTCGATCGCGGTCACGAACGGGCCGCCGAGGCCGTCGACCGTGAAGGCTCCGGCGACGACGAGCGGCTCGCCGGTGGCGACGTACGCGTCGATCTCCTCGTCGGTCAGGTCCGCGAACTCGACCTTCGTGGACGACAGCTCCCGCAGCTCCTGCTTGCCGGCGGTGTCGATCAGGCAGTGCCCGGTGTGCAGTACGCCGCTGCGTCCGCGCATCATCCGCCAGCGCTCGCGGGCGATGTCCGGCGTCTCGGGCTTGCCGTACGGCTCCCCGTCGAACTCGAGAACCGAGTCGCAGCCGAGCACGGTCGCGTGGTCCGTCAGGTTCGCGACGACCGCGCGGGCCTTCAGCGTCGCGAGCAGGCGGGCGAGCTCGCCGGGGTTCTCCGCGGTGATGTCGTCCTCGTCGACGCCGGAGACGATCACCTCCGGCTCGATCCCCGCGGCCCGCAGTGTCTTCAGCCTGGCCGGTGACGCCGACGCCAGGACGAACCGGGGGTTCACAGCTTCGCCATCGCGCGTCGCAGCGGGTCCAGGCCGATCGATCCCAGGTTCAGCGCGCCGGAGTGGAACGCCCGCAGGTCGAACGCGGAACCCTTGCGCTGCTTGGCTTCCTCGCGCGCCTGCAGCCAGATCCGTTCGCCGACCTTGTACGCCGGCGCCTGGCCCGGCCACCCGAGGTACCGGTTCAGCTCGGCCTGCAGGAACTCGGTCTCCATCCGGCAGTGCGCCCGCAGGAACTCGAACCCGAGATCGGCGGTCCACCGCTCGCCCGGCCGCCAGCCGAACGGGTTGTCCCGCGGCACCTCCAGCTCCAGGTGCATGCCGATGTCGACGATCACCCGCGCGGCGCGGAACCCCTGCGCGTCCAGCATGCCGAACCGCGCGCCGGGGTCCTCGAGGTAGCCGAGCTCCTCCATCAGGCGCTCGGCGTACAGCGCCCAGCCCTCGCCGTGACCCGAGACCCAGCAGGCCAGCCGCTGCCAGCGGTTCAGCAGGTCGGTGCGCAGCATCGTCTGCGCGACCTGGAGGTGATGCCCGGGCACGCCCTCGTGGTAGACCGTGGTGACCTCACGCCAGGTGGCGAACGTGTCCAGGCCGTTCGGGACCGCCCACCACATCCGGCCCGGCCGCGTGGTCAGGTCCTCGCTCGGCTGCGTGTAGTAGATCGAGCCGTCCGAGGTCGGCGCGATCATGCACTCCAGCCGGCGGATCTCGTCGGCGATGTCGAAGTGGGTGCCGGCCAGCTCGGCGACGGCGGTGTCGGACAGCTCCTGCATCCAGCCCCGGAAGGCTTCCTTGCCGTGGATCGTCCGCGCCGGGTCTGCGTCCAGCAGGGCCGCGGTCGCCTCGATGGTCCGATCGCCGCCGTTCAGCCCGGCCGCGATGTCCTGCATCGCCGACTCGATCCGGGCCAGCTCCGCCCAGCCCCACGCGTACGTCTCCTCGAGGTCGACCGCGGCGCCGAGGAAGCTCCGCGACGCCAGCTCGTACACCTCCCGGCCGCATGCGTCGCACTGCGGCGCGCGCGGCGCGAGGTCGCTGGTCAGCCAGGCGCCGAACTGGTCGAAGGCCTTCCGCGCCGCGGCGGCCGCGGCTTCCACGGTCGGCTTGATCGCGTCGTCCGGCGCCTGCGCGGCCAGGCTGCCGAAGAAGTCGTCGCCGTCGGCACCGGTCCAGCTGGCGATCCGGTCGGCCAGCCCGGTCACCTGGCGGACGGCCGAGACCCGCCCCTGGTCGGCCTGCTCGAGCAGCGTGTCGCGATACCCGTCGAGCGCCGTACCGATCTGGTTGAGCCGGATCGCGACGATCTCCCAGTCCTGCGGGGTCGCGGTCGGCATCAGGTCGAACACCTGCCGCAAGCCCACCGGCACCGAGGCGATCGAGTTCAGCTGGTGCTGCGGTACGCCGGCCTGGTAGCGCTCGAACTCCAGCCCGAGCCGCTCCACGAAGGCGTCCTTCGCGACCTCCTCGCGCGGACTTCCCGGCTCGATCGACGCGGCCTCGGCGAGCGACCCGCGGGTCAGCTCGATGCGTGCAGCGAACCCTGCAGGTGTGAAGTCCGGCAGCTCGTGGTCGTGGCCGGTGATGCCCAGCTCGGTGGCCAGCAGCGGGTCGAGCGCGATCTCCTGCTCGAGGTGCCGCTCGGCGAGTTGGTCGATCGGGCTGTTCGGCGTACTGACATCGGTCACACGCCGACCCTACCCGCCGAGGGTCGGCGGGGCTGACCTGTTTGTTGCCGATACTGTGGCGGTCGCTGAATGCCAGCACGAGGGACGAGAGGAACGGCGTTGAGCCAGCCACCCTACGGGCCGCCCGGCCAGAACCCGCCGTACCAGCAGGGCCCGCCCCCGGGGCAGTACGGCCCGCCGCCGCAGGGTCCTCCGCCCGGTCAGTACGGTCCGCCGCCGCAGGGTCAGTACGGCGGTCCGCCCCCTGGTCAGTACGGCGCTCCGCCGCAGTACAGCTCGCGGCCGCCACAGCAGCAGGGGCCTGGGTTCGGCTGGGGTCCGAGCTTCGGCCCGGGCGGTCCTGGTGGTCCCGGCGGCCCTGGTGGTCAGGGTGGTCCTGGCATGGGGTGGCAGCCGCAGCAGCCGCGGAAGAAGTCGAAGGCGCCGCTGATCGCGATCCTGACGATCGTCGGGATCGCCGTCGTCGGCGGCGCGATCATCGGTCTGGTGCGGAAGGCAACCACCGACGTCACCACGCCGCCGGTGACCCCGTCGCGGTACACGCCGGAGCCGACCACGACCGGGTCGCCGACCGAGGAGCCCACCGGGTCGCCGACCGAAGAGCCGACGACCACCGAGCCCACCACGACCGAGCCGACCACGACGGAGACCTCGAGCACGCCGAACAAGCCGTCGGACGCGGTCGTGGTCGGCAAGAACGCGCTCTACAAGGTCGGCCAGATGCGGACGGTCAACTGCAAGGAGCCGAAGGCCCGGCCGACGAACGCGAGCGGCGCGGCCGCCTACTGGGCCGCGATCAAGCCGTGTCTGGACAGGTCCTGGGCGCCGTTGGTCGCGAAGGCCGGCTACAAGTTCACCGCGCCGCGGATGACGTACTGGTCCGGGACGTCGATGTCGACCCCGTGCGGTGACGGCCCGGTGGCCGTGCCGTTCTACTGCTCGGGCAACCACATGATGTACATGAAGGTGGACGTCTTCGTGAAGGCGTACACCCAGTACCCGGGTGATCCGATCGGTCAGGCGTACGCGCGGATGTGGTACAGCCGGTCGATCGCCCACGAGTACGGCCACAGCGTGCAGTTCATGACCGGCATCCTGCAGGCGTCCAGCAACCTGCGCTACGAGCAGCCGGACTACGAGGGCCGGACCCGGATGACGCGCCGGATGGAGCTGCAGGCGAACTGCTTCGCCGGCGTCTTCCTGGCCGCGAACAAGCGCAGCTACCCGATCAACGGGAACCTGCTGTATGTCTGGAAGAAGTACGTCGTCACCGCGGGCGACAAGCCCGAAGAGGGCGACCACGGAAGTGTGGCCAGTCAGGCGCGGTTCATGGGCAAGTCGTTCAACACGGCGAACCCGGCCAGCTGCAACACCTTCTCGGCCTCACCGGCCAACGTCAGCTGATCAGGTCCTGCGGCGCGACCTGCCGCCAGGAGTCGACGAGGATGTCGTGCAGTTCGTCGGCGTCCTCCAGCGCCTCGAGGCGGGCTCGAACCCAGTTCGAGCCCGCCTCGTGTTTCGGCACCCAGAACTTCTCCGGCTCCGCGGCGATCAACTCGTCCCGCTCCAGCCGCGGACACCGCACCGCGAACGACGTCTGGTCGTCGGGCACCGTCACGAACATCCGCCCCGCCACGTCGAACGTCGGATGCCCCCACCGCTGCTTCTCCACGGTCCCGGGGAAGGACAGCGCAATCCGTCGTACGTCATCAGCGTCCAGCACGCTCACACTCTAGAGCGCTCACGCCCGGGCAGCAGGAGCGCGACGAGGGTGCCGGCGGCGACGATGGCGGCCCCGGTCCAGACCGCGGGGACCAGGCCGGCGGCGTACTGGGTCGGGGACTCGTAGGAGCCGGAGGACGCGAAGACGGAGGCGAGTACGGCGACGCCCATCGCGACGCCGACCTCGCGGATCGTGTTGTTGGTGCCGGAGGCGACGCCGCGGTCGGCGTCGGAGGCGCCGGCCATCACCACGCTCGCGGACGGGGCGAAGGTCAGGCCCATGCCGATCCCGGCGAGGACGAACGGTGCGACCATGTCGCCGTACTGCGTGGTCGCCGTGGTGATCAGCGCGATCCACCCGAGCCCGACGGCCAGCAGCGCCTGCCCCGCGACGATCAGCGTGCGCGGACCGACGCGGTCGACGATCAGGCCGGCGATCGGCGCGACGACGAGCGGCGCCGCGGTCCACGGCAGCGTCCGGACGCCGGACTGGAACGGCGTGTACCCCTGCACCACCTGGAAGAACTGCGCCAGCAGGAACACCGCACCGAACACCCCGACCGCGAACGTGAACGCCACCACGTTCACCACACTGAACGAGCGGACCGAGAACAGCCGCAGCGGCAGCATCGGCGCCGGCGTACGGCGCTCCCAGCCAAGGAACGCGGCCAGCAGCACACCGCCCGCGACCAACGAGCCCAGCACGCCCGCGGAGGTCCACCCGTCGTCGGCCCCGTGCACGACACCCCAGACGACGGACAGCACACCGGAGGTCGCCAGCACGAGTCCGACCAGGTCGAGCGGCTTCGCCGCACCCCGGGACTCGGTCAGCACCCGCGCGGCCAGTACGACGGCGATCGCGCCGATCGGAACGTTCAGCCAGAAGATCCACTGCCAGTTCAGACCGTCGACGACGGCCCCGCCGACCACCGGGCCGACAGCGATCCCGAGGCCGGAGATGCCGCCCCAGATGCCGATCGCGGCGCTGCGCAGCTTCTCCGGTACGGCGCCCGCGAGCAACGTCAGCGACAGCGGCATCACGGCCGCGGCGCCGATGCCCTGGATCGCGCGGGCCCCGATCAGCATCCACGGCTCGCTGGCCAGCGCACACGCGGCCGAGGCGAGCGTGAACAGCGCGATCCCGGCCAGGAACACGCGCCGACGGCCGAGCCGGTCACCGATCGCGGCCGCGGTCAGCAGCAGCGCGGCGAACGCGAGCGTGTAGGCGTTCACGAACCACTGCAGGTCCGACAGCGACGCGCCCAGCTCGGACTTGATCACCGGCAGCGCGTTCGTCACCACCAGGTTGTCCAGCGTGACCATGAACGTCGGGATCCCCACCGCGGCGAGCACCACACCGAGCCCACGGCGCCGCGATACCGCCGCCACTTCCCTCTCGAGAGCGGTCGAGGTCATCTCGTACTCCTAGTTGTAATTGACTGATAACAAGCTTGATCACGAGAGTATGCATCCACTGATAACATGTCAAGGAACGGAAGGAGCAGGTATGACGACGAAGGTCCGGCTGACCGCCAAGGAGCGCGGCGACGAGGTGCTGCGGGCCGCGGTGCAGGCGTTCGCCGCGTCCGGGTACGAGGGCACCAAGACCGACGAGATCGCGCGGCTGGCCGGGGTCTCGCAGCCGTACGTGATCCGGCTGTTCGGGACCAAGCAGCAACTGTTCCTCGCCGCGCTGCACAGCGTCTGCGGGCGGATCGAGGAGATCTTCCGCGAGGCCGCGGCCGAGACGCCGGAGCTGAGCGCGCTGGGCCACAACTACAAGCGGCTGCTGTCCGAGCGCGAACTCCTGCTCGTCCTCCTGCACGGCTTCTCGGCCAGCGGCGACCCGGCCATCGGCGACTGCGTCCGCGACCGCTTCGGCCGCATCTACACCCTGGTCCGCGACCTCACCGGCGCGTCACCCCAGGAGGCCCGCGAGTTCCTGTCCGCGGGCATGCTGATGACCGTCATGGCCGCAATGCAGGTCCTCGGCCCCAACGCCATCCCGATGCCCTGGGCCGAGGAGATCACCAACACCTTCGGCCAGGACGCTCCCTAGTCGCGGCCGTCGCTGCGCCGACCTGTCGGACATAGGTGGGATATTCTCGGAGCAGTAGTCGACATAGGAGGTGCGCCGTGACTGCTGACAACGCTGAACACTCCGGCCGATCGCGCGCGGCCGCGTCCGTCGACGAACTCTTCCGCGAGACTGCTCCGGTGCGGTCCGCCGAGGATCTCGCCGCAGACGGCGTGTTCGATGACGACGGAGAGCTGCGCGAGTTCCTCGCCGACCTGAGCACGATGCGCCGGGCCGACGTCGCGTGACTCTACGCAGGATCGTGCTGGACACGGATGTTGCCTCTCTGAGCATCAAGAACGCGCTTCCACCTGCGTTGCTTCGCGAGCTGCTAGGTGCTCAGGTCGGCATCACGTTCGTCACCCTGGGAGAGCTGAGTCGCTGGGCCCACCTTCGCAATTGGGGGCCTTCCAAGGTCGCCGGGCTCGAGGCCTGGCTCAGCACCCGTCCGACGCTGCTGGATCGCGGCATGCTGCCTGGTTTATGACTTGCCGCTGGCAACGCTCAACGTCAAGGACTTCATCGACTTCGCCGAGTACGAGGGTCTACGGATCGTGGGACACGAGGACCACTAGTTTGCCGACGGCGCACTCCTGACGTCGCTTAGTCGCGGCCGAGTTTCTGGCCGGCTGCGAACCAGATGGTGGTGGCGGTCAGGGTGATGGCGGCGACTGTTACCAGGAGCGAGCCTGGTACGTCGGCGCCTCGGATCAGCGCGGTCGCGAGGGCGACGGCGGGTGTCAGGACGACGGCGATTGCCCCGGGCAACCACCAGCGGCGGAGGGCGGCTCGGTGGACGCGGGCGTACGACGGCATCTGGCCGGCGAAGGCGGCCGCCAGGTGGACGACGACGAGCGCGGCCGCGGTGAGGACGAGGCCCCAGCTCGGCGCGGCGGGTCCGCGCAGCAGCCAGCCGAGAGCCACCACGAACAGGAAGATCATCCCGGCCAGCGAGTCGGGCAGGACGACCGTGCCGACCAGCAGCACCGCACCGGCGATCGGAACCAGATCCGCCTGATCCCACGGTTGCACCGCAGGTACGACGAGCGCGACGATCCCCGCCGCCGCAATCACCAACCGGGCCACCAGCACACCGCGCCCCGCCGCCCGCAACTGCGCGAGCCACAGGGTGATCTGCTCGTCGGCGGTCATGGGGCCTCCCGTCCTGGACTGAGGAGCGCAGGGAGCGCAGCGACCGGAGCGACGAGGGAAGGACGGGAGTTACAGCCCCATGACCCGCCGCGACGGAGTCTTGGCATCAGTACGGTCATGAGCGGATCCGTGGAGCCGCGGACAGGCGGGAGGCGTCGCGTAGGACCTCGTCGAGGGTGCCGGCGCCTTGCCAGCGGACGGTCGGTACGCCGAGGTCGCTGAGGCGGTCGAGGTCGCGGCGGCGTTCGAGCAGCCGTACCCGCCAGGCGAGCGGCCAGGTGCGGGCGTCGTGCGCGTCGAGATCCATGATCGAGGCGATGTCCGGCGGCAGCGTGTCGACGGCGATGACCGTGCAGCCGGAGTGCACGAGCGTGACGACGTACCCAAGGATGGTCGGCCGCAGCAGCGGACTGAGGACGAGCACCAGGCTGTCCGAACGGATCCGGTTGCGCCGCGCCAACTGCTCCTCGTCCTGCTGCCGGCCGCGCTGGTCCGCGTGCACGAGCGTGTCCAGGATCCGCCGCAGATGCCCGCGGCCGCTCCCCGATCGCACGCCGCGGAACAGGCTCCCGGTGTCGATCAGCCGCACCCGGTCGCCGTTGCGCAGGTAGTGCTCGGCGATCGCGGCGGCGCCCCGGACGGCGGTGTCGAGACTCGAGGAGCGCCCGTCGATCCCTTCGCTGATCCCGATTTCACCGCCGGTGTCGACCAGGATCACCACCTCGGTGTCGCGGTCCGACCACGTCGACGTGACGTGCAGTTCCTGCGTCCGCGCGGACACCGCCCAGTTGATCCGCCGCAACCGGTCACCGGTCCGGAACGGCCGGACACCGGCCAGTTCCGTCCCTTCTCCGGGCCGTCGCGACCGGTGCAGCCCGACCAGCCCGGCCGGCCGCGGTACGGCGTCCACCGCCGCGAACCCTTCGCGCAACGGCAGGGTCGTCACCGCCAGCGTCTCGGCCGACGTCACCTGGATCCGGAACGCCCCGACCGTCGACGTCGCCGCGACCGTTGGCCGATCCAACGAGCGCAGGCCCCACCGCTTCGACCGTACGCCGACCTCGAGCCGCACCGCACCGTGCGTCACCGGTTCGGCGATCGCGGCCTGCGGCGGGTCGAACTGGAACCACGCCGCCCGCGGTAGCGCGGCCACGATCAGGTCGATGTCCGGGTCCACGGATCCCGAACTCGACGGTGTGACACGCAGCCGGTACGTCGTCCCCTGCCCTTCGAACAGCACGTCGGCGTCCAGCTCGGTGTGCACTTCGGGCCGCTCCCGAGGGCGGAAGAACCGGCCCCACGCCGCCAGGAACGCCAGCGGCAACCCGAACACGGCGGCATCGGATCGCCGCAGCAGGACGGCGACGGTGAGCAGCACCGCAGCGACGCAGATCGCCCGGATCTGCGCGTGCGTCGGCCGCCAACTCATGCGCGGGCGACGGCCGGGCCCGACACGGTGGGCGGCGCCGCGACCGAGCCGAGGACCGCCCGGACGACCGTGGCGCCGGTGACCTCGTGCAGCCAGAGCTCGGGCCGCACGGTGATCCGGTGCGCCAGCGCGGCCACCGCGACCGCCTTCACGTCCTCCGGTACGACGTAGTCGCGGCCCTGGATCACGGCGTACGCGCGTGCCGTCAGCAGCAACGCCAGCGAGCCACGGGGCGACGCACCGACCAGCACCTGAGAGTCGCGGCGGGTCGCGGTGGCGAGGTCGACGCAGTACTGACCGACCGTGTCGTCCACCGTCACCGTCTCGACGGTACGCTGCGCCGCGAGCAGCCCCTCGGCGTCCGTGACCGCCTCGACCGACTGGTCCTCGCGACGGCGGCTCATCCGCCGGCGCAGCACCTCCCACTCCTCCGCGGGGCTCGGGTACCCGAAGCCGATCCGCAGCATGAACCGGTCGAGCTGCGCCTCCGGCAACGGGTAGGTGCCCTCGTACTCCACCGGGTTCGCGGTGGCGAGCACGTGGAACGGGCTGGGCAGCGGGAACGTCTGCCCCTCGACCGTGACCTGGTGCTCCTGCATCGACTCGAGCAACGCTGCCTGTGTCTTCGGCGGCGTCCGGTTGATCTCGTCGGCCAGCAGCAGGCCGGTGAAGATCGGGCCCGGGCGGAAGACGAACTCGGACTCCTTCTGGTCGTACACGAACGCGCCGGTCACGTCCGACGGCAGCAGGTCCGGCGTGAACTGCACGCGCCGGAACTCCAGCCCGAGCGCCTGCGCGAACGACCGCGCGGCCAGCGTCTTCGCCAGGCCCGGGTAGTCCTCGAGCAGCACGTGGCCGCCGGCCAGGATGCCCGCCAGCACCAGCTCCAGCGCCTCGGCCTTCCCGACCACGGCCTGGCTGACCCGCTCCAGCACCTGCCGGCTCAGTGCGGACACCTCACCGAGTGTCAACTCCGCCTCAGTCACTGCTATCCCTCACAGGTTCTCGATGGTGTGGATCGCGTACTCGATCTCGTCGAGGGACGCGGTGCGCTTGTCGTCGTCGGTCATCAACAGCCAGAGCCGGTCGCCGGTGATCGCCCGGGCGCGCTCGGGCTCGAGCTCCGGGTTCACGCCGTGCCGGTGCACCAGACGGTCGGTGGCCAGCTCCAGCAGCAGCGGCTGGATCCGGCGCTGGAACGTCCGCGATCCCTCGCCGGCGCGCCGCTCGCGGCCCGACTCCAGCAGCCAGGTGGCGACGAACTGCGTGCGGTTGTCGGTGTTCCGGGCGCGGAGCACGGCCAGCTTGTCGTCCCTCCGGCCGGGCCAGCTCGTCTCCAGGATCTGCGGCACCACCAGCCGGATCGCCAGCGACGCCACCGCGACCGCGATCCCCGTCGCCACGAACCACAACGGCCGCGGCGCCATCCCGGCGGCGCTGAAGATCCCGACGAACAGCAGGCTCGCCAGCACCGCCAGCCCGAGGTGCTGCACGAGCAGCTTGCTCGGCCACAGCCGCCGCTTCGGCTTGACCTCCGGCGGCGGCCCCTTCTCCTCCAAGGGAGACCAGCGGTACGACGTCATCGGGCCTCACCTACGGTTAGCTCCTCGCGCAGTCGGAGCAGTGCCGCGCGGGCCTCCCAACGCGCCGGTTCGCTCGAGCCATGCGTGGAGTACCGGGCCTCGCGATACAACTCGCCGAGCCGGACCAGCTGCTGCTCGGAGATCCCGCCGACTCCGAGCACTCGTACGGTGAACTCGGCCGGTGTCTCGGACGGATCCCGCGGTACGCCGGCCGACGCGGCCGCCTGCTCCAGCGCGACCCAGCACGCGATGACCGAGTCCGTCGCCGTACCGCTGTCGATGCGCGCCAGCCCGGTGTCGACCGCCTCGGCCAGCCGCTCGGTCTTCATCCGCTCCCAGTCGGGCTCGTCCGGCTCCAGGTGCGGCAGGCGGACCCGGCGCAGGATCCGGACGATCACCACGATCACGAACGCCACTACCGCGGCAATCACCAGGTAGACCACGGCCTGCCACAGCGACAGCACCCACCCGGGCGTCCTGCCCGGCGGGATCGTGAGCACCGGCGTCGGCTGCGACTGCGGCGGCGGGGTCGCGTTGAGCGACCGGGTCGGCAGCGGGCGCGGGCTCGCGCTCAGCGTGCTGTCGCTGACCGGGCGCACCGGCCCGCTCGCGGAGGCGAGCACGACGAAGCCGGCCACCACAACCCCCACGAGCAGCACGGCGACCACCGCGAGCGCACCCCGACGCTGCGTCTGCATCTCGGCAGGCTACCCCCTCAGAAGCCCGTGTCGAGGAACGGAAGCCGAGATGTGGAAAACGCTTCCGAGGTCGCGGCCAGCGCACCGGCGGTGTGCTCGGCGACCAGACCCGCGCGACCGAGCCGCTCCAGCGACGGGCGGCCGAGGTACACCGCGCCCAGGTCGCGCACGTCGAGGGTCAGGTCGGCGTCGCGCGACACCGACTCGCAGGAGGCGCCGTCGGGTCCGCCGCTCAGGTGCCAGCGCCCCGCGTTCCACGGGAGGAATTCGTCGACCACCTCGACGACGACGTCGATGTCCCGCGCGTACGTGCGGCCGGCGAGCGCGCGTCCGACGTCGACCGGCCGGACCCACAGCCCGTCCCGGGTGATCGGCCCCGGCGCGCGCGGATCGAGCAGCAGGTCGAGCAGCGGGTCGTCCGACGCGACCATCTCGCAGCGCGTCTCGCTGAGCAGATCCGGCTCGAGCAGGTACCTCCACAGGGCCGCGTGGGACGCGAGGTCGACCGCATGCACCCGCTGCACGTCGACGTACCCCTTCTCGGCCCGCCGCGTGCGGTAGTACGCGAAACCGGTGAGCTCGCCGTCCCGCTCGGCGACGACACAGCGGCGTTTGGAGGCGTTCCCTGAGTTGAGCGTGACGGTGTTGCTGATCGCGTACTCCTGCCAGCGCTCGTCGTGCACGAACAGACCGGGCCGCTGCCGGGCCAGCGTGTTCCGCAGCTCGGCGCAGCGGGCGCGGTTCTCGCGGATGTCGACGTGCCGGATCCGGACGTCGTCGATGCCGGCCACCGGGCGCAGTCCTCGCGACGCCTTGGGTACGACGATCTCCTGGTGGTCGGACGCCAGCCCGTACCCGAACCGCGGGTAGATCACCGGCTCGCTCGCGGTCAGCGCGGCCAGCGGTTCACCCGCCTCGTGGACGTCGGTCAGCTGCCTGCGCATCAGGTCGCGCAGGATGCCGCGCCGCCGGTGCGTCGGCCGGACGCCGACCATCGTCACGCCCGCGACCGGCAACTGCCCGCCGGGCACCGTCATCAGGTGCGAGAACGTTCCGGTGTGTCCGACGAGCTGCCCGTCCTCACTCGCGACGACGCTGCGGTCCCGCTCCCACACCCGCCGCTCGGACTCGTACTGCTCGTCGGTCCACGGCGCCGAGAACGCCATGTCCAGGAGCTCCAGGAGCTCGTCCCATTCACCGGTGTACCGCCCGATCTCGATCGCCATGTCCCCTTGCCTATCAGACGACCGGGCGCTTCACCTGCCGTTTTTCACGGCACGCCCAGCTCTGGACTGATGAAAACCGTTTTCATATAATGCGGAGATGACCGCCCGAGCGAAAACCCCGTTGTCCTTGCTGGTGGGGCTCTCCACGACGTTGCGGGAGCCCGTGCTGGACGCGATGACCGAGGCCGCCACCGTGGTCGTGGCGATCGACCAGGACGACCTGCCGGGCCGGGGCGTGCTGTCCTGGCGGGTGCGGGACGCATCGGGGCCGATCGACGCGGGCGAGTTCGCGGTCGGGGACGACTGCGGCGCGTGCCAGCTGATCGAGTCGCTCGTGCCGTTGCTGGAGACGCTCGCCGCCCGCGAGCACTGGGACCACATCGTGCTCGCGGCGCCGCCGGCGATGGAGGCGCGGCCGCTCGTCGGCGCGCTGGTGTCCGCCCTGCCGGAGATCGCCGTGGACACGGTCACCTGCGTCGCCGACGCCGTGCTGCTCGTCGAGCAACTGTCCGGTGACGAGCTGCTCGCCGAGCGCGGCCTGGCCCTCGGCGTACCGGACCGGCGCAACGTCGCGGAGCTGACCGCCCGCCAGATCGAGTACGCCGATGTCTGCGTGCTGGCGAACGCGCATCGCAGCACGGCGGCCGCCCGGCTGGAGCACCTACTGCTGCACCTGAACCCGCGAACCTCGGTGACGCCGGCGGACCTGGCCGGCGTGCCCCGCGGACCGGTCGCGCGGACGGGACGATTCGACTTCGACGCGGCCGAGGCCTGGGCCGGCGAGCTCGCGGCCTCGGATCGGGTGCAGCCGGGCGGCGACGGCGTGACGACGGTCCTGTGGCGGTCGGCGCGGCCGCTGCATCCCGCCCGGCTGAACGATGCGCTCGAGGACATCGTGGACGGCGTGGTGCGCAGCCGCGGCGTGGTCTGGCTGGCGAACCGGCCGACGCAGCGCGTGCGGTGGGAATCGGCCGGCTACAGCGCCTCACTGGGGACGCTGGGCGAATGGTCCGAGACCGAGCACCTGGCCGAGTGCACCGTCGTCGCGACCGGCATGGGCCTGGACCCGGCCCGTCTGCAGGCGATCCTCGACGCCTGCCTGCTCACCGAGTCCGAGCTGGCCGACCTCGACTGGACGAACCTCGACGACCCGTTCGCCGGGGTGCTTTAGCCAAGCAACGGGAGCCGGCCGGCGTGCGGACCGAGCATGTCGTGGTCGGCCTCGTCGAGCGGGAGCCGTCCGGTGGCCTTCAGGACGTACGTCGTGGTGTCCCAGCCGATCACGTCCCAGGCCTCCGGACCGAACAGTCCGTCCAGCGTCCGCGCGGTCACCTGCAACGCCTCGGGATCGGGCTCGGGCGCGTCCGGCAGGCCGACGGTCAGGTCGAGATGGTGGACGGTTGCCTCGAGCACCAAGGTGGCCACGAGGTCGGTCGCCCGCAGGACATGGCCCTGGGTCTCGACCCGACGGCCCTTGGTCGCCAGGCCCGCCGCGGCCGCGCGGACCGCCGCCTCGGACACCTCACGCCAGTGCTGCACGAGCAGACCGGGCTTGCGGTACGACGCCGCCACGCCCTGCACGAAGCTGGTGTCGCCGTCGGGGTTCGGCGGGAAGTCGTGCCAGTACGTCACGAAGTCCCGGTCCGGCTCGGCGACGGCCGGGCTGGCGAACGCGATCAGCGCGCGCTCGGCGTCGTACAGCAGGTGCACCAGCAGCGGACCGACCGGCATGCCGGTGCAGCGGGTCTCGCGCTGGAAGTCCGCGTCACTGAGCCCCTGAACCGTCTCGGTGAGCCGCCCGTAGGCCCGCCCCAGCGTCGCCGCCAGCCCCAGCGGCAACGCGCCGCGCTCGGGTGCCTTCATCCCGGCCTCCTCGGTGTGCTCTGACGAACTTAACCCGAGAACGCACCGAGATGTTCCGGACCGCCACCACTCACCAACCCCCGCCGCCGGCCGGATGCGGGATCGCGCTGAGCGTGCGCCGCCCAAGAGGCGGCCGCTTGGTGAGTGATGGAGGTCCGCCCTAGGAGCGGGCTGTGTTCAGGTGCGCGGCGGCGATCGCCTCGAGGTGGCTGAGGTCGGAGGCCACCGTCGCGTAGGTGTAGCCCTGGTCCAGCCGCTTCTTCGCCGAGTCGCCGTCGAAGGTGTGGATGCCCGCCGCGATGCCGGCCTCCTGCGCGGTGCGCGCGATCAGCTCCACCGCCTCCTCGAACGGCCCCTCGACCTCCGGGTCGCCCGGAAACCGCGCCCCGAGCGCGAGGCTCAGGTCCGACGGGCCGACGTACACGCCGTCGAGACCGGGCGTCGCGCAGATCTCGGCGACGTTGCGCAGGCCGAGCGGCGTCTCGATCATCGCGAGCACGACGGTCGCGTCGTTGCTGTCCGCGGGCACCGGCCCGATCCGCAGCGCGGCCCGCATCGGACCGAACGAGCGGGCCCCGACCGGCGGGTACTTCGCCGCGCAGACCGCCCGCGCCACGTCGTCCGCGCTGTCGACCAGCGGCACGATCACACCGGTCGCGCCGGCGTCCAGCGCCCGCCCGATCGGCGTCGGGTCGTTCGCCTCGACCCGCACCATCCCGACAGTCGGCCGCGGCCCGATCGCGGACCCGGCGTCGATCGCGAGCAGCCCGGTCATCAGCCCCTGGTACCCGATCAGGCCGTGCTGCCCGTCGAGCACCACATAGTCGTACCCCAACCGGGCGATCCGCTCGGCCGCCGGCGGCACGTCCAGCGTGACCCAGTACCCGACGAGCTTCTCCCGCGACCTGACCCTGCGCGCGAAATCGTTTGCATTCACGGGTTTAGCCTAGAGCATGTCTCCCAACCCCACGCCGTCGCGAGCAGGTGCTCGGCGGAGTGCCTCGGCGAGCTGGAGCGGAGGGGTCGATGTGGTTCATCGTTCCCTTCGCTCCAGCTCGGCGAGGTGCCCGCCGAGTGCCGCGCAGTAGGCGTGGGGTTGGGAGACATGCTCGAACTAGACCGGCGGGACGCCGTGCCGGCGGTGGGAGAACGTCCGGTCCTTGGACTGGGCCGCGGCGAGCCGGGCGATCAGGTCGGCGCGGAGGTCCTCCGGCTCGATGATCGCGTCGATGACCAGGTCGGCGGCCAGCCGGAGGATGTCGATGTCGGTCTCGTACTCCTCGCGCAGCTTGGACACGTACTCGACCCGCTCGCCCTCGTCGGCGATCTCCTGGATCTTGTTGTAGTACACGGCGTTGATCGCCGCCTCCGGCCCCATCACCGCGATCTTCGCGGTCGGCAGCGCCACGCACGCGTCCGGCGAGAACCCCGGGCCGCACATCGCGTAGAGCCCCGCGCCGTACGCCTTCCGGACGATCACCGACACCGTCGGCACGGTCGCCTCGGACACCGCGGTGATCATCTTCGCGCCGTGCCGGATGATGCCGGCCCGCTCCACCTCGCTGCCGATCATGAAGCCCGGCACGTCGCACAGGTACACCAGCGGCACGTTGAACGCGTCGCACAGCCAGATGAACCGGGCCGCCTTGTCGGCGGAGTCGACGAACAGCACGCCGCCCTTGACCGCGGGCTGGTTCGCGACGATCCCGACCACCTGGCCGGCGAGCAGCCCGAACCCGACCACCAACTCCGGCGCGTACGCGGGTTTGATCTCGAAGAAGGTGTCCGCGTCCACGACCGCATCGATCACGTCATGGATGTCGAACCCGACGCTCTCCTCGGCCGGCACCAGGTCCCGGGTGAAGTCGCGGCCGGCGTCCGAGGCGTCGTACGACGGCGGCCGCGAGCGCCACGAGCCGGGCAGGTAGGAGAAGTACTGCTTCGCGAGCTCGATCGCCTCGGTGTCGTCGCTCGCCAGCAGGTCGCCGCAGCCGGAGACGCTGGTGTGCATCCGGGCGCCGCCCATCTCCTCCAGCGTGACCTTCTCGCCGACGACCATCTCGGCCATCCGGGGCGAGCCGAGGTACATCGACGCGTTGCCGTCGACCATGATCACGATGTCGCAGAACGCCGGGATGTACGCGCCGCCGGCCGCCGACGGGCCGAACAGGCAGCAGATCTGCGGGACCTTGCCGGACAGCGCGACCTGGTTGTGGAAGATCCGTCCCGCGCCGCGGCGGCCCGGGAACAGCTCCACCTGGTCGGTGATCCGGGCGCCGGCGGAGTCGATCAGCCAGAAGATCGGCAGCTCGTCGCGGATCGCGACCTCGGTGACCCGGACGATCTTCTCGACCGTCCGCGCACCCCACGAGCCGGCCTTCACGGTCGGGTCGTTGGCGACGATCAGCGCCGGGCGGCCGTCGACGAGCGCGCGGCCGGTGACGACGCCGTCGGCGGGCAGGCCGGCCTTCAGCGCGTTCGCCAGCTGCGCGTCCTCGACGAAGCTGCCCTCGTCGACCAGCAGCGCGATCCGGTCCCGGACGTACAGCTTGTTCTGGGACTTCAGCTTGGCCGCGGCCTTGTCCGGCGGGGACAGCGTGGCCTCGCGGGCGACCTTGACCTCGGTCCAGTGATCGTGGGTCATGCAGCCATCATTCCACTGGGAGGCCGAGGGAACGGGCGATCAGCATCCGCTGCACCTCCGACGTACCCTCGCCGATCTCCAGGATCTTGGCGTCGCGGTAGAAACGCGTGACCGGGTACTCCTCCATGAAGCCGTAGCCGCCGAACACCTGGGTGGCGATCCGGGTCGCGGTCACCGCGGCCTCGGTCGCGTACAGCTTGGCCACCGACGCGGCCTGCTTGAACTCGGCCATCGACGCCCCGGCGTCCTTCAGCGCGGCGGCCCGGTAGACGAGCAGCTCGGCCGCGTCCGCCATCACCAACAGGTCGGCGATCTGGAACGCGACGCCCTGCTTCCGCCCGATCGGTACGCCGAACGTCTGGCGCTCACCGGCGTACTGCACCGACATCTCCAGGCACGCCCGGAGACAGCCGAGCGCGACGGCCGCGATCGCGACCCGGCCGTCGTCGAGCGTGGCGAGGAACTGCGCGAACCCCTTGCCGCGCTCGCCGAGCAGGTTGGCCTCCGGGACGCGGCAGTTCACCAGCGACAGCGGGTGCGTGTCGCTGGCGTGCCAGCCGAGCTTGTCGTACGCCGCCTCCGCGGTGAATCCCGGCGTACCGCTCGGGACGATGATCGTGGAGATCTCCGGCTTGCCGTCCGCGCGCTCACCGGTGCGGGCGGTGACCGTGACGCAGCTCGTGATGCTGGATCCCGAGTTCGTGATGAACTGTTTCGAGCCGTCGATCACCCACTCGCCGCCGTCGAGCACCGCGCGGGTCTTGGTGGCGCCGGCGTCCGACCCGGACTCCGGCTCGGTCAGCCCGAACCCGGCCAGCTTGGTGCCCGCGACCAGGTCGGGCAGCCAGGTCGCCTTCTGCTCGTCGGTGCCGAACGTCAGGATCGGGTTGATGCCGAGCCCGACCGCCGCCTCGAGCGTGATCCCCATCGACTGGTCGACCCGGGAGATCTCCTCGATCGCCACGCAGAGACTGGTGAAGTCGCCGCCCGCGCCGCCGTACTCCTCCGGCGCGGTCAGCCCGAACAGCCCGAGCCGCCCCATCTTCTGCACGACCTCCACCGGGAAGTAGTGCTTGCGGTCCCACTCGGCCGCGTGCGGCGCGATCTCCGCCTCCGCGAAGTCGCGAACGCTACGGCGGAACTCCTGATGCTCCGCGGACAACTCGAACATGCGGCACCCCTTCGTGCTTGACGCTTACGTAAACGTAAAGCACGCTAGGCAGCATGCACAATAGCCAGGTGCCCGCAGAAACCTGGTCGATCGCCGAACTGGCCGCCGAGTACGACGTCACGCTCCGCACGATCCGGTTCTACGAGGACCGCGGCCTGCTCACCCCCGAACGCCGCGGCACCACGCGCGTCTACCACCCGCGCGACCGCGTCCGCCTCGCCCTCATCCTGCGCGGCAAACGCCTCGGCTTCTCGCTCGACGAGATCGCCAAGATCGTCGACATGTACGACGCCGAACCCGGCGAGGAAGGCCAGCTCGCCTACCTGCTCGACCAGATCACCCACCGTCGCACCGAACTCGAACAACGCCGCCGCGACATCGAGGAAACCCTCCAGGACCTCGCCGAGGTGGAGGCCCGCTGTCACGCCGACCTGAACACCCTCCGCAACCGCCAGGCAGCGTCGTCGTAGGTCCTAGCCCTGCTGCTCCAGGATTTCCTTCGCGCGATCGAGGGCGGCGACCTCGGTATTCATCGACTGCTGAACCGGCTTGGTCAGCAGGAGCTTCTTGAGGCCGGACACGCGAACACGACCGCCACCGGCCGCCGGATCCGAACCGTGTGCTCAGCCTCGGGCATGCCGCCCCTCCGATTCCGCCTACGTCCGGCGCCCGTACAACCAGTAGATGACCGGAGCCACGCCGAGCGAGTTGGACAGGGTGAGGAGCAAGGCCCACATCGGCTTGGGCCCGCGAACCTGAGCCGCAGGACGCCGCGCCAGATCGGCCAGTGCGACGGCCTTCAACACGCTCTCGACAACGACTCCGGCAATGACCAACCGCTGCTGCTGAGGGCTCAACTCAGCCCATTTCTTCCCGGCCATCCCTCCACGATGCCCCTGCAGTGCCCGGCTGACAACTCATCCCAGCCCGACCGTGATCGAGTCCGCCCGTACGGCGATGGCAACGTGGTGCGGATCCTCGATCTCGGAACCGCACAGGACCCACCGGGTGCCTTCGGGTACGGCGGATTGGATGACGACGGCGCGTGGGTGGGGGTCCTGACGAGCCGAGTAGCACACCAGCACTACCTCCCCGGGTGCCTCGGCAGTGCTCGGCGCGATCTCGTCTGCGGCGTCGGGTGCCAGCTCGCGCGCCAAGCGTCGTACCGAGGGCTGCTCGTGCTCGTCCTGTGCCAGGTCGAGCAGCACGTGGCGGAAGACTTCGGCGAGCTCGTCACCGCCCAGGGTGATCCACTGCTGGACCAGCCGCCGGAACGCGGCCTCGCGGCCCCACCGACGGGCGCCGGCCGCGACGATCGCCGACCCGGCGCCGGCGAGGACCTGCGCGATGCGATGCACCGGGGCGCGGTCGGCATGATGCGGGTACCGCACCATCCGGATCTCCAGCATCGCCCAGTGCAGAACGGCCCCAGCCACCCGGGCCGCACCTCCGAGCGCACGGCCTGCCGAAGGTGGCGGGACAGGCCGCCAGATCTTCGCCGAGGTCCGCGCATCGGCCGCCCGGCCGGCGTCGGACAGATGCCAGTGCGAGTCATGAATCCAGGCGGTGCCACGGGCTGCGCGGATCAGCCCGTTCTGCCCGATCGTCAGCGCGGCGGCCGGATCGATGGTGACCCCGTCGGAGTCGTCGAGGTCGAACCGTACGTCGGTGATGCCGTCGAAACGCAGGTCGAGCTCCGCCGGCGGGATGTCGGCCGCGTCGAGCACGTACCGACGCTCCAACACCAGTAGGAGCCGACCTCGCAATCTCGTGCCCGAGCGCTCGACCACCAGCGTGCTGACGGCCGCCGTCGTCAGCACGTAATCGTTCCGGATCCGGGCCGCCACTTCCGCAGTCAGAGGGTCCTGGGTAGGCATGATGCGTCCCGCATAGTCCCGTCCGTGCACGCCCTCCAGGTACGACGGCGGTGGGAGCTCGAGGTCGTACCCCGAGACCCTCAGCTGTTCGAGCACCCAAGCTCGGCGCTCGGACCCGAGATCCGCCATCCATCGCATGCCCTCCGCGGCCCGCTGCTCGCGGCGAGCACCACGAGCGAGGGCAGCTCTGACGAACGGGTACGTGTTGTTGTCCCAAACGTCCGAGACCTTGATGATCAGCTCCCGGTCGAACGTGCGCGCGTCCTGGGACGCGGCCGCGATCTGCTCCACCGACCGGTCGAGGAGCGCGCCCCAGGCCGCGATCGCCGAATCCGCCATGGGCGCGAGGTTATCGGCTGAGGGTGGGATCAGACGGCGACGGCGGTGGGGTGGAGGGCGGCGGCGTGGCGTTGGAGGGCCAGTGTGGCGAGGCGGGGGTCGGCGCCGAGTGGGTCCGCGGTCTGGTGACCGCGGGCGTGGCGGTGGACGAGGGAGTTGAAGAAGCCTGGGGCCAGGAGATAGTTCGCCACTGCCACGCGGCCCGGGGTGCGGGCGAGGACGGCCGGGAGGCGGCCGCCGGCGCCGGACAGGTAGCCGACGGTCACCGGGCGGTCGATGCGGCGCGCGAGGAGAGCCGCGGTTTCCTCGCAGTCCAGGAGCGCGCGGGGGTCGGACGAGCCGGCGGCCGCCAGTACCACGTGATCGATGCGGTTAAGGTCGCCGAGCCGGTCGGCCAGGATTTCTGCCAAGACTGGATCCGGGCCGAGGGCGCCGGCCGCGCGAACCCGCCCCGGATAGCGCCGCGCTTCTGCGGCGACATCGACGTACACGTGGTAACCGGCGCTGAGCAGCAGCGGAACCACGACGGCGTCGTCGGTGTCCGAGGTGATGCGCCGGACCAGCGACGGGAGCGCCGGAGTGAGGAGGTCCACGAAACCCAAGGAAATCGGGAGGTCCGGGCGTTGCGCGGCCATCTCCCGAACCAGGTCGTGGACGACGCGGATGCCGGCCGGGTCGGCTGTTCCGTGGGCTACGGCGACGAGGTCGGTCATGAGGGGACTCCGGCGGGTTCTACGGCGAGGCGGTAGCCGCGGCGGACTACTGTGCGGACCAGTTCGGGGCGGCCTACTGCTGTGCGTAGGCGGTTGACGGTGACCTCGACGGCGTGGACGTCTTCGGCCCCGGGGAGTACGGCGAGCAGTTCCGGGCGGGAGACCACGTCGCCGCCGGCAGCGACCAGGGCCGCGAGTACGGCGCGTGGGCCGGGGCCCAAAGGCAGGACAACGCCGTCGAGCACGGCCGCGCCGCCGCGGATGACCAGTTGGCCGAAGGCTGTCTCGATCGAGCGGGCGTTGTCGTCGGTGAGCCGGTCGGTGACGATCCGGATCAGCGCACCCAGCCGGTACCGGTCCGGCACCAGCGGGTCCAGTCCGAGCGCCACGAAAGGTCCCGCGGTCACCGGGCCGACGCAGGCGTTCAGCACGCGACCGGTCCGCAGCGACGACGTCAGCTCGTCGTACTGCCCGTTCAGCGCCGCCGCGTCGAGCATCGCCTGCGCGCCCGGCGCGGACGTGTGGACGACAGCATCCACGGTGCCCGCGCAGACTTGCGAGATCATCCGCTCCACGAGCACCGGATCGGGCGACGGGCCCCACCGGTACACCTCGAGCCCGCGCACCGACGCGCCAGCCGAGCGCAGCGCGTCCTGCAGGGCCGGATCCGACAGGCCGTGCAGCTGTACGACGATCTTCCGCCCGCCGACGCCCTGCGCGCGCAGCCAGTCGACGACCTCGGCCGTCGTCTCCGACCGCGCCGACCAGTGCTCGACGAGCCCGGCCGCCCGGATCGCGCCGCGCGCCTTCGGGCCGCGGGCGAGGAGCCGCGACTGCTCCAGCGTGCCGAGCAGGTCCGCGGCCAGGCCCGCGGTGTCGGCCGCCTCGATCCAGCCGCGGAACCCGACCGCGGTGGTCACCACGACGTCGTCCGGCGGGTTCGCGATCACCCGCCGGGTCGCCTCGAGCAGTGCGTGGTCGTCCGCGACCGGCACGATCTGCAGCGTCGGCGCGTGCAGCACCTTCGCGCCGCGCCGTTCGAACGACGCAATCAGGTCCTCCGCGCGCCGGTGCGCGGTGATCGCGATCGTGCAGCCGCTGAGCGGCCCGGGCCTGGTCGTCACTGGGTACCCACCACGACCCGTCCGTCGACGATCTCGACCGGATATACGGGCAGGGACACGTCCGGATCGTCGAGGCACGCCCCGGTGCGCAGATCGAAGACCTGCTTGAACATCGGCGACGCCACCGTCGGTACGTCGCCGCGGCTGCCGACGATGCCCCGCGACATCACGTTCGCCCCGCTGAACGGATCCTGGTTGCCGATGGCGAACACCTCGCCGTCGTGGGTGCGGAACAACGCGATCTGCACGTCCCCGAGCAGCGCGGCGACGCCACGCTCGGGCAGCAGCGCGTCGACAGCACAGATCACCGTCGTACCAACGGCCGTGACACTCATCGACGGACCTCCAATCGGGGGCCGGCCAGCAGGACCGGCTCCAGCTGCCCGCGTTCGGCCGAGGTGGCCGGGCGCGGCTGGTTGCGCTCGACCACGTACCGCAGGTCGGCGTCGGGCTGGTCCGGAGCGTTCACGAACGACACGAACCGGGCCAGCTTCTCGGGATCGTTGAGCGTCGCCTGCCACTCGTCGACGTACGCGTCGACGTGCTTGGCCATCGCCGCGTCCAGGTCGGCCGCGATCCCGAGGCTGTCGTTGAGGACGACGTCCCGCACCTGGTCGAGACCGATCTCGCGCATCCACACCGAGGTCCGCTGCAGCCGGTCGCCGGTCCGCACGTAGTACATGAGGAACCGGTCGATCGCCTGGAACAACTGCTCGTCGGTCAGGTCCGAGGCGAGCAGTTCGGCGTGCCGCGGCGTCATCCCGCCGTTGCCGCCGACGTACAGGTTCCAGCCCTTCTCGGTCGCGATCACGCCGACGTCCTTGCCGCGCGCCTCCGCGCATTCGCGCGCACAGCCGGAGACGCCGAGCTTGAGCTTGTGCGGCGAGCGCAGCCCGCGGTACCGCA
Organism: Kribbella sp. NPDC050459; assembly: GCF_040655315.1. Taxonomy (NCBI): domain Bacteria; kingdom Bacillati; phylum Actinomycetota; class Actinomycetes; order Propionibacteriales; family Kribbellaceae; genus Kribbella; species Kribbella sp. NPDC050459. The sequence goes on along the minus strand of NZ_JBFAJQ010000010.1, from coordinate 32,939 downwards.
GCTCCAGCGCGATCGCCATCCCGACCGAGTCCTGGACGCCGTACCGGCACCACGTCGACCCGACACACGACTTCACGGTCCGCAGCGCCTTGCCGTACGCGTGGCCCGACTCGAAGCCCGCGTCCACCAGCCGCTTCCAGATCGCCGGCAGCTGCTCGATCCGGGCTCCGAACAGGTCGACGCGCTGGCCGCCGGTGATCTTCGTGTACAGGCCGAAGTCGCGCGCCACCTCGCCGATCGTGATCAGCCCCTCGGGCGTGATCTCACCGCCGGGAATCCGCGGCACGACCGAGTACGTGCCGTCCTTCTGCATGTTGGCCATCACGTGGTCGTTGGTGTCCTGCAGCGTCGCGCGTTCGCCTTCGAGCACGTGACCGGCCGGGTCGAGACTCGCCAGGATCGACCCGACGACGGGCTTGCAGATGTCGCAGCCGCGGCCGGTGCCGTGCCGCTCGACGATCTCGCTGAACGTCCGCAGCTCGGTGATCCGGACGACGTCGAACAGCTCGGCCCTGGACAGCGCGAAGTGCTCGCACAGCGCCTTGCTGACCTCGACACCGGCCTTGGTGAGCTCGCTGTTCAGCAGGTTCTTGACGATCGGCAGGCAGGATCCGCAGGACGTGCCCGCCTTGGTCTTGCCGCAGACCGACTTGATGTCGGTGCAGCCCTCGTCGCGGACGGCGCAGCGGATCGTGCCGGCATCGACGTTGTTGCAGGAGCAGACCGGCGCGTCGTCGGGCAGCTCGAGCTGCACCGGCCCGGCGCCTTCCGGCAGCAGGAACGCGGCCGGGTCCGCGCCGAGCTCGCGACCGACCATCGGCCGCAGCCCGGAGTACGCCGACGCGTCGCCGACCAGGATGCCGCCGAGCAGCGTACGGGCGTCGTCGGACAGCACGAGCTTCTTGTAGACACCGGCGACCGGGTCGGCGTACACGATGTCCAGCGCGCCTTCTCCTGAGCCGAACGCGTCGCCGAAGCTCGCGACGTCGACACCGAGCAGCTTCAGCTTCGTCGACGTGTCCGCACCCGGGAAGGTCGCCTCGCCGCCGAGCAACCGGTCGGCGACGATCTCCGCCATCGTGTAGCCGGGGGCGATCAGGCCCCACACACGCCCTTCGATACAGGCGACTTCGCCGATCGCCCAGACACCGGGAACCGACGTCCGGCAGGCCTCGTCGACCACGACGCCGCCGCGTTCACCGATCTGCAGCCCCGCTTCGCGACCGAGTTCGTCACGCGGCCTGACACCGGCCGCGAACACGACCACATCGGCGGGCAGATCGGGGCCGTCGGCAACGCCCATCGCACGCGCCGCACCCTGCGACGTCAGCTTCACGCGCTGACACTGCGTCCCGGTCAGGACGTCGACGTCGAGGCCCTCGATCAATCGGGCCAACGCGGAACCGCCGCCCTCGTCGACCTGCAGCGGCATCAGCCGCGGCGCGAACTCGACGACCTTGGTACCAGCGCCGAGCGCGCGCAGCGCACCGGCTGCTTCGAGGCCGAGCAGACCGCCGCCGACCACGACGCCGTTGACCTGCTTGCCCTCGCTCTTCAGGCGCTCGACGTACACCCGCAGCGCGGCGACGTCGTCGATGGTCCGGTAGACGAAGCAGCCTTGCGCGTCGTTGTTCTTCACCGGCGGCACGAACGCCGCGGAACCGGTCGCCAGCACGAGCTCGTCGTACAGGACCTCTTCGCCGCGGGCCGTCGTGACGGTCATAGCCTTGGTGTCGATCGACGTGATCTGGACGCCCTTGCGCAGGTTGACCGCCGGGTCGTCCCAGAGGCCCGGGTCGCCGAGCGAGAGGTCGTGCGGGTCGCGGCCGGAGAAGTAGCTGGTCAGTGCGACGCGGTCGTACGGCAGCCGCGGCTCCTCGCCGAAGACCGTGATCCGGTAGGTGGTCTCGGTGTCGCGTTGCCGGAGCGCCTCGACCAGTCGGTGGGCGACCATTCCGCCACCGACCACCACCACGTGCTTGGCCTTGTTCAGCTCTGCCATCGTCGCCCTCCTGCTCGGGACTGGTTCGGTCTCGCCGCGCCGGAAGCGGTCGAGCAGTTCGCCGACGGCGCCGGTGCAACTGCCGCACCCGGTCGTCGCCCGCGTCGTGGCGGCGATGCCGGCGACACTGTCGGCACCTCCACGCCAGGCCGCCTCGATCGCGACCCTGGTGACGCCGTTGCACCTGCAGACGGTCGCCACCTTCTTCGTCGGTACGGCGGGCGGCGTACCGAGCAGCCCGTCCGCGACCACCGGCGTGCCCCGGTCCGCCAGCAGCACCAGCTCCGCGGCGACGTCCGGCGCACCGACCGCGACGGCCGAGCGCACCACGCCGTCACGCAGGACGGCTCGTACGTAGCGCGCGTCGTCCTCGAGCCGCACCACCTCGCCGTCCTCGTCCTTGTCGCCGAGGACGAGCAGGTCGAGTCCGCCGGCTGTCACCCGCACGACCTCGTAGTCCGGCAGCTGGGCGGCCTCGCCGGTCAGGTGTTTCGCCAGCGCCTCGGCCTGTGTCCATGCGGACTCGACCGTGCCGGTCAGCCGGCCGTCGATCTCGGCGCAGTCGCCGATCGCGTGCACGCGCGGGTCGTCCGGGCTCGTCAGCGTGCCGTCGACGACGATCCCACCGCGCACCGTCAGGCCGTCCGCCAGCTCGGTCCGCGCGCGCACACCGCACGCCACGACCAGGAGTTCGCCGTACACCTCGGAGCCGTTCCGCAACCTCAGGCGGCGAAACCGGCCGTCCTTCGTGTCGGTGCCGGCCAGCTCCGCGTTGAGGAGCACCTCGGCGCCGAGCCGCCGGACCGCGCGCGTCACCCTCCGTCCCGCGGACGGCCGAACCGTCTTGTCCAGAAGGGTTTCCCCGTCGTGGACCAGGGTCACCGCGACGCCGCGTTCACGCAGCGCACAGGCCGTCTCGACACCGAGTACGCCGCCGCCCAGCACCACCGCGCGCCGTACCTGCGCCGCCTCGGCGACGATCGCCTCGGCATCGTCGGCCGACCGCAGCGTACGAATTCCCGCCGCCGGGCCGACTCCTTCCGGCACGACAGGCACCGCGCCGGTCGCGAAGACCAGCCGGTCGTACGCGTACTGGCGTCCCTCGGCGTCTGTCACCACCTGTCGCCGCCGGTCGACCGCGACCGCGACCGCACTTGGCTCGTTGCCTCGAGCAACCTCTGCGCGGCCCGCGACGTACTCGGTCAGCCGGCCTCGGTTGTACGACGGCTCGTCGCCGAGGACCGTCACGTCGTCCGGCGGCAGCAGCTCGGCCAGCCGCCGGCCTGCCATTCCACCGCCGATGATCACTACTCTCATGCCGGCACTCCCGTCGCTGGCAGGGCAGCGGCGGTGACTTCAACGGCACACGCCTTGAACTCGGGCATCCGCGACACCGGGTCGAGGACGTCGTTGGTCAGCTCGTTGACCGCCTCCGCGCCACCGAAGTGGAACGGCACGAAAACGGTGTCCGGCCGGACGTCGGCCGTCACGCGGGCCGGCAGCACCATCGACCCGCGCGCCGTACGCAGCCGCACCGGGCGGCCGTCGCCGATCCCGAGCTGCGCGGCGACCCGCGGGTGGATCTCGGCGTACACCTCCGGCTCGGCCTCCGCCAGCTCCGCAACCCGCCGCGTCTGCGCACCGCTCTGGTAGTGCTGCAGCAACCGCCCCGTCACCAGATAGAGCGGTGCGTCGGCGTTGAGATCGTCCGCCACCGGCCGGTGATCCACCGGTACGACGTGGGCCCGGCCGTCCGCGGTCGGGAAACCGTCGGCGAACAGCCGCGGCGTGCCCGGATGCCCGTCGTGCGGCACCGGCCAGAAGAGCGCCTCGTCCGCGTCCAGCCGCGCCCAGGAAATCCCGGAATAGTCGGCCTTTCCGCCGGCGCTCGCCCGCCGCAGCTCCTCGAACACCTCGCGGGGGTCGGTGGAAAACCCCGCGATTCCGAGCCTTTCCGCGATCCCCGCGAACACCGCGAGATCGCTGCGCACCTCACCCGGAGCGGTCACCGCGGCACGCCGCCGCAGCACCCGCCCTTCGAGCGACGTCATGGTGCCTTCTTCCTCGGCCCACTGCGTCACCGGAAACACCACGTCCGCCAGCAGCGCCGTCTCGGACGGCACCACGTCCGCGACCACCAACAGATCCAGCGCAGACAGCCGTTCCCGCACCGACGCGAGATTGGGCGCCGACACCAGCAGGTTGCTCCCGTGCACGAACAGCGCCTTCGGACCATCCGCCGTACCGAGCGAATCGATCAGCTCGACAGCGCTCTTCCCGGACCGCGGCAAGTCCTCGGGGTCCACACCCCAGACCTGCGCAACGTGCGAGCGTGCCGCCGGGTCCTCGATGCTCCGATACCCCGGAAGCTGATCCGCCTTCTGCCCGTGCTCACGCCCGCCCTGCCCGTTCCCTTGCCCGGTGATACACCCGTATCCATTCCCCACCCGCCCGGGCAACCCGAGCGCCAACGCGAGGTTGATACAAGCGGTCACCGTGTCCGTGCCCTTACTGTGCTGCTCGGCTCCACGTCCGGTGAGGATGAATGCCCCGGCGCCGCCGTGCACCGGTGCAGCTGCGGCCAGCACCCGAGCCGCCTGCCGGATCGTCGCGGCGGGCACACCAGTGACCCGCTCGGCCCGCTCCGGCCACCACGACGCCGTAGAACGAATCAGCACGTCGGGGTCGTCGACCCGTTCGGCCAGGAATGCGGTGTCGGCCAAGCCTTCCTGCAGTACGACGTGGGTGAGCGCGAGCACCAGCGCGAGGTCCGTCCCCGGCGTTGCCTGCAGGTGAATGCCGGCGTTTTCCTCGGTCAGGCCTGCGGTGGCGGAGCGACGCGGGTCGACGACCAGAAGTCCACCCGAGTCGCGTGCGCCCTGCAGATGTGCCACGGCCGGCGGCATGGTTTCCGCGATGTTGCTGCCGACCAGCAGGACAGCACCGGCCCCGCCCAGATCGGCCAGCGGAAACGGCAGTCCGCGGTCGATCCCAAACGCCCGGTTTGTCGCCGCCGCGGCGGACGACATACAGAACCGGCCGTTGTAGTCCACGTTCGCGGTCTTCAGCGCCACCCGGGCGAACTTGCCCAGCGCATACGCCTTCTCGTTCGTCAGCCCGCCGCCACCGAACACGGCGATCGCATCCCGCCCGTGGGCGGCCTGCAGCGCCTCGACCCGCTCGGTCACGAAGTCCAGCGCGTCGTCCCAGCTCGTCTCCACCATTTCACCCGCGGCGTTGCGGACCAGCGGCATGGTGAGCCGGTCCGGCACCGTGAGGACCTCGGGCGCCGTCCAGCCCTTCCGGCACAACCCACCCCGGTTGGTGGGAAAGTCGCGAGGCCGCACCTCCACGGCACCCGGTCGCGCGACCGGGTGCAGCGTGGTGGCGCACTGCAGAGCGCAGTACGGACAATGGGTAGCCGTCACACGCGCTCCTGGGTGAGCGGGCCACCCTTGCGCAGGTAGCAGAAGTACGTCACCGCGAGGCAGACCACGTAGAAGCCGCAGAACACGTACAGCGCGGGGATCAGCGAGCCGAAGTGGCTCGTCGACATCGCGAACCCGCGCGGGACCAGGAAACCGCCGTACGCGCCGACCGCGGAGGCGATCCCGATACAGGCCGCCGCCTCCCGCCGGGCCCGGCCCGGGTCACCCGGCGTGGTGAGCCGGAAAACCGCCGGAATCATCCGGTACGTCGAGCCGTTCGCGATGCCGCTGGCCACGAACAGGACCAGGAAACTGAGCAGGAACGCGGGGAAACTTTCCGCCTTCAGCGCGAACACCGCGGACAGGATTCCGAGGCCCATCACCACGAACGAGCAGACCGTCACCCACGCGCCGCCGACCCGGTCGGCGAGCCTGCCGCCGAACGGCCGCGAGACCGACCCGACCAGCGCGCCGAGGAACGCGTAGTGCGCCGGCGTGATGTCGGGGAACGTGGTCTTGATCAGCAGCGGGAACGCGGCGCCGAAGCCGATGAACGACCCGAACGTGCCGATGTACAGGAACGAGATCACCCACGTGTGCGGCCGCTTCGCCGCGGCGATCGACGTCCGGAACGACGAGTTCGCGACCGACAGGTTGGCCATCGCCTTCCAGGCCCAGAACGCGGCCAGCACGATCAGCGGCAGCCACATCAGGCCGGCCCGGTTCAGCGACAGACCGGCGCCGGCGACGATCACGACCGGGACCAGCAGCTGCACCACGGCGACGCCGAGGTTGCCGCCGGCCGCGTTCACGCCGAGCGCGAAGCCCTTCTCCTTCTCCGGGTAGAAGAACGAGATGTTCGTCATGCTGCTGGCGAAGTTGCCGCCGCCGACGCCCGCGGTCGCCGCGACCAGGCCCATCAGCCAGAACGGCGTGTCCGGCTGCGTCATGAAGTACGCCAGCCCGGTGGTCGGGACGAGCAGCAGGAGCGCCGAGAACACCGTCCAGTTCCGCCCGCCGAACCGCGGTACGGCGAACGTGTACGGCAACCGCAGCGTCGCGCCGACCAGGCTCGGCAGCGCGACCAGCCAGAACAGCTGGTCGGTGCTGTAGGTGAAGCCGGCCTTCGGCATCGACACCACGACGATGCTCCACAGCTGCCACACCGAGAAACCGAGGAACTCGGCGAAGATCGAGGGCCACAGGTTCCGCCGGGCCAGCGCCCGGCCCTTCCCGGTCCAGAACGTGGCGTCCTCGGGGTCCCAGACGTCGATCCAGCGCCCGCGCCGCGGCGCCTCGACCGTACCCACCGCGCCACTGCCGTCTGTCTGGCCGCGGTTGGCGACGGTCGCTTGTCGTGCCTCGAGCGTCATCGCAAGTCTCCGATCATCCGACCTCACTGATTAGGCCTGGACGTTATGACCGGGGTGTTTCCGAGTAGTCATCTTGTTGTTACGCCGCCGAAACGGCTCCCGCACACCCGCGGCCGGGTGGTGAGAGATCTGCGGGTGCCGCTGGGTACTGTTCGGTCTCAGGGCGGGATCGGAGACCGAGGGGACGGCACCGTGCACGACGACGACCAGAACGCCGCCGAAGTGAGTGGGAGGCAGCGTCCGCCGCGGCGCTGGGCGTGGCGGGCCGCGATCGCCGCCGTACTGATCGGCTGGCTGGTGCTCGCCTCGCTGGGCGGCCCGGCGGTCGGCAAGCTGAGCGAGGTCCAGCAGAACGACAACGCCAACTTCCTTCCGAAAGATGCCGAGTCCACGGTGGTCGCCAACGAGGCCGCGAAGTTCGTCGACTCCAAGGCGCTGCCGTACTTCGTCCTGGTCGAACGCGACTCCGGCATCACGCCGGACGACCTGCAGAACGTCCAGGCGTTCCAGGCGAAGATCGCCACCCTGGACCTGGGCGGCGGCAAGCAGCTCGGCGACTACCTGGCCTCCCCGGTCGCACCGGCGATCAGGTCGGAGGACGGCAAGGCGCTGCTGCTCACCGTCCAGATCGACGGCGACCGCGCCGACGAGGTGGTCGCGGGGGGCGAGACCGTCCTGTTCGCGGTCGCGGACAGCCTGCGCACCGCAATCAAGCAGGACCTCACACCGACGGGCCTCACGGTCTATGTGACCGGCCCCGGTGGGGTGTTCGCCGACTTCGTGGTCGCGTTCAGCGGGATCGACGGGATCCTGCTCGGGGTCGCGCTGGCGGTCGTGTTCGTGATCCTGCTGATCGTGTACCGCAGCCCGATCCTCCCGATCGCGGTCCTGCTCACCGCGGTCTTCGGCCTCGCGCTCGCCGCGCTCGTGGTGTACCCGCTGGCGAAGAACGGCGTCCTGCAGCTGAACGGGCAGAGTCAGGGCATCCTGTTCATCCTGGTCGTCGGCGCCGCGACCGACTACTCGTTGCTCCTCGTCTCCCGGTACAAGGAAGAGCTGCACGACTACACGAGCAAGTACGAGGCGATGCGGGTCGCCTGGCGGGCCTCGATCGAGCCGATCTCGGCCAGCGCGGCGACCGTCATCCTCGGTCTGCTCTGTCTGCTCCTCTCCAAGCTCGGCAGCACCAAGGGTCTGGGGCCGGTCGGCGCCTTCGGGATCGCCGGCGCGCTGATCGCGTCGATGACCTTCCTGCCGGCGATCCTGCTCGCGTTCGGCCGGCGGATCTTCTGGCCGTCGATCCCCCGCGTCGACCACGTGCACTCCAGCGACCAGGTCGGCGGCCGCCGCCTCTGGGGCCGCGTGTCCGGGCTGGTCGGCCGGCGTGCCCGGCGGGTCTGGGTGGTCACGGCGCTGGCGTTGCTCGCGTGCGCGGCGTTCCTGCCGACGTTCAAGGCCAGCGGTACGTCTCAGGAGGACCTGTTCCTGAACAAGGTCGAGTCGGTCACCGGTCAGGAGGAGCTGGCCAAGCACTTCGACGCCGGCGCCGGTACGCCGGTGCAGATCCTGACCCCGGTCGCTCAGGCCGACCAGGTGGTCCAGACCGCGACGAAGGTCGACGGTGTCGGCGAGGCGTCCGCCTCGGCCGCTCCCGGCGTACCGCCGAAGGTGGTCGACGGGAAGGTACTGGTCCAGGCCACGCTCGAGGTCCCAGCCGACTCCCCCGAGGCGACCAAGGTGGTGAAACACCTGCGGACCGAGCTGGACAAGGTGAGTCCCGACATCCTGGTCGGCGGCAACACCGCGATCAACCTCGACGTGCTGGACGCCGCACAACGCGATCTGCGGGTGATCATCCCGACCATCCTCGCGGTGATCTTCGTCGTCCTGATGCTGCTGTTGCGGTCGCTGACCGCCGCGGTCCTGCTGGTGATCGCGAACGTGCTGTCGTTCGGCGCGACCGTCGGCGTCAGCGCGCTGGTGTTCAACCACGTCTTCAAGTTCCCGGGAGCCGATCCCGGTATTCCGCTCTACGCCTTCGTGTTCCTGGTTGCCCTAGGCATCGACTACTCGATCTTCCTGATGACCAGGGTCCGCGAGGAGTCGCAGGAACACGGCACCAGACCGGGCATCCTGGTCGGCCTCGCCGTCACCGGCGGCGTCATCACGTCGGCCGGCGTCGTCCTGGCCGCCACCTTCTCGGCCCTCGCGGTCCTGCCCATCCTGTTCCTGGTCCAGATCGCCTTCATGGTCGCCTTCGGCGTCCTCCTCGACACCACCGTCGTCCGCTCCCTCCTCGTCCCCTCCCTCGCCCACGACGTCGGCCCGAAGATCTGGTGGCCCAGCAAACTCGCCAAAGAAAAGTAACCGGCCGGGTTTTCGCGAACGAGATGCTCAGGGCTTCCTGAGCGACGCCAGTTCGGTGCGGTTGGAGACGCCCAGCTTCGCGTACACGTGCGCCAGGTGGGTCTTGACCGTGCCGCGGCTGATGAACAGCCGCTCGCCGATCTCCGGATTGCTGAGCCCCTCGACAGCGAGGGCAACCACCTGCTCCTCGGTCGGCGTCAGGCTGGCCCAGCCCGACGACGGCCGCCCGCGAGCTCCGCGCGTACGGCGGACGTAGGCGACGGCGTCGTCCATCGCGAGTGGTGGCTCGTCCGACGTCGGCAGGTCGGGACGGTCGGCCGGTGTCGCGAGGCCGAGCTCGACACGGGCGGCGGAGGCTGCGCCGGCGAGCCGGGCCGCGTCCGCTGCGCGGTTCGTGTGGTTCGCCAGCAGGGCAAGGGATTCCAGGCTGTCGACGACGTACGTGCGCAGGCCGCGGTCGACGCGGATCGTGAGGGCCTGGTGGAGCAGGTCTGCCGCCCGGTCCGGGTGGTCGGTGATCGCGATCCGGCCGAGCTGATCGAGCGCGTCGGCCAGGATCCGCGGCAGGTCGTACCGGCGCGCCAACTCGGCGGCGCGTTCGAGCAGCGCGGTGGCATCGTGGCCGCGAGCGCGTTCCGCCGCGGCGACCGTCGGCAGCAGCATCGCGGGCGCGAACGTCCCGGCGAGCGGGCTGTCCGGCGCGGTGTCGCGGGCCAGCCACTCGACCGCGGCGTCGTACTCGCCGGTCCAGTACGAGATCAGGCTCATCGCCTGCCCCAGATTCGGTACGACGGCGCCCGCGGTCTCGGCCAGCTCGAGCAACGGTCGCATCAGCGCTCGCGCGTCGTCGGCGCGGCCCGTTCTGACCAGCAGCGTCGCCAGATGCGCGCGAGCCGTGCCGACGCGATGGAAGTCGGCGAGGGGCTCGGCCGCGGCGAGAGCACGCTCGGCGACTTCGACCGCCCGCAACGGCTCCCCGGTGGAGAACAGGCTCTCGGACCAGACGGTCAGCACGGTGGAGGCGATACCGCGTTCACCGCTGGTGATCAGGCCGTCGGCGGCGCGGTCGAGCAGCGGGCGGAGCTCGTCGTGGCGGTCCCACAGCGCAACCAGTACGCACTGCAGCGCAACGTTCGCGTTCCGGGCTGCTTCGTCGCCGATCCCGTCCGCGAGGCGTACTCCCTCGGTCGTCAGGTCCCAGGCCTTCCGGAAGTCGGTGAAGAACTCGCCGACCGCGACCAGTGCCAGGAACAGCGAACGCAGCCGGTCGTCACGCAACTCGGTCGCGAGCTCCAGCCCGCGGCCCGCGGCGTCGTACCCGAACGGGTCGACGGTGTCGGCGACGGTCGCGTACGCGTACAGCAAGCGGGCCTGGAGCAACGTCCGGTCGTCAGGTGCACTGTCGATCGCGCGGCGCAGGTAGCCGATGCCCTCGGCGCCGGTCGCCTGGAGGTTCCACAGCCATCTCAGCGCGGCAGCCAGTCGCCGGGCGCGTTCCGGATCGTCCGCGGCGAGGCCGTGTTCCAGCGCGGCGCGGAAGTTCTCCCGGTCCGGCTCGATCAGAGCACGCCAGGCGTCGCGATCCTTGTCCAGCAAGGGCTCCGCGGTCTCCGCGAGCTGGAGAGAGTGGTCGAGGTGCCGGTCGCGTACGTCGTCGGCGTCCGCCAGGCGAGTCGCCGCGTACTCGCGGATCGTCTCCAGCAGCCGGTACCGCCCGCCTTCGGCAACAACGAGCGATTTGTCGACAAGACGCGCGAGCGTATCGAGTACGGCGCCCGTCACGGCCGACGCGGCGTCCAGGGTGAAACCGCCTGCGAAGACCGCGAGGCGGCTGAAGACGCGACGTTCGTCCTCGTCGAGCAGGTCGTAGCTCCAGTCGATCGATGCGGCGAGCGTGCGCTGGCGGGCCGCGACCCCGCGAACGTTCTTCGTGAGCAGACCGAACCGGTCGGCCAGGCCTGCTTCGATCTGCGGCGGTGTCAGGGTTCGTGTCCACGCGGCGGCGAGCTCCAGGGCGAGCGGGATGCCGTCGAGCCGCGTGCAGATCGCCCGAACAGCGTCCGACCCAGCGTCCGACTCAGCCGCCGACTCCGGCTCCGGCTCGGCCGCGGTGGTCGCGGAGCGTTCGAGGAACAGCGCTCGGGCTTCCTCCGGAGCCAACGGCGGGACGCGCCAGATCGTCTCGCCGGGGACGTCCAGCGGCTCGCGGCTGGTGGCGAGGATCGAGAGTTCGGGACAGCCGGTCTGCAACGCGGTGACGAACTCCGCGGCACCGTCGACGATCTGCTCGCAGTTGTCGAGGCAGACGAGGGCTCGCTTGGTCCGCAGTTGGCCGATCAGCAGGCGATCTCCGGACTCCACCAGCAGACCGCTCGCGGCGGCGACCGCCTCGGGAATCTGGGCACTGTCCGTCACCGCGGACAGGTCGACCCACCAGACACCGTCCGGCCAGCGCTCGGCCAACTGCGCAGCCGTTTGCGCGGCCAGGCGGGTCTTCCCACTGCCGCCAGGGCCTGTCAGCGTGACGAGCCGGCTGCCGGCGAGCTGTGTGCGGAGGGCGGCGACCTGGGTCGCGCGGCCGACGAAGCTGGTGAGCATGACCGGAAGGTTGTTCGGCACCAGGTCGAGAGAACGCAGCGGCTCCGTCGTTGTGGTGAGCTCGAAGATCCGCTCGGGCGAGCCGAGGTCCCGCAGCCGGTGCAGGCCGAGATCACGCAAGTGCTCAGCGGCGGATTCGCCGGCCGTCGCAGTTGTTGCGGTTGTTGCGGTTAGCAACGTTTGCCCGGCGTTGGCCAGTGCCAGCAGGTGTTCGGCGTGTCGAACCGCCGGCCCGGTGGTCGGTGCGGTGTGCAGGGCGATCCGCAGGAGTTCGCCCGCTGGTACCAGCGAGGCCGCCTCACGGAGCGTCTCGGCGGCAGCGATCGCTTCGGCCGCGTCGTCGTACGCCAGGACGGGCCACCCGGCGTCCCGGCGTACCAGGCGCTCCCCCGATAGTTCCGCTGCCAGGCCGGCCAGCCGTGCGTACGCAGGCGCGCTGGCGGCACCGGCGTACGACGCAACGAGAACTGTCACCCCACCCATACGCGTCAGTCTGCCATTCGGCTGTGTCGGGTCGCCCTTGTCGACAGTATTCGCTACCCTCGCGAAGCAGGGGGTCGAGACTGTGAGGAGCCTGATGGCAGACATCAAGTCGACTGACCACGGACGATTCGCACTGCCCACCAAGAACCTGCCCGCACCGCAGGTTCGCGACCTTCCCGAGCCGCCCAGCAAGACCTGGAAGATCATCGGCCCGGGCATGGTCGGCGCCGGCGTCGGACTGGCCTCGGGCGAGTTCATCCTCTGGCCCTACATCTCCAGCCAGGTCGGCCTGGTGTTCCTCTGGGGCGCCGTGGTCGGCGTGGTGGTCCAGTGGTTCCTGAACATGGAGATCGAGCGGTACACGCTGGCAACTGGTGAGACAGCGTTGACCGGCTTCAACCGGTACGGGAAGCACTGGGGCCTGTTCTTCGCGATCATGACGTACTTCGCGAACCTCTGGCCCGGCTGGGCGACGAGCTCGGCGAGCATGCTGACGTACTTGTTCGGCGGCGGCGACCCGCGCTGGATCGCGATCGGCATGCTGGTGGTGATCGGGGCGATCCTGACCCTGGCGCCGGTCGTGTACGTGATGCTGGAGCGGCTGATCGCGGTGAAGATCGCGGCCGTCGCGCTGCTCGTCGTACTGGCGCTGGTGTTCGCGATCCGCGGCAAGACCTACAGCGCACTCGGGGACGCGGTGACGCAGCCGCAGTTCCCGGCCGAGCAGCTCGGGTTCGCGCTGGTGATGGGCGCGATCGCGTACGCCGGCGCGGGCGGCGGGCAGAACCTCGTGCAGAGCAACTGGATCCGCGACAAGGGCTTCGGGATGGGCGTGCACGTGCCGCGGCTGACGTCGCCGGTGACCGGCGAGACCGAGGCCGACCCGACCGCCAACGGGTACACGTTCCCGCCGGACGACGAGAACCTGGCCCGCTGGAAGCGCTGGTGGAAGTTCGCGAACCTCGAGCAGGCGCTGACCTTCGTGGCGATCACCGTGGTGACGATCGTGTTCACCTCGATGCTCGCCCACGCGACGCTGTTCGGGAACAGCGACGTGAAGAACAGCATCAGCTTCCTGAAGATCGAGGGCACGACACTGCAGACGATCGTCGGCGGCTGGTTCGGGTACCTGTTCTGGGCGATCGGCGCGTTCGCGCTGTTCGCCGCCGCGGCCGGCATCGTCGACTACACGTCCCGGCTGGCGGCCGACATGGTCAAGGCCCGGTACCTGCGCGACTCGGCCGTCACCGAGTCCAAGCTGTACTTCTGGCTGGTCTGGGGACTTGTTGCCTTCGGCATCATCGTGCTGCTGGCCGGTCTCACCCAGCCGCTGGTCCTGCTGGTGATCTCGGCCTGCACCGCCGGCACCATGATGTTCGTGTACTCCGGGCTGCTGTGGTGGATGAACTCCAGAGCCCTCCCGCACGCCATCCGAATCACCACCTGGCGCTCGGCGGTCCTGTGGTTCTCGTTCCTGGCCTTCGGCTTCCTGGCCGTCTTCACCGTCATCGACCAGGTGAAGAAGCTCTAGACATCGCCGGAAACCGCCGGCGGGCCAGCGTGTCGAAAGCGCGACCCGCCGGCGAGGCGCCGGAAGCCGGCGAGATCAGCAGCAGCCGGCGCTCCAGTGCCGGGGCGGTGAGCCGCCGCCGGACGACACCGGTGGCGCCGTCGAGCGCCGATCGCGGCAGGACGGCCACGCCGACCTGCTCGGCGGCCAGCGCGACGACAACCCCGAGATCGCTGCTCTCGGCGACGATCCGGGGCGCGAACCCCGCCGTCCGGCAGGCGGCCTCGAGGGTTGTGCGGAGTTTGCTGGCGTGAGTGAGCGTGACCATCGGCTCGTCACGCAAGGCTGCCAGCTCGACCGTACGACGGCGTGCGAGGGGGCTGGACGGGTGCAGCGCGACCACGACGGGTTCGCGGTCCATCACCAGGGCCCGCAGGTCGCCCGGCGGATCGTCGTACGGACCGAGGCCGATCAGGGCGACGTCCAGCCGACCGGCCCGCACACCGTCGAGCAGCCCGTCGGTCTCGCCCTCGGCAACGGACAACTCGATCGCCGGATGATCCCGGTGGAACGCACCGAGCAGCCCGATGATCCGGCGATCCGGCAACGGCTGCACCAGACCGATCGCGAGCCGGCCGGTGATCAGACCGGACAACTCCGCGACCGCCTCCCGGGCGCGATCCGCGCCGAGGAGCAGCGACCGGGCGTGTGGCAGCAACGCCTCACCGGCCGGGGTCAACGTCACGGCTCGTCGGTCCCGGACGAACAGCCGTTCCTTCAGCTCTGCTTCGAGGCGCTGGATCTGCTGGCTGATCGCCGGTTGGGCGATCGCCACCCGCTCGGCCGCGCGGGTGAAGTTGCGTTCCTCCGCGACGGCGAGAAAGTAGGCCAGCTGCCGAAGTTCCATAAGCAGATCCTATGACGACCAGCAGCAACAGGTCTTGGACTTATCGACCTGGTCACTCGTAGCGTCGTGGTCATGAACACTTCAGAGGTCGTACCGGTCCGGCGGGTCGGAGGCCGGATCGCCGCAACGCTGTTGGCCTGGCTGGCCGCCTACTTGATCGTGACGGTACTGCTGCTGGTCGCCGGCCACTGGCTGGAATCTCTGCCGGTGGCGGTGCGGGCGTTGTTGATCAGCGGTGTCCTCGTGACCGCTATGACGAACCTCGTCATGCCCGGGCTCGGGCGGGTCTCCGCGCGAGTGGCGAACCGGTCCGGCCGGAGGAACTGACCAGACCGGTTCACTCGCGCGTCAGTGGCCGAGGAAGTCGACCACGGCTTCCTCGGCCGCGGTCCGCCGGACCACCTCGACGCCCTCGCGGACCTTGCGATAGACGTCGACGGCTGCCCGCAGCGCGCGCAGACAGTCCTCGGGATCCGCGTCCGCGAGCGTGGCACGCAACTGCGGCACGAGGTCGGGCGCGAGCGTCTCGAACCGCCGGACGCCGGCCGGTCTCGCCGTCCGGCCGAGCGTGGCCAGTGGCGCGATCGCCGCCGAGCGGAGCGCGTCGAGGGCCCCGATCGCCTCGAACAACTCCCCGCGCGCGATCTTGACGGCGGTGTAGTGCACCCAGCACCAGAACCGGTCCTCGATCCACTGCGGATCCGGTTGCGGCCAGGCCGCCGCGCTCTCCTGCCGGATCCGGTCGACGGTCCCGTCCCGCTGCCACAGGACGACGCCGTCCTCGACCCGCGTCCGCAGGCCGTCCGGCGTGACGAACTTGAGGTCGACGTGCAGGAGCGGCGGCCCGTAGAGCGCGATCAGCAGCCGCGGCTCGCCGACGTGCTCACCGGTGAAACTCGTCAGCAGCGGACCGACCCGGCCCGCGAACTCCTTCGCCTCGGCGAGGCACGCGGGCTGACCTTCCGCCGTACACACCAGCACCAGGTCGAGATCGGAGTACTCGTCACTGGTGCCGGTGGCGACCGATCCGCCGGCCAGCACCGCCAGCACCCGCGGGTCCCGCTCCGCCTCGGCCACCACGTTGTCCGCCACCACCCGGAGATGTTCCGGAATCATGCTCACCAGTCCTCCTTGGATCAGGTCAGCAGGCCATCATCACGCAGCCTCGGGTCGGTGAGCGACCGAATTATCTTCGCGGGCCGTAGGCCTCCGGGGCTCCGTTGGCGGTGGTGAAGAGGGAGTAGACCGAGGTGGTCGCGGTGAGGAACAGGCGGTTGCGCTTGGGGCCGCCCCAGGTCAGGTTGCTGACGGTCTCGGGGACCAGGAGCTTGCCGAGCAGGGTGCCGTCGGGGTGGTAGATGTGGACGCCGTCCGCGGCCGAGGCCCAGATGCGGCCCTGGGTGTCGAGGCGGATGCCGTCGAAGATGCCGTTGCCGCACTCGGCGAACAGCTCGCCGCCGCTCAGCTTGTCACCGTCGACGGTGAAGACGCGGATCGTCGCCTCCTCCGAATCGGTGATGTAGAGCAACGACTCGTCGACCGAGAACGCGAGCCCGTTCGGCCGGTTGAAGTCGTCGGCGACGCGGGTCAGCACACCGTCCGGCGAGACCCGGTACACGTGGCAGCCGCCGGTCTCGATCTGGCCCTGGTACCCCTCGTAGTCGCTGTCGATGCCGTACGCCGGGTCCGTGAACCAGACCGATCCGTCGCGCTTGACCACCACGTCGTTCGGGCTGTTCAAACGTTTTCCGTCGTACTCGTGGGCGAGCACGGTGATGCCGCCGTGGTGCTCGGTCCTGGTCACGCGGCGATTGCCGTGCTCGCAGCTCACCAGCCGGCCCTCGGTGTCGCGGGTGTGCCCGTTCGTGTTTCCGGCCGGATTCCGGAAAACGGAAACCTGGTACGACGTCTCGTCCCAGCGCAGGATCCGGTCGTTCGGGATGTCGCTCCAGAGCAGGTACCGGCCGGCGGCGGAGTACACCGGGCCCTCGACCCAGCGGCCGCCGGTCCACAGCCGTTCGAGCCGGCTGTCGCCGCGGATCCCGGCGAACCGGTCGTCCAGCTTCTCCCAGACGGCCGGTGCGGTCCCTGCCAACGGCTCGAGAATTCCCGTCATCACGACTCCTCGCGAACTCGGCTGCAACGCTCGCCGACGAGCCTAAGCGGTTGGCCCTCCCCGGCGAAAAGATGTGCCTGTCCATCGAGACAGTCATCGTGATGCGGAGACATCCCTTGAAGCTCGACACCGTCCGCGAGGACAGGGCCATCGAGAACCTCACCAGCAGGCTGACCGAGTCCTTCGCCGACATCCATACCCCCGAAGACATCGAATCCGCGATCCGCACCGCCCGCGAGTCCTTCGCCGGCGACCCGGTCCGCGACTACGTACCGATCCTGGTCGAACGCATCGTCCGCGACGAACTCACCCCGAAACCCGAGCCTGTGGAACAACCGGACCGGCGGTCGAACTGGACCAGACCGCCGTCGGGCGGGCCGATCAGCACCACCGCGGGCGCGCCCCGCCACCGTTTTCCGATTGCCCTGCCGGCCGCTGTCGCCGGCGTGCTTGTCGCCGCCACCGTCGCGACCGTGCTCGTCGTACGTTCCGGTGACGACGTCCAGGCGCAGACCGGACAGGTCACCCTCCGCGGCGTGATCGGATCCGAGAAGCGCGCGTTCTTCGAGGATCCCGACGTCAAGGCCGCGCTCGCCGAGCACGGTCTCGAGGTGCGGGTCGACACCGCCGGGTCACGCGAGATCGCCACCTCGGTCGACCTCGGCGGCTACGACTTCGCGTTCCCGTCCAGCACCACCGCGGCGGAGCGGATCCTGCAGCCGGCGGCCGGCCGGCCGGCGGTGAGCGGAAAGAAGTACAGCGTTTTCTCGTCGCCGATGGCGATCGCGACGTACCAGCCGATCGTCGACCTGCTGTCCGCGACCGGGATCGCGAAGCAGGTCGACGGCACCTGGTACTTCGACGTCCGCAGGTACGTCGACCTCGCGAAGGCGAACTGGCGGTGGACGAACGTCCGCGGCAACACGACGTACCCGGTGAACAAGCGGATCCTGATCACCACCACCGATCCGCGCACCTCGAACTCGGCGGCGATGTTCCTGGCGATCGTCAGCTACGTGGCCAACCACAACAGCGTCGTGCAGAGCGCGGCGGACGAGCGGAAGGTGCTGCCGCTGGTCGCACCGCTGTTCGTCAACCAGGGCCACACGGACAACTCCAGCGAGGGCCCGTTCGACGACTATCTGTCGCTCGGCATGGGCCAGTCGCCGATGGTGAACATCTACGAGGCGCAGTTCGTCGACGCCGCCGTACAGCGCAAGCTGAAGCCCGGCATGGTGCTGATGTACCCGTCGCCGACCGTGCAGTCCAAGCACACGCTGATCGCCTTGAACGCGAACGGTGAGAAGCTCGGCGAACTGCTGTCGACGGACCCCGAGCTGCAGCGGCTCGCGGCCCGGCACGGGTTCCGGACCGCGGACCAGGCCCAGTTCGCGAACGTGGTCAACCAGTACGACGTCCCGGTCGTGAAGGACGTCATCGACGTCGCGGACACCCCGACGTACGACGCCCTGGAGAGAATGCTGGACGCGGTGTCCAAGTCCTACCGCTGAGCCGTCGACAGCCACGACCACACGGACGTGGTCGCGGTGATGAACAGGCGGTTTCCTTTCGGGCCGCCGAAGGTCAGGTTGGAGACCACGTCCGGCAGCAGCAGCTTGCCGATCAGCGTGCCGTCCGGGTCGAAGCAGTGCACCCCTTCGTGGGTCGCCGCCCAGACCCGGCCGGCGTTGTCCAGCCGGATCCCGTCGAACATGCCGGCCTCGCACGGCGCGAACACCTCGCCGCCGATCAGCTTGTCGCCGTCGACGTCGAACCGGCGGATGTGCTTCGCGGGCGTGTCGACGACGTACAGCCGGGACTCGTCGTTCGAGAACGCCAGCCCGTTCGGCCGGACGAAGTCGTCGGCGACGACGGTCAGCGCGCCGTCCGGCCCGATCCGGTAGACATGGCACCCGTCGATCTCCTGCTCGGCGGCGTGGCCCTCGTAACTCGAGGTGATCCCGTACGGCGGGTCGGTGAACCAGATCGAGCCGTCGCTGCGTTCGACCACGTCGTTCGGGCTGTTGAGTCTGCGGCCCTCGAAGTGTGCGGCGAGCACGGTACGGCGGCCGTCGTGCTCGGTCCGTACGACCTGGCGGTCGCCCTGCGAGCAGCTGATCAGGCGGCCGGCGCGGTCGATCGTGTTGCCGTTGACGTAGCCGGACGGCTCGCGGAACACGCTGACGTGACCGGAGCTCTCGTCCCAGCGGAGCATCCGGTCGTTCGGGATGTCGCTGAACACCAGGCAGCGCCAGGCCGGCGAGTACGCCGGTCCCTCGAGCCAGCGGCCGCCGTCGTACAGGCATTCGAGGTACTCGTCGCCGGCGATCGCGCGGAAACGGTCGTCGAGCACCACCAGGTCGGCCCGCAGCCGTCGCGGCGCGGCGTTGATCGTGATCGTCATGAACCGAACGCTATCCTGTTGCGGACAATTCAGATAGAACGAGATTTGGTTTGTGACGGACATGACAATAGATGATGTGGATCGCGGCCTACTCGCCGCGTTGCAGGACGACGCCGGCCAGTCCTACGCCGCACTCGGCCAGGCGGTCGGGCTCTCGGCCGGATCCGCCCACGAACGGGTCCGGAAACTCAAGGCGGCCGGTGTGATCCGGCGGACGACGGTCGACGTCGACCCGGCCGCGGTCGGGCTCGGCGTGCTGGCGTTCGTCCTGCTCGACGCCGGCGCCTGGATGGGCGACGAGCCGACACTGCAGGCGTTGCGGTCGATCCCCGCCGTCGAGGAGGCGCACATCATCGCTGGTCCCGCGTCGGTGCTGGTGAAGGTCCGCACGGCGACCACCGAGGACCTCCAGGCGACCCTGCGCGCCCTCCATCAAGTGGACGGGGTGACCAGCACTCAGACAATCGTGGTGCTGGAGACCTTCTTCGAGAAACAACCCGCCGCACTGTGATCGTGGTGTGAGCAACACCCTGCTCCCAGGACGGCCGCTTGACCCTAGACTCGGGCCACCGAAGGGAGTCAGCTGTGACCGACAGCAAGCAGATCACCAAGGTGCTGGTCGCCAACCGGGGCGAGATCGCCGTCCGGGTCGTCCGGGCCGCCGCCGACGCGGGGCTGAGCAGTGTCGCCCTGTACGCCGACCAGGACCGCGACGCGCTGTTCGTCCGGCTCGCCGACGAGGCGTACGCGCTGGACGGGTCGACACCGGCCGACTCCTACCTGAACATCGCCAAGATCCTCGACGTGGCCGCCCGGTCGGGCGCCGACGCCGTGCACCCGGGCTACGGGTTCCTGGCCGAGAACGCCGAGTTCGCGCAGGCCGTGATCGACGCCGGCCTGATCTGGATCGGGCCGCCGCCGTCGGCGATCGACTCGCTGGGCGACAAGGTCAAGGCGCGGCACATCGCGGAGAAGGTCGGCGCGCCGCAGGTCCCGGGGACACCGGATCCGGTCGCGGACGCCTCCGAGGTCGTCGCGTTCGCGGAGCAGTACGGTCTGCCGATCGCGATCAAGGCGGCGTACGGCGGCGGTGGGCGCGGCATGAAGGTCGCGCGCACGCTGGACGAGGTGCCCGAGCTGTTCGAGTCGGCGACGCGCGAGGCGGTCAGCGCGTTCGGTCGCGGCGAGTGCTTCGTCGAGCGGTACCTGGACAAGCCGCGGCACGTCGAGACCCAGTGCCTGGCCGATGCCCACGGCAACGTTGTCGTGGTGTCGACGCGGGACTGTTCGCTGCAGCGCCGCTACCAGAAGCTCGTCGAGGAGGCCCCGGCGCCGTTCCTGTCCGACGAGCAGCTGGAGATCCTGTACTCGTCGTCGAAGAAGATCCTCCGCGAGGCCGGGTACGTCGGCGCCGGGACGTGCGAGTTCCTGGTCGGGCAGGACGGGATGATCTCGTTCCTCGAGGTGAACACCCGGCTGCAGGTCGAGCACCCGGTCTCCGAGGAGGTCACCGGCCTGGACCTGGTCCGCGAGATGTTCCGGATCGCCCAGGGCGAAGAACTCGGGTACGACGACCCGGAAGTCTCCGGCCACTCGATCGAGTTCCGGATCAACGCCGAGGACGGCGGGCGCGGGTTCCTGCCGGCGCCCGGGACGCTGACCCGGTGGCACGCGCCGTCCGGTCCGGGTGTGCGCCTCGACGGCGGGTACGACCAGGGCGAGACGGTGCCGGGCGCGTTCGACTCGCTGGTCGCGAAGCTGATCGTCACCGGGCGGGACCGCACGCAGGCGCTGGAGCGGTCGCGGCGGGCGCTGCGTGAATTCGTCGTCGAGGGCATGCCGACCGTGATCCCGTTCCACGCGTCGGTCGTGTCCGACCCGGCGTTCGTCGGCACCGACGGGTTCACGGTCCACACCCGGTGGATCGAGACCGAGTACGACAACCAGCTCACGCCGTACGAGGGCCCGACCGCCGAGGCGCCGACCGACGCCGAGCGCGAGAAGGTGACCGTCGAGGTCGGCGGCAAGCGGCTCGAGGTCGTTCTCCCCGCCGGGCTCGGTGCGCTCGGCGCGACCACGGCCGCTGCCGGGTCGAAGAAGAAGCCGGCGCGGCGCGCCGGCGGTACGAAGAACTCGGCCGCCTCCGGCGACTCGCTGACGTCGCCGATGCAGGGCACGATCGTCAAGATCGCCGTCGAGGAAGGCGCCACGGTCGCCGAGGGCGACCTGATCGTCGTGCTCGAGGCGATGAAGATGGAGCAGCCGCTGAACGCCCACAAGTCCGGCACCGTCACCGGCCTCACCGCCGAGGTCGGCGCCACCGTCACCGCCGGCGCGGCCATCTGCGAGATCAAGGACTGACCCGTGCCGGAGGCGGGGGCGGCGCCCGAGCCGGTGCCGGTGATCGACGCGGTCGCGTTCGACTGCGAGGATCCCGACGGGCTCGGGCAGTTCTGGCAGGCGCTGCTCGGCGGCGAGCTGCGCCCTGACCAGCACGGCGTCACCGAACTGCACGGCGGCCGGGTGCGCCTGGACTTCGCCCAGGTCGCCGAAGGCAAGCAGGTCCGCAAGAACCGCGTGCACCTCGACCTGTACGTCCCACCCGACCGCAAGGACCAGGCGGTCGCCAACGCCCTCCGCCTCGGCGCCACCCTCGCCGACGACATCTATGACGGCGACCTCTGGCGAGTCATGCGGGACCCCGAGGGCAACGAATTCTGCTTCGTCTGGGGCGCCGGCTCCCCCACCCGCACCTGATGCGTACAGACAGTTCTCAGGTTTTCGCTGTAGGTTCCCTCCAGGCGTTTCGGTGAGGAGGCTTACTGCATGTCCAAGAAGACCCATGAGCAGCAGCTGGCGGCGCGGAAGGCTCGGCGGCAGGCCGAGCGGGAGGCCGAGCGGCGGCGGCAGCGGCGGAATCTGGGGATCACCGTGTCCGCGATCGCAGTGGTGGTCGTGGTCCTCGTGGGGGTCTTCGTGGTGTTCGGGGTGGGCGGTGACGACGAGCCGGCCGCGACGCCCTCGGTCGCCCCGGAGAACAAGCCGGCCAGCATCCCGACTGCGATGGCGGCGGCGCCCAAGCGGGAGACTCCGCTCCCGGCCGAGGTGAGCTGCGCGTACAAGAAGACCGGCGAGGCGGCCGCGAAGAAGGTCGATCCGCCGGCCGACGGCAAGACCAAGGCATCGGGTACGTCGAAGGTCAGCCTGAACACCTCGATCGGCGACCTGCAGCTGACGCTGGACAGCGCGCTGGCGCCGTGCACCGTGAAGAACTTCCTCAGCCTGGTCGGGCAGAAGTACTTCGACAACACCAAGTGTCATCGGCTCACGGTCGGCGAGGGCCTGCAGGTGCTGCAGTGCGGCGACCCGACCGGAACCGGCTCGGGCGGCCCCGGGTACAGCTTCGCCGACGAGGTCTACCCGACGCTGAAGTACGGTCGCGGCATCCTCGCGATGGCGAACTCGGGCGCCAACACGAACGGCAGCCAGTTCTTCATCGTGTACGGCGACGCGTCGGGCCTGACCCCGCAGTACACGGCGTTCGGGACGATCGACGAGGCGAGCCTAAAGCTGATCGACAAGGTCGCCCAGGCCGGTGTCATCCCGCAGAACGGCCCGCAGGACGGCACTCCGGTCACGCCGGTCGACATCAAGTCGGCCACGACAGCAGCCTGAGAAGAGGCAACCGCGCCGCCCGTCCCCGGTTCCGGGGGCGGGCGGCGCGGCCTTTGTGCGAGAGCTCGGGGTCAGGCGAGCAGGTGGTACTGCGAGCGGGGCCAGGCCAGCAGGGCGTGGATCTGTGTAATGCCCGACTGCTGCAGGAGTTCCACCGAGCCGTCGTGGAACTTGTAGAGGTTCGTGGCGGGGTCCCGGGTGGTGTTCCAGTTGTAGTCGGCGTAGGACTGCATCGCCTTGCGGTAGCGAGGATCCGGCGCGACCGAGTCGAGGATCAGCAGGTTCTTGAACCAGATCGAGTTGAACGCGGCGCCGTTCTTGGCGAGGATCTCCGGCGTGTTGTAGAACGCCAGCGACGCGTTCGCGACCGACTTCGCGTCGCGCAGGTAGCGGGCGTCACCCGTTGCCTTGAACAACAGGACGCCGGCGCCGAGCATCACGCCCTGGTTGTAGCTCCACTGCGTCTTCTCGATGGTGCCGGCCAGGTCGATGTGGTCCCAGTACAGCCCGTTCGGCGCGAGCATGCAGGTCTGCGCCCACTGGTACATCCGCTGCGCCCAGGTCAGGTACGACTTGTCCCGGGTCAGCAGGTACAGATGCGCCCCGAGCTCGGCGCCCGGACCGTTCGACACCGTGTTGCGGTCCTGGCTCCACGGCGCCTGGGTCCAGTACACGCCGCCCGCGCACGGGTGCGCCGGGTCGGTGTCCCAGCCGTGCACGACGAGCGCGAAGATCTCCTTCGCACGAGCGAGCGCAGCGCGGTCACCAGTCCGCTTGAACCGCTGGATCAGGTTCAGCCCGATCCACTCGTTGTCGTCGTAGAACTTGTCCCCGCCCTGACCGTTCGGCGGCCGGACGTAGGAGTCGTAGCCGGTCGGCGTCGTGCCGGCGTTCCAGTAGAACTCGTACGCCGCGAGTCGCCGGTCGGCCTCCGCGGCACCCGCGCGGCCCGCACCCGGCACACCCGCGAGGTTCTCGGCCGCGATCGCCGCCTGCGAGTACGGCCAGACGTACGAGTACGGGTTCGACCCGGTCCTGGGGTAGTCCTCGAGCAGCAGCCCCTTCCCGGCGTCGAAGTAGGTGTTGATCGCGTCGTACGACGCGCGCGCCCGGGCGGCCGCGGTCGGGTCGGTCCCGGCCGACTCACCGGCACTGGCCGTGGTCATGTTCAGCGATCCGAGGACCGCGACCGCGAGCACTCCAGCGGCCAGACGAGTTGATATACCAATTTTCCTGCGCATCGACCTGCTCCTCTTGGGCGGTGATTGACAGCGATGTCATGTTCTAACCGGCGCATCGCTGCCTCGTCAATGCCTCAGCCGCCTCGGGACGGAGCCAGCAGTTGGTATATCAAGAAGTGCGAGCCGGGAAACTGATCCACGCGGACCGCAGGTGGAGCCGGATCCGGACCTGGTCGGCGGTGAGAACACGTTTTCCGCGCGATCCGGCGGCCTCGACGGTGAGTGCCCGCCCGCCGCCCGGGCCGACGCCGGTCCGTTTCAGGACCCGGACGTAGCGGATCGCGCCGACGTCGAAGACCGCCTGCAGCTCGGCCGCCGTCCGGGTCACGGTCCAGGACACGTTCGGGTTCCCGTTCTTCGGGTACGCGTCCCAGCCGTCCACCTTCGTCACCTGGTACGGCGCGTCGCCCGCCGCCGTCGCGCCGCCGTTCGACGAGGAGAACTCCGCGATGATCGGCTTGCCCTGGTACAGCCGGACCTGGCCCGCGGTCGCCGCGATCGCGGTGTTCGTCGACGTCTCCTCCGAGTCGTACCCGCCGTACACCTGGCACGACGTGGTGTCGCACAAGTCGTACGCTTTCCGCGCCGCCCGGGCACGATGGAAGGCCGAATAGGTGCGCGCGGCAACCGATTGCGCCTGCAGCGCGGCCGGCCGCCAGCTCGAGACCGACTCCCGCGGTACGACGCCGCGCAGGTAGTTCTCGAGCGGCAGCACGTTGACCGTGTCCAGATGTGTCCCGGACACGTCGATCGCCCGGAGCGCGCCACGGTACCGGCGGATGACGCCGCTCGGCAGCACCAGCCCGATCACGGCGGCCCCCTCGAACTGCGCCATCCCGGAAAACGTCTTGTAGAGCGACCATTTCCGGGTCTTCGCGTCGTACGAACTGAGCTTCGTGCCGTGGTCGCCGTTCGGGTCGATCGACCACTGGTTCCGTGTCGATGCTCTCGGCAACGGATAGACCTTGCCGGTGGCCAGCGAGCGGACCGCCAGCCCGTTGACCGCGCCGACCCGGACCCCGTCGGTGGTGTCGGCGCTGATCCGGACCCGGATGCTGCCGGTCGCCTTCCCGGTGGTCGTTCCGGGGTAGTAGAAGTCGAGGATCTGCCGTGCCGACTTCCCGGCCAGCGCGGCGCCCTGCGCGCCGTACTGCGACAGCCCACGACCGTGCCCGAAGCCGCGACCCATGATGGTCGTGTCCGGCGCCGCCTCCGGCACGACCTCGCGCGCCTGCGCGGTCGCGCTGATCACCGTGGACGACAGAACGACAGCCGCGATCACACGTTTCCTCACGACACTCTCCCGTAGACGAGCTGAACCTGCCGGTCACGCCGGTCCCAGACGAGCCACCCGCGCTGGAACTTCTGCCGCGCCCCGCCCGCGACCTGGTACGCCTCGGTGATCGGCAGCCCGATCCGCGCGCTCCCGGCCCCGAGCCGCCGGAAGCGGGTCCGGAAGGCGCCCGCGGTGGAATGCGGGCCGGTGGCAACGGAGTAGAAGACGTCGCGAGTGCCGAAGTAGGCCGCCCGCCCGGTCCGTGTCGGATGCTCGCCCCAGAACGGCTGTCCGATGTTTCGGAAACCGAGTTTCTGTGCGAACACATAGATCGGTGTCGTGAAACTCCCGCCCATCAAGGTGTTCACGCGCTGCTTCAGCCAGCCGAGCTGCTTGTACAGCTGGGTTCCCGGACACGCGGTCGGCTTCGTGTCGCGGTGCCCGGAAACCGTGTGCAGACGATTTCCGTCGAGCACCACGGTGGCCAGCGGCGAGCGGTAGTTGGCGTCCAGCTTCCAGGCGATCACGCGCGCCGTGGACTCCAGCATCGCTGCCGGCGGTGCGGTCTGCTCGAAGTTTCCGATCACCGCGACTCCGAACGAGTTCGCGTTGTACGACGCCGTGTGCGCGCCGAGCACCGGCAGTTGCGCACCGCCGGCCCGGCCCTCGAAGATCCGGCCGAAGCGGTCGACGAGGAAGTTGTACCCGAGGTCGCACCAGCCGCGGCTCTTCACGTGGTACGCGTACATCGCCCGCACCATCGCCGGGACCTGCGTGCGGGTGTAGTCGTTCCGATCGGCGGTGTGATGGACGAACGCCGCCAGCACGGTCGTCGTGTACTTCGGCCGTACACAAGAGGCTCCGTTGTACGCACGCAGCCGCTCGTCGGCACCCCAGCGCTTCCGGCTCACCATCAACGGCATCGGGTACGGCGCCTTGCCGGCCTGCGCCTCGACGCCGCCGACGTCCTCGGAATCGGACCCGAGCACGCCGGGCTGGATCAGCACCACCTTCGCACCGGCCACCGCGGCGCCGGCACCGGTCACCGCGCTCGCCTGCACACCGGTGGCATCCGCGACCCACAGCGGTTCGGTGCCGGAGCGCGCAATTCCTTCGGGTGCCGATGGATCCGGGCCGTGGTCGTCCTCGACGTGCAGGGTCTGCCAGTCGGTCCACTTCCCATCCCGTTCGACGCGGACCCTCGCGGACACGTCCCGGACGCCGTCGGGCCAGGTGATGCCGACCATTCCGTACGGTTCGGTCTGCGCGCGGACGGACAGGCCGTCGAGCGGAATCTCCTGGTAGGACCGGCGCGACGGATCGGGCGACGGGTTCTCGTGCGCTAGCGGGACCAGTGCGGCCGCGGTCAGCACCAGCGGCAGCAGTCGCGTGGTCTTGCCCATGGCGGTGATGCCCATCTATGACCTTCCGGCGGGGTCGGACAGACGCTGGGCGGCGCGACTTCGATTATGCGCCGCGGGTGACCGCTTTCCGGGGATTCGATCACCCTGCGTGGCGTCTTGAGGGGTTGGATAGGCTCTCCCCAAAGAGCCCCCGAGAAGAGGCCCGACATGGAATTCATCCTCCTCATCGCCGTCGTGGTGATCGCGGTGCTGGCGTACCGCTCGTACCGCCGGACCCAGCTGCAGAGCAAGAAGCAGCACGAGATCACCGCCGCTGAACTCGAGGCGGTCAAGCGGACCGCGGACGAGGACATCACCCGCTTCGGCGAAGAACTGCAGGACCTCGACCTCGAGATGGTCGGCAAGGACCTCGGCGACGGCGCGCGGCAGGACTACCAGCGCGCGCTGGACTCCTACGAGTCCGCCAAGCAGGCGATCGGTCAGGTCACCCAGGCCGACCAGATCAAGCACGTGGTCGAGATCCTCGAGGACGGGCGGTACGCCGCGGCCTGCGTGAAGGCCCGCGTGGCCGGCGAGCCGCTGCCGCAGCGCCGTCCGGCCTGCTTCTTCAACCCGCAGCACGGCCCGTCGGTGGTCGACGTGATGTGGTCGCCGCCGGGCGGTGCCCCGCGGGAGGTGCCGGCCTGCGCGGCCGACGCCGAGCGGGTCCGCGCCGGCGCCGAGCCGGACGTCCGCAAGGTCATGGTCGGCCCGCAGCGCGTTCCGTACTGGGAGGCCGGCCCGGCCTACTCGCCGTACGCGCAGGGCCTGTTCGGCGGCGTCGGCGGCGTGCTGACCGGCATGTTCATCGGCACGGCGCTCGGCGGCATGTTCGCCGGCGGCGGGTACGGCGACTACGCGGCCGGCTACGAGGACGGGATGGCCGACGGCGGCGGCGACGGCGGGGACGGCGGCGGGGACTTCAACCCGTTCGACGGCGGCGACGGCGGCGGGGGCGACGGCGGCGGCTTCGACTTCGGCGGCGGGGACTTCGGCGGCGATTTCTGAGCACGACAAGGCCCCGGTGACCAAGGCTTAGGTCACCGGGGCCTTGTGCTGTCCTCACTCGCCGAACAGCGGGGCGTTTCCCTCGGCGGTGTTCAGGAAGTAGACCGGGTCCTTGAAGTCGCCGGGCACCTTGCCCAGACCCTTGATCACGGTCGCTGCGCCGTTGGCGTGACCAACGGCGTACAGGTACGCCGAGCCGCTGTCCTTGTCGACCGCCGCGAGCAG
This sequence comes from Kribbella sp. NPDC050459, assembly GCF_040655315.1. NCBI lineage: Bacteria > Bacillati > Actinomycetota > Actinomycetes > Propionibacteriales > Kribbellaceae > Kribbella > Kribbella sp. NPDC050459. The sequence continues at coordinate 4,923 of NZ_JBFAJQ010000010.1, read as the reverse complement.
CGTGCTCTGCGCGCCGCACTTCTCCGCGACCAGGTACTCGAAGCCCTGCCACGTCGACGTGCGGACCTTCTTCACGACCGGCTGCCCGCTGACCGGGATGTGGATCGTGTAGAGCGCGCCGCCGTTCGTGGTGGCCAGGAAGGTGTCGTACGTTGGCTGCTCGCTGATCAGCGCCATCGTCTTCACCGACGAGTACCCCGCCCAGCGCGACATCACCCGGGTCTTCGGAACATACCGGTAGAGCACGCCGTCGCCGCGCAGCCGGTACTCCGCCCCACGGAAGACCTTGCCCCAGTACGACGAGGTCTCGATCGCCTTGTAGCCGATGTACCCGACGCCGCGGGACTTCAGCGAGGTGAACGGCTTGCCGGTCGAGTCCACACCGTACGAGCCGCCGTACAGCGTGCCGCTCACGATCACGTCGCCGTACACCGTGTAGTCCGCGCCGACGCCGAGCGAGTTGGTCCAAGTGGACGCGAGCTTCGCGAGGCCCGGCGAGAACATGTGCGGACCGGTCGACCGCCTGACGGTGGCGGGCGACGTGGCGGTGACTGAAGCGTTGGCCATATCACCGGCGGCCGTGATCGAGCCGAGGTTGATCGAGCAGGCCACGGTCGCGGCGGTCGTCGCGGTGGTCGCGGCGCTCGCCGTACCGGCCGGTGTCGCGGCCAGCCCGCCGAGCAGCAGGGCTGAGGCCGTGACAGCAGAAGCCCGGTTGAATTTCATCGAATGCCTTTCGTGGGTTGTCACTCGCCGAACAGCGGTGCGTTTCCTTCGTAAGTGCTGAGGTAGTGGACGGGGTCGGTGAAGGTGCCGGGCACCTTGCCCAGGCTGTTGATGACGGTCGAGGCGCCGTTCGCGTGGCTGACCGCGTACAGGTACGCCGAGCCCGAGTCCTTGTCGATCGCGGTCAGGAGCGTGCTCTGGCTGCCGCACTTGTCGGCGACCAGGTGCTCGAAGCCCTGCCAGGTGCGGCTGCGTACCTGCTTGACCACCGGCTTCATCGGCGTCGCCACCGGGATGTGGATCGTGTAGAGCGCTCCACCGCGGGTGTTCGCCAGGAAGGTGTCGTACGTCGCGGTCTCGCTGATCAGCGTCATCGTCTTCACCGCCGAGAAGCCCGGGTACGAGCTGACTTTGCGGAAACCGTCGGTCCAGCGGAACAGCACGCCGTCGTTGCGCAGGCCGTACACCGCGCCGCGGAACGTCTTGCCCCAGTAGAACGACTCCTCGACCGCGGTGAAGTTGCCCCACCCGCCGCCGATCTTGCTCAGCGTGTTGATCGTCGAGCCGTCGGTGTCCTCGCCGTACGCCGCGTAGTACAGCGACGAGTTCAGGACGACGTACCCGGAGTCGCGGTACCCGACCGGGTTGAGGACCGTGTAGGTCCAGGTCGAGCTGATCTTGGCGATGCCTGGGGTGAACAGGTGCCGGCCCACCGTGCGCTTGGCGGTCGGCGGCGTGGTCGCGGTGACGGTCGTGTCGGCGAGGTCGCCACCGCTGGTGATGGATCCAACGGGAATCTGGCAGGCGGCGGTGACCCCGGCCGGCGCCGTGACCGCGGCACGCACCGGCGCCACGGCAAACCCACCGAGCAGCAGGGTGGTGGCCGCCGCGACGAAGCTTCGTCTCAGATAGCTCTTCACACCTCACACGATGCAACCACCCACACAGAAGTTGCGCCGCCATGTCCGGCAACCTCGAGCAGCTCTGTCAGAGAAGAGATCCAGGGGGCGTGGCCGGCTTCGCCGGTCGGCCGTAGGTTTGTCTGCGGGGCGCAGTTGTGTCACCGGTCTGTTCAGTCAGCTGATAGGCCGTGAAGTGTGCCGGTTCGCTCGATAGCGGCTGAAGTCGGCCGGCGTGTGATCGGTGTCAACGTGGCGCACGCGCAGTGCAGCGAGCGTGTACGACGTTGACACCGATCAGCGCAGGCTGACGCTTGGTCCGTCGAGCGGACAGCTGCTGCGCACACGGGGCTGAGGCGCGGTTCACGCCGTGAGGTGGGGACGCTGTCCGATGTCGTTGCTTCAGATGGCTCTCGACCCGTCGACGTCGGCGGTGGCTGTGGATCCTGGCAAGGTGATGAACCGGGTCTGAGTCGGTGATGGTTCAGGTCCATTCGAAGATCCAATGTCGCTGCCAGTTTGTCGTCCTGGGGTCGAGAGGCTGGACCAACTCCTGTCTGGGCGGCTAACTGGGCGGCTAACTGGGCGGCTAACTGGGCGGCTGCCTGGACGCCTGCCTGGACGCCTGCCTGGACGCCTGCCTGGACGCCTGCCTGGACGCCTGCCTGGACGGTTGGCTGGACGGTTGGCTGAATTTGGTGATGCGGGTGGGAGGCCGGTGATCGCGATCGGGGCGATCGGGGCGATCGGGGCGATCGGGGCGATCGGGAGCCTGCACCGGGCATGGGCGCATGGGTTGGAGCGCCGCCATCCCGGCGAGGTGCAGTTGTTCACGCCGTCGGAGAACAAGGCCGCGCGGATCCAACTGGGGTCGGAGAGCTTCAGGACCGATGGACAGGGATTGTGCCGCGTTGAGCTATCTGGCCAGCCAAGGCGCCGGGCGGGTGCTGGTGAGTTGGAGGTGGAGGTGTTGCGAGCGGTGGTGCGGCACCGACGCTGGTTGGTCACTGACCGCAAGGTGGCTCAGCAGCGTCTGCACGGCCAGTTGAACAACCTGGTTCCGGGGCTGTCCGCACCGGCTGGGCATGCTGGATATTGCCGCGGCCTGGCTGTTGAACGCCCGCCCGGGCAGGCGGTCCTGGCCCGCGCGTGCATTCACCTGCACGGCGGTGTCGGGCGAAGCTGCCTGAAGGCGGAACTGCGGTGTTGACGAACGGGAACTCGGCGGTTCGGTGTGGGCGACGAGTCGGGCCGCCCGCTGCCGGCGGCGGCTGGAAGGATTCCGGCGTCTCCTGACCTGCCGCAGCACAACGGCCTCCTGCCCGGTTGCCTGCGGGTAGGAGGTTGTTGTGTTCTCTGGTCTCAGCCGGTGGCTGCGAAGTCGGCCGCTTGCTGGAGGGCAGCCTCGTCGGCCCGCCATCGCGAGCGGTCGGCGACGGTCTCCACCACGACGCCCTCGACCGCCCGCAGGCCGGCCTCGGCGAACCCGCTGGGCTCGGTGGACTCGGTGGACTCGGTGGACTCGGTGGGCTCGGTGGGCTCGGTGGGCTCAGACTGCGGTGAGCTTGTCGCGCTGTCTGGTGGCCGGGCGCGCGGAGGCGCGGTGCGTCGCGCCGCGGCGGGGGTGGGTCCGGCTTCGGCCCAGCTCGGGCGGGCGACGTGGACGATGCCGTCGAGGATGGTGATGTGCCAGCGGCCCCTGTGCAGGTCGACGTGGTGGCGGCGGCACAGCAGAGCCAGGTTGTCGACCTTGGTGTCGCCGCCGTCGATCCAGGAGATCAGGTGATGGGCGTCGCACATGACCGGCGGGGCTCCGCAGACCACGCAGCCGCGGTCGCGGGCGTCCAGGGCACGACGCATCGCCCCGGTGACCAGCCGCACGCGGCGCCCGACATCCAGCGGTTCGGAGTTCGAGCCCAGCACCAGCGGGATGATGTTCGCGTCGCAGGCCAGCCGCCGGATCGTCGCCGCGGAGAGTCCGCCGCTGTAGACGGTGTGGCCGATCGCGTCCGCGGTCGCGGACCTGAGGTCTTCGAGGTCGATCGTGACGGTGATGTTCGCCTTCGCACCGTGCCCGGCCACCCGACCACCCGTGCCTGCGGCGCCGGCTGTGCCCGCGCTACCCGCGGCGGGTCCGGCGCGTCCGGCGGTGTCCAATGCAGCGGCGGCGATGCCCAGGGCGGTGGACAGCGCGTCGGCCTGCCGCTTGTCACGCGGCCGCGGATCATGCTCGCCATCGACGGTCTTGTGCGGGCGAGCACCGGCATGCACGACCGCGCGCAGGAGCTCGGCGTTCTCGTTGGCCAGGAACCCCTTGAACTTCACACCATTGTCCGCAGCCGACAGCGTCAGCGACTCCCGTTCATACGCCTTCAGCTCCTCGGGCTCGGGGCCGTCGGAGTCCAGCAGGTCAGCGATCTCCTTGGCCGCGGTGCGCAGCTCGCCGGGCGACAAGTGACCGGCCAGCCCGACCAGCTGCTCCGCGGCCGCGTCCAGGTGCTCCACCGGCACCCGCGACCGCACCCGCTCCAGCCCGAACACGATCGCCGCCGCCTGCGCCGGCCGCAGCAGCCAACCACCACCAGTACCGTCCCCGGATCCACCGTCCCCAGATCCGCTGTCGTCGGGCACGCCGTCGTCGGATCCGCTGTTGTCGGATCGGTTGTCGTCGGGTGCGTCGGTGGTTGCGGAGGAGGCGGTGCGGTCGAGGGCGGTCGCCACGGCCGGGTAGTGCGGGGCGGTCTGGGCGAGGCGGAGGGTGCGGCGGGCGGCCGGTGGGTCCAGGCGGTACCGGAAGCGCAGGAGTTCGGCGGTGTCGCGGGCGCCGAGCTCCTGCGCGTACCCGGTGGACTCGATCGCGGCGACCACGCTCAGCCGGTACGCCTCCAGGCGGGCGAGCTCGGCTTCCAGCGTGTCGAGGGTGGACAGCAGTTCGCCGCCACTCATCGACCACGCCGGCCGCTCGCCTAGAAGTTCCATGCCACTGACTCTAGACGGTGCCACCGACAGTTTCCGAGCCGGAATCCCCTTATTTTGTGGGCTTTTCGGGGGCCCACACCAGCAAACACCACGCGCCACTCGACGGCACCCGCTCGGCCCGCGTCGCCTGGGCAGGCAAGGCCGGAAACCAACTCGCCGACCTCCTCGCGATCCAGCCCCATAGGAACAGTTTCCGAGCCGGAATCCCCTTATTTTGTGGGCAATTCGGGGGCCCACACCAGCAAACACCACGCGCCACTCGACGGCACCCGCTCGGCCCGCGTCGCCTGGGCAGGCAAGGCCGGAAAACCAACTCGCC
>NZ_JBFAJQ010000009.1:0-344195 GCF_040655315.1 Kribbella sp. NPDC050459 | reverse complement strand
CGGCGTGCGGGGGCGAAGGTCTCGATGCGGAGCATCGTGGCCTTTGCACCCGTGCGGCGAGGTGCCGTGCCGAGTGCCCCGCAGTAGGCGATGGACCACCAGACAGGACCTAAGAGCGAGGCCTGTGGCTGGTCGGCCCGCCAGAGGCCGACCAGCCACAGGGATCAGGAGGGCGAGATGCCGAGGGTGTAGGCGCCGCGGCTTCCGTACGTCGAGTAGCCCGTGTTCAGCGGGTCGCCGTAGCCCACGTTGTCGATCCGCAGGTAGTACCTACCCGGCTGCAAGCTGCCGCTAACACTCGCGCCGAGCCCCATCGGCGTACCGGCGTCGCTCTGCCCGGATGCCGGGTCGTTCGAGGCAACGATCGCGCCGGCGCTGTCCAGCAGGTCCAGCTTGATGTCGAGGTTGCCACCGCTCGGAGCGGCGCTCGCCGTCGCGGTGTAGTTGCCGGCAGCACTGACATCGAAACCGTAGACGTCAGTGTCCTCCTCGGCCGCGATGACCCCCGACGCCGGCGTACCAACGGCCAGCGCGGCGGCGTCGCCCGCAGTGTCACCGGCTTCGTCCGCGCGCAGTGCGAGGCCGTGCGCGCCGACGACCGCGAAGTCGTCTTCCTTGTTGTTCGCGTCGGCGTACTCGCCCTTGCTCCATTGGCTGATGCCGCGGTAGTACCCCACGCCCATGATCGGCGCCCACGCGCCGTGGCCCTGGTAGTACCCGACCGTCGACGTACCGTCGTGCGAGAGGCCGACGTTGTGACCTGCCTCGTGCGACGCGGCCTCGGCGAGGTTCTTCGCGCCAGTGCCGACGCCCTTCGTGAACACGAGCGCCGGCTGGTAGTAGTCGTGCTGGCTGGTGCTGTCGTACACACCGACGTACGCGACCCCGCCGCAGCCACACCCGGACTGGTACCAGGTGTCCGGATCGATCAACACCCGCGTTCCGTACGCGAGGTCCGACGCGTCCGACCGGTCGATCGCGGACTGCGGTGGCTCCTGCGTCGTCACGTCCACGTCGAACGGCGCGTAGTCCTCGGCGACACGAGCCCAGACCTCGTGGACGACGTCCTGCTCGGCGGTGCTCCAACCGGCCGGATCGCCATCGGTGTCGTACGCCGAGACGTTGACGGGGTCGATGCCCTTCGACGCGTTCCACGCTGTACCGGTGATGGTGTGACCGTCGAAGTCCAGGTAGATGACCCGGTTCGAGCCCGGCCTGCTGTGCAGCTCGAACGCCGGACCGGTCGCGCCCTTGGTCGCCGTACGAGCCCACCGGGGTGATGTCGAAGGAGCCTTCTGCGCGGCCGGCAGGCCGGGCTCGCGGAAGAACAATTTGCTGTCGGCATCGAGCCACGCGGTCTGGTCGGTGGCAAGGATCTGCCGCAACTGGTCCGTCGGTACGCCGTTGTGCGCGGCAACCTCGGCGAGCCGCGACTGGACCTTTCCGAGCGCCGAGGCGCCGGCCAAAGGTGTGGACAGCAACTGGTCCACCGGAGTCTGTTGCGCATCGGCCTGGGCGCCGAGTGCGACGGCCAGGCCTCCGAAAACGACAGCACCGGCACACGCGAGCGCGCCGGTGCGGCGGATTCTGTTCACTGCGGGTTCCTCCTCACGTCCCCCCGGGTGGGCGGATCCCCCCGAACAAGACCCCGGGGCCGTCGATCTCGGTGGGATCGGCGGCCCCGGGGTGGCCAGAGGGGTGTCAGCCGGCGGTGACGCGGACGGTGTAAGCGCCGCGGCTGCCGTACGTCGAGTAGCCGGTGTTCAGCGGGTTGCCGTATCCGGTGTTCTCGATCCGCAGGTAGTAGCGGCCGGCCGCGACCTGGCGGTTGATGCTCGCGCTCAGCCCGGTCGGTGTGGCCGAGTTGGACTGCCCGGACGCCGGGTCCGCGGTGGCGACGACACCGCCCGACGAGTTCAGCAGCTGGAGCCTGATGTCCAGGTCCGCGCCGGACGCGGCCGCCGACGCGGCGAACGTGAACGTGCCGGCCGCGAGGTCGATCCGGAAGGTGTCGACGTCGGAGTCGTTGGCGTAGACGCCCTTCACGCTCGTGCCGAGCGTCAGCGCGGTGGCGTCACCGGTGCCGTTGCCGTGGTCGTCGCCCCGCAGCGCCAGCCCGTTCTGGCCGATCACCGCGAAGTCGTCTTCCTTGTTGTTGGCGCCGGAGTACTCGCCCTTGCTCCACTGGCTGATCGCCTTCGAGTAGCCGACGCCCATGATCGGCGCCCAGGCGCCGTGACCGGCGTAGTACCCGACGGACGAGGTGCCGTCGTGCGAGAGGCCGACGTTGTGCCCTGCCTCGTGCGAAGCGGCCTCGGCGATGTTCTTCGCGCCGGTACCGACGCCCTTGGTGAAGACCAGAGCGGGCTGGTAGTACGAGTGGTTGCTGGTGTTGTCGTACACACCGACGTACGCGACGCCGCCGCACCCGCAGCCCGACTGGTACCAGGTGGTCGGGTCGATCAGCACGCGCGTCCCGTACTGCTGGTCGGACGAACCGCTTCGCTTGATGGCGGACGCCGCCGGCTCCTGCGTGGTCACGTCGACGTCGAACGGCGCGTAGTCCTCGGCGATCCGGGCCCAGACGTCCCGGACGACGTCCTGCTCGGCCGTGCTCCAGTTGCTCGTGTTGCCGTCGGTGTCGTACGGCGTGACGTTGACGGTGGCCGGCTTGCCGCCGGTGTTCCACGCCGTACCGGTGATGGTGTGGCCGTCGAAGTCGAGGTAGATGACCCTGTTCGACCCCGGCTTGCTGTGCAGCTCGAACGCCGGACCGGTCGCACCGGCGACGGCGCGGGTCGCCCAGCGCGGCGACGCAGCCGCCTTCAGCTCGCTCCTGGTGGCGACCGGCTCGCGATAGAACAGCTTGCCGCCGCGGTCGAGCCAAGCGGTCCGGTCAGTCGCCAGGATCTGCCGGAGGTGGTCTGTGGACAACTTGTTCTGCGCGGCGATCTCGGTGAGCCGGGACTGGACGCGGCCGAGCGCGGCCTTGCCCTGCAGCTCCTGGCCGAGCAGCTGGTCGATCGGGAGCGGGGCGGGCTGCTGGGCGTCGGCCTGGTTGCCGAGCGCGACGGCCAGGGATCCGAAAACGACGGCGCCGGCACAGGCGAGACCTGCGATCCGGCGCGATTTGGGGCGGGGGCGGTTGGGCATGGGGGCGGGAACTCCTCAGGTACTCCGGCGTGCCTCACTTGACATTCTCACGAGCGGTGTACGCGAACGCACTGAGCGTAGCCTGCCGGATGGTCCCCGCCGCTGTATAGATTCGTCTCGGGATTTAACGTCGACTTGGGAGGGTTCGATGCGGTTCATGATGGTGTTCAAGGCCAACGACGCGTCCGAGGCCGGGCAGCCTCCGACCGAGGAGGGCCTGACCGCGATGGGTCTGGTGATGGCCGAGATGGCGGAGAAGGGCGTCCTGCTCGCGGGCGACGGGCTGCTGCCGAGCTCGCACGGCTTCCGGTTGCAGCTCGACGAGGGCAAGCGCCGGGTGGTCGACGGGCCGTTCGCCGAGACCAAGGAGCTGATCGCCGGGTTCTGCCTGATCGAGGTCGCGTCCCGCGAGGAGGCGATGGAGTGGGGCTGGCGCTGTATCGCCGCGGACGCGACCGCCGGCGGCAATCCCGAGACGTCCGGGTTGCTGGAGATCCGGCCGGTTGCCACCGCCGAGTTCTTCGGTGACAACTACACCGACGAGGCACAGGACCGCAACGACCACACGTTCCAGAAGGCCGCCGAGAACCTTCAGAACAGCAGCACCTGACGGATCGACGTACCGGCGGCGAGATCGTCGAAGGCCTGGTTGAGGTCGTCGAGTCCGACGGTCGCGGTCAGCAGCCGGTCGACGGGTAGCCGCCCGGCTCGGTACAGGGCGACGTACCGCGGGATGTCGCGGGACGGCACGGACGAACCGAGGTACGAGCCCTTCACCGTGCGCTCTTCCGCGACCAGGCTGACCGCGGGCACGGTGAAGGCCTGCGACGGGTGCGGCAGGCCGACCGTGATCGTGGTGCCGCCGCGGCGGGTGACGGCGTACGCCTGCTCGAGCACCTTCGCGCTGCCGACGGTCTCGAACGCGTACTCCGCGCCGCCCGCCGTCGCCTCCCGCACCTGGTCGACCGCGTCGGGGGCGCGGGCGTCCACCACCGCGGTCGCGCCGAGCTCCTGCGCGAGCTGGAGTTTGGCGGGGACGACGTCCACGGCGACGATCGGGTGCGCTCCGGCGAGGACGGCGCCGAGGAGTGCGGACAGGCCGACGCCGCCGAGACCGAAGACTGCGGTACTGCGGCCTGCGCGGACCTGGGCGGTGTTGACCACCGCGCCGACGCCGGTCATGACCGCGCAGCCGAAGAGGGCCGCGATTTCCGGCGGAAGAGTTGGATCGATCTTCACGGCCGAATGCGCCGAGATCACCGCATGCTCCGCGAACCCGGACACCCCGAGATGGTGGTGCAGCTCCCCGGGACGGTCGGTCGTGGTGAGGCGGCGCGTGCCGGTGAGGAGGGTGCCGGCGGTGTTCGCGGCGGCACCTGGTTCACACAAGGCGGGGCGGCCCTCGGCGCAGGGCGCGCAGTTGCCGCAAGCGGGGACGAAGGCGCAGACCACGACATCGCCCGGCGCGAAACCGGGAGCCTCGGAGTGCACGACCTCGCCGGTCGCCTCGTGACCGAGAAGCATCGGCATCACCCGTGGGCGTGAGCCGTCGATCACCGACAGGTCCGAGTGGCACAGCCCGGCCGCGCGGATCCGGATCAGCAACTCCCCCGGCCCCGGCGGCGCGAGTTCGACGTCTTCCACCTGCAGCGGCCGCGACGCGGCGTACGGCGCCGGCCGGCCCATCTCCCGCAGGACGGCGCCGCGCACGATCATCGCGTGATCCCTTCGAGGGCCGCGCGGATCCCGTCGGGAACCGGGATCGGGCGACGGTCGTGCCGCCCGACGAACACGTGCACGAACCGGCCGGTCGCGGCCGGCTCGTCCGCATCCTCACGGAACAAGGCGATCTCGTACCGCACGCTGGAGGTGCCGAGCTGCCCGCACCGCAACCCGGCGTCGACGACACCGGGGAACTCGAGCGACTGCTTGAACGTGCACTGCGAGTCCACGCACAACCCGATCACCTCGCCGCGGTGGATGTCGAGCCCACCGCGGCGGATCAGGAAGTCGTTGATGACCGTGTCGAAGAAGCTGTAGTACTCGACGTTGTTGACGTGCCCGTAGACGTCGTTGTCCTTCCACCGCAGCGTGATCGCCAGGTGGTGCGGATACTCGCTGCGGCTCACGGCTTGCGGCCGACACCCACCCACAGGCTGCACATGACGTCGGTGAACTCGCCCTTGTCGACCATGCGCTGGGTCTCCGCGTCGGGATACCAGCGGAACGGCGACACGACGCCGGGCTCGATCAGCTCGGTGCCCTCGAAGAACTCGGTGACCTCTTCCTTGCTGCGCACCTGCGCGTCGCCGCCGTCGGCCTTGTAGACCACCATCGCCCGCTCCCACAGCTCCGGCGCGAAGTCCGGGGTGCAGTGCGAGAAGATCAGCAGCGAGCCTGGGGCGAGCGGCTCGACGAGCTGACGGACCAGGTCGTACGGCTTGAGGTGGTCCGGCAGGTAGTGGAAGACGCCGACGATGCTGAGCGCGACCGGCTTGCTGAAGTCGATCAGTTCCCGGACCTCGTCCGACTGCAGGATCGACTGCGGGTCGGTGACGTCGGCCTCGAGGTATGCCGTCCGGCCCTCCGGGGTGCTGACCAGCAGCGCGCGGGAGTGCGCGAGGACGATCGGGTCGTTGTCGGCGTACACCACGTGCGCCGACGGGACGATCTCGTGGACGACCTCGTGCAGGTTCGGCTCGGTCGGGATGCCGGTGCCGACGTCCAGGAACTGCGTGATGCCCTGCTCGGCGGCGTACTTCGCCGCGCGGTGCATCCACATCCGGTTCGACAGCGCGGCGGTGCGGAAGCCGGGGAAGGCCTGCAGCAAGTGCTCGGCGGCCTGCCGATCGATCGCGAAGTTGTCCTTCCCGCCCAGGAAGTAGTCGTACACCCGGGCGCCGTGCGGGCGGTCGAGCTTCAACTGCTCGTACATCCGCGGGTCGACGTCGGCATCCTGCGATTCAGTCATGAAAATCCCATCCGCGCTGCGGCTCAGAACTGAGGAGCCATCGTAGCCGGTACACAACGGACTGTGACACCGGCAGCACGACGCTACCCCGCACCGGCGGCCTTGCCATCAGCTCCGGCGCGCCATCCCCTGGCCTTTACAGAGGATTGAATCGAGCCTGGTCGGTACCGACGTGAGAGGGGCGGACATGAGCGGCGTGATCCAGGGGCGGCAGACCGCGGCGTACGACGGGGAGCTGGTCGTGTTCCTGATCGGGATGCGGGTGAACTCGGTGCGCAAGGTGCGGGAATGGGTGCCGGTGGCGCGGGCGATGGGGCCGATGCTGCGGGAGCTGAGCAACGACGAGGACAGTGGGTTGCTCGGGTTCCGTACGTTGCCGACGTGGCGTGGCGTCACGCTGATCCAGTACTGGGAGTCGGTGGAGAAGCTGCAGGCGTTCGCGAACGACTCCGGCCGGACGCACCGGCCCGCCTGGGTCGACTTCTTCCGCACCTCGTACCAGGGCGGAGCAGTCGGCATCTGGCACGAGACGTACGTCGTACCGGCCGGAAACACCGAGACGATCTACGGCAACATGCCACTGCTCGGCCTGGGCCGCGCCCGCGGCGTCGAGCCGGTCGGCAAACGCGGCGACACCGCCGCCGAACGGCTGCGCCAGAGCGACTAGTTACAGTTCAAGCGTGCGGTTCATCCGGGATCTGGCGACGTTGCTTCGGCGGCGCGATTTCCGGCGGTTGTTCGCGGTTCGGCTGACATCGCAGTGCGGCGACGGGGTGTTCCAGGTCGCGCTCGCGTCGTACGTGCTGTTCTCGCCGGAGCGGGCGCCCGACGCGGCGGCGATCGCCGGGCTGTTCGCGGTCTCGCTGCTGCCGTACTCGATCCTCGGCCCGTTCACCGGGGTACTCCTGGACCGGTGGTCGCGCCGCCAGATCCTGTTCGGTGCGAATCTGACCCGCGCCGCGCTCGTGATCGGCGTCGGCGCGATCGTCGCGGCCGGTAACGCAGGCGCGTTGTTCTACCTGGCCGTCCTGCTCACGCTCGGCGTCAACCGCTTCCTGCTCTCCGGACTGTCCGCCGGCCTCCCGCACGTCGTCGACCGCGACGAGCTGGTGATGGCGAACGCGGTCACCCCGACGTCCGGTACGGCGGCCTTCCTGGTCGGCGGCGGGATCGGGGCCGGGGTGAAACTGCTGGTCGACTCGGACCTCGCCGTCCTCGGGCTGACGGTCTTCATCTACACAGCCGCCGCGCTGCTCGCCCTCCGGCTGCGCCGCGACCAGCTCGGCCCGGACCTGAGCGGCGACGAACCAGGCATCGTGGAAGCACTCCGCGGCATCGCAGCCGGTCTTGTGGACGGCGGCCGGCATCTCCGCGAACGCCGGCAGGCCGCCCTCGGCCTCGCCGCGATCGGCTCGCTGCGCTTCTTCTTCGGGCTGCTGACGGTCGCGATGATCCTGCTGTACCGGAACTACTTCTACGGTGCCGGCCAGCTGGATCAAGCGTTCGGTGGACTCGCGATCGCGACCGGTGCGGTCGGCGCCGGCCTGTTCGTCGCCGCGCTCATCACGCCGTGGGGCACGCGGGTGATGGCGCTGCGCCGATGGATCACGCTGCTGTTCGCGGCCGCCGCGGTCGTGAGCGCCGTACCGATCGGGCTCTACACGCAGCCCGCGATGGTGATCGGCGGGTTCCTGTTCGGGATCTGCGCGCAGGGGATCAAGATCAGCGTCGACACCCTCGTCCAGACGGGTGTCGACGACGAGTACCGCGGTCGCGTGTTCTCGCTGTACGACATGATCTTCAACGTCGGGCAGGTCTCCGCGGCCGCGCTCGGCGCGGCGATCCTGCCCGACAGCGGGAAGTCGTACCTGGTGCTCGCGCTGGTCGTGGCCGGCTTCGCGATCACCGCGGTGCTGTACTCACGTGCCTCGCAGCGCGGTGATCGGCTGGATGGCGGAGGCCTTCCAGGCGGGGTAGGTACCGGCGACCAGGCCGATGAACGCACCCAGCAGGGGTGAACCGAACGCCAGCCGGTTGTCGAGGATCGGCGTCCAGTCCCGGACCCACGAGACGCCGACGGTCAGGATGACGCCGACCGCCGTGCCGAGCAGCCCGCCGAGGAAGCCGACAATCACACTCTCCACCAGGAACTGAACGGCGATATGTCGTCGCGCCGCGCCGAGGGCCCGGCGCAGGCCGATCTCCGAGATCCGCTCCAGCACCGACAGCAGCGTGACGTTGGCGATGCCCAGCCCTCCGACGAGCAGCGCGACCGCGCCGAGCAGCAGGAACAACGCGTTCAGGTCGGACTCGACCCCTTTCCGTACGGCGCCCTGCTTCGGCGGAGCGTCGACGGTCAGCGTGCTCGGGTTGTTCGGCTCGATCGCGATCGGGGCCTGCTCCGCGATCAGTTGCGCGGCGCCGACCGCCGTACGGATCTCGACCGCGTCCGGCGACTCGAGGTCGTACGCCTGGCGCGCCGTACCGTTCGGCATGATCACCGCGTCGTTCAGCTCGGCCCGGCCGCTGACCGAGTCGAGGATGCCGATCACCGTGTACGGCTCGTCGCCGATGAACACTGCCGGCTGCGAGTCGACCCGGTTGATGCCGAGCCGCTCCGCCGCGTGCTTGCCCAGGACAACCACCTTGTCGGCGCGCTGGTCGTGACCGTCGTCGAAGAACCGGCCGGTCTTGAGCACCGCGCGGACCGCGTCCCACAGACCTGAGGATCCGGCCATCACCTGGAGGGCCTTCCCGGTACCGCCGTCCAGGCCGGTCACGTTCTGGACCAGGTCGTCACCGATCTCCAGGTTGCTGACGGTACCGACCGCTTCCACGCCGTTCAGCCGCTCGATCCGGTCCGGCGCGTCCCACGGGAGCTGGGTCGCCGCTTCCCCTTCCTGTCCGCCCTTGTCGTCGGGTTGCACCACTACGCGCGTCGCAGCCGCCAGGTCGAACCGCTGCGTGATCTGCCCGGCGGCTGTCTGCCCGAGCCCGACCGTCCCCACCAGCGCGGCGACACCGAGCACGGTGCCGAGCGTGGTGAGGATCAGCCGGGTGGGCCGGGCGGCGACACCCGCTAGGGCCTCGTCGAGCAGATCCCGCACGGCCGGGCGGGATCTTCCCCGGGGGCGCGGCGAGGCAGGTCGGCTGCCGGACGCACGCCCGATGAGCCGCGCGAGCGCGACCCGCGGACGTGCGCGCCGCCGCGCCGCGCCGGCGCCGGGTGAGGTGGACGGCCCGCCGGTCGGGTCCGGGGGGCCTGCTTGGGTTACCACTGGAGGGTCCCGTCGACGATGCGCACCTGGCGCTGGGCCCGGCGGCTGACGTGGTCGTCGTGGGTGATGACGGCCAGCGTCATGCCCTCGGCGTGCAGTTCGTCGAACACTTGCAGGATCGCCTCCGCGTTCGCGCTGTCCAGGTTGCCGGTCGGCTCGTCGGCGAGCAGCAGGCTGGGTTCGGCGACCAGCGCCCGCGCGATCGCGACGCGCTGCCGCTCACCGCCGGAGAGCGTGGTCGGGGCGAACTCCATCCGGTGCGACAGCCCGACCCGCTCGAGTGCGACCCGGGCGCGCGCCATCCGCTGCCGCCGCGGCACCCCGACGTACACCATCGACAGCGCCACGTTCTCCAGCACGGTCCGGTGGTCGAGCAGGTGGAAGGACTGGAACACGAAGCCGATCCGCTCCCCACGCAGTACGGCGCGCCGCCGCTCCCGCAGGCTCATCGTGTCCACCCCGTCGAGCCGGTAGACCCCGCCCGTCGGGTTGTCCAGCAAGCCGAGCAGGTGGAGGAGCGTCGACTTCCCCGACCCGGACGGCCCGACGATCGACAGGTACTCCCCCTGCCGGATGGTCAGATCGACGCCCGCGATCGCCCGTACCTCGGGAGGTCCCGGGAAGAACCGCCGTACGCCGATCATCTCGACGACCGGCGCCGGCAAAGCCACTGCGGTACTCATCGCCCGACCACCACCTGGTCGCCCTCGGTCAGCTTCGCGTCGCCCTTGGGCGTGACCTGCGCGAACCCGTCCGCGGTCAGCCCGACCGCGACCGGAACCAGCTCGACCTTCCCGTTCCGCAGGACCTCGACGCGCGACGCACCGTCCGATCCGGACGACAGCGCGGCCACCGGGACGGCGAGAACCTTGCCGCTGGTGCTCTTCACGGGGATCGTGACCCGCACGTTCGCATCCCGCAGCAGCGCCAACTGGCTGGCGGTCAGCGTGTTCGGCGCGACCACCACGTCGTACTGGTTGCCGTTCTTCGTGACCCGGCGAACCTTCCCGGCGACCGAGACGCTGTCGCCGAGATCGAGCGTCGCTGCCATCCCCGCCTTCAGCCGCTGCGCGGTCTCCGCGTCGACCTTGACCGTGACGACCAGCGACGCACCGCTGGCCGACATCACCACACCGTTCACCGTCCCGCCGCGCTCGACCTTCACGTCGTCGACGCGGCGCGGCAGCGTCTTCACGTAGACCACCTCGGACACCGGCAGCGGCGTACCGGCCTTGAACTCGGCCTCGTTCTGCGCGTCCTTCGCGTCGGCGAGGTTCTCTTCGGCGTCGTCCACAGCGCCTTGCTGAACTGAGGTGTCCTTCGCCTTGGCGTCCTTGGCCGCCTTCAGCTGCGACTGCGCCTGCCGGAGCTGCTTCTTCGCGGCGTCGACCTGCTTTTTCGCCTGGTCAACGGCCTGGGTGAACTGCTCGTCCGCCGCCGGGGCGTCGTATCCCGCGTTCTCGTACAGCCGCTCGACGGCCGCCGAGGTGTCAAGGTCGTACTCGTCGTCGACGTCCCCGGGGTCGAGCCCCAGCCTGTCGAGCGTCTGCTCCAGCTGCAGCACGTCAGGTCCCTTGCTTCCGGGCGACAGCGTCCGGTACATCGGCAGGACGCCGGCCAGCCCGATCACCGGCCGCCCAATGATCTCGAGCAGCGCCTTGCCTTCGGTAAGCGTCGAGCCGACCGCGGGCACCTTGCCGGTCACGATCGGCGCCGTCTTGATCCCGCTGGTCTCGACCCGGATGTTCACCGCACCGTCGAACGACGCGTCACCCCGGCCGACCACCTTGCTGGACAGGGCCTTCTTCGCCACCGGCACCGTGATCTGGGAGGCCTTCGGGGCCGCGGTCTTGGCGGCGGCGTCCTCCGGCGAGCTGATCCGGCTGCCCGCCATCACACCGATTCCCAGGGAGGCGACGGCCACACTGGCCACGCTGACCAGGACCCGGCGCCGGGACTTGGGCGAAGCGGTCACCGGTTCGCCATCTCGTCGCGGTACGCCTCGAGCTCGGACTTGTGCTGGTCGACGAACTCCTTCTCGGCCTCGTACTGGACCTTCTTGTACGCGTCCTCGTACCCCTTGGCCTTGCACTTCTGGTCCGCCACCGCGAGGTCGATCTCGGACTTGCGCAGCTCGGCCAGCTTGGTCGCGTCGACCTTGTCGAACGACGGCGGGCCGCTGACCTTGGCCGGGCCGTTCTTCGCCGGCGGCTTGTTCCCGGTCAGCGTGTCGAGTTTCTGCTGGATCTGCTGGCGCGGGTCGTCGACCTTCTTGAATCCCGAGTGTCCGGCGTCGGCCAGACAGTCGGTCCAGGCGGTGGTCGCGTCCACGACCCGCTGGTCGGACTCGATCCGCTTCTGCAGCGCCTGGATGTCCTTGAACAAGCTGTCGAATTTCTTGAAGTCGACGTTCCGGTTCGAGTCGTCGCCGTACACCTGCTTCACTGCCTTGCCGCGACAGCCGAGGTCCATCTCGCCGCTCGAGCTCGGGCCGTCCTTGCCGCCCTGGATCACGACGGCGCCGTTCCCGTTCGCGTTCGGGCCGTTGAGCGCCTTGTCGTAGGCCTTCTGCGCGGCGGGCGACAGCGCGGCGCGGATCTTGGTGTTCGGGTTCGAGTCGTCCTCCCCGGCCTTCGACCAGTCGATCGTGCTGATCCCGTACCCGTACTGCTCGGCGAACTTGTCCGGCGGCAGGTTGAACGCGTCAGCGAACTTGCTCTTCGCGTTCTGCTCCGGCGGTACGGCGACGTACTCGAAGCCCGCCGCCTTCATGCAGGTCACGGTCGCGTCCTCGACCTTGCGCTGCTTGGCCAGGTCCTCCTCGGTCGGCTGCTGCGCGCCGCCGGCCCGCATCGCGATCTTGAACCCGCCGCCGCCGGACGAGCTGACGAACCCGTCGCCCATGTACTCCGCGAGCGGGCTCTTGTCGCTCTTCTGGTCGGACGCGACCGGCGCCTTGTCGTTCCCGCAGGCGGCCAGCGCCAGGACCGCCACCACGGCGAGTGCAGTTGTCTTCATGGCTGTGGAGCGTGCCGCCCGGGCGGTGAAGAACCTGTGAAGGTCCCGTTTGCACCTGATGCTCTCAGCCGATCTTCATCGGATTCTCATGTCTTTCGGCGACATTGAGGACTATGCCAGCGCGGATCCTGGTCGCCGAAGACGACCTCAAGCAGGCGGAGCTGATCCGGCGGTACCTCGAGCGGGAAGGGCACCTGACCGTCGTCGTACACGACGGCCGGGAGGCGATCGACGAGGCCCGCCGGCGCAGCCCGGACCTGCTGGTGCTCGACGTGATGATGCCGAAGGTCGACGGCCTGGACGTCTGCCGTGTCCTCCGGGCAGACGGCGACGTGCCGATCATCATGCTGACCGCCCGCTCCACCGAGGACGATTTGCTGCTCGGCCTCGATCTCGGCGCGGACGACTACCTGACCAAGCCGTACAACCCGCGCGAACTGGTCGCCCGGGTCCGCACGGTCCTGCGGCGGACCCGCAGCCGCGCCGAGGGCGAGGTGTACCGGGTCGGCGAACTGGAGATCGATCCGGCTCGCCACGAGGTCCGGCTGGCGGGCCGCCTGGTCGAGCTGACGCCGGCCGAGTTCAAGATCCTCGCGTGCCTGGCCGCGTCGCCGGGGCGTGCGTTCTCGCGGCAGCAGCTGCTGGAGCACGCGTTCGGCTTCGACCACTACGTGTTCGACCGGACCGTCGACGTACACGTGATGAACCTGCGGAAGAAGATCGAGCCGTCGTCGGGCGCCCCGGCGTACCTGAAGACCGTGTACGGCGTGGGCTACAAGCTCGCCGACAAGGCGGTCAGCCATGCGTCGTAGCGTGCTGGTGCGGTTCCTCGGGCTGTCGCTCGCGGTCGCGCTCGGCGCCGTGATCGCGACCGCGGTGATCGCGACGTACAGCACGTCGGAGAAGCTCCAGGGCGAGATCGACGCGAACACGGGTCAGCTGCAGGTCGACGGCGAGATCTACGGCGAGCTGACGCGGTACGCCGCCGATCATCCGACCTGGTCGGGTGTGGCCCGTCTGGTGCACGACCTGGCCGACAAGCTCGGCCGGCGGATCGCGGTGACGAGTGAGACCGGCGAGGTGATCGCGGACTCGGCCCGGATGCTCGGCGCCGCGCCGGACCTGCCGTCGGTGCCGGCGGCAACCGTCGACGTGCGCACCTCCGGATTGGGGAAGCTGAGTGGCGCGATGACGGTGTACGCCGCGCGGAAGACCGTCGCCGCGACCGGGGGATTCGTCGCAACCGCCGCGATCGGGCCGCCGTTCGTCGCCTACCCGGAATGGGGTCTGACCGACGACGAACTGAAGGAGCGTGACAAGCTCGCGCAGCAGGCGGCGGACTGCTCCACCGCCAAGGGCAAGCCGGCGAGTGTGAACCGGATCGCCGGGGCCGTCCCCCAGGTGATGGTCGAGTCGACGCAGTCCGTGGCCGGCGTCCGGGTGGAGAAGGCCAACACGCTCGCGGACGACGAGTGCATGCCGCCCGGACTGACCGCGCCGAGCGCGAAGGCGAAGATCGTCAACGACGACGAGGTCAGGCGCTCGACCGCCTGCCTGGACGCCGCCGGGATCGACTACAAGGTCAACGAGTTCCAGGGCCTGAAGTCCGTCGACCCGGCGGTGAAGGAACTCGCCGGCGACACGTTCGGCAACTGTCTCCAGCAGGCCCGTGTCCAGGCGCTCACGCCGTACGTCGCTCCGCCCGCGAAGCTGTACCTCGGGGCGAAGAGCACGTTCGACGTCTTTTCCGGCGAAGGCCTGCTCCGGACGGCGGCCACCGCGCTCGGCGTGCTGCTGATCGCGGCACTGGTGATGCTCTTCGCGGGGCGCCGGCTGGTCCGGCCGATCGTGGCGCTGACCGGTGCGGCGCAGCGGATGCGGAACGGCGACCACGCGGCCCGGGTGCCGGTGAGCGGGAAGGACGAGGTCGCGCGGCTCGGGCACGCGTTCAACGACATGGCCGAGGCGATCCAGCGGCACGATTTCCAGCGTAAGGCGATGGTCAGCGATGTGGCGCACGAGCTGCGGACACCGCTGGCGAACATCAAGGGCTACCTGGTCGCGTCGGAGGACGGCGTGGTGCCCCTCGATCATGCGCTCGTCACCTCGTTGCTGGAGGAAACGGCTCTGCTCGAACACCTGGTCGCCGATCTCCAGGACCTGGCGCTCGCCGACGCCGGCATGCTCCGCCTGCACCCCGCCGAGCGCGACCTGTCGGAGTTGGTGCAGCAGGTCGTCTCGGCCCACCGTCCGACCGCTGAGCAGGCCGCCGTCACCCTCTCGTCCACAGCTCGTGGGCCCGCGCCGGCGGTTGTCGACGGCGCACGCATTCGTCAGGCTCTCGGCAACCTGGTCTCGAACGCCATCCGGTACACCCCGCCCGGCGGCCAAGTGCAGGTCGGCGTACGGCCTGTGGACAACGGCTACAACCTCAGCGTGAGTGACAACGGCACCGGCATCGCGGCGGAACACCTCCCACACCTGTTCGACCGCTTCTACCGCGCGGACGTCTCCCGCACCCGCACCACCGGAGGCAGCGGCCTCGGCCTCGCCATCACCAAACACCTCGCCGAAGCCCACCACGGCCGCATCACCGTCACGAGCCAGGTAGGCGACGGCTCCACCTTCACCATCTGGATCCCGGCTGGCTAAGGTCGACTGTGTGAAGGCTCGGGTGGCCGACGTACACGCGATCGCGTCCGGGATGCCGCACGTCACCAAGTGGGAGCGCGACGACGGGACCGACCGGCCCGTGTACCAGGTCGGCGGGAAGTCGTTCGTGTTCTTCCGGACGCCGCGCCCCGACGCCGTGGATCCGGTGAGCGGCACGAAGTACGACGACGTGATCATGATCTGGGTCGAGTCCGAGACCGAGAAGCTCGCGCTGGTGTCCGACGACTCCAACCCGTTCTTCACCACACCGCACTTCGACGGCCACCCGTCGGTCCTCGTCCGGGCCGGCGAGCTGGGTGAACTGTCCCGGCAGGAGCTCACCGAGATCATCCAGGACGCCTGGCTGTCCCGCGCCTCGAACCGCCGCGCAACGATGTGGCTGCGAGAGCACCGGTTGAGCTGATCCCGCTGCCACCGCTAGTTCGGGGTGAGTGAGCGGGCGGTTTCGAGGAGGCTGGTGCCGGTTGGGAGTGTGGCGATGATGGGGGTGTCGAGGCCGTTCTCGACGTAGCGGTTGATGTGGGCCCGGCATTGGGCGGGCGTGCCGTGGACGATCAGGTCGTCGACGAGCTCGACGGGTACGGCGGCCATCGCGGCGTTGCGGTCGCCGGCGGACCAGGCGTCGCGCATCGGTTTCATCAGCTCGGCGCGGCCCAGCCAGTCGTGGAACGCGGCGTACCCGGGCACGGTCAGGTACGTCGCGATCAAGTAGCGCCCGATGTTGCGCGCCATCTCCGCGTCCTCGGTGACGCACACGAAGATCCGCGCGGCGAGTTCCTTGTCCGGGCCGAGCTCGGCGCGCACCCGGCGTACGTCGTCCGCGGACAACCAGTTGGTGATCGCCCCGTCGGCCTCCCGCGCGGCGAGCCGGAGCATCTGCGGCCGGAGAGCGGCGAGCATGATCGCGGGCGGCACGTCCGGCGCCTTCTCCAGCCGGAACCGCCGGATCGTGAAGCTGTCGAACTCCCCGTCGACCTTCTCCCCCGCGAACGCCTGCCGCAGGAACCGCAGCACGTCGCGGGTCCGCGCCAGCGGCGGGTCGTACGCGATCCCGTTCCACCCGGTCACGATCGTCTCCGACGACGCCCCGATGCCGAGCACGAACCGCCCCGGCGCGAGATCCGCCAGCGCCGCCGCGCTCATCGCCAACGCGGCCGGCCCCCGCGTGTGCACCGGTACGACGGCCGTCCCCAGCCGCAACGAAGAGTCCCACTCGGACGCGAGCACGAGCGGCGTGAACGCGTCCGCGCCGGCCACCTCCGCCGACCACAGATCCGTGTACCCGAGGTCGAACAACGATGAGATCAACGAACGATGCTCCCGCAGCGGTACGCCGGTCAGCGGCACCGTCAGGCCCCAGCGCATTCAGATCATCCTCTTCAGCACCGGCAGCGGCGCGAACCGCATCACCTGCGCGAGCGGCCACCACGGCCGCGCCGGGACGTACGCCTTCGCCTTCTCCGCCTCGATCGCGGCGACCATCGCGCGCACCCCGACCTCCGTGTCGACGATGAACGGCGCGCGCTCCACGTGCTCGTTCATCTCGGACCGGATGTACCCGGGATAGATCGTGCTGACCTTGATCGGCTTGCCCATCAGCTCCAGCCGCAGCCCTTCCCCGAGCGAGGCGAGCCCGGCCTTGGTCGCGGCGTACGTCGTGATCGTCTTCGGGAAGCCGCGCAGCGCGGAGATCGACGCGATCAGCACCAGGTGGCCGGCGTTGCGCGCGCGGAACAGCTCGAGCGCCGCCTCGACCTGCGCGAGCGCGCCGACGAAGTTGGTGAGCGCGGTGTCGCGGTTGGCGTCGAACCTGCCGGTGCCGAGCGGCGCGCCCTTGCCCAGGCCGGCGTTCACGACGACCCGGTCGAGCGGCAGCTCGGCGTCGATCGCCCGGAACACCTTGAACACCTGGTCGTGATCGGTCACATCCAAACTGTGGATAACCACTGTGATCTGTGGATGGCGCTCGGCCAGCTCGGTCCGCAGCGCCTCCAGCCGTTCGGTACGGCGTGCGGTCAGCGCGAGGTCGTGCCCCTTCGCGGCGAACTGCCGCGCCATCTCCGCACCGAGGCCGGAGCTGGCGCCGGTGATCAGGATGTTCCGTCGCATCGGGTGTCCTATCTGTACGTGAGCAGGTCCGCGCCGAGGTGGACGTGTTCGTTGTAGCTCACCACGGTCAGCCCGCCGCGACCGGACACGACCTTGGTGATCGCGGTGTTGATCGTCACCGAGTTCAGCTTCGTCCACAGCCCGTCGCCGCCGGACAGCAGCCGGCTCACGACGGCCGCGATCGGCCCGCCGGACGTGAAGACGAGCGCCGTCTCCCCCTTCCCGAGCCGCTCGGCGGTCCGTCGTACCGCGGCCTCGGACCGTTCGCAGAACGCCTGGAAGGTCTCGGTGTACCCGTCGCCGCCGTCGATCCACCGCTGGGTCGCGGCGCTGAACACCTCTTGGAACGCTCGCCGCGGATTGCCGGTCCGCGCGAGATCCGCGACCATCACCGCGTGCCGCCGGTACGCCGGTTTGTGCGCGACGATCACCTCCTGGTGATCGAACTCGTCGAACCCCGGATCCACGTCCACCGTGAATCCCGCGAGCGACGCGGTCTGCTGGTGCCGGCGCATCGAACCGGACACCACGAGCGCCGGCTTCACGCCCGCGAAGGTCTCGCCGAGCCGCGCCGCCTGCTGCTCACCGAGGGCGGACAGCTTGTCGTAGTCGCGCGCACCGAACGACGCCTGCGCATGCCGGATCAGATAGATGGCGGGCACTCACGCCTGCCGGATGATCCTGCGGCAGCGCCGCTCGAGCAGGTTCACGGGCAACCAGAAGTTCTTGAAGCGCGGGTTCCGGGTCTGCTTGTGGTGATAGCGGTAGTAGATCTGCTGCGCTATCACTGCCAGCCGGAAGAGCCCGAACACCTCGTAGAACGCCCAGTTGTCCGCCGTGAGCCCTGACTGCTTCGCGTAGTACTCGACGATCTCCGCCCGGGTCAGCATGCCGGGCACGTCGGAGGGCTGCAGCCTGAAGCGGCGGAAGGCCCAGTCGTCGTCGGCCTGCACCCAATACGCGAGCGCGCTGCCGAGATCCATCAACGGATCCCCCAGCGTTGCCAGCTCCCAATCGAGTACGCCGACCACGCGCAGCGGATCGTCCGGTGCCAGGACGACGTTGTCGAGCCGGAAGTCGTTGTGGATGACGCAGGTCCGTACGTCGGTCGGCTGATGCGCGGCCAGCCACGCCATCACCTTCTCGTAGCTCGGCACGTTCCAGGTCTTCGCCTTGCGGTAGCGCTCGGACCAGCCGTTGACCTGGCGTTCGACGTACCCGGCACCGCGCCCGAGATCAGCCAGCCCGGCGGCGACCGGATCGACGGCGTGCAGTTCGGCGAGCGTGTCGATCAACGTGAACCCCAGCTGCCGGGTCTGGGCCGGTGTGAGGTCGACGCCCAGCTGGTGATGCCCGGGGATCGTCCCGACGACCCGCTCCATCACGTAGAACTCGGAGCCGATCACCGTCTCGTCATTGCAGTGGGCAACCATCTCCGGGACGTACCGGAAGACCGGCTTCAGGCTCTGCTGGATCCGGAACTCGCGGCCCATGTCGTGCGCGCTCTTCGCCTTGGTCCCCGCGGGCGGCCGCCGCAGGATCAGGTCGTGTCCCGGATAGCTCAGCAAATAGGTGAGGTTCGAGGCCCCGCCGGAGAACTGCTTCACCTCGGGCAGCCCGTCCGGCACCGCGGTCTGCTCGCGCAGCCAGGCGTCGACGGCGGGTACGTCGAACGCGTCCTCGTCCCGCACCGGCCGAGCGCCGTCCGGCACGCCCGTCACCGCCCGTCCGTCGGTCGTGTCTCCGCCCCGTGCTCAGCACGTTCGTGCGCACGCGCGGCGATCCTGCGCATCTGGCGGTCGTACAACGGGCGGGCGAACCGCTTGGTCAGCCAGGCGAGCTGTGCCGGCCGGTCCGGGACGATCAGGAACCGCTGCTTCTTGATCCCGTCGATGACAGCGACCGCGATGTCGTCCGCGGACCGCGGCGACTTCTCGATCAGCTGCCGCGCGGTCGCCCCCATCGCGCTGTCCGCACCGCGGATCGAGTCCGCGAGATTCGTCCGGAAGAACGACGGGCAGACCACCGACACGGTCACGCCGTACGGATGGAGCTCGTGCGACAACGTCTCGGAGAGCGCGACGACGCCGGCCTTGACCGTGTTGTACGAGCTCATCATCGGCGGATGGACGAGGCCGGCCGCCGATGCGGTGTTCACGATGTGACCGGCGCGCTGCCGTTTGAACAGCGGCACGAACGCGCGGCAGCCGCGGACCACGCCCATCAGGTTGATGTCGACGACCCGGTCCCATTCGTCCAGCGTCTCGACGTCGATGCGCCCGCCGGTCGCGATACCGGCGTTGTTCACCAGGATGTCCAGGCCGCTCCAGTTCTCCTCGCACCACGCGACCGCGGCGTCCCAGTCCTCCGGGCTGCGGACGTCCAGCTTCAGGTACGGCGTACTCCCCGGTGCGTCCGGCGACACGTCGGTGCCGAGCACCTGGTGGCCGTCAGCAACGAACCGGGCGACCAGGGCGGCGCCCAGCCCGCTCGCGGCACCGGTGACGAGAACCCGACTCACTTGGCCTCCTGAGCTGCCGCGAGATAGGACGCGAGCTCGATCCTCGCGATCACCCCACGATGCACCTCGTCGGGGCCGTCGGCCAGTCGCAACGCGCGGGCGCTCGTCCACGCGGCCGCGAGCGGGAAGTCCTCGGACAGCCCACCGCCGCCGTGCAACTGGATCGCCATGTCGATGACGTCCTGCGCCATCCGCGGTACGGCGACCTTGATCTGGCTGACCTCACTCAACGCCCCGACGAGCCCCTGCGTGTCCAGCAGGTGCGCCGTCTGCAGCACGAGCAGTCGTGCCTGGTTGATCGCGATCCGTGCGTCCGCGATCCGCTCACGGTTGCCGCCGAGGTTGACCAGCGGCTTGCCGAACGCGGTCCGGCTGGTGCCGCGCTGCAGGGCAAGCTCGAGCGCCTTCTCGGCCAGGCCGACCAGCCGCATGCAGTGGTGCACGCGCCCCGGACCGAGGCGGCCCTGGGCGATCTCGAACGCCCGGCCGGGTCCGACCAGGATGTTCGCGGCCGGCACCCGAACCTCGGTGAAGGACACCTCGCCGTGGCCGTGCGGCTCGTCGTACCTGCTCATCGCGGGGAGCAGGCGCTCGACCTTCACGCCGGGGGTGTCGCGCGGGACGAGGACCATCGTGTGGCGCTCGTACCGATGCGCGTCCGGGGCGGTGAGGCCCATGAAGATCAGCAGCTCGCAGTCCGGGTGACCGACGCCGGTGCTCCACCACTTGCGGCCGTTCAGCACGACGTCGTCACCGTCGACGACCGCCGTGGCCTGCATGTTCGTGGCGTCGGAGGACGCGACGTCCGGCTCGGTCATGCAGAACGCGGAGCGGATCGTGCCGTCCAGCAGCGGCTCCAGCCAGCGCTTCTTCTGCTGGTCGTTGCCGTAGCGGAGCAGAACCTCCATGTTCCCGGTGTCCGGCGCGTTGCAGTTGAAGATGTACGGCGCGATGAAGGACCGGCCGGTCAGCTCCGCGATCGGGGCGTAATCGAGGTTGCTGAGGCCTTCGCCGTACTGCTCGTTGCCTGGTTCCGCGGGCGGGAGGAACAGGTTCCACAGGCCTGCGTCGCGGGCTTTCACCTGCAGGTCCTTGATCAGCGGCTGCGGCTGCCACGGGTCACCGGCGGTGCGGATCGCATGGTGCAGCTCCGCCTCGACCGGCTCGATCTCGCTCCGCAGGAAGGCTTCCACGCGGGTGATCAGCTCTTGAGCCCGGGCCGAAGGTTCGAACCCCATCAAGACTCCTCTCCCTCGCCTTGACCGTAGCGGGCCTCTAAGCAATGCTCAATAGCATGGATCACCGGCTGTCAGCGGAAGACCGCAAGAAGCAACTGGTCAAGATCGGCCTGATGATGCTTCGCGACCAACCGATCCATGAGCTGTCCATCGACGCGATCGCCGCCGAGGCCGGAATCTCCCGCGGGCTGCTGTTCCACTACTTCCCGAGCAAGCGCGACTACTACCTCGCGGTCATCTCCGCGGCCGGCCGCCGCCTGCTCCGGGTCACGAAGCCGGACGACGCGCTGCCCCCCGAGGAGCAGCTGCGCGAGATGCTCGTCCAGTTCGTCGCGTTCATCACCCGCCGGCGGACGGCGTACATCTCGTTCGTCCGCGGCGCCGCCGGCGGCGACGACTTCGCCGTCAAGGTGTACGACGAGACGCGCGCGGGCCTGACCAAGCGCGTCCTCACCTACCTGGGCACGCCCGATGTGGCCGATGAGCCCGCCTCCCAGGATTACCTCCGGATCCACGCCTGGCTGTCGTACGCCGAGGACCTGGCGATCGAGTGGTCCGGTCTCCCCGAGGCGGACCGGCCGTACTCGGCCGACCACCTCGTCGACCACTCGATCGAGGCCCTCCAGATGCTGCGGAAGTTGTAGATCGGGACCGGCCGTGACGACCGGCCCCGATCGGACTGTCAGCCGTTGGCGAGAGTGAAGCGCTCCACGCCGCAGGCCGAGGTGGCCGGGTTGTTGTTGGTGTCGCCGCTGTAGGTGACCTGCCAGCGCCAGGTCCCGAGCGTGCTCGCGACGAAGGACGTGTTGGTCGTGCTGTACGTCCCGTTGCCGTTCACGGTCACCGTCTGCGTGTACGCCCCGGCGCCGGCGCAGGTCGCGTCAGCAGGAGCGAACAGCTTGAACGTGATCGTGCCCGTCGGAGTGAGGGCGCCGCTGATCGTGGCGTCGTCGTTCGGGATCAGGTTCGGTGCGGTGCTGATCGCCGGGCTCTTCTTGGTCACGACGAGGTGCTCACTGGTGCACACGCTCGTCGCCCCGTTGTTGTTGGCGTCGCCGCTGTACACGGCCTGCCAGTAGTAGTCGCCCGCGGTGTTGAACGTGATCGCGTTGGAGTCAGGCACGACGCCGTTCGTCACGTTCACTGTGCCGGCGCTCTGCGCACCGGTCGAGCAAGCGTTGTCGGTGTAGACCGTGTAGGTCACGGTCCCGCCGGCGTTCGCCGTGGCGTTGCTCAGCGTCGCCGAGTCGTGAACGCTGCCGCCGACCTCGACGGTTGTGGCCGACAAGCTGGTGGCGATGGTCGGCGACTTCTTGGTCACGACCAGATGCTCACTGGTGCAGACGCTGGTTGCCGGGTCGTTGTTCGAGTCCCCGCTGTAGGCGGCCCGCCAGTAGAAGTCACCGGTCGAGTTGAAGGTGACCGCGTCGGAGTCGGGCACGACACCGTTGGTCACCGTCTTGGTCCCCGCGTTCGCGAAGCTTGTGGAGCAGGTGGAGTCGGAGTACACGGTGTAGGTCACCGTTCCACCGGCGTTCGCCGTCGCTCCGGTGAGGGTCGAGGAGTCGTGCACTGTACCTCCGACCACGACCGTATCTGCCGACAGCGTGGTGGTGATGGCCGGCTGCCTGTTGATGTGGTTGGTGTAGGTGCAGTCGACCACGCCCTCAGGCGCCATCGTGATGTTCGTTGTCGCACCACTGAGCGAGTAACTGGTCCCGGTACCGGTCGCGGTACAGGCGAGGTTCTTCAGCGTCCAGCCGGTCGGCAGGGTCGACTCGGTCACGCTGTAGTTGCCGGCCTGGACCTGGGTCGCGCTGCTGTAGGTCTGCACGCCACCGTTGGACAGGTTGAACGTCGAGGGGCTGAGTCCACCGGTTGTGGTGTAGCCGAACGAGGCGTCGCCGTTCTCGGTGACCTTGCGGATGATGATCTTGCCGCAGTTCGCGATGTTCACCGGCTGCGGTGCGACGAAGTCCTTGACCTCGGCCGGGAACGACGCCGACGAGCGGCTCTTCAGGAACGCGCTGCCGAACGCGGTGCACTGACCGGCCGGGAAGATTCCGGCATCGGTCATGTTGATTGCTGCCTCACCGAACTCCAGTCCGGCGAGAGTCCCACCGGCGATCGGTTCGGTGATGGTGCCGGCGTTGACCGCGCCTTCGGCGAAACCGGCGGCGCTCAGGTCGACCCGCTGGCCCCAGCACGGCAGGGAGTTCGCCGAGAAGCACTGGCTTGCAGAGCCTGTGGTGGTCCACTTGAGCAGGCCGAGTACGGGGTTGCCGCCACCGTTGGTGAAGTCGAAGGTGATCAGCAGGTCGCCGGCACTCCGGTTGAGCGTCTTCTGGCCGGTCGTGGTCAGGTTCGGCTGCGCCAGTTTGTTGATCTCGAAGTCCATGTTGGCCGAACCGAGGACGTTCGACCGCTCCCACGCCAAGTACAGGTAGACCTTGCCGTTGGCTGCGGTCTCGCTGGCGACGTAGAAGCGTGTGAGGTCGCTCTTCTGCGGCGGAATCGAACCGGTGACCACGGAGACGTTCGGGTCGTCTTCCTTCGAGCCTTGACCGAACGCGTTGTCGGTCGAACCGCTGGTCAGGTCGTCGCCGCGGACACGGTTCGGGGCGTTCACCCAGTCGGTGTTTCCGCCGGTGTTGACGATCATGTTGCCGTCGTTGCCTTCGAAGCTGCTCCCGGCCAGATTCGCGTTGGCGTTCGGCACCAAGGCCGCCGCCAGCAGCGCGACGCCGGACGCGAGGATCAGGGGACGCCGGAAACGCCGAAGCGTCCGCGGCTCTGTTCGCGATGTCACGGTGGTGTGCCCTTCTGTTTGAGCACTGAAATGCGGTACTGCGGTCGTGTCCGGGGAGCGATAGGGAGCAGAGAGGCTTACTCGTGCGGACGCGGCTTCGTCCTGCCGTCAGCAGAACGGCGGCCGGCGGATCGACGGCGTGATCGGGGCGGCATGGACGCGCCCGCGATCGCCGGGTGCACGCCGCGAACACGGCGGAGCACGGCCGGTCGGCCGGACCTCGTCCGGCGCACATCGACGGCCCATGGGTCCCCCCACCTGGAACGTCGCCGGCCTCGGGTCCCCACCCCGGGCGACGCTCCGTCACGGTCAGCGTCACCCACGTAAGCGCTGCCCCCAGCACCACGATCACGAGGCGTTATGAAGCTACACCCGCCCCCCACCGCCAGCAAGACATCGAACCGATGCCCAGGGCAAGAAATGAAACCCGCGGTCCGGCCACCGCGCCCGCCTTGGCACTGTGCACTTTCCCGGCTACTGCCGGCGGTCGCGAACTACCGCTCGCGTTCACCCACAGGCACAGCGCCACGGACGCGTGGGTCAGATTCTCTCGGGCTTCAGGTCGGGGTCTGCCATGTCAGGGTCGAAGGGGAACAGCGGGCGTAGTACGCCGTGGTGGCCGAGGCGGAGGAGGTCCTGATCGACGCCGCCGGGGGTGAGAGCCAGGAGCCAATCGGCGGCGAGGTTGTAGAGCTCTGGTTCCAGGTAGCCGATCTTGACGATGACCAGGTCGGTGGTCGCCGGGTCGAGGCCCAGGAGGGTGAAGTCCGCGATGTGGTGGTAGGGCTTGCGGCGGGTGGTCAGGATCGAGTACAGACCACCGACCTGAACCACCGCGACAGTCCCGCCGACAGGATCCTCGGAGATCGAGAACACGGTGCCGGACAGCGCGACCGGGCCCGCGGGGCCGGAGTCGACCTTGCCGCCGGCGGTGACCTCGACCGGGTTGCCGACGCCGGCCGCGACGCAGGCGGCGACCGCCTCGGCGTCGGCGATGCCGGCGTGGATCGCGGTGGCCTTGCCGGAGGTCAGTTCCTCGATCGTGAGCAGCTCACCGAGGGTCCACGACGTGTCACCGGCGCCGCCCGCCGTCGGGTTGTCGCCGGAGTCGCTGATCAGGAACGGCCGCGCGGTGGAAGCGAGCCCGGCCGCAACGCATTCGTGCAGGGTTCCGGTGGGTGCCACGAACTCGAACCCGTCCCGGGCGTCCCAGTACGCCCGCGCCAACTCGGCAGCGCGCTCGCTGATCAGCGCGTCGTCGTCGCCGGTGACGACCACGGCGGCCCGGCACCGCGGCTCATCGGCCCACGCGTACCCGACCCACACGGCCGCGTCCAGAACACCGGGTTCGTCCGCGATCTCGCCGACGCGCCGGTAGATCGACTTGGCCGGCTCGAGCCGCGTCGAGGTCTTCTCGCCCGGCAGCAGCACCGGCACCTGCACCCACGCCTTCCCCGGCTTCCCGAGCCCGGACCGGACCCGCTCGACCAGGTTCCGCAGGGCGCGTTCGCGGCTCTCCATCGCGTCCTCGTGCGGCGCCATCCGGTAGCAGGTGATCAGATCGACCGCCGTACCGAGCTCGCGGGACACGTTGCCGTGCAGGTCCATCGATGCGGACACCAGCACGTCAGGGCCGAGCACAGCCCGGATCCGCGTGGCCAGGTCGGCCTCCGCGTCCTGCCGCCCGACCACACTCATCGCGCCATGGATGTCGAAGAAGAACCCGTCCAGCTCACCGGCACTCTCGAGGCGCGTGATGATCTCGGCGGACAGGTCGTCGTACACCTCCGGCAGGACCGCTCCGCCGGGCAGGGAGCGTGCGTGCAGCAACGGGACCCACTCGATCCCCTGCGCCCAGTCCTTGCCGAGGAAGTCGTACCGCTCCAGGATGCGGTCACCGCGGCGGACGTCGAAGTCGGCGAGGCCGGCCCGGTGTGGCGAGAACGTGCTGGACTCGATGGCGATCCCGGCGATGCCGATCCGAAGGTTCATGTCTAAAACCTGCCACAACCGAGCCGTTTCGCGCACCGCCTAACTCCGCATCTGGACACCGGGTTCAGCGAAGGTCGGGTGGTGGGGCGGTCGAGGCTCGGGGGGTAAGGGTGGTGGCTAGTTCCACGTGTAGGGCCTCTAGGGCGTGGCGGTCCAGGAGGCGGATGAGGAGGCTGACGGCCATTCGGCCCATCTCCTGGAGCGGTTGCCGGACCGTGGTGAGTTGAGGGGTCGTGGCGCGGCTGAGGTCGAGGTCGTCGAAGCCGGCGATCGACACATCGCCGGGCACTGACAGGCCGCGCTCGCGAGCGGCTTGGAGCGCTCCGACGGCGGCCTTGTCGTTGAAGGCGACCAGCGCCGTCGGGCGGGGGGCGAGGTCGAGCAACTCGCCCGCGGCGCGGTAGCCGTGCTGCGTGGTCGGCTGGTCGTGGCGGATGAGCGAGGGGTCGGGCAGGATGCCGGCGTCGGCGAGGGCCGCGGAATGACCGCTGAGCCGGGCATCGGCGGCCAGCCACTCCCGCGGGCCGGCGATCACGCCGATCCGGGTGTGCCCCAGCCCGGTCAGGTACGTCGTGAGTTGCCGGGCGCCGGAGTGATGGGCAGCGGACACGGACGGGATGTCGGGCGGAAGCGCCGTCCGCGGGTCCACGACGACGAACGGAAAACGGCGCGTGCTCAGCCGAACCAGTTCGTCGCTCGGCTCCGGCGGGAGGATCAGGATCGCGCCGGCGAGTGAGCGCTGGGCGGGCAGCTGGCCGAGCACGCGCTCGTGTTGCGCGGCCTCGCCGGCGTTCAGGACAACCTGCCGACCGTGACGGTCCAGCGTCTCGGCGATCGACGAGACGATCAGCCCGAAGTAGTCGGTGAGCACGTAAGGACACCGGACGTAGACGGCTCCGTCGACCGGTTTCGCCGTACCGCCGCGCGGTGCGGGCGCGCGCAGGCCGAGCTCCTCGATTGCCTGCTCGACGAGCTGCCGGGTCTCGGGTGCCACGCTGCCGGCCTGGTTCAGGACGCGGGACACCGTCGCGATCGACACCCCGGTCGCCGCCGCGACGTCCCGAACGGTCGCTTTAGCACGCGGCATTTGTTACATCCCCTTGTTTCACGCTCAGCACTCTAAACCCACGCTCCCAGACCTTGACAGTCCTCGGCGGCGAGCGTTTTCTGTGGCCGTTTGTTTCATCCCTGAGGAGCGCGATGAGAACACCCGTCTTCGGCGTCGCCCTTGCTCTCGCGGCGGCGTCACTCACCGGGCCCGCCCAGGCCCAGCCCCCGACGACCCAGGTCCAGGTCTGGGTCACCACACCGGACCGCGCCGAGCTGCTGCACGAGCGCGCGCCGGTCGCCTTCAGGTCCACATCGGACGGCGCGAGCGACCGGACCACGATCACGGTCGACCCGCGCACGACGTACCAGACCATGGACGGCTTCGGTGCCTCGATCACCGACTCGTCCGCCGACGTGCTGTACCGGCTCAGCCCGGCCGATCGCGAGCAGACGATGCGGTCGCTGTTCGACCCGCGACAGGGCATCGGCGTCAGCTTCCTGCGGCAGCCCGTCGGCTCGTCCGACTTCACCGCGGCGGCCGAGCACTACACGTACGACGACGTACCCGCGGGCCGGACCGACTTCGGACTGCGGCACTTCAGCATCGCCCACGACCAGCAGCAGGTGCTGCCGCTGCTCCGCCGTGCGAAGCAGCTCAACCCGCAGCTCAAGGTGATGGCCACGCCGTGGAGTCCGCCGGCCTGGATGAAGACCGGCGACTCGCTCGTCGGCGGCCGTCTCAGGGATGACCCGAAGGTGTACGACGCGTACGCGCGCTACCTGGTGAAGTTCGTGCAGGCGTACATGCGGGCCGGCGTACCTGTCGACTTCCTCTCGATCCAGAACGAGCCGCAGAACCGCAAGCCGAGCGCGTACCCCGGAACGGACCTGCCGGTCCGCCAGGAAGCAGCTGTGATCACCGCCCTGGGTCCGCTGCTGCAGAAGGTCAGCCCGCGGACCAAGATCCTCGGCTACGACCACAACTGGACCACGCACCCCGGCGACATCGCCTCCACGCCGCCCGGTGAGGACCCGGAGACCGACTACCCGTACAAGCTGCTGCGCACCTCGGCGGCGAAGTGGATCGCGGGTACGGCGTACCACTGCTACTCCGGCGACCCGTCCAAGCAGACCGACCTGCACAAAGCCTTCCCGTCGAAGGGGATCTGGTTCACCGAGTGCTCCGGCTCGCACGGGCCGAACGACACCCCGCCGCAGATCTTCCGCGGCACGCTCACCTGGCATGCCCGCACGCTGATGCTCGGTACGACGCGGAACTGGGCGAAGTCGGTCGTGAACTGGAACATCGCCCTCGACTCGACCGGCGGCCCGCACCTCGGCGGCTGTGACACGTGCACCGGCCTGGTGACGCTGCAGCCGGACGGCACGGTGTCGACGGACGCGGAGTACTACACGATCGGCCACCTGTCGAAGTTCGTGCAGCCGGGCGCGGTGCGGATCGCAAGCACGTCGTACGGGACGACCGGGTGGAACGGGCAGCTGATGTCGGCCGCGTTCCGCAACCCGGACGGTACGACGGCGCTCCTTGTCCACAACGAGAACGACGATCCGCGCTCGTTCGCCGTGGCGCTCGGAGACGAGACCTTCGAGTACGAACTGCCCGGCGGGTCGATCGCGACCTTCACCTGGGGACGGACGGCAGCGGACGCACCGCAGCAGTTGACGCCGCAGAGCGCGTCGGCGAGCGTCAACGGAGCCGATGCCGGTCTGCTGATCGACGCGGACGGATCGACCGTGTGGCAGAGCAAGACGGCGCAGGCACCGGATCAGTGGGTGCAGGTGGACCTGGGGAAGGCACAGACGTTCCGGCAGGTCGCGTTGGACAGCGGCGGGAACATCGGTGACTACGCGCACGGTCATACGGTTGCTGTCAGCAACGACGGGAGCAGTTGGCGGACGGTTGCCACTGGTACGTCGAGCAGTCAGCTGACGACGGTCGAGTTGCCGCCTACGCGGGCACGGTACATCCGGGTCACGCAGAACGGCAGTGCCGGTAACTGGTGGAGCCTGGCGGATCTGCGGGTCTACCGCTGAGCTTCGATCCAGCATGCAACCGCGACCGCCTGCTCATTGCTCGCAGCAATGACCTGCAGGCCCACGGGAAGGCCGTCAGCCGGGATCGGCAGGCTGACGGCCGCGTGCCTGGTGAGGTTCGCCAGGCGGGTGTTGTTCAGTAGCTGCCGGCGTACGTCGGCGTCGGGGGTGGCGAGTGGCGGGGCTGTGGTGAGGACTGTCGGGGTGATGACCGCGTCCACCGTGGACAGCACCGCGTCGAGCTCGGCCGTGATCGCTGCTGCTTGTATTTTGGCTCGCTGGTAGTCGGCCGGCTGCACCAGCGCGGCTTCGAGCAGCCGCTGGCGGACGTCTGGCTGGTAGCTGTCCTGAATCCGGTCCTTGTGGTTGGCAACCGCTTCCGGGCCTTGCAGATTCGCAGCTGTGGAGAAACTTGTGGACCAGTCGGGCAGCTGCACGTCAACAGTGTC
This sequence comes from Kribbella sp. NPDC050459, assembly GCF_040655315.1. Taxonomy (NCBI): domain Bacteria; kingdom Bacillati; phylum Actinomycetota; class Actinomycetes; order Propionibacteriales; family Kribbellaceae; genus Kribbella; species Kribbella sp. NPDC050459. The sequence continues at coordinate 314,879 of NZ_JBFAJQ010000009.1, read as the reverse complement.
GAGTTTCTCCACAGCCGCCAGCCAGGCACTACGAACCTCAGGACCGAGGTGTAGGTACTCAGCGTTCGTCACGATGCCGAGGCGAGGCCGAGCGCTGGGCTCCAGGGTCGTGGTTTCGGTCAGGGCAGTCAGGGCGTAGCTGGCATCTCTGGCAGTGCGGGTCAGGACGCCCACATGGTCGAGCGTCTGGGACAGGGGGAAGACGCGGTCGGTCGGCAGCGTGTTGTAGGTCGGTTTGAAGCCGACGACTCCACACAGCGCGGCCGGGATGCGTACTGAGCCCGCAGTGTCCGTTCCGATCGCCAGCGGGACGACCCCGGCCGCCACCGCGGCTGCTGAGCCCGAACTGGAGCCGCCGGTCATCCGCGACGGGTCGTGCGGGTTGCGGCACGGGCCGACGCGGTTCGACGTGCCGGTGCAGCCGTACGCGAACTCATGGGTGTGCGAGAGGCCGATCACGATCGCCCCCGCGGCGCGCAACCGGCGTACGACGTCGGCGTCCTGGCGACCGACCTCGTCCATCGACGCGGACCCGCAGCGGTACGGCAGGCCTTCGACCTCGACGATCTCCTTCACCAGCACGGGTACCCCGGCGAGCGCACCCGTGCGGTCGTGCGCCGCGGCCGCCTTGCGCGCACCGTCCGCGTCGAGGTGCACGATCGCGTTCAGGTGCGCCACGGCAGCCGCACGCGTCAACGCGTCCTCGACCAGCAGCACCGGATCCAGCACGCCGGCCCGCACCAGCGCGGCGGTCTCCTCCAACGTCCTCACTCGCCCATCAGACCACGGAGAGGAAACGGAAACAGGAGCGTCATGCCGTGTTGCTACCGTCCGATCGCATGGTGATCGAGGGAGTGGAACTGCGGACGGCACCGCCGACGGACGCGGAAGTACTGGCCCTGACCACGGCGCAACAGGCCGAGCTGGCGGCGATGTACGGCGAGGACCAGCCGCTCGTCGCGCTGCATCCCGACATCGCGTTCACGCTGCTCACGCTGGACGGAGCACCGGTCGGCTGCGTCGGCCTGCAGCCGGTCGCGCCGGGCCTCGGCGAGATCAAACGCATGTACGTCGCCCCGTCCGCGCGCGGCTGGGGCCTGTCCCGCATCCTGCTCGAGGCTGTCGAGGCGTCGGCCCGCACCGGTGGAATGACGCGGCTCCGCCTCGAAACCGGCACCAAGCAGGTCGAAGCGATCGCCCTCTACACGAACCACGGCTACCGCCCCACCCCGCCGTACCCGCCCTTCGAGAACGAGATCGCCTCGCTCTGCTACGCGAAGGACATTTAGAGGTTCAGCACCAGGTCGTCGCCGTCGCGGTGGAAGCCGAGGTTCTTCAGGTACGGCGTGGAGTCGCGCATCCGGGGTGACGCGAGGACCTGGCGGAACCCGCGATCGGTGAAGACGTCACTGCGCCGGTAGACGAACTCACCCGGCGTGAAGTCGCGGTACTTCGGGACCGCGTAATCCAGGTCGATCTGCGCCCGGCCGTCGCCGGCGTCGTGCGCGAGGACGACGCCGACGGTGCGGTCGCCGTGCTGCACCAGGAACGCGTACTGGCTGGTGCCGGGCGTGAAACCGGGGTTGAACCGGGTGATCTCCTTCTGGTGCCGGTCGAGGATGTAGCCGAGGTATTCGTCGGACTCGTCCACCTGCAGCACCTGGTACTCCTTCTCGTCGTGCCGGTGCCGGAGCAGCCGCCACAGGTACACGACGTTGATGACCGCGAGCACCGCGTTCATGCCGACCATCGGCCAGACGCCGATCACGGCGTTGAACCCGACCAGGATCACGCAGCCGACCAGGTTCAGGATCCGCAGCCGCAGGATCCGGGTCTGCAGCAGTGACACTACGACGAGCGCGGATCCGCCCCACCCGATGATGCTCCACACGTCCACACGGCGAGACTAGGGCCTGTGAGCGATTTCCTGATGCTGGACGGCGCCCGGTCACCGGCGGTCGACGCGACGTTGCTGCGAGCAACGGCGTACGGGCATTTCACGTCGATGCAGGTGCGCGACGGGCGTGTCGACGGGCTGGACCTGCACTTCGAGCGCCTGGACCGCAGCACGCGGGAGGTCTTCGGGCAGCCGTTGCCCGAGGATCGGGTCCGTCGCGACCTGCAGGCAGCGCTCGAGCAGGCAGGTACCGGCGATCTCTCGATCCGCGTCAACGTCTTCGCCACCGACGAGCTTCACCTGCTGACCCGAGTCGGCCCGCCGGTCCCGGCTGGCACCGAGCCGCTCCGCCTGCTCGCGTTCCAGCACGAGCGCGGTGTCCCGCACCTGAAGCACACCGGCACCTTCGACCTCACCTACTACGCCCGCAAGGCCGAACTGTCCGGCTACGACGACGCCGTCTTCCACACCGCGACCGGCGAGATCTCCGAAGCCTCGATCTGGAACATCTGCTTCGCCCGCGGGCCGGACCTCGTCTTCCCGTCGGCGCCGGCACTTCCCGGCATCCGCCAGCAGGTCCTCCAACGCGGCCTGGACGACTACACCACCACGCCGGTCCCGCTGGCCGACCTGACGACGTACGACGCCGCCTACCTCACCAACTCGATCGACCCGGCGCTCCCGGTCGCCTCGATCACCACGCAGGACGGCACTACGACGTACGAGCCGCACCCGATCTCGGCGGACACCATCGCGAAGGTCTACGCGGCCGTCCCCGCCCAGCCGATCAGGAGCGGTTCGACCACCAGGTGAGGAGCTCTCCCCGGGCGCGGTCCTCGCCGAGCGGGCCCTGGTCGAGGCGGAGGTCCATGAGGAACCTGTAGGCCTCGCCGACCTCGCGGCCCGGCGGGATGCCGAGGATCTCCATGATCTGGTTGCCGTCGAGGTCGGGGCGCAGGGCGTCGAGCTCCTCCTGCTCCTGCAAGCGTTCGATGCGTTCCTCGAGGTCGTCGTACGCGGCCCGCAGTGAGTCCGCCTTGCGGAGGTTGCGGGTCGTGCAGTCCGCCCGGGTCAGAATGTGCAGCCGGTCGAGCTGGTCGCCGGCATCGCGGACGTAGCGGCGGACCGCGGAGTCCGTCCACTCGCCGTCGCCGTACCCGTGGAAGCGCAGGTGCAGCTCGATCAGCTTGCTGACCTGGTCGATCTGCTCGTTGCTGAACCGCAGCGCCTTCATCCGCTTGCGGGCCAGCTTGGCCCCGACCACGTCGTGATGATGGAACGTCACTTTGCCGCCGGCTTCGTTCCGCTTCGTCTTCGGTTTGCCGATGTCGTGGATCAGCGCCGCGAACCGAACGACGAAATCCGGCGTCGGAACAGAGAGACGAGACTCCAGATCCATGGCCTGATCGAGGACGGTGAGCGAGTGCTGGTAGACGTCCTTGTGCCGATGGTGCTCGTCGACCTGCAGCTTCAGGGCCGGCAGCTCGGGCAGCACGTGCTCGGCCAAGCCGGTCGAGACCAGCAGGTCGAGCCCGATCCGCGGGTGATCGGAGCAGATCAGCTTCTCCAGTTCGTCCCGGACCCGCTCGGCCGACACGATCGTGATCCGGTCGGCCATCGCGGTCATCGCCGCGACCACCGCCGGGTCCGGCGTGAAGCCGAGCTGTGCGGCGAACCGGGCCGCCCGCATCATCCGCAGCGGGTCGTCGGAGAACGAGTCCTCCGGCGTACCGGGGGTGCGGATCCGGCGGTTCGCGACGTCCTCGATCCCGCCGTACGGGTCGACGAACTGGCGCGACGGCAGCCGGACCGCCATCGCGTTCATCGCGAAGTCCCGGCGGGCCAGATCGCCCTCCAGGGAGTCGCCGTAGGCCACCTCCGGTTTGCGCGAGGTGGGATCGTAGGTTTCCGACCTGTAGGTCGTGATTTCCAGGACCCACTCACCCTTGCGACAACCGATGGTGCCGAACGCCTTGCCGATATCCCAGACATGGTCCGCCCAGCCGGACAGCAACCGCTCGATCACGTCCGGGTGCGCTGACGTGGTGAAGTCCAGATCCTTGCTCCCCCGGCCGAGGAGAATGTCCCGGACCGGACCGCCGACCAGCGCGATCTCGTGGCCCGCGGCGGTGAACCGGGATCCCAGTTCGTCGACGACCGGAGCGAGTTGCAGCAGGGCCTGGACGGCGCGCTGCTGTACTGCTGACAACGATCCGGCTGAGGCTGACTGGTCGGCAAAGGGTGACACGGGGAACTAGGTTACGGTGACGGCGTGTTCAGACGGCGACTGAGGCTCCCAGCGGTGCTGGGCGCTTGCCTGTTGGTTGCTGCTTCGGCAGCGACCCTGGCTGCTCCGGCCGAGGCCGCGCCGAGCGACGAGCCGACCGTCCAGGTCACGATCGACTCGTTCGGCCCGGCCGCGCCGAAGGTCGGCGAGCAGGTCGTGATCAAGGGCCGGGTGACGAACACCAGCTCGGTGACGTTCGACGACCCGCAGGCCCTGGCCTGTATCGACCGGACGCGGCTGGCCAGCACTGCCGCCCTGGACGCGATCCCCACCGATCAGAACGTCCCGATGAACGACCGGGACAGCTGCCGCAACCTGACGAACGACGAGCAGACCTTCCAGCCGTTCGAGCAGCCGCTGGCGCCGAAGCAGACGGTCGAGTTCACCTTGACGGTGCCGTGGAAGGAATGGCGGATCACCGGCCACACCGGCGTGTACGTCGTCGGCGTCACGTTCCGCGGCAAGCCGCCGAACAGCGAGCGCGTGATGGCCGGCCGGGCCCGCACCCTGATGCCGGTGCTGGGCCAGGAGCCGCTGACCCGATCGGTCAACACCGCACTCGTCGTACCGCTGCGGCACCGCCCGACCCAGCTCGGCGGCAAGAACTTCGCCAACGAGTCGCTGGCCCGGTCCCTGGCTCCGTCCGGGTCGCTCGGCCGGCTGCTCGCGCTCGGCCAGCAGCACAAGGTGACCTGGCTGGTCGACCCGGCGATGCTCGACGAGATCCGGCAGATGGCCACCGAGTATGTGGTGGTCGGCGAGAACGGACAGACCACACCCGGCACCGGCAAGGCCGTCGCGACCGCCTGGCTCAAGGAGTTCGAGTCCGGCCGGGCCCGCGGCAACCAGATCGTGCTGCTGCCGTACGGCGACCCGGACGTGGCCGGCCTCGTGGACTCCGGCGACCCGCTGAAGAAGCTTGTCGCCCAGGCCCGGACGAAGACCGAACGGTCCGGCGGCGAGCTGGCCCCCGGATTCACCAACGGCCTCTGGCTCGAAGGCGGCGCCGCCGCGAGCCGCTACCTGGCTGCCGCGGCCGGCGGGTTCCCGGGCTCCACCCCCGACGACCTGAACCTGGTCAGCAGCTCCTCGTGGTCTGCCGGCACCCGCCCGGTGCTGACCACCACCCCCGTGTACAACGTCCTCACGCCGGGCGGCACGCACCGCACGGAGCGCACGGTGATCGCCGACTCGTCCCTGACCGCCGGCGGCCCCGACCCGGAGACCGCCGAGAGTCCGCTCCAGGTGCGGCAGCGGTTCGCGGCCGTCACCGCCCTGATCGCGGCTGCGGGCAAGAGCACCGCGTCGGTGGTCATCGCGCCGCCGCGCGGCTGGGACAGTGACGGCGTCGCGACCGCCGCGCTCGCGGGCAGCCTCTCGCTGCCCTGGATCAAGGCCACCGACGTCGCCGGCGTGGTCGCGGCCAACCCGCGACCGCAGGAGACCAAGGCACCGGCCGCGCCGAAGACGAACGGCGTACTCACCGAGTCCCACCTGCAGAGCGTCAAGGACCTCGACGAGGCCACCACGACGATGCAGGACCTGCTCGTCGACGGGACCGCGCTGCCCGAGGTGATGACGCAGGCGCTGCTCCGGTCCACGTCCTCCGGCTGGAACGGTCACCCGGAGGAGGCGCGGCACTTCACCGCGATCGAGCTCGGCTCCGCCAACCAGCAGCTGGGCAAGGTGCACCTGGTGAACGCGAGCGTCGACCGCGGGCTGCGCAAGGAGATCAAGGTCAACCTGGCCGGCAGCAAGGGCACGTTCCCGCTGACGATCACCAACGAGACCGACTGGTCGGTCCGGGTCGGCATCGTGGTCACCTCGGTGAACCGGTCCGACCTGAAGATCAGGACGCCGCAGACCGTCGTGCTCGGTCCCGGTCAGAAGTGGACGCCGCGGATCAACGCGAGCGCCGAGCAGAACGGTCTGATCCGCGCGAACGCGCAGGTGACGAACGCGGCCGGCAAGCCGGTGGGCAAGTCCCAGGAGCTGCTGATCCAGGCCAGCCAGTACGGCAGCGTCGGCTGGATCCTGGTCGGCGCGGCCTGCGCGCTGCTGTTCGGTACGTCGTTCGTCCGCATCTACCGCCGGGTCCGCACCGAGCGCCGCACCACGGCCGCCGCGAGCGCCACGGCCGGCACCGCCGACGCGGCGGAGACGACCGAGACGACGGACACCCCTGATCCCGCCCACGATCGCCCCGGAACGAACGGCGTCGCCGAAGCCCCGGACGCGTCCCTGAAAGAAGGAGTCGGTTCGAAGGATGGCTGACCGCACCCTGCGCTCCGCGGCGGTGATGGCAGCCGGAACGGTGCTGTCCCGCCTGCTCGGATTCGTCCGGATCGCCCTGCTCGCGGCCGCCATCGGCACCGCGCTGCGCGGCGACATCTTCACCGCCGCGAACACCATCCCGAACAGCCTGTACATCCTGCTCGCCGGCGGCGTGTTCAACACCGTGCTGGTCCCGCAACTGGTGCGCGCGATCAAGAACCACGACGACGGCGGCCAGGATTTCACCAACCGGTTGCTGACCTTCGGCTTCGTCGTGCTCGCGGTCGTCACGGTCGCCTGTGTGCTGGCGGCGCCGGCGATCGCCGAGCTGTACATGCCGAAGGAGCTGCACGAGCCGTCCCGGGCGATCGAGAAGGCGAACATGGTGATGTTCGTCCGCCTGTGCCTGCCGCAGATCTTCTTCTACGGCGCGTTCGTCCTGGTCGGGCAGGTGCTGAACGCGCGCCGCCGGTTCGGTCCGATGATGTGGGCGCCGATCGCGAACAACATCGTCGCCTGCGCCTCGATCGTGGTCTTCCTGTTCGTCTACCGGGTCGGTGACCCGCCCGCGACGTACAGCCACGGCGAGGAGCTGTTGCTCGGTCTTGGGCACACGGTCGGCATCGCCGTCCAGCTCCTGGTCCTGCTCCCCTACCTGCGGGCCAGCGGGCACTTCTACCGGCCGAAGTTCGGTCTCCGCGGTACCGGTCTGGGACACACTGCCCGATTGGGCATCTGGACGGTGCTGTTCGTGGCGGTCAACCAGGTGACCCTGGTCGTCGTCACCCGGCTCGCGATCGCCGGTACCGCCTCGGGCGACCCGGGCGCGAAGGCCGGTCTGTTCGCGTACAGCACCGCGATGCTGATCATCCTGGTGCCGCACGGCATCGTCACGGTCTCGCTCGCCACCGCCGCGCTGCCCCAGATGTCGGCGCTCGCGGCCGACGGCGACACGGCCGAGGTGGCGCAGTTGTCCGCCCGGTCGATCCGGCAGACGCTGGCGATCGTCGTACCGGCGGCGGCAGCGATGATCGCGTTCGCGTACCCGATCGTAACGATCATCGCGGGCTACGGCTCGGGCAAGAACAACCTGACGCTGATGTCGTACACGCTGATGACGCTCGCGCTCGGCATCGTGCCGTTCACCATCCAGTACTTCCAGCTGCGCACGTTCTACGCCTTCGAGGACACCCGGACGCCGTTCTTCCTGCAGTGCGTGATCGCGGCGGCCAACATCGCGGCGGCCGTGATCGGGGTCCGGGTGCTGCTCGACCAGGCGCACCTCCGGTTCAGCGGTGTGGTCCTCGGCGCGGCGTACGCCCTCGCGTATCTGGTCGCCGTACTGATCTCCCGCCCGGTGCTGCGCCGCAAGGTGCCGCGGGTCCCGGGCGCCGGGATCGGGCTGCCGCTGCTCGCGATGGTCATCGCCGCGGTGGCCGGCGCCGGCGCGGGACGGGTCGTGCTCTGGGTGCTCGGCCTGGCGATCGACTGGTCCGGCCCGCTCGGCGCGGTCCTCGAGCTGGCGGTCGCGGCGGTCGTGATGCTGCCGGTGTACGCCGCGGTGGCCCGGGTACTCCGTATCCACGAAGTGAACGACGTGGTGTCCATGGTCACATCGAAGCTGCCGATCCGCCGCTGATCCGGACCGCTTGTGCGTTAGTGCACCACCTGTCCGGTCAGCGGGGCACTACGATGGGGCCTGCGATCAGGCCGCTGGGCATCAAGGAGGGCGAGAGACACCGTGTCGAACCAGACCGTGAGTCCTGGTGCCCTCTTGGCCGGGCGGTACCGGATCGCCGAGCTGCTCGCGGAGATCGACGGCGCCCGAGTCTGGCGTGCCGTCGACGAGGTGCTCAGCCGCGCGGTCGTCGTCGACGTCCTGCCGGTCGGTGACCCGCGGACCAACCTGCTCTTCGACGCCGCCCGCCGGGCCGCCGCGGCGAACGACCCGCGGTTCCTGCGGGTGCTCGACTGCGACATGCACGACGGCGTGACGTACTGCGTGCGCGAGTGGGCCGGCGGCCGGTCGCTGGAGCGGATGCTCAGCAGCGGCCCGCTCACCGGGCAGCAGGCCGGGTGGCTGGCCCGCGAGGTGTCCGAGGCCCTCGAGAACCTGCACCGCACCGGCTACGCGCACGGCGCGATCAGCCCGGCCACCGTCGTGGTCACCGACGCGGGCGCGATCAAGGTCATCGGCGTCTCCACCGAGGCGGCGCTGCGGTCGTCCGGCGCCGGTTCACCGGAGGAGGACGTCCACTCGCTCGGCGAGTTGCTCTACGCCTCGCTGACCGGCCGCTGGCCCGGCCCGGCTCCCGCCTGGGGCCTGCAGCCCGCGCCGGTCGAGCACGGCCGGCTGCTGAGCCCGCGCCAGGTGCGCGCCGGCGTGCCGCGCTCGCTGGACGACATCAGCGACCGCCTGCTCGGTGACCCGCCGCGGCACCACGCGCCGCCGATCACCAGCGCGGCCGGCCTGTCCGCGGCGCTGTCCGGGGTCGTCGGCAGCTCGCACGAGCCGCCGAACCAGATGGACGAGACGGTCCAGGTCGCCCGTCAGAACGGCAGCATCGACGACGCCACCCAGGTGGTGCCGCAGCCCCCGCCGCCCGCGCTCGATCCGACACCGCAGCCGTCGTACGACGCCGAGCAGAACGGGTACGGCGCGCCGCAACCGGCGTACAACCAAGCGGCCGAGACGCGTCCGGTGCGCCGCCAGCCGCCCCCGCCGTCGAACGGGAACGGCCGCCGCCGGCATGACGAGCCGAAGCCGAAGGGCTCGTGGGGCGGCCGGATCCTGATCCTGCTCGCGATCCTCGCGCTGCTGTCGGTGATCGCGATGGCCCAGTTCCTGCTCAAGGGCGCGATGAACAACGACCAGGGCAGCGGCGACGGCGGGACCAAGAGCAGTGCCCCGCCGCAGACCAGCACCACTCCGTCGTCGACCGGCGGCGTGGCGAAGATCGTCGGCGCCAAGGACTTCGACCCGGAGCCGGCCGGCAACGGCAACGAGCACTCCGAGGACGTGAAGAACACCTACGACGGCAAGGCGTCGACGACCTGGACGACGATGTCGTACAGCCGGGCGAACCTCGGCGGCCAGAAGCCCGGCGTCGGCATCTACTACGACCTCGGCGCGCCCACCAGCGTGTCGAAGGTCCAGGTAGCGCTGCAGGGCGACGGCACCAGCGTCCAGCTGCTCGTGCCGAAGAGCGCCGACGGCGCCGCGCCGAGCACGGTGGACGGCTGGAAGCCGGTCGCCGACCAGGACGACCAGCCGGAGGGTACGGTGACCCTTACCCCCTCGGCACCGACCGAGACGCAGTACGTGCTCGTCTGGCTGACGAAGCTGCCGAAGGACGACGGCGGCAAGTACCGGGGCACGATCTCGGAGGTCACGATCCAGAAATGACCGCTCACGTGGACTCGGGCAACCCGCCGCCCCGGCCGGACGTCCCGCGCATCGGAGCGGGCGATCCGGTGGCGCAGGGCGCGGTGCAGCCTGCCGCGGCCGGCGGTCCGGTGAGCTACGACCAACTGGACGACCACGAGCTGCTCCGGATGCACGTGGCCGGCAACCCGGACTCGTTCGGGTTCCTGGTCAAGCGGCACCGGGACCGGATGTGGGCGGTCGCGATCCGCACCCTCGGCGAGCCCGAGGAGGCGGCGGACGCGCTGCAGGAGGCCTTCATCTCGGCGTTCCGGCGGGCGGACTCGTTCCGCGGGGACGCGAAGGTGACCACCTGGCTGCACCGGATCGTGGTGAACGCCTGTCTGGACCGGATCCGCCGCCGTCAGGTGCGCGCCGCCGACCCGTTGCCCGAGGACGAGGACCGCGCCGCCGAGCTGGCGGGGCCGGCCGAGGACGATCCGGCCGAGGTGCGGGAGCGCCGGCTGGACGTGCTGAACGCGCTCAAGCAGATCAACGAGGACCAGCGCGCCGCGCTGGTCCTGGTCGACATGGAGGGCTACTCGATCGAGGAGGCGGCCGCGATCCTCGACTGCGCCCCCGGCACGGTCAAGTCGCGCTGCGCCCGCGGCCGCGCCAAGCTGCTCCCGCTGCTGCGCCATTGGCAGACGACCCGGGAGTCCGACGTACCGGACAAGTCCGCCGCGGAAGCGGTGGGAACCGAATGACCGGGTCCCCCGTCGAAGCGAAGTCGCCTGCCTCTGGCGACCGGACGACCGACGCCTTTGACGGAGTTCTTCCTATGACCCTGTGGCTACGGCTGCGTACCTCCCGTGAGGAGGCGAGCCCCCGATGACCGACCCCGGTCTGCCGACCAGTGAGCACCTCGAGCACCTGGACACGGACACGATCGCCGACCTGATCGAGAACCTGCTGCCCGCGACCGAGGCGCACCGCGCTCGTGAGCATGTGAAGGCCTGCCCCGAGTGCCAGCAGACGTACGACGCCCTCCTGGAGCTGACCAGGGACCTGGCCGAGGAGGGGCGCGCCGACATTCCGATGCCGACCGACGTCGCCGAGCACCTGGACGCGGTGATCGTGTCCGAGTCGGTGCTGCGCGCGTCCACGGTCGGCGTGCACTCGCTGGCCCAGATCCGCGAGGAGCCGCGCCGGCACCTGCCGAAGCTGCTCGGCGCCGCGGCGGGTGTGGTGCTGATCGCCGCGCTCGGCGTCGGTGTGGTGTTCGCCACCAAGGACCAGGGCGGCGACGGCGCCGCGTCCGCCGACCCGAACACCCCGCCCGCCGACACGGTTGCGGTCAGCTCGAAGGACATCGGTCCGTCGACGAAGCGCTGGCTGGACCACACCCCGAGCGCGATCCTGCACGGATCGGCCGACGAGCAGTCGTGCGCACGGTCGTTCGCGGCCTCCCGCCCGAACTCGGACGTCCGGCTCGTCCAGCCCGCCAAGGTGGACGGCAAGCGGGCTACGATCATCGGCCTGCAGGGTGCGCAGCCGAGCCAGATCCAAGTGTTCGCGGTCACCGGATGTAGCGTTCCCGGCGGCTCGCCCAGCTCGTTCTACGAGACCACGGTGACGCTGCGCAACCGGTGAGCCCACGTCCGTCTGTCGATGCGGTGCCCCGGCCCCGTGATGGGTACCGTGGGAATGGTCGGCCTCTAGGATCCGTTGAGTACGACGTCACTGTCTCGACGACACGAGGAACGCCTGGATGAGCGAGTCCACCACAGTCCGCAACGTCATCATTGTCGGCTCCGGCCCGGCCGGTTACACCGCCGCCGTGTACGCCGCGCGCGCGGCGCTGGAGCCGCTGGTCTTCGAGGGTTCCGTCACCGCCGGCGGCGCGCTGATGAACACCACCGAGGTGGAGAACTTCCCCGGTTTCTCGCAGGGCATCATGGGCCCGGCGCTGATGGACGAGATGCGCACGCAGGCCGAGCGGTTCGGCGCCGAGCTGGTACCGGACGACGTGATCAAGGTCGACCTGACCGGCGACATCAAGGTGGTCACCGACTCCGCGGGTACCGAGCACCGCGCCAAGGCCGTCATCCTGGCGATGGGTTCGGGCTACCGGAAGCTGGGCCTGGCCGACGAGGAGCGGATGTCCGGTCACGGCGTGTCCTGGTGTGCGACCTGTGACGGCTTCTTCTTCCGCGACCACGAGATCGCGGTCGTCGGCGGCGGCGACTCGGCCGTCGAGGAGGCCACCTTCCTGACCAAGTTCGCGAAGAAGGTGCACCTGGTGCACCGCCGCGACGAGCTGCGGGCCTCGAAGATCATGGCCGACCGGGCGTACGCCAACGACAAGATCGAGTTCCACTGGAACTCGGCCGTCGACACGATCCACGGCGAGGACAAGCTGACGCACCTGACGCTGAAGGACACCGTCACCGGCGAGACCCGCGAGCTGCCGGCCACCGGCCTGTTCATCGCGATCGGCCACGACCCGCGCTCGGAGCTGGTGAAGGGCCAGGTCGACCTGGACGCGGAGGGCTACGTGCTGGTCAAGCCGAACACCACCGAGACCAACCTGCCGGGCGTGTTCGCCGCGGGTGACCTGGTGGACCACACCTACCGGCAGGCGATCACCGCGGCCGGCACCGGTTGTGCGGCCGCCCTGGACGCCGAGCGCTTCCTGGCCACCCTCGAGGACGCGGCCACCGCGGCCGCCGCCGCGGCCACCCAGCCCGTCTCTGTCTGACCTGAACCTCACACCTCACTGAAGGAGATACGCCCGTGGGCGAGAAGATGAACGCTGTCACCGACGCCGAGTTCGACCAGACGGTGCTGAAGAGCGACAAGCCGGTCCTGGTCGATTTCTGGGCCGAGTGGTGTGGCCCGTGCCGCCAGGTGTCCCCCATCCTGGAAGAGCTGAACCAGGACCACGGCGACAAGATCACGTTCCTGAAGATGAATGTCGACGAGAACCCGGTCACCCCGAGCAACTACCGCGTTACCGGTATCCCTACGATCAACGTCTACGTGAACGGTGAACTGGCCAAGTCCATCGTCGGCGCCAAGCCGAAGGCGGCGCTGCTCAAGGAGCTGGCCGACTTCACTGGCTGAGAAGCAGGACAACCCCGTCCGCCACGGTAAGAGGAGCCAGTTGATGGAAGCCCCCCACGGCGTGTACAGGATCGGCGACAGCGGTGAGGCGGTCGCCGAGATCGTCGGCAAGCTGCAGCGGCTCGGGCTGCTGACCGGCGGTCACGACGTCTACGACGAAGCGACCGCGCACGCCGTCCGGGGCTTCCAGCAGCAACGCGGGCTGATGATCGACGGTGTCGTCGGCCCGCAGACCTACCGGGCGATCGACGACGCGCGCTGGCGGCTGGGCGACCGGCTGCTGACCTACGTGCCGTCGCATCCGCTGAGCGGTGACGACGTCCTGAGCCTGCAGGCCAAGCTGCAGGAGCTCGGGTTCGCGGTCGCCCGGATCGACGGGATCTTCGCCGCGGACACCCAGCGCGCGGTGACCGAGTTCCAGCGCAACATGGGCCTGCCGGCCGACGGCACCTGCGGCCCGTCGACGTTCAAGGCCCTCGAGCGCATCCGCCCGATGGCGACCGGCGGCCGCCCGGATGCGCTGCGCGCCCGTGAGGCTGTCCGCGCCGCCGGACCGCGACTGTCCGGCAAGACCGTGGTGATCGACCCGGGCCACGGCGGTTTCGACTACGGCTGGGAGGGCTTCGGCCTGCGCGAGTCCGACATCGCGTACGACCTGGCCGCCCGGATCGAGGGCCGTCTCGGCGCCACCGGCGTCCGGGCGTACCTGTCCCGCGGCCGCGACCAGGGGCCGGACGAGCTGGCCCGAGCCGCGTTCGCGAACGAGACGGACGCGAACCTGTGTGTCTCGCTGCACACCGACGGGTCGATGAACCCGCAGGCGCAGGGCGTCGCGACGTACTACTACGGCAACGACCTGCACGGCGCCTCGTCGAGCGTCGGCGAGCAGTTCGCCGGCCTGGTGCAGCGCGAGATCGTCGCCCGGACCGACCTGCTGAACGCCCGGACGCACGCCAAGACGTGGGACCTGCTGCGGCGGACCAAGATGCCCGCGGTGCGACTCGAGATCGGCTACGTGACGAACCCGCACGACTCCGCCCGGCTGGCCGACCCGGCGTTCCGCGACGTGATCGCCGAGGCGATCGTGGTCGCGATCCAGCGGGTGTACCTGCCGCCGGAGCAGGACGCCGCCACCGGCATGCTCCGCTTCGGGCAACTCACCGTCTGACCACAGTTCGGCGATCGTCGGGTGTATCCCGGAATAAAGTGGCTACAATGCTCTCGAGGTAAGTAGCCACCTAAGGGAGAGCGGCATGGACGTCGGCATTCGGGAGCTTCGCGACAACCTCAGTCGCCACCTGGCTGAGGTCCGCTCCGGACGCACGGTGACAGTGACAGACCATGGGCAACCGGTCGCCCGCATTGTGCCCGTCGGGCAACCGACGCGACTGGAGCGACTTCGCGCCGAAGGGCGCGTGCAGCCCGCCCGTCAGAAGAAGCAGCTCGCGCCCGACCCGATTCATGCCGAGGGCTTGGTCGGCGAGCTCATCGACGAGCAGCGCCGGTGATCGGCTATCTCGACACATCGGCTTTCGTACCGCTGCTGGTCAGCGAGCCGAGCAGTGCGGCTTGTCGGCGATTCTGGGATGACGCGGACGCCGTGGTGTCGAGTCGACTGCTCTATGTGGAGACCGCGGCCGCACTCGCGCAGGCGCATCGCATGGCGCGCCTGGACGACCAGGCGTATTCGTCGTGTCGCCGGCTGCTGGACCAATTCTGGCCGCAACTCGAGATCACCGAGCTTGACGAGGCATTGATCCAGCGCGCGGCAGAACTCGCGGACCTTCTCGCGCTGCGCGGGTACGACGCCGTCCACTGCGCTTCCGCCGAACAGCTGGAGGACGCCGATCTTGTCGTCGCATCCGGCGACAAGCGCCTCCTCGATGCATGGAAGTCTTTGGGGCTGGTCACCTTCGACACCAATGCGCCCGACGACGCTACGAGTGATCCTCGAGCTTGATCTTCGGGAGGATCCGGTCGAGCCCGCTCGGCAGCCACCAGGCGCGGATGCCGAGCAGGCGCAGGACCGCGGGGACGATGACGCAGCGGATCAGCACGGCGTCGAGCAGCACCGCGGTGGCCAGGCCGAGACCGAACTGCTTGAGCATCCGGTCCGGGCTGAGCAGGAACGCGCCGAACACCACGATCATGATCGCGGCCGCCGCGGTGATCACGCTGCCGGTCGTCGCCAGGCCTTCGCGGACCGCCACCCGGGCGTCGCCGGTTCGCCGCCACTCCTCGTGGATCCGGGAGACCAGGAACACCTCGTAGTCCATCGACAACCCGAACACGATCGCGAAGATCATCACCGGGACGAACGCCTCGATCGGCCCGGCCTGCGCACCGAACCAGCCTTGCTGGAACACCAGCGTGATGGCACCGAGCGAGGCGCCGATGCTCAGCAGGTTGAGGACGGCGGCCTTCAGCGGGATCAGCACCGAGCGGAACACCGCCATCAGCAGCAACGCCGACAACCCGACGACGACCAGCACGAAGATCGGCAGCCGCTTGCTCACCGCCGCCGCGAAGTCGTCCGCGGCCGCCGTCGACCCGCCGATCAGGTACGTCGCTCCGGTCCGCCCCTCCAGCGCCGGCAGCGTGTCGTCCCGCAACCGCTGGACGAGGTCGCTCGTCGCCGCGTCCTGCGGAGCCGACTTCGGGAACGCCAGCACGGTCGCGATCTTGCCGTCCGGCGTCAGCTGCGGCGGTGTCACCGCCGCGACCCCAGGATCGGCGGCCAGCGTCTGGCCCAGCGCCTGCGCCGCGGCCGAGTCGCCCTCCGAGACCACGACGAGCGGACCGTTGAAGCCGGGCCCGAACCCGTCCGCCAGCAGGTCGTACGCCTTCCGGCTCGTCTTGGCCGGATCGTCCGTGCCCGCATCCGCGAACCCGAGCCGCATCCCAAGCGCAGGCAGCGACAGCGCCACCAACGCGACGACGCCGAGCACCAGCGGCACCCACGGCCCGCGCTGCACCAGGCCGGCCAGCCGCCGCCACCCGTCGCCCGGCGTACGCCGCTGCTTCGCGGCATGCTTGCGTACGCTCCGCTCGATCCGCTTCCCGAACAGTGTCAGCAACGACGGCAGCAAAGTCACCGCCGCGAGCATCGTCATCAGGACGGTCAACGTGACACCGAGCGCGACGCCCTGCAGTGAGCCGAGTCCCAGCGCCAGCAGGCCGAGCAACGCGATCACCACCGTGCACCCGGCGAACATCACCGAGCGGCCTGCAGTGTCCAGAGCGACGGCCTTCGGGTCGGCCGTGCCCTTCAACAGCTCGTGCCGATAGCGCGAGAAGATCAGCAACGCATAGTCGATGCCGACGCCGAGACCGACCAGCATCATCACCGGCGTCGTGTACTCCGGCACGGTGAAGAAGTGCGACGCGAGCATCAGCAACGCGACCGTGCTGCCGACCGCGAACACGGCGGTCAGCAACGGAAGTGTTGCCGCCAGCAACGACCCGAACAGGAACACGAGGATCACCAGCGCGGCCAGGATGCCCGCGCCCTCGGACGCGCCGCCCGAACTCTCGGCGGCGTTCCGGGCCAGATCGCCGCCGGCCTCGACCTGGAATCCCGGCCGGGCGAGGTCCTGCGCACGGTGGATGATCGTCCGGACGTCCTCCACCGGCATGTCCGCGGCGGCGACGTCCAGCCCGACCGTGGCGTAGGCCGTACGTCGATCTGTCGACATTGCGCCCGGTGCCGCGAACGGATCGGCGACCGAGGCGACGTGCGGGAGGTCGCGGACCGCGGCCAGCATCGACGCGACCCTGGGCTTCTCCGCCGCGAGACCGCTCTCGGCCCGGAACACGAGTTGCACGCTCGCGGTGTCGCCCTGAGGCTGGTGCGCCGCGAAGATGTCCGTCACCCGCTGGGAGTCGGTCCCCGGCAAGGAGTTGTCGTTCTTGAAGTTCGCGCCGACCACGGTCGACGCGACGGTGACCGCGGCCAGCGCGAGCACCCAGAGCACGAGTGCCAGGCCTGCGTGCCGCATGGCCCAGCCGGAAACCCGGTGCAGCACACCGGGCCGGGTCGCTGGTCGGATCGGGGTCTCCACACTCATCGCAGGTCCCTAATAGGTAGATCGGCTACATGTTGCCTCTCGACATTAACAGACCCATGAGTAGACTGGCTACATGAAGGCGGATGCGCTGCGTGGACACCTCGACCCGATGATCCTGGCGGTCGTCGAGCACGAACCGCTGCACGGCTACGCGATCATGGAGGCGTTGCTGGAGCGCAGCGGCGGCGAGCTCGACCTGCCGACCGGCACGCTCTACCCGGCGCTGCGCCGCCTGGAGCGGGCCGGCTACCTGGCCAGTGAGTGGAGCACGGTCGGCGGCCGCAAACGGCGGACGTACCAGCTCACCAGTGCGGGTGCGAAGATGCTTGCCACCGGCAAGCAGGAGTGGGTGACGTTCCGGGCGGTGGTGGAAGGGGTGCTACGCCCAAGCGAGGCGTAAGCCGCGCGTGGCCTGCTGGGCGACCAGAAGCAGCGGCAGCACGACGAAGCCGCAGACCACGCCGAGGCCGAGCAGGCCGTTCGGATGCGGGCTGGTCAGCGCCATCAGGAGGCTGATCGCGCCGATCGCCGCCGCGTTCGCGAGCGCGAAGACCGTCGTCACGCCGGCCAGGTGGTCCCGGACCAGCGGATACCGCAGGCCGATGCCGGCGGCAACGACCGCGAGGACGGCGCCGGCGATGGCGATCGTGCCGACGTCGCGGACCAGCGCCTGCAGCAGGTCGTTCAGCGGGTTGGGGTCGTCCGGCCCGCTGTTCCAGCTCCAGGCGCCTTCCCGCCACACGATGGGCTGGATGATCAGCGCCGCGAACAGCAGCACCGCCGTACGCCGGCTCTGACTGACGGCAAGATCCGCGCGATAGCCCGGCGCGACCTCCTCGAGGGTCCCGAAGTCGGCCACCGCGTGCTTCTCCGCGGCGCGCCTGTCCATACCGTCCGCCTCGAAGGCCTCGGCGGCGTCGGTCAGGTGGTCCCGCGCCTCGGCGAGCAGGTCCGCCTTGCGGCGGCGGGGTCCCCAGAGCTCCTTGCCGAGGGCCGCGAGGTAGTCGTCGATAGGCACTGCTCCAGTATGAGGAGCGCGTCCCCGGCTCACGTCCGGGGTCCCACTGACTCACCCCTGAGCTTGGCGCGGCGCCGGTGCCGGAGGACGAAGAATCCGATGTACCCGATCACGACGAGCGCGAAGCCGACCTTCTCTGCGACGGGAGTCGCGCCGTCGGGCCACAACCAGCCGTTGAGGTAGTGCTGGATGTATCCGCCCGCGTAGACGCTCTCGCCGCCCTCCCGGCGGAAGAACTTCTCGGTCGCCGTCACCGGACAGCCGAAGTCGACCAGCACGATCACCAGGTTCCACACCACGATCGCGAGGTGATACCAGATCAGCTGCGGCCAGCGCCAGGCGAGGAACGCGCCGATCACGAAGAACACGAGCAAGGCGCCGTGCACGAGCATCACCACGTCCGCCAGCACCCGATAGATCACGGCTACTCCGGGCCCGACCGCAGCGCGTCGCGGACCGTCACCGGCGCCGCCGGCGACTGCTCCGGACGGATGGCGCCCATCAGGCGCTCGACGGCTGCCTCCATCTCACTGCGCCAGGTGATCGCCGACCGCAGGTCCAGCCGCAGCCGGGGATTGCGCGGGTGCTCGCGCACCACCCCGAACCCGACCGCACGCAGGAAGTCGGTCGGCCACACGCAGCCCGGCCCGTCCCAGCGTGAGTCGCCGAACGCCTCGACCGCGCGGAAACCTCGCTTCAGTACGTCCTTGGCCACCGCCTGGACGAGGATCTTGCCGAGCCCGAGTCCCAGGTACCGCGGCAGGATCCGGCCGGTCGCGAGAACGACGGCGTCCGGGCTGACGGGTGCCGTCGGGAACGCCTGGATCCGGGGCAGGTACGTCGCTGGGGCGTACACCGCGAAGCCGGCCGGCTCGTCGTCGACGTACAGCACGATACCGGCGGTCCCCCAGTCCAGCAGCAACTGGGACAGCCAGGCTTCCTTCTCCAGCCCGGTGTCGCCGTTGCGGTCGGCCTGCCGCGCCGCCACCGGATCGAGCTCCCAGAACACGCAGTCACGGCACGGGACCGGCAACTCGCCGAGGTTGGCGAGCGTCAGCGGTTCCAGCCGTCGGGCCATCAATGCATCCGTTCAGCGCTACGTGCTGTTGGCTTCGTCACCATCCGTCAGCGGGTGACCGGTTCGGCCGCCGGTTCGGGGACCGGGGCCGGGGTCCGCGCGTCCGGCGTGCGGGTCGCCTCCGGGGCGACGTACCGCTGTTGCACCTTCGCGGCCGGTTGCCGCCGGAACAGCTCGCCGGCGAACCCGGCCAGTACGCCCAGCGCCAGGCCGCCGAGCGCCCATCCGGCTGTCCTGCCCACGCTCATCCCTGATTCCGCCTTCCGGTTCCACCTCTCAGGCCGCACCGCGCGCCCCTCCGGCTGTCTCAGCAGCCAGATTCCGGCATGGTCGAACCTGCCCCTATAAGGCATGGTAGTGAGAGGTCACGCCGATCCCCAGTCCCGACCTGGGTCTGTCGACGTAACCTGGTGACTTCCCCCTCGATCACCGTTGGAGTGGCCCTCGTGAGTGCTGACGTGCCCGATGTCCGGCAGACCCGTCTCGACAACTACGTCGAGGCGTACGCAGCCCGGACGAAGGGCATGACCGCATCGGAGATCCGGGCGCTGTTCTCGGTCGCCAGCCGCCCCGAGGTGGTCTCGCTCGCGGGCGGTATGCCGAACATCGGCGGCCTGCCGCTCGACGTGGTCGGCGGCGCGGTCCGCGACCTGGTGATCGAGAGCGGCGCGACCGCGATGCAGTACGGCTCCGGCCAGGGCGACCCGGCGCTCCGCGACCAGATCTGCGACATCATGCGGCTGGAGGGCATCGAGGCCCATCCCGACGACGTCGTCGTCACGGTCGGCAGCCAGCAGGCCGTCGACCTGGTGACCCGGGTCTTCTGCGATCCGGGCGACGTGGTGATCTGCGAGGCGCCGTCGTACGTCGGCGCGCTCGGCGTGTTCCGCGCGTACCAGTGCGAGGTCGTCCATGTCGCGATGGACGACGACGGCGTGGTGCCGGAGGCGCTGGAGCAGGCGATCGCGTCGGTCCGGGCGGCCGGCAAGCGGATCAAGTTCTTCTACACGATCCCGAACTTCCACAACCCCGCCGGGGTCTCGCTGTCCGACGAGCGGCGGGCGCGGGTGCTGGAGATCTGCCAGCGGGCGGAGCTGCTGATCCTCGAGGACAACCCGTACGGACTGCTCGGATTCGAAGGTGAGCCGCAGCAGGCGTTGCGCGCCGCGGACCGGGAAGGGGTCATCTACCTCGGCTCCTTCTCGAAGACGTTCGCCCCCGGCTTCCGGGTCGGCTGGGCGGTCGCGCCGCACGCCGTCCGCGAGAAACTCGTGCTGGCACAGGAGTCCGCGACCCTGTGCCCGCCGACTTTCAGCCAGCTCGCCATCTCGTCGTACCTGGTCCGGCACGACTGGATGGGGCAGGTGAAGCAGTTCCGGGAGATGTACCGCGAGCGCCGCGACGCGATGCTCGCGGCGCTGGCCGAAAAGATGCCAGCAGCAACCACCTGGACACGGCCGCGGGGCGGGTTCTACGTCTGGCTGACGTTGCCGGACGGGCTGGACGCGAAGGCGATGCTGCCCCGGGCGGTCACCGCACGCGTCGCCTACGTGCCCGGAACGGCCTTCTTCTCCGACGGTTTCGGCTCCCAGTGCATGCGGCTGTCGTACTGTCATCCGACGCCGGAGCGGATCACCGAGGGAGTCGGCCGGCTCGCCGCGGTGATCCACGAGGAGCTCGAGCTCCGCCAGACGTTCGGCCCGCTGCCACCCGGCGCCGGCCGCGAGTACGACGCTCCGGGGCCGGAGCTTTCGTAGGTTTTTCGCCGCTCTGCTTCGCAAAGGTTGCGCAAGGGAGCTGCGGGCGGCCGGGGGTGCGGGAATCGGTAGGGGTACCGTTCGAGTGGGCCTCGGGACCGGCGGCCGTGCCGGAGTCGCCCACGAGTGATCGGGATATTTGTGATGAGTGATCTGGGTCGGGTGCTGGTACTGGCAGGTGGGCTGTCGCACGAGCGGGACGTCTCGCTGCGATCCGGCCGCCGGGTGGCGGACGCGCTGCGCAGTGTCGGCGTCGAGGTCGAACAGCGCGACGTCGACGCCTCGCTGGTCGACCGGCTTCGCGACGATCCCCCGGACGCGGTCTTCCCCGTCCTGCACGGCGTCACCGGCGAGGACGGCGCCCTCCGCCAGGTCCTCGACCTGTACGGCGTTCCGTACGTCGGGGCCGACGCGGCCGCGTGCCGTACGGCGTTCGACAAGCCGGTCGCCGCGACGGTCGTCGGCGCCGCGGGACTGCACACGCCTGCCTCGGTCGTGCTCGGGCACGACACGTTCCGCGAGCTCGGCGCTGCGGCGTTGATGGAGGCAGTGATCCAGCAGGTCGGGCTGCCGCTCGTCGTGAAGCCGGCCCGGGGCGGGTCGGCGCTGGGTGCTTCGATCGTGCGCTCGGTCGAGGAACTGCCGTCGGCGATGGTGAACTGCTACGCCTACGGTCCGGTCGCGTTGATCGAGCAGTACGTCGACGGGACCGAGGTGGCCGTCACGGTCGTCGACACCGGCGACGGGCCGCGGGCGCTGCCTGCCGTCGAGATCCGCCCGGACTCGGGGTTCTACGACTACGAGGCCCGGTACACCGCAGGCGCGACGCAGTTCGTCGTACCTGCTCGGTTGGAGCCTGAGGCCGCCGGTGCCTGCGCCGCGGCCGCCGTCCAGGCGCACCAGGCGCTGGGACTGCGCGACCTGTCCAGGACCGACCTCGTGGTCGACGCCGCCGGCGTGCCGTGGTTCCTCGAGGTGAACGTGGCTCCGGGGATGACCGAGACGTCGCTGGTCCCGCTGGCCGCCGAGGCGGCCGGGATCGAGCTCGGCGTCCTCTGCCGCGATCTGCTTGCCACCGCAGCAGCCCGCTGAGCGCCGGACGTAGCAATGCCAGACCCCCGCTCTCCGGAGCCCGCTCGGCCGCTGTGGCGGACCGTGCTGACGCCGCAGTGGTCCGGTCTCCTGGTGCTCGCTTTGGCGCTCGCCGGTGTCATGACCGCCATGGGTGTGTGGCAGTTGAGCGTGTACCAGTCGAAGACGGCGGACGCGACCGCTCAGCGCGCTGCTGCTCCGCCGGTCGCTCTGCAATCACTCTTCTCCATCGACGAGGGCCTGCCGTCGAAGGCCGTCGGTCGGCGCGTCACCATCGAGGGGACCTGGGGGCCGGCCGCTGACCAGGTGTTCATCGCGGATCGCGCCCAGGACGGCAAGAACGGCTTCTGGGTGCTTTCGCCGCTCATGCTCCCCGACTCCGGCGCTGTGATGGTGGTCCGCGGCTGGGTGCCTGTCGTGGCCGACGCGGCCGCGCAGGCGCCTACCGGTCCGGTGCGGTTGACCGGCTCGGTGGTGGCGTCCGAGGCCGAGGACTCGTCGGCCGACGCCGCCAAGGGGCGGGTGCTGTCGTCGCTGCGGATCCCGACGATCGTGCACCTGGTGAAGTACCGGGTGTACGACGCGTTCGTCGTGCAGACCGCTGTCGACGCGGGCACCGTACCGTCACCGGCACCGGCCACTGTCGTGCCGCCTCCGCCGCCGACGGATCACGCCGGCCTGCGGAACGTGGCGTACGCCGTGCAGTGGTGGATCTTCGCGGCGTTCACGCTGTGGATGTGGGCCCGGATGGTGCTGGATGCACACCGCACCCCGCCGGACGCCGAGACGGGCGACCAGGTCGGGGAGCCTGTGGAGTCAAGCGGTACCGTTTCAGCGTGACTTCCTCTGCTGACCCCGCCACTTCCGCCGCCGGCCCGCAGCCGCTCACCCCGGCTGTCCGCGGCGCCCTGATGCGCTACCGCGTGATCGCGTACGTGGTCGGCGTGATGCTGCTCCTGCTGCTGTTCGTGGCGATGCCGCTGAAGTACCTGGCCGACGACCCCGGCGCGATGAACGTGATCGGCCCGATGCACGGCTTCCTGTACGTCGTGTACCTCCTCGGCACGTTCGACCTGTTCCGCCGGGTCCGCTGGTCCTTCCCCCGGCTGGTCCTGATGGCGGTCGCCGGCACCATCCCGTTCCTCTCGTTCTACGCCGAGCGCAAGACGTCGCACGAGCTTCTCGGTCGCTAGTCGTCGATGTTTCACATGAAACATTCGCGGGAGGTGGCGACGTGGATTTGTCGACATGTCTCTCTGGTGATGAATCCCGACAGTTCGTGCCGTTAACTAGCTCTGTCAGCGCGATCCTAAGCAACCTCGCGGGACTTACATCCGTGTGATTTCTGGGCTCGACGCCGCAGGACAGCGGCCATTTCAGGTCCGCAGAACGGCGTAGTGGAGCCGAACGCTGCCACCGGCATCCGCTCGCATCGAGAGCAGCTGCAACCGGGTCGGAGCCTCGCCGATCGCGAGCGGAGCGCCGTCCATGATCGACGGCGTGCCCAGCCCTCCGACCAGAGCGGGCGCCACCGTCAGGTGCAGCTCGTCGATCAGATCTGCTCGCAGGAGCGTGCCGTTCAAGCCGCCGCCTGCCATCGACAACACGCAGCTGATGCCCAGCTCGGCGCCCATCGCGGCGATTGCCTGCGCCAGGTTGACCCGCTCCTCGCCGGCGACGAGATAGCAGATGCGCTCCCGGCGGAGATAGGCCAGATAGTCCGCCGGCGTCGATCGCGCCACCAGAACCAGCACATCCCAGCCTTCATGCTTCTCGGTCCAGCGCACCCGTCCGCGGCTGTCGACCACCGTGAACCACATGTGCGGCGGCGACGGCTGTCCGATCACGTCGGCCGGGAGGAAGTGGCCGTAGAGCCCGGCCGGATCACCGTCGTACGCCGGCAGCTCGTCGGGCGTCTCGTCCTCGGCGACCAGGCTGCCACTCCCCTCCAGAACGGCGCTGCAGCCGTACTGCTGCCTGACCAGCTCGACGACATCCATCGCGACCGAGTCCGGCGCCGATGGAGTCATCGCCTCCCACAGCCGCGAGCTGGGCTCACGCATCAAGAGGGCATCCCGAACGAGCGCGACCTTCCCGTCGGCACTTGCTCCTACGCTGACCACCACGCGCGGTCGGTTCTGCACCTGGGCCTCCTCGGGCTCGAGAGACCCCCAGACATACCAACGCCCGCCGACAATTCGGCGGGCGTTCGTCTGGGTGATCGGCGTCAGGCCCCGCTGGCCTTGTTCGGATCCATCAGCGTGACGATGCGCTCGAGGTCGTCGAGAGAGGCGAACTCGACGGTGATCTTGCCCTTGGTCTTTCCGAGGTCGACCTTCACGCGCGTCTCGAACCGGTCCGACAGTCGATCCGCGAGGTCGACCAGCCGCGGTGCGACCGGCTTGTTCCGGCGGCGCGGCGCGGCCGTGTCGTCGCCGTGCATGTCCCCGAGCGCGACGATCTCCTCGACCGTCCGCACCGAGAGCCCTTCGGCGACGATCCGCTGCGCGAGCCGCTCGATCGCGTCACCGCTCGGCAGACCGAGCAGCGCCCGCGCGTGGCCGGCCGACAGCACCCCGGCCGCGACCCGGCGCTGAACGGATGCCGGCAGCTTCAGCAGTCGCAGCGTGTTGGAGATCTGCGGACGCGACCGCCCGATCCGCGTCGCGAGCACCTCCTGCGTGCACCCGAAGTCGTCGAGCATCTGCTGGTACGCCGCGGCCTCTTCCAGCGGGTTCAGCTGGCTGCGGTGCAGGTTCTCCAGCAGGGCGTCCCGGAGCATCGCATCGTCCGACGTCTCCCGCACGATCGCGGGGATCGTCGTCAGGCCGGCGGCCTGCGTCGCGCGCCAGCGGCGCTCGCCCATGACGAGCTCGTACGTGTCGTCTTCGAGCCGGCGGACGACGATCGGCTGCAGCAGGCCGATCTCCTTGACCGAGTGGACGAGCTCCTCCATCGCATCCTCGTCGAAGACCGTCCGCGGCTGCTTCGGGTTCGGCGTGATCTTGTCGACCTCGATCTCCGCGAACGACGCCCCCGGCACCGCGGCGAGCTCCGGCTCCTGCGCTCCCTGCGGCGCGGCCGGCGTCGCCACCGGCGGCGCCCCCGGGATCGAGTTCGACTTGCTGCCGAGGGTGGTGGTGCCAGGCGCCGGCGAGCTGGGGATCAGCGCACCAAGTCCGCGTCCGAGTCGGGTGTTCATCGCGCTCCCTCGAGTTCGACTGCCTGCTGAGCTACTGCTGACCTAATCACAACGCTGACCGACGACCGCGGCCGTCACCGCAGCCTGCGTGTCCTGTTTCACGTGAAACGAGCCGGGCCCGTTCCACGTGAAACACTGCCACGCCGCTGCGCCTGGCTCAGGAGTTGTTCCGCATCGCGATCTCGCGCGACGCCTCCAGGTACGACAGCGCACCGGCCGACGCCGGGTCGTACGCGAGCACGGTCTGCCCGTGGCTCGGGGCCTCCGAGATCCGTACCGACCGCGGTACGGCGGTGCGCAGGACGGCGTCCTTGAAGTGACCGCGGACCTCGGCCGCGACCTCGCCGGCCAGCTTCGTCCGGGCGTCGTACATGGTCAGCAGGATCGTCGACACGTCCAGCGACGGGTTGAGGTGCGACTTCACCATGTCGATGTGCCGCAGCAGCTGCGACAGACCCTCGAGCGCGTAGTACTCGCTCTGGATCGGGACCAGGACCTCGCGGGCGGCGGTCAGGGCGTTCACGGTCAGCAGGCCGAGCGACGGCGGGCAGTCGATGAAGACGTAGTCGTATTTCTCCCCCGCGGTCTCGGTCTCGCTCAGGTAGGCCTCGAGCACACTCTTCAGCCGGCTCTCCCGGGCCACCAGGCTGACGAGCTCGATCTCGGCGCCGGCCAGGTCGATGGTCGCCGGGATCACCTGGATGCCGGGGTGCTCGGCGCACGGCTGGATCAGCTTGCTCAGCGGCTCGCCTTCGATGATCGCCTCGTACACACCCGGCGTACCTTCGGTGTGGTCGATACCGAGGGCCGTCGACGCGTTGCCCTGTGGGTCGAGGTCGATCACGAGGATCTTCGCGCCGTAGAGGGCAAGGCCGGCCGCGACGTTCACCGTCGTCGTGGTCTTGCCCACGCCACCCTTCTGGTTGGCGACGACGAAGACTCGGGTCTCGGCAGGCAGCGGGAACTCGCGGCCCATCGTGCGTCCTTCATTCACCAGCAGGGTCCGTTCGGTGGCGGCGGCGATCGGAGTCTCCAGGAGTCGTCGCTGAAGCTCGTCCGACGTGGCCCGCGCGGCGATCTGTGCGGCAGTCATAGCGCCCATTCCAATAGGTGCGGGACTTGGCCCGAAGAGGATGTCTGTAGGGGTCGGAGCGGGTCTGCCCCCAGCTCCGTCCACAGGCTTCTGTGGACGAATTCCCGTGTGCAGAGGCAGTTTCATGCGGTGGTCATCCACAGGCGGCGGAGACTCCGAGAGGTCCGGCTCGACGTCCACCAGTGACGCCGAATCGGACCCGGGACCATCATCTCGCATCTCAGGCGTTTCACGTGAAACAGACGCCTGGTCGCCGTCCGCCGCACTGCCGAGACCGGCCGCGGCAGCGGCCTGGAGTCTCGAGGTGTCGATCGGCGGCGCGAGGTACGGCTGCTCGGTAGCCGGCGTCGAAGAGGTCTGGACAGGGGTTGCCGGCGCGGGCGACGAGCTGGGAGCGGGTTCCTGAGTCACCACACGGACGGCGGAGTCCGGTTCGGTCGGCCAGCCGATCCCCTGGGACGCCCCTGGCTCACCGGTGCTCTTCTCGGGCCATCCGAGGGCACGACTCACCAACCCGCTCACCTCCCGTGTCTTGCGTGCCGGGATCCCCCTGCAGCACGTCCGGCCACAATACTCACCACAGTCGTGGGGTTGGCCAGTTCATCGCCGCCAAGTTCGTGAATATGACAAACCTCTGCGCCGAGCTTCATCAACTCGCGTTCTGAGGCGTCCAGTTCCTCCTCTGCGGACGCCCCTTTCATGGCCAGCATCAGTCCGCCCTCGACACAGAGCGGCAGACACCAGCGCGCCAGTTTCCCGAGCGGAGCGACCGCCCGCGAGGTGACTACGTCGTACGACGCCGACGGCAGATCCTCGGCCCGCGCGCGGACGACCGTCGCGTTGGCGAGCTCCAGGGAATCGACCGCCTCCTGGAGAAAGATCGTGCGCCGGAGCAAAGGCTCGACGAGATCCACCTGGAGGTCGGGCCGCACGATCGCGAGCACGATGCCGGGGAGGCCGGCGCCGGTGCCCACGTCGGCGACCGACGCGCCCTCCGGGATCAGCCGCTCGACCACGGCGCAGTTCAGCAGGTGGCGGTCCCACAGCCGCGGAACCTCGCGCGGTCCGATCAGGCCGCGCAGCGTGCCCTCGGTCGCCAGCAACTCGGCGTACGCCGAAAGCCGGACCGCCGCCCGTGGAAACAGCCTGTCCACGAGCGGCGGTGTTTCACGTGAAACGTGTTCGGTCATCGGTGCGCTGTCATGGCTGAACCACCACGCGGCGGCGGGGCTCCTCGCCCTCGGACTCCGACGTCAGGCCGGCGGCCGCGACGACGTCGTGGACGACCTTGCGCTCGAACGGCGTCATCGGGTCCAGCCGCACCGGGGTGCCGGTCGCCTTCGCCTCCTCGACGGCCTTGCGGCCGACCTCTTCGAGCTCCGCCTTCCGGTTCGCCCGGTAGTTCGACACGTCGAGCATCAGCCGCGACCGCTCACCGGTCTCCCGGTACACCGCGAGCCGGGTCAGCTCCTGGAGCGCCTCCAGGACCTTGCCGTTCTCGCCGACGAGGTTGTTCAGCTCGGCGCCGACGATCGAGACCGCGGCCCGGTCCCCGTCGATGTCCATGTCGATGTCGCCGTCGAGATCGGCGATGTCGAGCAGTTCCTCGAGGTAGTCCGCCGCGATGTCGCTCTCCGCCTCGAGGGCCTTCAGGCGATCCTCGGCCGAGTTCGTGCCGGCGGACTGCTCCGCCGTGTCGGTGTTCTGCATGCCGTCGGTCACGGCCACTCCTTCACAGTGTCGGGATCCGCCTCACGGGGACCCGGGGCTCGGGGCAATCAGGGGGTGCGCCGGGTCAGCGCGAACCGCCGGAGCGCTTCTGCGCCGCCTTCTTCTGCGCGGCCGACTTCGCCGCGGGCTGGCGCTTGGCTCCGGTGCCCTTCTTGCCGGCCGGCTGCTTCTTGGCAGCTGCGGCCTGAGTCTTCTTCGGTGCGTCCTGCTTCGGCGCCGTGTCCTGCGGCCTGCTCGAGGACGGCTGTCCGTTGCTCGAGGCGTCCGCGCCGCCGGCTGCCGGTCCGCCGGTCCTCCGGTCACTGCGCGACTGCCGCTTCGGCTGCTGGCGCTGCGCGGGACGACGGTCCGTCGTCTCGGTCTCGGTCGCGGTGCCGACGGCGCCCGGGACACCCTCGTCGGCCGCCCGGCCGTGGCGCAGGTTGTGCTCGCGCTTGCGGGCCTGCATCGCGTCGTACGCCGGGGTGCCCGGAGCGGGATTGCGGCGGATCACGTAGAACTGCTGACCCATCGTCCACACGTTGGAGACGAACCAGTAGATCAGCACACCGATCGGGAAGTTGAAGCCACCGATGAGGAAGAAGATCGGGAAGACGTACAGCATGATCTTCTGCATCTGCGCGGCCTGGCCGGTGAGGGCCTCCTTCGGCATGTTCTTCCGCATCAGCTGCAGCTGAGTGATGAACATCGTCGTCGTCATCAGGATGATGAGGACGATCGCGACGACCTTGACGTTGTTGGCGCCGGGGCCGCTGGCCTTCAGGAAGGTCTGCGAGATCTCCGCGCCGAAGATCTTCGCGTGCTGCAGCGAGTAGACGTACGGCTCCATGATCGCGCTGTGCGCCTTGCCGTTCGCCGCGTAGTCGAGCACCCGGAACAGGGCCAGGAAGATCGGCGACTGCAGCAGCAGCGGCAGGCACGAGGAGAACGGGTTGGTCCCGGTCTCCTTGTACAGCTTCATCATTTCCTGACCGAGCTTCTCCCGGTCATGGCCGTACTTCTTCTGCAGCTCCTTCATCTTCGGCTGCAGCAGCTGCATGTTCCGGCTCGAGCGGATCTGCCGGACGAACAGCGGGATCAGCAGCGTCCGGATGGTGACGGTCAGACCGACGATGGACAGCGCCCACGCCCAGCCACTGTTCGGGTCGAGCACCTGGCTGAACAGCCAGTGCCAGCCGACGAGCAGCGCCGACACGGCCCAGTAGAGCGGGGTCATCACCGTGTTGAACAGGTCTACGATCCCGTCCCACACCGCGAGTCCGGGGATGGCCAGAAGAGTCACTCACACACCTCGCTGCGCAGGCCCGGCGTCGGCCGACGGTCCGGGCTGGTTGGCGGAGAAAGACTCTCCGCGCTGGTCGACATCTCTGGGAGGAACGGGGTCGTAGCCTCCGGGGTTCCACGGGTGGCAGCGGATGAGTCTCCTCATCGCCAGCCAGCTACCGCGCACCGCACCGTGGCGTTCGACCGCTTCCAAGGCATACGCCGAACAACTCGGGTAGAACCTGCAGACCTGCCCGTACAGCGGGCTGATCAGCAGCCGGTACAACTTCAGGAAACCGATGATCCCGCTCCGCACGGGATTGATCCGCATCATGGCCGCAGCACCCGGCCCAGGGCGCCGTCCACGTCGGCCGCCAACTCGTCGTACGACGCCGCGGCGGACGACGGGAGAGCGCGGACGACGGTCAGGCTGCCGGCCGGCAGATCGGGTAAGCGCGTGGCCAGGACCGCACGCAGACGGCGGTGGACCCGGTTCCGCAGAACCGCGTTGCCCACCGCCTTGTTCACAACGAACCCGACGCGCGCCGGGCCGACAGCATCGCCTGTGTCGGCCTGCGCCAGCACATGCAGGACCACCGCGCGTCGCGCCGCGCGCCGTCCGGACCGGACGGCGCGACGGAAGTCGTCGGACCGGCGCAATCGGTTCGACGCGGGCAACACGAGGTGGTCACCGTCCGACGGGTCGCTCAGGCCGCGAGGCGCTGACGACCCTTGCCACGGCGGGCGGCGATGATCGCGCGACCCGCGCGGGTGCGCATCCGAAGACGGAAGCCGTGCTTCTTGTGCCGACGACGGTTGTTCGGCTGGAACGTCCGCTTGCTCACTGGAATGACTCCGGTTACTCGAGAACACAAATTTGTCGACAAATCCACTGATTCGGATCTGCCCGTTGGTGCATCCTGCACACCGTCGGAGAACCAGAGATGGTCCCGCAGGGAGCGCAGCACGAAACGGCCGGCTCAACACCGACCGATCCACGGTACGTGGCTCCTTGTGGACAGGTCAAACCAGGTATCCCCAAGGTTTTCCACAGGCTTGTGGACAGGATAGTGGACGAGCGGTCGGCGGAGTACTCGTCACTGTCCGGCCGGATCGGCGACAGAGAGCGACCTCGCACCATGACTACGCTCCGGCGTCTACCCGACACGCCGCAAGTTGCCCCCAATTTCCTGTTCATAGCCTGTGGATGACAGCTTGAAGCCGTGTGGGCGGACTTGTTAGCGTCACTTCTTCACACCAGAGGTCCCACACCCCGCGATCGGTAACCAACCTGCTCCGGCGGTCGTTCACAACTGTGGACAACCGTGTGGACAGCGGCCCGCACGGTGGTCGGGTCGAATGGTCGCGCAGCCCGGATCAGTCCGGAACGCGCCGGCCACCGCAGCGATGGATTCGGGGAGCAACGCGTGGTCGAGGACCAATCCGCCAGTGCGGAATTCACACCGGTGGAATTCAGCCCGGCCGAGCACCGGACGGACCACACCGCTGACGGCCGGCAGGACCTCCGGCCCGAACCCGACGCCGGCCTCCGGCCCGAACCCGAGGCCAACTTCCGCACCGAGGTGCCGCCCGCGCCGGAGCCGCTGCCCCGGACCGAGACCACACCCGGTCCGCGCGCGGAGACGCCGATGCCGCGGATGGATCCCGGTGACTACCTGAGCCCGTCGCTCCCGATCCCGATGCCCGAGCCGCCGGCCGCCGGTTACCGGCCCGCGCCGCCCCCGGGTCCGTACGGCTACCGCTCCGAGCTCGAGCGTGCGGCCACCGATCTTCCGTCCGGCCCATCCCAGTCCACAGCAGGTACGTCGTACTTCGGTGCGGCACCGGCCGTGAATCAGCACCCCGGCGCGGGCAACGCCTGGGGTGCCGGCGATTGGGGTACTGGCGGCACTGCAGCAGGAGCGGTACCGATCGAGGGGGAGGCACGTGTGGACGACGCAGCCACTAACCAGTGGTCACCCGACGGCAGACCGGCTCAGCAGAGCGCGGCCGCGCCACCAACCGCCGAGCACACCTCCGCGGAGCTGCCCCAGGTAGAGGCGACGCCCGAGCGGGCCGTCTCCGACCAGCAGGCACCGCAGCAGCCGGTGGCCGTCGAGCGCACGCCCGACGAGCGAGCAGCTGAGCACCAGCCCAGCGAGCCGCAGTCCACTGACGTGCAGACCCCGCACCAGGCCGCACAGCAGCATCACCTGCCCCCGCAGCTCCACCACAACCAGCACCTGCCTCTGCAGCCGCACCAGCAGGCGCTACAGCCTCCGGTCGCTCAGCAGAGCGCTCCACAGCACCCGCAGCAGCAGCTGCCGCAACACCCCACCGCCCAGCAGGGCGCACCACACCACCCGCAGCAGCAGTCAGCGGAGCAGCAACCGCAGGCGCAGCAACCGACGCAGCAGCCAACGCAGCCACAGCCGGAGGAACAGCAACCGCAGGCGCACGCGGCGCAGCAGCCACAGGCGCAGCAGCCACAGGCGCAACAGCCGGCAGTGCTACAGCCGACGCAACCGCAGGCGCAACCGCCGGCGCAGCAGCACGCGCCAGCGCAGCAGCCGCAGCACCAGCAGTCGCCACCACAGCAGTCGCAGCCACAGCCGACTCACCAGGGGCAGCCCCAGCAGGTGCACCCGCAGCAGCCGCATCCGCAGCAGGTGCAGCCGCCGGTGCAGGCACAGCCGGCGGCTCCGGCTGCGACGGACCTGGGTGAGGCGTGGGCTCGCGTGCTTGCCGGGCTGCCGCCGAACCAGCGGGCCTGGCTGACCAACTCGCGTCCGGTCACGCTGCACGAGAGCACGGCGATCGTCGCGGTGCCTGACGACTTCACCCGCGGACAGCTCGAGACCCGCCTCCGTCCGGACCTCGAGCGGATCCTCACCGAGAGCTTCGGCCGTGACATCCGGATCGCCGTCACCGTCGACCCGTCCCTCGATCCGGAGCTCCGCGAACAGCAAGCTCCGCCGCAACCGCAGTACACACAGCAGCCTCCACAACAACACACGCCGCAGCGGCACGTGCCCCAACAGCACGCGCCGCAGCAGCCGATGCAGCAGCAGCCGCCGCCCGTCCGCGAGCCACTGCGCACCGACGGTGCCTTCCAGCCGACCATCCAGTCCGCGCTGACCGATCCGGCCAACCATTTCAGCGCGCCGCCGGCTCCGCAGCACTACGAGCAGCAGCCGGCCCCGCAGCAGCAGTCGTCGTTCGGTCAGCCGCTCGGATCGGTCGCCCCGCCGCTCGGATCGGTCGCCCCGCCGCTCGGATCGGTCGCCCCGCCGCCGAACGGTTCGTCGCAGGCGGCCACCGAGGCGCAGGGTGAAGCGCGGCTGAACCCGAAGTACACCTTCGAAACCTTCGTCATCGGAAGCTCGAACCGGTTCGCGCACGCAGCGGCCGTCGCCGTCGCGGAAGCACCGGGCAAGGCGTACAACCCGCAGCTGATCTACGGCGACTCGGGTCTGGGCAAGACCCACCTGCTGCACGCGATCGGGCACTACGTCCGCAGCCTCTACACCGGCGCCCGCGTGCGGTACGTGTCCAGCGAAGAGTTCACCAACGACTTCATCAACGCGATCCGCGACGACAAGGCGTCCCAGTTCCAGCGCCGGTACCGCGACGTCGACGTGCTGCTGATCGACGACATCCAGTTCCTGGAAGGCAAGATCCAGACCCAGGAAGAGTTCTTCCACACCTTCAACACGCTGCACAACGCGAACAAGCAGATCGTGATCAGCTCCGACCGCGCGCCGAAACGCCTGGAGGCGCTGGAGGACCGGCTGCGGAACCGGTTCGAGTGGGGCCTGATCACCGACATCCAGCCGCCGGACCTCGAGACCCGGATCGCGATCCTGCGGAAGAAGGCCGCGACCGAGCGGCTGACGGCGCCGCCGGAGGTGCTGGAGTTCATCGCGTCGAAGGTGCAGACCAACATCCGCGAGCTCGAGGGCGCGCTGATCCGGGTCACCGCGTTCGCCAGCCTGAACCGGCAGCCGGTCGACCTGAGCCTGGCCGAGATCGTGCTGAAGGACCTGATCCCCGAAGGCAGCAAGCCCGAGGTGACCGCGAGCATGATCATGGGCCAGACGGCGTCGTACTTCGGTTTGTCGATCGACGACCTGTGCGGCTCGAGCCGGAGCCGCGTGCTGGTGACCGCCCGGCAGATCGCCATGTATCTGTGCCGCGAGCTGACCGACCTGTCGCTGCCGAAGATCGGTCAGCAGTTCGGCGGCCGCGACCACACGACGGTGATGCACGCCGAACGGAAGATCCGGCAACTGATGTCGGAGCGGCGCAGCGTCTTCAACCAGGTCACCGAACTGACCAACCGGATCAAGCACCAAGCCAAGCAGCAGTAACCACACAGGCTGGGGACACAGCTGTGGAAAAGTGTGGGTATCGCAGTGGAAAGCCTCGTCTGTGGTGTGGATTGGCTGTGGGGACAGATTTCGCCGTCCACCGTTGTCCTCAGCACAAGCGAGCGTCGTCCACACGGCGTCCCCACCCCGATTTGGCCTCTGACCTGGGAAGTCGCCGCTTTTCCACAGTATCCACCGGTGCGAAGAACACTATGGAATCTGTAGAGAGCTCGAAGGCCACAAAACGATCGAGCGGCCCGATCTGGGGAAAACCCCGATCTCGCGCCGGCTTGCGGGACCTGTCAGGCTGTTCTCGGAAGTACTCGGAGCAGTACTTGAACGACGCCGACGCGACCCGCCCGAAGCGCCACGTCAGGCCCGATGGGCGCACAGCACACTTGTCCGTGGCAGGATCTGCCTGGCACACAGCCGAATCAGGAGGCACCCAGCGGTGAAGTTTCGCGTCGAGCGCGACGTACTGGCCGAGTCGGTGGCCTGGGCCGCGCGCAGTTTGCCCAGTCGTCCCAGCGTCCCGATCCTTGCCGGCCTTCTCGTCGAAGCCGAGGACGGGCAGATCACCCTGTCCGGCTTCGACTACGAGACGTCGGTGCGGGTCACGGTGCCCGCGCAGGTGGCCGACTCGGGGAAGTGCCTGATCTCCGGCCGGCTCGTTGCCGACATCTCCAAGAGCCTTCCGAACCAGCCCGTGGACGTCGCTGTGGACGGCGCGAAGGCACAGGTCACCTGTGGCAGCTCGCGGTTCACGCTCCAGACGCTTCCCACAGAGGAATATCCGGCCTTGCCGGACCTTCCGGCCGCCAGCGGGACGGTCAAGGCCGACGTCTTCGCCCAGGCCGTCTCCCAGGTGGTGACCGCGGCCGGCCGCGAGGACACGCTGCCGGTGCTGACCGGTGTCCGGGTCGAGATCGAGGGCTCCACCATCTCGCTGCTGGCCACCGACCGCTACCGGCTGGCGATCCGCGAACTGCAGTGGAACCCGCAGTCCCCCGACGCCTCCGCGGCCGCGCTGGTGCCGGCCCGGGTGCTGTCCGAGACCGCCAAGGCGATGACCGGCTCCGACGTGATCGTGTCGCTGGCCGCCCCGGGCAGCGGTGACGGCATCGTCGGCTTCGAGGGCCAGGTGTCCGGTGGCAACCGGCGCGCCACCACCCGGTTGCTGGACGGCGAGTTCCCGAAGGTGCGCGGCATCATCCCGACCGACGCGGCGATCGCGACCCGGGTGCGGATAGACACCGCGACCCTGGTCGAGGCCGTGAAGCGCGTCGCGTTGGTTGCGGAGCGCAACGCTCCGGTCCGGCTGACCTTCGAGGAGGACAGCGTCACCCTCGACGCGGGCAGCGGTGACGAGGCGCAGGCGTCGGAGTCGCTCGAGGCCCGGGTGGTCGGCGATCCGGTGACCGTAGGCTTCAACCCGACGTACCTGCTCGACGGTCTCGGCGCGATCGGTACGCCGGTCGCGCACCTGGCGTTCACGCAGGCGACGAAGCCGGCCGAACTGACCGGTGTGACGGACTTCGACGGTGAACCGATCAGCGAGTTCCGCTACGTCCTGATGCCGGTCCGCCTGAACAGCTGAACACCAACAGAACAAGGGGATTCACGATGGAGCTCGGCCTTGTCGGTCTCGGCAAGATGGGCGGCAACATGCGCCAGCGGATCCGGAACGCCGGTCACACGGTGGTCGGGTTCGATCACAACCAGGACATCTCCGACGCCGAGGACCTGGCCGGCATGGTCGGCAAGCTCACCGCCTCCGACCAGCCCAAGGTGGTCTGGATCATGGTGCCGGTGCAGGCGATCGACGCGGTCGTCACCGAGCTGGCCGAGCTCCTGTCCCCCGGCGACATCGTGATCGACGGCGGCAACAGCCGCTGGACCGATGACACCCGGCGCGCCGCGCAGCTCGCCGAGAAGGACATCCGCTTCGTCGACTGCGGCGTGTCCGGCGGTGTCTGGGGCCTGGAGAACGGCTATGCGCTGATGTGCGGCGGCGACAAGGAGACCGTCGAGCAGGTGATGCCGATCTTCGAGGCGCTGAAGCCCGAGGGCGAGTTCGGCTTCGTGCACGCCGGCAAGGTCGGCGCCGGGCACTTCTCGAAGATGGTCCACAACGGCATCGAGTACGGGATCATGCAGGCCTACGCCGAGGGCTACGAGCTGCTCGAGGCCGCGGACGTCGTGGAGAACGTGCCGGAGGCCTTCGAGTCCTGGCGCGAGGGCACCGTGATCCGGTCCTGGCTGCTCGACCTGCTCGTCGCCTCGCTGAAGGACGACAGCCACCTGGCCAAGATCCGCGGGTACGCCGACGACTCCGGCGAGGGCCGCTGGACGGTCGAGGCCGCGATCGACCACGCGGTACCGATGCCGGCCATCTCGGCCGCGCTGTTCGCGCGGTTCGCGTCCCGGCAGGAGGACTCGCCGGCGATGAAGGCGATCGCCGCGATGCGCAACCAGTTCGGCGGACACGCGGTGAAGGGTGCCGAGGCCGCCGATCCGTCGTACGCGACCCCGCCCAAGAACTGAGGTGTACGTCACCGCCCTGGGTCTGCTCGACTTCCGGTCCTACCAGCAGGCGGAGGTCCAGCTCGCTCCGGGCGTGACGGCCTTCGTCGGGCCGAACGGCCACGGCAAGACCAACCTGGTCGAGGCGATCCACTACACCGCGACCCTCGGGTCGCACCGGGTGGCCAACGACGCACCGCTGGTGCGGGCCGGCGCCACCCGGGCGATCGTGCGGACGGAGATCCGCAGCCAGTACGACCGCGACGTGGTGGTCGAGCTGGAAATCAATCCTGGGAAGGCAAACCGGGCCCGGATCAACCGGTCGCCGGTGCCGCGGCCACGGGAAGTGCTCGGTCTGCTGCGCACGGTGCTGTTCGCGCCGGAGGACCTCGCGCTGGTGAAGGGCGATCCGTCCGAGCGCCGGCGGTTCCTCGACGAGCTGCTGACCCTGCGAGCGCCGCGGATGGCCGGCGTACGGCAGGACTACGACCGGGTGCTCAAGCAGCGGAACTCGTTGCTGCGGAGCGCGTCGCAGGCGCGCCGGCAGAACCGGACGAGTGCCGCCGAGGGACAGCTCCGGACGCTCGAGGTCTGGGACTCGCATCTCGCCCGCTCCGGGGCCGAGCTGCTGGCCACCCGCCTGGAGTTGCTGGAGTCGCTCCGCCCGCTGGTCTCGACCGCATACGACGCTGTTGCCCGCGGCAAGGGTGACGCGCGGCTCGAGTACAAGTCGTCCGTGCTGCTCGAGCCCGGGGTGGCGTCCCGGGAGCAGCTCGAGGAGGTGCTGCTCGCGGCGGTGCGGGAGAAGCGGCAGGACGAGCTCGACCGCGGCGTGTCGCTGGTCGGCCCGCACCGCGACGACGTACTGCTCGGGCTCGGGGACTTGCCCGCGAAGGGGTACGCGAGTCACGGTGAGTCCTGGTCGTTCGCGCTCGCGCTGCGACTGGCGTCGTACGACCTGCTCCGCGCGGACGGGGGTGAACCGGTGCTGATCCTCGACGACGTGTTCGCCGAGCTCGACTCGCAGCGCCGGGACCGGCTGGCCGAGCTGGTCGCGCCGGCCGAGCAGGTGCTGGTGACCGCGGCGGTCGGCGCGGACGTGCCCGCCGAGCTCAGCGGAGCGCGCTTCGAGGTGGGTGAGGGGGTCGTTCAGCGTGCCTGAACCCCCGGATTCCTCCGAGAGCGTCCCCGAGAGCGAGGCCGAGCACGACAAGCAGGGCCTGGAGCTCGCCAAATCCCTGGCGGCGCGGCTGAAGCAGCAGGCGGCGAAGGGCGGGATCAAGCCGGTCAAACGCCGCCGCCGGCCGCGGCTCGGAGCCCAGATCAGCAGCGCCCGCCCCGATGACCGCGATCCCCAGCGCCTGACCAACACGCTCGGCCGGCTGATGCGCGACCAGGGCTGGGAGGTCGACGTCGCCGTACACGGCGTGATGGCGCGCTGGCCGTCCATCGTCGGCCCCGAGATGGCCGAACACTGCAAGCCGGAGTCGTACGACGACACCGTCCTCACCGTCCGTACGTCGTCGACCGCGTGGAAGGTCCAGCTCGACCTGCTCGTCCCGCAACTGCTCTTCCGCCTGAACGCCGAACTCGGCGAAGGCACCGTCTCCCAGGTCAAGGTCCTCGGCCCCAACACCTACACCTGGCGCAAGGGCCCCCGCACCATCCGCGGCGGCCGCGGCCCCCGCGACACCTACGGATGACGGACTGAATTGCTCGGAGGACCCGGCCCTCCCCTAGGATCAGGCGCGATGCGCACGCTCGTCGACGGCTTTCGCGAGATGGTCCACCTGATCGGGGATACGTTCCGGCTCTGGTGGAAGAACCTCCTGCCCATGACCACCTGGTGGGTGGCTGGGTTCGTCGGCTTCACGGTGTGCTCGCAGGGCGCGATCTGGCTGGCCGAGCACCTGCACTCGAGTCTCGGCACCGGCCTGTTTGCGGTCGGCGTCCTGCTGCAGATCATCGCGGCCGTCGGCATGATCCGGACCTGCGCCATGTCGCTGTACCGCTGGCGGGATGCGGCGAGTGACGACGCGGAGGAGACGTCGGACCCGACGCAGCGCGGCCTGCTCGAGCTGCTGGCCGTCACGCTGCTGCCGCTGGTCGCGGTCTGGTCGGCGTGGGGCTTCTTCGATGCTCAGGTCAGCCAGTTGAGCGCGACGTACCTCGTCCAGAACGGACTGCAGCCGGGCTCGTCGTTCTTCAAGGTGGGAATGCACAGCTGGCACAACTACCTGCCGGCGCTCGCCGTCCTCCTGGTGCTGCGCCGCGTCCTGCAGTCGGTCGACGACCGCTGGCCGAGCCGCCCGGTGAAGCTCACCCAGGTCTGGGCCGAGGCCTTCTTCGTGCTGCTCACCTTCGTGATCACGCCGTACGCGATCGACGAGGGCAAGGAGTGGTTCAAGGACCGCAGCTTCTGGTACTGGTCGCTGGACTGGTGGGATGGCGTCAAGGGCTTCTTCGACAAGATCCACATCCCGATCCCGGCCGGTATCGAGTTCCTCTGGGGCTTCCTGTGGGAGACGCTCTGGCCGATGTTCAAGCTGGGCATCGCCGAGCCGCTGACCTGGCTGGCGATCACCACGGTCGTCTTCGGCCATCGGGTGCTGTCCAGCGGAGGTGTCTTCCGCGGGACACGGCTGGAGCGCCGGCTCGGCGCGCAGACCGAGGCGCAGGAGGCGCCGCAGCGGGGCCGGATCGTCGGCCTGACCTACAAGGCGCCGGACCTGCTGCTGGCCGGGGTACGGGAGAAGTTCTACCCCGCGATCAACGCGTTCCGGCTGCTGGTCCGGGTCGGCCCGGTGTTCCTCGGCGTGGTCTGCCTGGTCTACACGTTCTGGCTGCTCGGCAACGACTGGGCGTTCGTCGCCTTCCAGCGGCTGCTCGGCATCCACGGGCAGTACTGGGGCCTGATGAACCACGAGATCGCGAGCCTGATCCAGGGGCTGCTCTTCGAGCCGCTGCGGATCGCGCTCCTGGCCGCCGCGTTCGACCTGTGCATCTCGGTCGGCAACGAGCGCCGGGCCGAGGCCGCGGCGATCGCCCAGGCCAAGGCGCCGCGCGAGGTCGTCAAGCAGCCGGCTCCCGCGACCGTCTGACGGGCTTTTCGTCAGGGAGTGATCAGGACCCGTCGGTGGATGTAGAAGTCCTCGACGACCAGGCCGACCAGGTTCGGTACGGCGCTCTTCGGGACGATGTACACCTTCGCGATCTTGGCCGGCTTGTCCATCGTGAACGGATGGTCGTCGTCGCCGCAGAACGTCGGCAGCGGGTACCCAGTCGCGAGCGTGTCGTCCCAGGTGTTGCCTTTGCTGTCCCGCAGCAGCGCGTCACAGCTGAAGCCCTGATCCTTGAGCATGATCCCCTTCCGCGGGGTCACGGTGAGCGTGGCCAGCATGAAGATGGACCCGGCCGGTGCGTCGAGCTCGATCGCCTCGCCGTCCTCGTTCAGGATCGAGGTGTAGGCCTTCAGCGAGTCCAGCTTCCACTCGATGCTCTGGACCGTCACCGGGCCCTGGGTGACGACCTCGTCGACCCGGCCCTGCTTGTACAGCTGCTCGTCGTCGCTCAGGTACGGGTGCAGCAGGGTGAACGATCCGAGGCCCAGCAGGCCGACCATCAGCGACGCCTGCACGACCAGCCGGCTCGCCCGGCTCGCGAGGTTCACGACGCCACCCGGGTGACCGAGTCGTTGACGACGTACTGGTCGTCGGCGTGGTCGACCATCTGCTGGGCGATGTCCTCGGTCGGGACACCCAGGTCGACGCGCACCTCGGAGTTGTAGACGTTCCAGAGCATGCTCGGCTTGAGTCTCAGGGTCAGGCCCTTCAGGTCGGTCGGGTTGACCTCGAAGACGATGGCCCCCGTGCTGGCGAAGCCCGCATCGGGGAAGCTCATGTCGCTCTCGTTCGGGTCGCTGACCTTCTCGTACACGCTGTCGCCGTCGGTGATCAGCGTCGGCGTGAACGTGTCGGGGTCCTTCACGCCGCGCACGGCGTCCCACTCGACCGCGACGAAGATGCCATTGGTGTCGATCGGCTTGTCGTCGGAGCCCCCGTCCCCGCTGAGGATCTTGCGGGCGAACTTGATCCGGGTCACCTTGATCGTCGACCCGCTGCCCGCGTACGGGAGGGCTTCGCCGATGGTGCCGTGCACGACCGTCAGGTTCGAGTCGTCGCCGTACACCTGGTCGGGGCCGGCCAGCCGGGCCACGCCGCCGATCAAGATGAACAGCAGACCGACCAGGATGGTCGCGGGGCGGTAGAGCTTCACTTGTTCTTCCCGTCGTCGATGACAACGGTCGGCTTCAGCCGGACGACGGCGGCCGGATCCTCGTTGTGCCAGTACGGCTTCTCGTTCACGCCGAGGGCCCCGTTGTCGCTGTCGTAGTGCTCCTGCAGGACGCCGATCTCGACGACGTCGGCGGCGAAGTCCGGTTCGACGTCGAACTTCGTGCTGCATTCCTCCGGTGGGAGCCCGTAGACGAGCACCCAGTTGAGGTTGTCGCCGCGGCAGGCGCCGCCATTCGAGTCGATCAGATCCTGACCGCCGCCGGGGACGAACTTGACCAGCTTGCTGGCTACCGACTCACTGGTGAATTCTTCGGAGTCGATGTTCTTCGCGGTGAAGTAGACCCGGAGCGTGGTCTCAGCGTCGGTGTACTCGCCCTTGGGCTTGCGGATGATCTCGGCCTTGGTGAAGTTGAACTCGAACCGGCCGGCGGTCACCGTCGCCGGGGCGTCCAGGGTCGGGACCGTGCGGCCCGTCTTCTCTTTCCAGCCGCCGGTGGCCAGCACGATCAGCGCCGCCACCACGACGAGGGCGATCAGCAGCAACCAGATCCGCCGGTGCCGGTGAATCACCCGGTCGGCGATCATCGCATCGATGACCTCGTCGAGACTTTCCACGGCTGCGATCCTAGAGGGCCGTGGGTGCGCGCCGGGCACACGCTCCCCGGCCGGACTGTGTGGTCTGGACCGGTAGCCGCCGGGATGGTCAGTGGCGAAACACCCGGAGGCCGCTGAGAGGCCGTGAGCGCTTTCTGGCCCCCCTCCCGCGAGAGGGGACATGGCAATGAGGGAGAAAAGACGGCCTGTCCACAGTTTCAGGCGACTGGTGGCCGGTTCTGCTTCGCTCGACGGGTAGAATGGACGGTGTAGAGCGAGCCGCGCCTCTGCCATCACCGTAGAGGGCGGCTCAACTGTGCCGCGATGCCTCGCGAACGCGGGGTCCGAGGAGGACAACCACCGGTGACCGACGAGCCGACCGAGATCGACGCCAACCAGTCCGCCGACCCCATCGGCCCCAGTGATACCGCCGCAGCCGATCTGCACGAGATTCGCTCCTCGGTCGTCGAGCGCGAGTACGACGCGAGCGCCATCCAGGTCCTGGAGGGTCTGGACGCGGTCCGGAAGCGTCCCGGTATGTACATCGGGTCCACCGGCGAGCGGGGTCTGCACCATCTGGTCACCGAGGTGGTCGACAACGCGGTCGACGAGGCGATGGCTGGGTACGGCGACCGCATCGTGGTGACGCTGCTTGCCGACGGCGGGGTCCGGGTCGAGGACAACGGGCGTGGCATCCCGGTCGGCATCGTCGAGTCCGAGGGCAAGCCGGCCGTCACCGTCGTACTGACCGTGCTGCACGCCGGCGGCAAGTTCGGCGGCGGCGGTTACAAGGTGTCCGGCGGTCTGCACGGCGTCGGCGTCTCGGTCGTGAACGCGCTGTCAACCCGGCTCAAGGTCGACGTGAAGACCGGCGGCAAGCTGTACACGCAGTCCTTCACGATGGGCAACCCGGACGAGGACCTGGCCGAGATCGGCACCTCGACGTCGAACGGTACGACGATCACGTTCTGGGCCAGCCCGGACGTCTTCGAGACCACGACGTACTCGTACGAGACGCTGGCCACCCGCTTCCGCGAGTACGCGTTCCTGAACAAGGGCCTCGAGCTGGTGATCCGGGACGAGCGCCCCGACCACATCGACGAGGACGGCAAGCCGCTCGAGCAGTCCTTCCGGTACGCCGACGGCCTGGTCGACTACGTGAAGTACCTGACCGGGATCCGCGAGACCGTGCACCGCGACGTCATCTCGTTCGAGGCGGCGGCCGCCGACGACACGATGAGCCTCGAGGTCGCGCTGCAGTGGAGCGGCTCCTTCCAGGAGTCCGTGCACACCTTCGCGAACGCGATCAACACCCACGAGGGCGGCACCCACGAAGAGGGCTTCCGGGCCGCGCTCACCTCGCTGGTGAACGGCTTCGGCGAGGACCAGGGGATGATCAAGAAGAAGGAGGACAGGCTCACCGGTGACGACATCCGGGAAGGCCTGACCGCGATCATCTCGGTCAAGCTCGCCGAGCCGCAGTTCGAGGGCCAGACCAAGACCAAACTCGGCAACACCGAGGTCAAGGGCTTCGTCCAGCGGGTCGTGAACGACCGGCTCGGCGCCTGGTTCGAGCAGAACCCGGCCGAGGGCCGCGAGATCATCCGCAAGGCGACCGCCGCGGCCAGCGCCCGGATCGCGGCCCGCAAGGCCCGCGACCTGGCCCGCAACCGCAAGGGTCTGCTCGGCGGCGGCGGCCTCCCGGGCAAGCTGGCCGACTGCCAGTCGACCAACCCGGAGGAGTGCGAGGTCTACATCGTCGAGGGTGACTCGGCGGGCGGCTCCGCGAAGGGCGGCCGGGACCCGAAGTTCCAGGCCATCCTGCCGATCCGCGGCAAGATCCTGAACGTCGAGAAGGCCCGGATCGACAAGGTCCTGCAGAACAACGAGGTCCAGGCGATCATCTCGGCGCTCGGCACCGGCATCCACGAGGACTTCGACGAAGAGAAGCTCCGGTACCACAAGATCGTGATCATGGCCGACGCCGACGTCGACGGCCAGCACATCCGGACCCTGCTGCTGACCCTGCTGTTCCGGTTCATGCGGCCGCTGATCGAGCGCGGGCACGTGTACGCCGCGCAGCCGCCGCTGTACAAGATCCGCTGGAGCAACCAGCCGCACGAGCTGGCCTACAACGACCGGGAGCGCGACGGACTGCTCGAAGCCGGCCTCGAGGCAGGCAAGAAGCTGCCCAAGGAGAACCCGATCCAGCGCTACAAGGGTCTGGGCGAGATGAACGCGAACGAGCTGTGGGAGACCACGATGGACCCGGCCAACCGGGTGCTGCTGCAGATCACCCTCGACGACGCGGTGCGCGCCGACGAGACGTTTCAGACGCTGATGGGCGACGACATCGAGGCACGGCGCAGCTTCATCCAGCGCAACGCCCGCGATGTCCGGTTCCTCGACATCTGAGTTCTCGCCCCACACCGACGTACCTGATCTGAACGGGACTTTTCATGACCGAGACCCCCACCACGCCGGGCCACGACCGGGTCGAGCCGCTCGACCTGCAGACCGAGATGCAGCAGTCGTACCTCGACTACGCGATGGCCGTCATCGTCGGCCGCGCGCTGCCGGAGGTTCGCGACGGCCTGAAGCCGGTGCACCGCCGGATTCTCTACGCGATGTACGACGGCGGCTACCGGCCGGACCGCGGTTTCAACAAGTGCTCCCGCGTCGTCGGTGACGTCATGGGTCAGTACCACCCGCACGGCGACTCGGCGATCTACGACACCCTGGTCCGGCTCGCGCAGCCGTGGGTGATGCGAGCGCCGCTGATCCAGGGCCAGGGCAACTTCGGCTCGCCCGGTAACGACCCGGCGGCTGCCATGCGGTACACCGAGTGCCGGATGGCGCCGCTGGCGATGGAGATGGTCCGCGACATCGACCAGGAGACCGTCGACTTCCGGCCGAACTACGACGGCAAGTCGCAGGAGCCGGTGATCCTGCCGGCCCGCTTCCCGAACCTGCTGGTCAACGGCTCGTCCGGGATCGCGGTCGGGATGGCGACCCAGATCCCGCCGCACAACCTGCGCG
The DNA here is from genome assembly GCF_040655315.1 of Kribbella sp. NPDC050459. NCBI lineage: Bacteria > Bacillati > Actinomycetota > Actinomycetes > Propionibacteriales > Kribbellaceae > Kribbella > Kribbella sp. NPDC050459. The sequence continues at coordinate 270,809 of NZ_JBFAJQ010000009.1, read as the reverse complement.
AGGTCGCGGCCGCGGTCGACTGGGCGCTGGAGCACCCGGACGCGACGCAGGAGGAACTGCTCGAGGCCTGCCTGCAGCACATCAAGGGCCCGGACTTCCCGAACGGCGCGCTGATCGTCGGCTACAAGGGCATCGACGACGCGTACCGCACCGGCCGCGGCTCGGTCACGATGCGCGCGGTGGTCGACATCGAGGAGGACGCCAAGGGCCGTACCAGCCTGGTCGTCACCGAGCTGCCGTACATGGTGAACCCGGACAACCTGGCGCAGAAGATCGCCGAGCTGGTGAACACCGGCAAGGTGAACGGCATCGCCGACATCCGCGACGACAGCTCGTCGCGGACCGGTCAGCGGCTCGTCATCGTGCTGAAGCGCGACGCCCAGCCGCGCGTCGTGCTGAACAACCTGTACAAGCACACCCAGCTGCAGGACACCTTCGGCTGCAACATGCTGGCGCTCGTCGACGGCGTACCGCGCACGCTCAGCGTGAACCTGTTCATCAGCCACTGGATCGACCACCAGATCGAGGTCATCCAGCGGCGCACCCGCTTCCGGCTGCGTGAGGCCGAGAAGAACGCGCACATCTACCGCGGGTACGTGAAGGCGCTCGACGCCCTCGACGAGGTGATCGCGCTGATCCGGCGCAGCCCCGACGTGGACGAGGCGCGCACCGGCCTGATCCAGCTGCTCGAGATCGACGAGATCCAGGCGCAGGCCATCCTCGACATGCAGCTGCGCCGGCTGGCCGCCCTGGAGCGGCAGAAGATCATCGAGCGGTTGCAGGAGCTCGAGGCGATCATCGCCGACCTCGAGGACATCCTGGCCAGCCCGGAGCGGCAGCGCTCGATCGTCAAGGACGAGCTCGCCGAGATCGTCGAGCGGTACGGCGACGAGCGGCGGACCGAGATCATCGCGGCCGACGGCGACCTGTCCGTGCAGGACCTGGTGCCGGACGAGGACGTGGTCGTCACGATCTCCCGCGGCGGGTACGCGAAGCGGACCAAGACCGACCTCTACCGGACGCAGAACCGCGGCGGTAAGGGCGTCCGCGGCGCCGCGCTGCGGGCCGAGGACGAGATCAGCCACTTCTTCGCCACCACGAACCACCACTGGATGCTGTTCTTCACCACCAAGGGCCGGGTCTACCGGGCCAAGGTGTGGCAGCTGCCCGAGTCGGCCCGGGACGCGAAGGGTTCGCACGTGGCCGGTCTGCTCTCGTTCCAGCCGGACGAGCAGATCGCGCAGGTGCTGACGCTGCGCGACTACGGGCAGTCGGACTACCTGGTGCTCGCGACCAAGAAGGGCCTGGTCAAGAAGACGGCGCTGGGCGACTACGACTCGGCCCGGCAGAGCGGCATCATCGCGGTCAACTTCCGCGAGGAGGACGACGAGCTGATCGGCGCCGACCTGGCCACCGCCGAGGACGACCTGCTGCTGGTGTCGCGCAAGGGCCAGTCGATCCGCTTCACCGCGAACGACGAGCAGCTGCGGCCGATGGGCCGGGCCACCTCCGGCGTCACCGGCATGAAGTTCCGCGACGGCGACGAGCTGCTGTCGATGTCGGTGATCCGGGCAGGTGCGGACGAGGACACGCAGTTCGTCTTCACGGTGACCGACGCCGGATACGCCAAGCGTTCGCGCGTGTCGGAGTACCGGCAGCAGGGCCGCGGCGGTCTCGGCATCAAGGCGGTCAAGCTGAACGACGAGCGCGGCTCGCTGGTGGGCGCGATCATCGTCGTCGACGAGGACCAGGTGCTGGCGATCAAGGCCAGCGGCCAGGTTGTCCGCAGCCGCGTCGACAGCGTCCCGGTGAAGGGCCGCGACACGATGGGCGTCCGGTTCGCCGGCGTCGCCGAGTCCGACGCCGTGGTCGCGATCGCCCGGAACACCGATCTGACCGTGGCTCTGGAGGAGTCGGAAGGCGCGGAAGCGGGTACAGAACCGGCTGATGCCCAGAATGTGGACGGATCGACAACCGAATCCACCTCTGAGAGCGTCCAGAATGATGACGAGCGTTCGACGGACGTGGACGGCGCGGCTACCGTCGAAAGCGACGAAGCCGGCCAGGAGGGTGACTGATGACCAACCGCGCGAGGCCGACATGGCCTGAAGGTGCGGCCGACAGCTCCAACTCCCAGCGCACCGCGCCGGGCGCGAAGCCGTCTGCCGCCCCGGCCAACCCGGCCTCCAACGGTCGTTCCAACGGCCAGCCGAGGACAGGTACGCCGAACGGCCAGCGGCCGTCCGAGTACCGCCCGCAGGCGAGACCGGCCACTCCCGGGGCCACCCCGGCACGCCCGCAGCAGCCTGCGCCGAGTACCCCGGGCCGCCCGGAGCCGTGGTCGGCGCCTTCGGCAGGCGCACCCGCCGCCGGCGGCGCCGCGCCGTACGGCGGGGGCGAGGCGAAGACCGAGTCGCTCGGTGACCGGATGAACGCGGCGCGTCAGGCGGTGCTGGACAAGGCCAACTCGGTCAAGGACGCCAAGGCCGAGCGCACCGAGACCCGGCAGAACCGGCTCGCCGCGAAGGACGCCAAGGAGGCGAAGACCTCGAGCCGCCACCAGACGCGGAAGGCGCGGCTGCGGATGTCCCGCATCGACCCGTGGTCAGTGATGAAGACGGCGTTCCTGCTGGCGATCGCGTTCGGCATCGTCACCTGGGTCGCGGTCTTCATCGTCTGGTCCGCGATCGGCGCGGCCGGCGTGTTCGACAACATCAACTCGACCGTCCAGGAAGTCCTCGGGACGCCGGCCGGCGAGCCGTTCCGGGTCGAGAACTACATCAACACCGGCAAGGTGATGGGCTTCACCACGCTGCTGGCCTGCGCGGACGTGCTGATCATCACGGCGCTCGCGACCCTCGGATCCTTCCTCTACAACATCGCCGCGACACTCCTCGGCGGCCTCGAAGTCACCCTCGCGTCGGAGGACTGACCAGCTACGGCCGGGCCCGATGAGGCCCGGCCGGAACCGGTTTGGGAGTAGGGCACTTGGTGCGGTAATCTCTCCCGGGTTCGACACCGCAGTTCGCGGGCCTATAGCTCAGACGGTTAGAGCGCTGCCCTGATAAGGCAGAGGTCACTGGTTCAAGTCCAGTTAGGCCCACTTTGTTCGAAGCCCGACCCAAGGAGTCCCAGTGCTGCGAAAGATCATGCTGGTGCTGCTGGCCGGCGTCGGCGGATACTTCGTCTACAAGAAGACCCAGCAGTCCCGCGCCGAAAAGGACCTCTGGGCCGAGGTCGCCGACCCGGTAACCCCGGGTCACTGACCACCCCACGGGGGCGTAGCTCAACTGGCAGAGCACTGCCTTTGCAAGGCAGGGGTTAGGGGTTCAAGTCCCCTCGTCTCCACCACAGCATTCCTGCACTCCAGACCCCGATCCTCGGCCGGCGCGACCGTCCTCACCTGATTCGTGGGGAAGCGGCGTGCCCTAACGAGCCGCCCTCGACCTGGGGGCAATCCTCCCGCAGCCGGGCGTTTGAGCTTGTCGGCGAGTGCCGCGAACGAGCCTTCGACATGTGCAGGCATGGCAGTACCGATACGTCGGCGACTGGCACAGCATGAGCCTCGCCGGGCTGGTCATCATCGCGGTCATCGCTGCCGGGCTCGGCACGTACTGGCTGATGGTGCCGGTCGTCATCTGCCGACGGCGAGTCGTCTCTTTACATCCGCCGCGCTGGCCTGGGCTGGCGACTATCAAGACGTCGTGGCAAGAATGTCGACATGCTGCTCGTCGCCGAAACCGTCTGGCACGGAATGCCGAGCTGGGTGTGGACGGTCGCGAGCGTAACGGCCCTGATCCTGTTGTCGATCGGCATCGGAGCCCGCCGCCTAGGCCGCGTCGATGACTGGTACTACACGGCCAGCGGGGCACTCCTCATGCTGTTCATCGTCGCCGATAGCCTTCATTGGGACCTCGTGATGGTGGCCGGATACGCGGCGGCGCTTGGCCTTGGCGCATACGGCACAGTCATGCGGTTTCGACGCCCGAAGGAGGAGCGGCGACCGAACTGAATCCGCCCGGTTAGTTCGTGCCCCCGCGTGCCCTAACGAGAACATGGGAGCGAGCTCGACCAGTCACCATCGGGCCTAAACCGGTCGGCCCATGCTCAGGTCAACTCCCCTCGTCTCCACCACAGCATTCCTGCACTCCAGAGCCCAATCCTCGGCCAGCCCTCCCCGGTCTGTGACCCGCCAACAAATCCGGGACATGGCTAGAAGACCGGCGGCCACCTGGGGCGCCGACGTTGCCGTCTCATTGAGCCCGCCGTCATTCCTGCCCGAGATCGACTTTGGACTGGAGCAACGGGCCACCGAATCTTCGTGTCGCATCGATCCAGTCCGGCCCGAGCGTCCATGGCACCACCCGGATGACGGCCGCATCGACGATATCGGGATCAGGGCTGTCCAAGAGTTCTTCGAGGAAGTGATAGCACTTCTCGATGCGGGCTACGTCGTTGGACCGGATGGCAGGATCAAACACAGGGTGAAAGAAGCCCACCGATACGTAGGAGAACATCGCGGGGCCGACGACGTCCTGCCCGTACATCTGGATGACCTCCGTGACGGAGTCCCGCGCATCGGGAAACTCGGACACGATCCGGGCAGCAATGTTTTGGCCTGTGATCACCGACCGATCCTAAAGCGCAGTCCCACGCAGAGCTCCCGAGATTGCATCCGGACCCCCGGTCCGCCCGCGGGGAGCCGGGATCCTCCCGCATCGGACGGCCACCGCAAGCGGCTATCCAGGTTTTGCAGGTTTAGACCCAAGTTCAAAACTTATATTCCGGCGCCTCGCCGTGCAGACTCATGGCCTCGCAGAGCGACTCACAGCCATCTCACCGATCCGCGGCCGAAGGAAGTGGTTCAGATAACTGTGACCGGACCCATGCAGCTGACATGGCCCAACTGTCTCAACGTCCGCGACCTCGGCGGCCTCCCCACCAGTGACGGACGCCAGATTGCTGCCGGGGCATTGATCCGTTCCGACAATCTGAGCCGATTGACTGACGCCGGCGTTACAGCGGTACGGGAGGCATCCGTGAGCCGCATCATCGACGTGCGAACGCCACCGGAGTGCGACGGCGACCCGTCGCCCTTCGCAACGAACCCTCTCTATCGCAACATGCCTCTCTACAACGCCGACGATCCGTACGACCCAACCCTGAGCCTCGAACAGAACTACGTGGCGATGCTCGACCTCCACCCCGAGTTGCTCGCCGCCGCCGTCGGGGCGATCGCGGACGCACCGACCGGTGCAGTCGTCGTCCACTGTCATGCCGGAAAGGACCGCAGTGGGAACGTGGTCGCACTGGCCTTGAGCGTCGCGGGAGTACCGGCCCAATCAGTCGCCGCCGACTACGCCTTCCTGGACGACCGCATGCGCGACCACTTCGCCGAACAGCTCGCCCTCATCAACGACCCCAACGAACGTAGCCAACTAGCCGAGTCCTTCACCGCTCGCCCAGAGACGATGCTCGCCGTACTTCAGCACCTCGAAGACCAATATGGCGGCGCCGAGGCGTACATCCGTCAGAGTGGGCTGGGCGACAACCAGCTCTACGCGCTGAGAGCCCGACTCGTCGCTTAGCGACGGCCCAGACGGTCAATCACGAAGCAGGCACGGACCCCCACAGTAGGTACCTCGCTACGACTGCCCCAGTCAGACCCAACGAGCTGCAACACCGAGCGGCAATGAGGCCGCTTGTGCGGCGCTCTGACTCATGCGATCCGTCAAACCCCTCGTCTCCACCAAGTAATGGCCTGACGTGCACCGGGTGTACGGAGAGCAGATCGCCGACGGCGTCGGCGCGGTCAGTCGGTTGCAGCCAGTACACCCGGAGACCGCGGACCCCGCGGCGATCATCCGGGGTCGTCGGTGGTGGAGCTACTTGGCTAGGCGTTGGGGTTTGAAGCGGCGGATTTCGTGGGGCCAGCCGCAGGCCTCGGCTACCTTGGCGGCCCACATCTTGGCGGCTTCGTCGTCGGCGACGCTCACCAGGGCGAAGCCGCCCAGGTACTCCTTGGTCTCGACGTACGGGCCGTCGGTGACGAGGACCTCGCCGCTCGTCGGGTCCGCGTTGTAGATCGGGCCGTCCTCTTCCTCCAGTCCCCCGGCGAAGACGTACACGCCGGCGGCCTTCATCTCCTCCGTCACGGCCCGGGCGCGGTCTCCGCGGCCGTGGTACCACTCCTCGGGGTGGTCGCCGACCCACTGCTGGTTGAAGTAGATGAGGTACTCGGGCATGCCTGCTCCTCCAGTTCCAGCGGACCCGATGCCCGCTCCCACCTACGCTACGAACAGTCTCCGGCGAATCCGACAAGCGCCCGCGAGACATTCATCCAGCCGCGTGCAGCAGACCTAGGTACGCCGCCGACTTGTACTGAGGCTCGCAGCGAGACGCGAGTACGTCGAGGCCAGGGACCTCGGCCTGTACGGCGGTGACGACGCCGGGGTGGGTGCGGATCAGGCCACCGGCCAGGACGACCCTGTCGATCGCCGGCCGCTGTGCCCGGATCGCCTTCGCCAGGGAACGCACTACGAGGTCGCACTCGGTCGCCTGCAGCGGTGTGGACAACGCGTGGCCGCCGATCTGTGCATCCAGACAGCCGAGTCGACCGCATCCGGCGCAGACCTTGTCGCCGAACGACGTCAGATGACCGAACTCGACCGGCACGATCTGCGCTTCGCGGATTCCGACGGCGCCGACGCCTGTACCGATGCCGACGTACAGCGTGATTCCTGGCGGCCGGCCGAGGAGCAGCCACTCTCCCGTCGCGGCGGCCTCGGCGTCATTCATCGACAGCGCCGCCGGTGCCGGCATCCCCAGTTCGTGGCTGATGCTGACGTCCATCCAGCCGAGATGGTGCGCGCCCCGAACCCGATCACCTTCCACCAATCCCGGCGCGGCGACCAGCCAGGGCAGGTCCCGGTACCCGTTCGGATCCACCTCGTGCGGTGGCTCGTCGTCGCGGATCAAGAGGGTTTGGATCGACGAGCCGCCGACCTCGATCGTGAGCACCGATACGCGCGGCAGCCTAGCCGGGCGAGCGGGTGCATCGGCTCAGAGGGTGAGGCGGCGGCCGCGGTAGCCGTGGCCGGTTTTGGTGAGGGTCCAGCGGGTCCAATGTCTGGGTGAGAGGCGGAACGGGAGGTGGGCCTGCAGCCATGGGATGAGTGTGGCCAGGTCGTTGTCTGTTGCTTCGGGGATGCTGAGGCGCAGACCCATGGATCGTCTGGCTTCGATGTGCAGGTTGGTCCAGGAGGAGCCGAGACGAACGCCGCCGGGGGTCTCGAAGCCGGTTGCACCCTGATTGGGCCAGATGTCGCCGGAGGGGGTCTTCAGGGTGAAGTCGGCGTTGGCGGTCAGCCAGATCGGCGCCATTCCCCAGGGGTTGGTGGGCAGGGGCTCCAGGTCCCTGAGCAGGTCGAGAGCTTCGTGGATCCGGTCCGGCGGGACCGGAAAGCGGTGGTCCTGCGCGGGGAAGGCCTTGCGGATCCTCCGTACCGCCTGCCGGGCAGGCTCGAGTTCCGGCGTGTGCGGCAGGTGGAAGTAGTACGCGGTGCCGTCGACGACGGTGCACGAGTCCAGAAATCCTTGCCAGGCCGAGAAGGCGTCGTGCACCGAGGTACGGCCCAGGCGATGAGCTCCGCCGGACGAGATCGGCAGGCCGTCGTACACCACGGCCGACTGAAGGCTCGGATCCGCGTGGATCACCGGTTGAACCAGCGGCCCGCGCGGCTGAGGAAGCCGCCGGAGCGGCGGTCGGCCGATTCCACGAACTTCTCGTTCGGGATGAAGTCGCCTTCGATCTCGCCGTTGTCGTCGACCTTCCAGGCGCCCCGGATCGCTGTCGGAGGCACCTTGTCCTTCGGGCCGAAGTCGCCGACGATCTCGTACACCCAACCGCCGGGCGTGTTCTTCGCCTCGGCGACCAAATCCGGGGGAACCTCGCGATCGGTCATCTGCCTGCCCATCTGACGAAGGTGTGCGCCGAACGATAACAACTGTCGGTCGTACCCTGCGGCATATGAGGTACGACCTCTATTTCTGGCTCTCGGGTGCGGCGGAGGACCCCCAATGGCACGACGATCTGGACTGGCGTCAGCCGTGGGGCCGTATTGACCTTGCTGATCGGTTCGTGGGGCTGACGCTGCCGTACAGCTGGGAGGCCACCGCCGCGCTTCCGGCTATCGCCGGTGCGTACGGGCTCGACGCCTACGACCCGCAGGCGGACCAACTGGTGCCGGCCGGGCGGATAGAGGCGTTGCCTGATGAGATGGAGTGAGAAAGTCGCGGCGGGTGTGTCGGATCGCCGTGTCCTTGTTCGTGGTGTTGGTGTGGCGGCTGGTTGGTCGCCGGACTGAGAGGAGAGGGCTGTGGCGCAGTATTTGATCTCGTTCAACGACGAGTGGGTGCCTGAGCACACGGGTGAGGAGTTGGGGGCGAAGAGCATCGCGGGGCGGGCGGTGATCGCGGAGATGGAGGCTGCTGGGGTCTTCGTGTTCAGCGACGGGGGTATCGACGCCTCGACCGCGATCTGCAGCGTGGAGGCGAAGGACGGGGAGCCGATCTTCAGCGACGGGCCGTACGTCGAGACCAAGGAGCACCTCGGCGGCTTCTGCGTCGTCAACGTGCCGGACGACGAGACCGCTCGCTACTGGGCCGGCCGACTCGCCGTCGCGCTCGACTGGCCGCAGGAGGTCCACCGCTTCCCGGGCAGCGAGCGCCACAACCGCCCGTGACCCACGCGGGGTGGGTCAGGCGCGGCGCGTGACCCACCCTGGACTGGGCTGGTTGAGAGCATGAGACTGGCCGGCGAGGGAAGGAGATGCTCGTGCAGGTGACACATCTGTTCGCGAATCTGTCGGTTCCGGACATCGACGAAGCTCGCGGGTTCTACGTGGACTACCTGGGGCTCAGCGACGCAGGGCTGACCGAGCTGGGTTGGGTCGCCAGGTTCCAGACGCCGGACGGACAGGCCGCCGTACAACTCGTCACGCGCGACGCGACGGCGCCGGCGGACTCGGTGCTTTCGGTTGCCGTGGGCGACGACATCGAGGAGGCGTACGAGGAGGCGCAGCGGCGCGGCTTCGAGATCGTGTACCCGCTGACCACCGAGCCGTGGGGGATCCGGCGGTTCTTCGTCCGCGCGCCCGACGGCAATCTGATCAACGTCAACGGGCACAAGGACGGCTAGCGGCCGAACGCCCAGGCCGCCATCCGCGGGAACTCGGCCTGCCAGAACGGGTCGCCGTGGTTGCCCTGGCGCTCGGTGAGGACGACGTCCGCATCGGCGTCGCGGAGGGCGTCTGCCCAGCGGGCGGCGTTCTCCATGAACCAGGGCTCTTCGGTGCCGGCGACCAGGTAGGTGCGTGGCAGCCTGCTGGGCATGACGTCCGGAGGGCGGTAGCCGCCGCCGGGTGAGGAGGCGAAGACCGCGCCGTAGATGTCGTGGTGCCGGAGGCCCCATGGTGAGCGCGAGTTCGGCACTCGCGGACACGCCGAACACCGCGGTCCGCTCGGCCGGCAAGGCGACCCCGAAGCGCGATCGCACCCAGTCGCGGACGTCGTCGACGAAGAACTTCTCGTGTGCCGCGAACCGTTCCGGGCTGAACGACGGCGAGTACTCCTCGATCCGTGCCATCTCGTCCGGATCCTCGGTCCGGTACGCACCGACCACCAGCGTCGGCGGTACGTCGGCTTGCTCGAGATCCCTGCCCCACTGCGAGATCAGCTGGCCGTCACCCGCGAACACGACCGCTTCCGGCGGATCCGACGGCACGTACACGGCGACCTGGCGCCCACCGTCGTACTCGAACATCTCGGTGACGAGCTCGCTCGTGCGCAGCGAGTATTCCACGCCTGGCAGACTGACGCGCGTGACTGATCAGGGTGCGTTCGACTTCAGCGGCTACCAGGAGGCAGCGGCGCGGACCGCCGGGCTGGTCGCGACCGATCATCCGATCGTGTACCCGACCTTGGGCCTGGTGAACGAGGCCGGCGAGGTGGCCGGCAAGGTGAAGAAGATCTTCCGCGACCGGCAGGGCGTGATCACCGACGCCGACCGGCAGGCGCTGACGCTCGAGCTGGGCGACGTGCTCTGGTACCTGTCCGAGCTGTGCACCAGACTCGGCATCAGCCTCGAGGACGTCGCCGAACAGAACATCGCCAAGATCGCCGACCGCGCCTCCCGCGGCGTCCTCCACGGCGACGGCGACCACCGCTGATCAGCCGACGGCGCCGTGGCTAATGCTCGATCAGGCCGCCGGGGTGGACGGGTGGGACGTGGCCGGTGGGTGGGTGTGAGTGGGTCAGGGTGATGCCGACGTCGACGAGGGCGGCGCGGCGGAGGGTTGGGACGTCGGTCAGCGGTGTCCACACGGATTCGGCGGTTTCGCCGTTGGGCTCGGGGCGGGTGGTGCCGGCGGTGATGCGGACGGCGTAGAAGATGCCGATGTTCTGGTGATCCTCCGGCCCCGGACGACGGCGTACGGCGGCCGGGACGATGCGCGAGTCGACGCCCAGCAGCTGCTCGACCACCGACTCGTACCCGGTCTCCTCCGCCACCTCACGAGTCACGGTGTCGAACGGATCCTCCCCCGGCTCGACGCCGCCGCCCGGTAGCGTCCACCAGGTCCCGTCGCCGTACGGCGAGACGTAGCGCGCCAGCAGCACCCGCCCGCCCTCGACACACACCGCGTACGCCGCCACCCGTCGACTCATCCCCGGACCTTAACCCGCGGGACATGTTGCCTCGGGCAATAGCGGTCTCGCGGTGGACGCATCCGGCCAAGCGCTGGCCACATCCGCACACGCCAGGAGGATGTGACCGACCGCAACTAGTGTCGACCCTCGGTGATCGTACGATCACAATAAGCAATCATCACTGAGGAGGACTGATGCGGAAACTTGCGGCCCTGGTGGCCGGGCTGGTCGCGGCGGCCGGTGGGGTCTACGTCTTGGCGGCGCCCGCGGCGCAGGCGGCTGACTGCGGCGGGACGTACACGATCGTTGTCGGCGGCACCGGGGACAACGACTCCAACGCGCCGTACTGGCAGGGAAACATCAGCCAGCGCGTCGGGTACCCGGCCCAGCCGATCGGCTACAACGCGCGGCAGGGCGTCAATGAGCTGAACCGGCTGATCCGCGATCACCGCAACGCCTGCCCCGACCAGCACGTGAAGGCCGTCGGGTTCTCGCTCGGCGCCGCGGTCGTGCATACCTGGGTGACCGAGAACTGGCAGACCATCGACAACGTCAACGCGGTGCTGATCGCTGATCCCAAGCGCGCGGCAGGTCCTGGCTCGGCGGGCGCCGCTGCCCACCCGCTGGTTGCCCCGGTCGTCGGAGCGCCGCTGGCCGGTGCCGACAACTTCTTCGGCGACATCCCGACGCTGACGCTGTGCACCGACGACATCATCTGCGACGCCAACGCGGCGTCGGGTCTGCCCGGATACCTGTGGGAAGGCAGGCACGGCAACTACAACTTCAACGTCGACGTGTACACCGACGACGCCCGCGGCCAGTGGTTCAACGGGGTCTACATCCCCTGACTGTGCCCGCTCGACAGGTAGTGCACCAGCGAGACACCGTACGCACGAGCGTGTCCACGCCTAGGTGCACTACCTGAATGCAGGACACCTCCTGTCGAGAGGGCCCGCAGGGAATGCGGCCCGCCTCGAGCAGGGTTGCGACGGGTATGACGATTGAGATCGGAGTCATCCTGCCGACGTCCTCGCCGGATCCGGCGCGGCCGATCCTCGGCGACGTGCGCGAGAGTGCGCGGTACGCCGAGGAGGCCGGGCTGGACTCGGTGTGGTCGACGGATCATCTGATCGCCAGTGCGCCCATGCTGGAGAGTTCCGTCGTGCTGGCGACGGCGGCCGCGGTGACCGAGCGGATCACCATCGGGTACAACGTGATGCTGCTGGCGCTGCGGCCGGTCGCGTGGGCGGCGAAGCAGATCAGCACGCTGCAGCTGGTCTCGAACGATCGCCTCGTGCTCGGTGTCGGGACGGGCAATCCCGCGCACGGCGATGCCGGATGGCGGGCGGCCGGTGTCGAGTTCGCCGACCGCGGGCGGCTGACCGACGAGGCGCTCGCCGTCCTGCCGGACCTGATCGCGGGCACCAGCCCCGATTTCCAGATCTCCCCCGGCGCGAAGGTGCCGCCGATCTTCGTGGCCGGCAACGGCGCCCGGGCGCACCGGCGAGCGGCGGCGTACGGCGACGGGTGGGCGACGATCGCGATGACGCCCGATGAGGTACGCATCAACCTGAAGCAGATCAACGAACTTGCCGACGGCAAGCAGTTGAAGGCGACCGTGGTCGCGCCGCAGCTCGACGGCGACCTGATCGAACTGCTCGCCGCGTACGAGGGGGCCGGCGCCGAGCGCATCATCCTCCCGCCCACGGGTGACTGGCGCCGCGATTACGACCAGGCGGCAGAGCTTCGCAACCGTTACCACCGCGGCTGAGTGGGCTGATGGAAGGCCGATCGATTGGACCTGTCCGGGCGAGGCGTCGGTAGGGAAACTGGTTCCATGTATGTTCCTGCGCATTTTGCCGGTGAGGACGAGGCCGTCCAGGAGTTGCTGCACAGCCGTGGAGCGGCGGATCTGGTGACGGCCACGCCGGAGGGGCTGGTGGCAACGATGTTGCCGTTCCTGTACGACCAGGAGCGGAACGTGTTGCTCGGCCATCTGGCGCGGAACAACGAGCACTGGAAGCTCCCGGTGATCGGTGACGCGCTGGTGATCATGCGCGGCCCCGACGCGTACATCTCCCCCACCTGGTACGCCTCCAAGCAGGAGCACGGCCGTGTCGTCCCGACCTGGAACTACATCACCGCTCACATCCACGGCACGATGACCGTGCACGACGACCCTGCCTGGGTGGAGGACGTCGTACGGCGGCTGTCGGACCGGCACGAGTCCGGCCGCGCGGAGCCGTGGTCGGTGGACGACGCGCCGGCGAAGTTCGTCAGCGGGCAGCTCCGGGCGATCGTCGGCGTGGAGATCGCGATCCAGCGGATCGAAGCGAAGTTCAAGCTCAGCCAGAACCGCCCGGCTGCGGACGTCGACGGCGTGATCGCCGGCCTCCGAGCCGACGGCGACGACCGGTCGGCCGCAGCGGTGGAGCACCATCGCCCAGTTTGACCTTGACCTTGGGGTCAACGTTTATCCTCCGGAGCATGTCGGGAGTCGTGGTGGTGGGAGTGGGGCCAGGGATCGGCCTGGCGGTGGCGCGACGGTTCGTCCGCGAGGGGATGAGCGCCGGCCTGATCGCGCGTTCGGACGCGACGGTGAAGTCGGCCGCCGCGGAGTTCGGAAGCGCCGACGTGCTCCCGGTGACCGCGGACGTGACCGATGAGCGCGTGCTGCGTGCGGCACTCGACCGGATCGTCGAGGCGTACGGCGTACCGGATGTGGTCGTCTACAACGCGGCAATGATCCGGTCGGACCGGATCGGTGACCTCACCGCCCACCAGCACCTCGACGCGTTCGCGGTGAATGTCGTAGGTGCGATCACCACCGCCGCCCACCTCGCGCCCGCGATGGCCGAGCGTGGCAGCGGGTCGTTCCTGATCACCGGCGGCATGCCCGTGCCGAAGCCGGACTACGCGAGCCTCTCCCTCGGCAAGGCCGGTGTGCGCGCGGTCGTCACGCTGCTCCACCAGCAGTACGGCGCGGCCGGCGTCCACGCCGCGAGCGTCACCATCAGCGGCGGCGTCTCTCCCGGCAGTCTCTGGGACCCGGACGACATCGCCAACCACTATTGGCGCCTCCACCAGCAGGCTCCGGCGGAATGGATCCACGAACTCGTCGTCTGACCCTTGTCGTATTGTTCAACAATCCCTATCGTGAGATCACCTGAGAGGGGGTCTCATGACGATCGCAACGCTCACTCCGGCCCAGGCGCGGTCCCTGTTCCGGGACGACTACAGCGGGCCCACCACCGGTTGGGCCGGCGGCTACACGCAGACCAACCTCATCGCGGTCCCCGCGGACTGGGCGTACGACGTGCTGCTCTTCTGCACGCGCAACGCCCAGGCGTGCCCGGTGCTCGACGTGAGTGACCCCGGCGACTCGGCGACGCGGCTCGCGCGCGGCGCCGACCTGAGGACCGACCTCCCGCAGTACCGGATCTGGCGCGACGGCCAACTGGTGGCCGAGGTGGCGGATGCGACCGAGGCGTGGCGGGACGACCTGGTCGCGTTCTCGCTCGGTTGCAGCTTCACGTTCGAGAGCGCGCTGGCGGCCGAGGGGATCCCGCTGCGGCACGTCGAGCAGGGGCGGAACGTGGCGATGTACGTGACCAACCGCGAGTGCGAACCTGCCGGGCGGCTGCACGGTCCGCTCGTGGTGTCGATGCGCCAGATCCCCGCCGATCGCGTGGACGACGCGGTCCGGATCACGCGAGCGATGCCCGCGGTGCACGGCGGTCCGGTGCACATCGGCGATCCGGCTGCGCTGGGGATCACCGGCCTGGCGCGGCCGGACTTCGGCGATCCGGTCGACGCGGCCGACGGCGACGTACCGGTGTTCTGGGCCTGCGGCGTGACGCCGCAGGCGGCGCTGATGGCGTCGCGGCCGCCGTACGCGATCACCCACGCGCCGGGCTACATGTTCATCACCGACCGCCGCGACAGCGACTACCGCCTCTAGCGCAGACCGCAGTGGCCAGACCTGCTCGCTCAGGTCACCCGGTGAACACCGCGCGGAGGTGCTTGCCGTTGACGAGCAACGCGACGCCGAGCAGCAGCAGACCGCACACGGCCTGCTCGCCCTTCAGCCACAGCGGGAAGGTGCCCGGCAGCGCGATGATCACCACGATCGCGACCAGCATCGCCGCCGAGACGATCCGGAGCCGGAGGAACCCCCGCCGCGAACCTCGGGACGCACTGCGGGCGAACAGAACGGTCAGCAGGGCACTCGCGACGACGATCGTGCCGCGGACCCAGACGGCATCGTTCACGACGGACGCATGATGGCGGAGGGCAACGATCGCGGCGAGCGTCAGCACGCTGATCGCGAGATACCCGCCGGTCAGCAGTTGCACGCTCCGCAGCGCGGCCGTGCTGCGTGGGTGTCCCACGTTCACTGGAGTAGTCATGTCTCGACTGTCCCGCTGTGGCCGTGGCCGGCACATCGCCCGCTCGGCTCCACCCTGATCAACCGATCGGTGGATTCCCCCGGTGCCGCCAGCGGAAATCGCAGACGACCGCGCGGTGGTCCGAGGGATGGATGCCGTCGACGGCGTCTCCCGCGACGACGGCCGACTCGACGTTGACGAGCTGGTCCTCGTGGCCCGGCCGGTAGAAGATGTGGTCGATCCGCTGGTCGACCAGCTCCGGGCCGGCCTCGAGCGGTGCGGACGGATGCGTCGACGGCAGCGTCACCGCATCGGGTCCACCGTTGCCCGCCGTCCACGCGTCGATCATCACGTCGCGGAGGGGACGCAGTACGGCGCTGTCCGCCGCGGCGTTCAGATCGCCCATCACCAGGGACGGGCACGGCCCGTCGGCCGATGGATGGGTGCCGAGGTCGGCGAGCAGCGTCGCCTGGGCGAGCCGGTCGTCGCTGAAGGTCGTCGCATGTTCCAGGCAGGCCGCCACGACCGGCAGCGGGCCCGCCGGATGAGCGACCCGGGCGCGCAGCGCGACCGGATCCCAGGATCGATGGCGGGCCGGCATCGGGATCGTCTCCTGCTCGACGATCGGCCAGCGACTCAGCAGTGCGACGCCGAGCTCGACCCCGGCGTGGTCGGGCGCCTGTGCCGGATCCGGGGACCGCGGGTACGACGGCGACGCGAAGACCGCATGGAATCCGAGCGCGTGGGCGAACTCGTCCGCCTGGGTGGTGCCGTCGCCGCCCCACACCTCCTGCAGGGCGAGCACGTCGGGCGTGAACCGCTCGATCGTCGCGAGGATCCCCGGCTGCCGCTCCCGCCAGCGCGGGCCGAACCGCCACCAGATGTTCCACGTCATCGCGCGAAGCTGCGGATCGACCACGGCTGTTCCCTCCGAATCGGCTGCGACCGATCCCCTGTACCCACCTCCGGCCCGCACAAGATCGTTGCCTCGAGCACCTTCCTTCTGTGTCAATTCGTGCACGGAGTATCACAGACTGTCACGGCGGGTTTACGGCTGCGTGCAGATGTCCGGACAGGGCTGGCGGCAGTACCGGCGGTCGGCTGATCGTCGAGTCAGGAAGTCGAGAGAGTTCGAGTCAGGTCGACCACGGGAGGGTCCGGACACGTGCTCGAGACTTATCGCGGGATCCCACACCTGTTGGACACCTGGCTCGTGCTGACCGGCATGGCATTGCCGGTGGCGCTGTCCTCGCTCCGTCGCCCGGGCGATCTGGTCCCCCGGCTGGCGGCGTTCTGTGCACCGGCCGCGTTCGCGCTGGTGATCGCGGCGACGCTCAGCCCGACGACCCACCGGCTCGGTCAGATCGGCCAGTGCGGCACGCACCTCACCACCACCGGCGGGCTGACGTCGCTCCAGGGGCTGCTCAACGTCGTGCTGTTCGTGCCGGCCGCGGGCATGCTGACGCTGGCCAGCGGTCGCCCCGGTGACGGCATCGCCGCCGGGATCGGGCTGTCGGCCGCCGTCGAGGCCGTCCAGGCGCTGGTGCCGCAACTCGGCAGGTCGTGCCAGTTGCACGACCTGATCGCGAACTCGCTCGGTGCGGCCTGTGGAGTCGGCTTGGCCGCCGGCGTCCAGACGCTGACCCGCCGGGTCGGCCCGGGCTTCCTGGTCGTCAGCCCGGCGGTGGTCGAACACGCTGCGATGCTCGTCGTCCGGCGGCCGCGGCCTCCGGCCCGGCACCGCCGGGGAACCCTCACCCGCCCGGTGCGATATCACAGTACGAATACACAGTTATCCGGATAGTTATCCACAGGCTGTGGATAGGACCGTGGATGACCGCCTGGCTATCTGGGGATATCCACAGCCTCAGGGGCGGACGTCGAGCCCGAGAGCGGCCGCGACGACCATCGCCTGGGTGATGTCGATGCGGGCGTCCCGGAGTGTGACGGTCACCGGGTCGAGCGTCGACAGGTCGGATCCGCGCAGGTCAGCACCGGTGAAATCGGCCTTCTGCAGGTACGCCCCGGACAGGTCGAGGTCCCGCAGCACCGCCTTCGGCGCCCGGACGCCGGTCAGATCTGCCTCGCGGAACTTCACCCCGGTGATCTCGGCGCCCTTCAGGTCCGCGCCGGGCAGTCCGGTGAACGACCAGTCGCCGCCGGACACCTTCATCAGGCTGTACGTACAGTCGTCGAAGAAGCTGCCGACGAACTTGCACCGGGCGAAGGTCGTGTCGAACAGCGAGCACCGGACGAACGTGCAGTTCACGAACGCGGCGTCGGTGTGCGTCGACGCGTTGAAGCGCACCCCGCGGAACGTGCACTCGTCGAACACACCGCCGCGGTTGTCCACCTCGGTCAGGTCACAGTCCACGAAAAGCACCCGCCGGTACGTCTGTCCGGACGGGTCCGCGTCGTCCCAGTCCCGGATCGTCGACTCGGTCGGCGCCGCCGGGCGCCCGTCCACTCGATCGGCCATGGCGCCCAGAGTGCCACGCCGTACGGACAGATACGGACAGAGTTGTGATGCTGACGACGGAGAACTCCCACGCGACCGACAAATACGGGCCGCACGATGGAGGAGTGACCGGAACTGAGCGGGTGATGGTGTTCGGCGCGGGAGGCTTCCTCGGCGCCAGGATCTGCGCGCTGCTCGCCGACCGGGGCATCGAGTACCGCGGGCTGAGCCGGACCCGGAGCGAGCCGTACCGGCGCTGCGACCTGGCCGCGATGCACCCGTACGCGCTGGACACCCAGATCGGGATGTACAAGCCGACGGTGATCGTCAACGCGGTCGGCGCCACGGTCGGCGAGCCGTCCGACCTGGTCCGGGCGAACGTGATCGCGGTCGAGGCCTTGCTCGCCTCGGTCCGCAGCCAGGCCGACCACGCCCGGTTCGTCCAACTCGGCTCCGCCGCGGAGTACGGCGGGGCGCCGCACGGCACCAGCCTGTCCGAGGAGAGCGCGCCGCGGCCGGCCGGCCCGTACGGCATCACCAAGCTCGCCGGGTCCGAGCTCGTCCTCCGGGCACAGCGAGCCGGTGCCGACGCCGTCGTCCTGCGGATCTTCGACGTGATCGGGCCGGGGGCTCCGGCCAGCACGCTGACCGGCCGGGTGATCCGGGACCTGCGGTCGCGCCAGTTGATCGAGGTCGGGTCACTGGACGTGTGGCGCGACTTCGTCGACGTCCGGGACGTCGCCGAGGCGGTGCTCGCGGTCGCGCTCGCGGACCGGAAGCTGTCGCCGGTGCTGAACGTCGGGACCGGCCGGGCGACGCTCGCGCGGGACGTCGCCGGGCAGTTGTTCGAGCTCAGCGGCCAGCCGGCGACGATCGTCGACGATACCGGCGAGGAGACCGCACTCGGCGCACCGTGGCAGCAGGCCGACACGACACGCATCGGGGATGAGCTCGGCTGGTCACCGAAGATCTCCCTGGACCAATCCCTCTCCGACAGCTGGGCTGAGTCAGACTAGGTGCGTGGAGATCCGCTCGCTCAGTGAGGCCGCGCCGGATCGGGTTCCGCCCGCCGTCAACGAGGATCTCGTGGTGACCGGGCCCGACTTCGCCGTCGTACTGGACGGAGCCACCGCTCCGCAGGGCGTCGAGTCAGGCTGCCGGCACGATGTCCCGTGGCTGGTGAAGCAGCTCGCGCAGCAGCTGGCCCCTCCGCTGCTCACGCAGACGTCCGCATCGCTGCCCAATGTGCTCGCAGACGCGATCGCCGCCGTCCGCGCGACCCACGCGGACACCTGCGACGTCAGTAATCCCGACAGCCCGTCGTCCACGGTCTCGATGGTTCGTCTGCACGCGGATCACGTCGAGCATCTGGTCCTGGCAGACTCGCCCGTGATCATGCGCTCCCCCGACGGCAAGGTCACCGTCCACAGCGACGACCGGATCGACCGGCTCCCGGAGCGGACCCTCGAGGCGGTACGCCGGTTGCGTAATCGGCCCGGCGGCTTCTGGGCGGCGAGCACCGCGCCCGAGGCGGCGTACCAGGCAGTCACCGGGACGACGGACCGCGCCGACGTCGACGTGATCGCGATCCTCTCCGACGGCGCGTCCCGCTTCACCGAACGCTACGGGCACTCGTGGGACGAGCTGCTCGACGTACTGACTGTCGACGGTCCGCGACAGCTGATCGACCGCGTCCGGGAACACGACGCCGCCTGCGCCGCACCTGGGTGGAAGCGGTACGACGACGCGAGCGCCGTCCTGCTTCAGGGACCGTAGGTCGGGAAACCCGGACCGGGGTGCTGCCGGCGCGGGGCGTACTGCGGCGGTTGGGGCGGGGACGCGAAGTCCTGGACCCGCGGCGGCGCGAGGCGCTCCTGCTGCCAGCTTCCGACCTGGAGCAGCAGCAGCGCGGCCGTGATCGCCGCGACGACCAGCAGCACCGCCGCCACGGTGAACCCGATGTTGACGCCCAGCGCGAGGCGGACCATGAA
Source organism: Kribbella sp. NPDC050459 (assembly GCF_040655315.1). NCBI lineage: Bacteria > Bacillati > Actinomycetota > Actinomycetes > Propionibacteriales > Kribbellaceae > Kribbella > Kribbella sp. NPDC050459. The sequence continues at coordinate 251,265 of NZ_JBFAJQ010000009.1, read as the reverse complement.
GTCCTGCAGGTCGTAGATGTCGACGTACGAGCTGTTCGGATCGCCGCTGTCGGCGGCGTTGACCAGCCGGACGATCCAGATGATCATCCCGATCACCGCGGCCGCACCGCCGCCGACGATGATCACCCAGAAGGCGCTCCACGAGACCCACCAGGTATAGAGCAGGGCGTGGATCCGGCCGGATCGCGCGACACCGGGCCGGCTGGGAGGCTCACTGGCGCGGGCGACGTCCTCGACGACCTGCAGCGGGTACCAGAACTGCACGATCGGGCAGAACCAGGAGCCGACGACCCAACCGGGTGCCCTCCGGTGCATGCGCTGCACAGGCACGGTCGGGGTCGGGGAGAACGGCGAGTAGAGGAAGTCGACGTTGTCGCGGGCCCGCCACAGCCAGACCAGGAACGCGATCCCGGTCCCGACCAGCAGGTAGCCCACCAGGTCGAGGAGCGGTCCGCTGCCGGCGATCGACTCGAGGCCGCGGTCGATCTCCTCGTCCGAGAGCAGCCCGTACACGAACCGCTTCACCTCGCCGTACGAGCGCCACATCAGCACGCACTGGATCACAGCGCCGAGCGCGGTCACCCCCATCAGCGCGATGCTCACGATCGCCAGCGCCCGCAACGGCCGGTACTGCGGCACGACCGGCATCGGCCGGTACGGCATCGGCTGGTACGGCCCCGGACCTTGATACGGCCCCGGATACGGCTGCGTCACACTCCACCTCCCCGGAGCCAAGTTAACCCCACGGCTGGAGTCACACCGCCGCGAAGGCCTCCAGCACCGCGGGCAGGGCCAGCTCCCGGTCCGCCGCCGACAGCCCGATCCGCGTCCGCCGATCCAGTACGTCGTCCGCGGTCAGGGCCCCCTCGTGCCGGACCGCGAACTTCACCTCGGCGTACGTCGTCCGCAGCCCCGGCGCGATCGGGGCCTGCAACTCGGGCGCACCGGCGATCACCTGCGGCGCCTCCACGCCGTACCGCTGGACGAACCGGGCGGGCGCCCTGACCGCGGCCAAATGCACGCGATCGGCCGCGCCGACCAATGGGATCCGATGCGTCTCACAGGACCGCCGCACCTCGAGCGTCGACTGCGCGAGCGCCGTGTCGAGCGTGTCCTGTGCCATCCGGCGGTACGTCGTGAGCTTGCCGCCGACGATCGTCACCACGCCGTCCGGGCTGGTGATCACCGCGTGCCGCCGGGAGATGTCGGCGGTCTTGTCCTCGCCCTTGTGGTGGCCGGTGTCGAGCAGCGGCCGCAGCCCGGCGTACGTGCCGAGCAGGTCCGCGCGGGTCACCGGCTGCTGCACCGCCGAGCTGATCGTGCCAAGCAGGAAGTCGATCTCCGCGTCGCTCGCCCGCGGTACGTCGCTCACCGGGCCGGGCGCCTCCTCGTCGGTGAGGCCGACGTACACCCGGTCGTCGGGCGCCGGGATCGCCATCACCACGCGGCGCAGCTCGCCGGGCACCGGCACGGTGAGGATGGCGGACAACCCGCCGAACACCGACTGCGGCAACACCAGATGGGCACCGCGGCTCGGGCGGAGCTTGATGCCGGAGGCAACCTGGTCGGCCCAGATACCGGCCGCGTTGATCACGATCCGCGCGTCCACCGACCGCCGGTCCCCGGTCAGCTGGTCGACCAGGACCGCTCCCCGGCCGGTGACCTCGGTCGCGGCGACGCGGGTCAGGATCCGGGCGCCGTACTGCGCCGCGGTGCGGGCGATCGCGACGACCAGGCGCGCGTCGTCGTACAACTGGCCGTCCCAGGTCAGGAAACCGCCGCGCAACCCGTCCGGGCGCAGCGTCGGCGCGTACCGGAGGATCTCGGCCGAGCCGATCCGGCGGGAGTGCGGGAGGTAGTCGTCGCTGGTGCGGGCGAACGTGCGCAGGACGTCGCCGCCGAGGAACGCCGACCGCAGCATCGCGGCCTGCGCGAAACTTGCCTGCGGCAACCACGGCGCGATCTGCGGGATCGGGTGCACCAGGTGCGGCGCGGTGGTCTTCATCAGGATGCCGCGCTCGACGGCGCTCTCGTACGCGATGCCGACATGGCCGGACGCCAGATATCGCAGCCCGCCGTGCACGAGCTTCGAGCTCCACCGGCTGGTCCCGAAGGCCAGATCGTGCTTCTCCACCAGGACAACGCTCAGTCCGCGCGCGGCCGCGTCCAGCGCCACGCCGGCGCCGGTGACCCCGCCGCCGATCACGAGCACGTCGACCGCCCGGAGCTCGCTCAGCTCCCGGGCCCGCCGTGCCGCGTTCAGACTCGCGTTGCCCACGGAGATCATGGCGCCAAGTACCTCGTGAGCATCGTCCGCAGTTCCTCGTCGAGCTTCGGGTACTCGTCCTTCTCGGCCATCACCGGGCCGGACACCGCGGACGCCAGCGAGACCAGGATGATCTGCCGCGCCAGCCACACCGGGTCGCCGTCGCGGATCGAGCCGTCGGCCTGACCCTGGCGGATGCCCTCCTCGACGAGCGCCAGGTGCGCGACCGTGCTGCTGCCGCGGCGCTCCAGCAGGTACGGCGTGAGGAACTCGGGGTCGAGCTCGATGATCTTCCGCATCAACGGGTGCACACGGGTCTTCGCGACCACCTCGACGACACCCTCGACCAGGCGGGCGCGACCGTCGACGGCGTCCGGCTGGAACGCGGACACCAGCGCGATCGTCCACTCCCGGGTCATCAACGCGGCGACCACGGCCTGCACGTTCGGCCAGCGCCGGTAGAGGGTCGCGCGGGAGACCTCGGCGTGCCGGGCGATGTCGGCCATCGTCATCCGGCGCATCCCGATCGCGAGCAGCAACTCGTACGCCGCGTCCAGGATCCGCTCCTCGCCGATCGCGTTCGCCGGCGTCGGGCGCGTGCTGGTCTCTTGGTCCGGTTCGCTGCTACGCTGAGACATCACACGTCAGAGTGTATCAGCGACTCTGTCATCCCGGAACTGTCCAGGGGAGGTGGGAGCCAGGGGGTTCCACCTCCCCTGGACGCTACCTCGCCACACCACCTGAAAGGGAGTCAGCGATGACCGAATCCGACCTCCCGGTGGTGCAACTCACGCCCGGCCGCTGGGGCGACCCCGCCCACCCGGTCGACCTCCCCGCAGCCGCCCGGGAAGCTCTCAAACACCTAGGCGTCCACCGCCCCGCCCCAGCACCCAGCGCAGCGGCCGGTGGTGAGAGTGAGCTGTCCGCGTCGCAGCTCGGGTTCTTGACGGCTGTTGTGGGCTCTCAGCACGTGGCGTCCGACTGGGACTCTCGCTGGGCACACACGCGGGGATACTCGACGACAGACCTGCTGCGGTTCCGCGCCGGCGACACCTCCGACATGCCGGACGCGGTCGTCTACCCCGCCACACACGACGAAGTGCAAGAGCTTCTGACCGGCTGCGCAGAGCACGACTTGGCAGTCGTCCCGTACGCCGGCGGCACCTCGGTCGTGGGCGGGCTCGCACCCACTCGCCGCTTCGTCACTGTGGACCTCAAGCGCCTTGACCAGCTGCTCGAGCTGGACGAGATCTCGAGAACAGCCACGCTCCAAGCGGGCGTCCGCGGTCCAGCAGCCGAGGCACTGCTGGCCGAGCGCGGCTACACGCTCGGCCACTTTCCCCAGTCGTACGAAGGCGCATCGATCGGCGGGTACGCGGCGACGCGCTCGAGCGGTCAGTCCTCCGCCGGATACGGCCGGTTCGACCAGATGGTGGTGGGCCTGACCGTCGCCACCCCGAGCGGCACGATCGAGCTCGGCCGGGCCCCGATGTCCGCGGCCGGCCCCGACCTGCGCCAGCTCGTGCTCGGCTCCGAGGGTGCGTTCGGGGTCATCACCTCGGTCGTCGTACGGGTCCGCCCGCGGCCCACCGAGCGGCACTTCGAGGGCTGGCGTTTCGACTCGTTCGAGGCCGGCCTGACCGCCGTCCGGCGACTCGCGCAGGACGGCCCGCTGCCGACCGTGCTCCGCCTGTCGGACGAGGTCGAAACGGCGGTGAACCTGGCCGACCCGGACGTGCTCGGTGGCGGATCCGGCGGCGTCCTGGCGATCATCGGCTTCGACGGCCCGTACAACCAGGCGACCGCAGACGTGCTGACCGCGGCCGGCGGGCAGAACCTCGGCGAGGGACCGGGCGAGACCTGGCGGACCGGCCGCTACCGCGCGCCGTACTTGCGCGATCCCCTCCTCGACGAGGGCGCGCTCGTCGAGACCCTCGAAACAGCCGCGTTCTGGTCGCGCATCCCAGCCCTGAAGGCGGCCGTCACCGAAGCCGTCACCGGCGCGCTGAGCGCGACGCCGCCGTTGGTTCTGTGCCACATCTCCCACGTGTACGAGACCGGCGCTTCGCTCTACTTCACGGTGATCTGCGCCCAGGCCGACGATCCGGTCGAGCAGTGGCGCACCGCCAAACACGCGGCGAACCAGGCGATCGCGGCGGCCGGCGGCACGATCTCCCATCACCACGGCGTCGGCACCGACCATCGCGACGCCTACGCGGCAGAGATCGGCCCGCTGGCGATCGAGGCCCTCCAGGCCGTCAAGCACACGCTCGATCCACACAACGTGATGAACCCAGGAATCCTGCTCCCCGAAGAGCGGCCCTTGACTTCAAGTTGACTTGAGGTACGACGGTGTCGGCATGACTCCTGAACCGTCCGATCGTCCCGTTGCTCTCATCACCGGTGCGTCCGCCGGGCTCGGGCTCGCCCTTGCGCACGGGCTCGCCGATCGCGGCTGGGCGCTCGTCATCGACGCCCGCGGCGCCGAAGCGCTCAAGGACGCCGCCGACGCCTTGGCCGACCGTACGGACGTCGTACCGCTCGCCGGCGACGTCACCGACCCGGATCACCGCGCCGACCTGGTGGACGCGATCGCCGAACTCGGTCGGCTCGATCTGCTCGTCAACAACGCCAGCTACCTCGGGCAGAGCCCGCTGCAAGCACTCGGCTCGGCGGACCTCGACGAGCTCCGCCGCGTCTACGAGGTCGACGTACTCGCACCGATCGCGCTGACGCAAGCCCTGCTCCCCGCACTCACCACAGCGTCCGGTGTGCTGATCAACATCAGCTCCGACGCGGCGGTGGAGGCATATGAGACCTGGGGCGGCTACGGCTCGGCCAAGGCCGCGCTCGACCACGCGACCCGGGTACTGGCCGCGGAGCACCCGGCGCTGGCCGTGTACGCCGTGGATCCGGGCGATCTGCGGACGGCGATGCACCAGGCCGCGTTCCCCGGTGAGGACATTTCCGACCGGCCAGAGCCCGCAACCGTCGTACCGGCGTTCCTCAACCTGCTGGACAGCCGGCCCGCGAGCGGCAGGTACCGAGCGGCCGAGTTCGCGCCGGCGGTGGCGTCGTGAAGGTGCACCCGCACACCCGATTCGTGCTGCCGGAGGCGCTGAACGCCGGCGAACCACCGGAAGCCCGCGGCGTGTCGCGGGACCAGGTGAAGCTGCTGGTCGCGGAGGGGTCGACCGTCACGCACACCCGCTTCGACCGGATCGGCGACCATCTGCGGCCCGGCGACCTGCTGCTCGTCAACACGTCGACCACCCTGGCGGCCGCCGTCGACGGCACGCCGTACACCGTGCACTTCTCGACGTCGCTCGACGACGGCACCTGGGTCGTCGAACTGCGCAACGGCGGTCGCCCGATGTTCGACGGTACGGCGGGCGAGCGGGTGGAGTTGCCCGAAGGCGCGCTGACGCTGCTGGCGCCGTACCACGGCAATCGGCTGTGGATCGCCAAGCCGCCGGTCGACGATGTGCTCGGGTATCTGCGGCGGCACGGGCGGCCGATCACGTACGACTACGTCGGCAAGCGGTGGCCGGTGGCGTCCTACCAGACCGTCTTCGCGCGCGACCCCGGCAGCGCGGAGATGCCGAGCGCCGCACGTCCGTTCAGCTTCGAGCTGGTGAGTCACTTGGCGTCGGAGGGCGTCCTGATCGCGCCGATCGTGTTGCACTGCGGCGTGTCCTCGCTGGAGAGCCACGAGCCACCGCAGCCGGAGCGGTACGACGTGCCCGCGCACACGGCTCGCCTCGTCAACTGGGTCAAGGCGAACGGTGGCCGCGTGATCGCGGTAGGCACCACCGCCGTCCGAGCCATCGAGACCGCCGCCGGCTCCGACGGCACCGTCACCCCGTCCCACGGCTGGACCGACCTGATCCTGAGCCCGGACCGCCCGCCGCACGTAGTCGACGGCCTGATCACCGGCTGGCACGCCCCCGAAGCCTCACACCTACTCCTCCTGGAGTCGGTAGCCGGCCCCGAACAGGTCCAGCACGCCTACAACGCCGCGATCGCCCACAACTACCTCTGGCACGAGTTCGGCGACAGCTGCCTGCTGCTCCGCTGACGGTGGCGGTTCAAAGTGCAACTAATTGGCCTAGGCCACAACTTGTGCTCAGTTGGGTAAAACCTGGTGACAGGCCGGGCGCGGTACTCGTCTAATCAGGTGACGTCCCGACGGGGGACCAACTGGTAAGGACATCCACATGAGCCCACGCGCAGTGGACAAACGGGCCCGCCCCGGCAACGAGCATCAGGTCGTGCAGCCTGCCGCCCCGGAGACGCCCAGCGCGGTCACCGCGCTCCAGGCCGCCGATCACACCAAGCGCATCTCCGAGCACAAGCAGCCCACCAAGGCCGCCTCCTGAGCTCAGGCGTTCTGTTTGTCGCGGTGGTTGTGATCTGAGAGCCGGACGAAGATCCAGCCGATCGCGGCACCGGTGACGAAGCCGCCGAGGTGGCCTTCCCAGGAGACGCTCGGGATGGCGAAGGACAGGAACGCGGTGACGGCGACGTACATGATGATCCAGGTGATGTCGAGGCCGCGGGCGCGGCTGATCACCAGGAGGGCGCCGACCAGGCCGAGGACCGCGCCGGAGGCACCGAGCGTCGCGCCGCCGGGGGACGACAGCAGCCAGACCGCGACGCTGCCGCCGATCGCCGACAGCAGGTACAGGATCGTGAACCGGAGCCGGCCGAGCATCCGCTCCAGCGGCGGGCCGAGCTGCCAGAGCATGAACAGGTTCGCGAAGATGTGGAAGAACTGCCAGTGCGTGAAGGCGGAGGTGAGCATCCGCCACGGCTCGGTCTCGACCAGGACCGGGACCATCACCAGGTCGCCCAGGAGTTGCGGGCTGCCGACGCGGACGGCGATGAAGACCAGGAGGTTCAGCGCGATCAGCGTGTAGGTGACGACCTGCTGGTTGCCGGCGCGCTGGATGCCGCCGAGTGACGTCCGGGTGCGCGGGATCGAGCGGACGCCCTCGTTGAAGCAGTTCGGGCACTGGAAGCCGACGGCGGCGCTGTTCATGCAGTCCGGGCAGATCGGCCGGTCGCAGCGCTGGCAGCGCACCCCGGCGGGCCGATCCGGGTGCCGGTAGCAGACGGTCTCGGTCACGCGGGTTGCGTCCCTCCCCTGGAAGCGCGGGGCCGACGGTGCGCCGGCCCCGCGGGAAACTCAGGCGTTCTTGCGCTCGACGACGACCTTGTTGATGACGATCGGCTCGAGCGGCCGGTCACCGGGTGCCGTCTTCGCGGTGGCGATCGCGTCCACGACCTTCTTGGACTCGTCGTCGACGACCTCGCCGAAGATCGTGTGCTTGCGGTTCAGGTGCGGCGTCGGGACCACGGTCACGAAGAACTGCGAACCGTTGGTGCCGCGGCCGAACTGGATGCCGGCGTTCGCCATTGCGAGCAGGTACGGACGGTCGAACTGGAGCTCCGGGTGGATCTCGTCGTCGAACTGGTACCCGGGCGTGCCGGTGCCGGTGCCGAGCGGGCAGCCGCCCTGGATCATGAACCCGTCGATCACCCGGTGGAAGCCGAGGCCGTCGTAGAACGGGCGGGTGACCTGCTGGCCGGTCTCCGGGTCGGTCCACTCCTTGGTGCCCTCGGCCAGGCCGACGAAGTTGCTCACCGTCTTCGGCGCGTGGTTGGGGAACAACCTGATGACGACGTCGCCCTTGTTCGTCTGCAGGGTTGCGTACAGCTCTTCGGCCACGGGAGTCACTCCTAGTCGGAATACAACGGCTTACCCCTCGATCCTGTCATGTGAGTTCAAGAACAACCGCATCGACCGGCGGAGCAGGACGCCCGGATCGGCACGATGTGTACGGAGAGTGCGGTGGGGGCACCGGGTTATCGGCTCGTGACGTCGTACGATGCAGATGAAGCCGGATTTGTCCAGAGCCGTAACCAGATGGAGCCCATGTCGCCGATGGGCGGGAGAGCTGTCCGCTGGGGCGGGTGGCACCGAGGAGGGAACCGTGGGTTTGAGGAAGTCCAAGGGCCGGGTCGAGACCGCCAAGGGCCGGGTCCGGCCACTTGCCGAGTCGGCGTCGGAGAAGCTCGGACCGGCCGTCGGCCAGGTCCGTGAGCACCTCGCACCGGCTGTGGGCACCGCACGGGAGAAGGTGTCGCCGTACGCCGAGAAGGCCGTCGAGCGGGGCGCGCACCTCGCCAGCCAGGCGGTGGAGAAGGCCGGTCCGGTGCTCGACGACGCGCTCGCCAAGGTGGGACCGGCGACCGAGCACGCGGCCGAGAAGGCGCGTGAGCGACTGAACGACGACCTGCTGCCGAAGGTGACCGCCGCGCTGGCGACCCTGGCAGCCGCCGCCGAGCCGGTCGTCGAAGAGACCGCCCGCCGGGGCAAGGCCACCAAGGCCGCGCTCAAGGGTGAGCTCGACGTGCCGAAGAAGAGCCACAAGCTCCGCAACGTGGCACTGTTCCTGGGCCTCGGCGCACTGGCCGCGGCAGCGGTGAAGAAGCTGCTGACCCCGCCGGAGCCGGCCTGGCAGTCCACGCCGACCAGCGGTCGCGACTACAGCTCGGCCCCGGCCGGGACGGCGTCGCGCCCGACCGACACCACGACGTCGTCCAACGGCCAGACGGACGCGAAGCCGGCCTCCGAGGCCAAGCCGGACGCCGCCACGACCGACGCCGCCACGACCGACGCCGCCAAGGCGGAGGCAGCCAAGACAGAGGCAGCCAAGGCCGACGCCTCCAAGGCCGAGGCCCCGAAGGCGGAGGCCAAGGCCGACGAGGCCAAGGACGACGTGAAGGCTGCTTCGAACGGCGTGGCGAAGAAGGCCACGACCAGGAAGTCGACGGGCTCCAGCGAGTCCAAGCCCAGCGACTCCTGACACCACCGCAACGGCGAAGGTCCCGAACCCCAGGTGGGGTTCGGGACCTTCGTCTGTCCGGACGTCGCCTTGCGCGAACGACGTCAGTTGGCCTCGGGTTCCGGGTCGCCGGACTTCGCGATCGTGTAACGGCCGGCGGAGAGCAGCTGGGTCGCGTACCGGTGCGTGATGCACGGGTAGGTGCCGCCGCAGCTCAGGCAGACCGCGTCGTTGCGGTGCAGCCAGGGGACGACCTTGAGCCGCTTGGTCCAGGTCAACGGCTCCCGGTCAGGGGCGTGCATCCGGAGCGCCGCGCGCGCGGCGTCCTGGATCTCCGGGGCCGACCATTCCTCGGCGCTCTTGTTCATCAGGGCACTGAGGTCGGGGTGGAGGTGGTCAGTGGTGCGGGCTTTGTTCATTTGTATGTCTTCCAAGGCAGGTGGGAGGACGCCTGACGGATGGCACTGAATCACTCGCTTCAAACGTTAGTGCCCCGCAATGTCAGGCGCGCTCCGAGACGACCCGCCCGGGTGTCAGATCTTCGTTAGTTCCACAGCGTCTCGAGGGTGACCCGGGCCTCGAGCTCGAGCAGGTGCCGCTTGGTCGGGATGCCGCCGCCGAAGCCGACCATCTTCCCGCCGGCGCCGACCACCCGGTGGCAGGGCACGACGATCGCGATCGGGTTGCGGTTGCACGCCGTGCCGACGGCGCGGGCGGCACCGATGTCGCCGACGATCTTCGCGACGTCGCCGTAGGTCTGCATCTCGCCGTACGGGATCCGGGTGAGCTGTTTCCAGACGGCGCGCTCGAAGTCGGAGCCGCCGCGCACCGACAGCGGCAGGGTGAACTCCTGGAGCTCACCGGCGAAGTACGCCTTCAGTTGCTCGGCGGCCTCGGTCAGCAGCGGGTCGGTGCCGAGCGGCCGGTCGGTGGCCCCGAAGTGCAGCCGGCAGAGCCCGGTCTCGTCGACCGCGAGCGTGAGGTCGCCGATCGGCGAGTCGATCACGGACCAGTCCATAGGACCATCCTCCCTACCCGGACCGACATTTTCTGGCAGGAATGCGCCACGGACCGGCCGCAACCGGATGTTCTCGCCCGGTCACGCCCTGTTGTGCTATGTCTGATCCATGCCGAGCCGGGCGTCGCAAGTACCGCTGGACCGGTGGTTCAGTTCCGAGCGGGCGATGGGTATGGGTGCCTCGATCCTGATCGGACTCGTCACCGTCACCACGTGGTCGACCGCGTGGTCGGACTGGAACCTGTATCGGACCCGCAAGCTGTACGCCGACCGGCCGGGCAAACTGGCCGAGGCGGACCTGATCTCCGGCTCGCTCGGGATCGTGGCCGCGCTGGCGCTGCTCGCGGCGGCCGTGGTGTTCATCGTCTGGCTCTGGCGGGTCCGCTGGAACGCGGAGATGTTCTGCCGCGGCGAGCACCGCTTCACCCGAGGCTGGGTGCTCGGCTGCTGGCTCGTCCCGGTGGTGAACCTCTGGTACCCCAAACAGGTCGTCGACGACGTCATGGCGGCCAGCGATCCGCGCACCGACCCGTTGACGCCGGCACTCAAGGACATCCCGGGCACCCGGCTGGTGTGGGCCTGGTGGCTGACCTGGGTGGTCGGCCTGGTCACCGGAAACATCGTGCAAAGAGGCGTCCTCGTCGGCGCGTCGCAGCTGGGAGACCTGCAGACGAACGTCATACTGTCCTCCGTCTCGGCGCTGTTCACCACCGCCGCGGCCGTCTTCGCGGTGATCCTGGTCCAGCGGATCGACGAGCTGCAGACCCAGCGTCCCTGGGTGCCGTGGTGGGCGGTCGGGACACCGCACAGTGGCTTCCAACCCCCTGCGCGGTAAACCAAACCGTCACGCCCCGTCCGGTGCCTCGTTACCAATGGTGATGGGCGTACGAAAAGAACACGTTAAGTCGACACCCTCCGTGCTGGGGCCGACTGCCCTGGCATACCTACTTCGTGGTATCAATGTGGCTCGGTCACGCGGGGGCAGGGCCAGGCAGACAAGCCGGACAGACGACGGAGTTCCAGCAACGCGAGGGACGCGAGACGTGAGCCACCCGCAGGCATTGATGACTGCTGTCGAGGATCAGGAAGAATGGCAGCCGCACGCGGCTGAGGAGTTCCAGCAGGTCGGGACGGTCGGGAAGATCGCCATCGGACTGCTCGGGGCCTCGACGGTCACCCACCTGTTGTCCACCTGGTCCGACTGGAACACGTATTCCGTGGTGCACCGCTATCTCGGCGGGATGCCGAACGTCGACGATGCGGACCTGAACCGCGCCGACGCGATCGCCAAGGTCACCGCGATCCCGAACGTGGTCGTCTCGGTCGCGGCCGCGGTGGTCTTCGTGATCTGGTTGTGGCGGGCCCGGGTCAACTCCGAGGTGTTCTGCCAGGCCGACCACCGCCGCAGCCACGGCTGGGTGCTGGCGAGCTGGTTCTGCCCCGGCCCGAACCTCTGGTACCCGAAACAGATCGTCGACGACGTGTGGCTCGCCAGCGATCCGAAGACCCCTGTGTACAGCGACGACCTGCGCCGGTTCAGGACCCCGACCCTCACCTCCGTGTGGTGGGTCGCCTGGATCGGCGCTCTCGCGTTCGACGTCGTGGTCCGCCGGTTCCTGATGTGGATGGAAGCCACCGTCGGATCGCTGCGCGGGATCGCCCTGGCCGGTACGGCGTCGCTCGTGCTGACGGTCGTGTCCGCGATCGCCGCGACGATGGTGATCCGCAAGATCAACCACATGCAGACCACCCGCAAGTGGGTGCCGTGGTGGGACCAGGGCCCGAAGCTGAGCGCGGTCCCGGCGTACGAGTCCGCCGCCGTCCCGTCGTACGCGAACGACGACACCGACGAGCAGCCGGCGATCTCCGAGCCGATCGCGTCCGGCCCGGCGCTGGGCCTGGTCCGCGAGCCGCAGCTGCAGATGGCCGGTGCTCCCGAGGCGGCCGGCCCGTTCGCCCCGGCCGCCCAGGCCCCGACGCCGTTCGCGCCGACTGGTTTCGCTCCGGCCCCCGCCCCACAGACCCCCGCGCCGTACGCTCCCGCCCCACAGACCCCCGCGCCGTACGCTCCCGCGCCGCAGGCTCCCGCTCCGTACGCGCCGGCCGCCGAGCAGGCGCCCGCGCAGAGCCCGTTCGCGCCGCAGAACTTCCCGGGTGACGGCGCGGCCGCACCGGCCGCGTTCGCCGGTAACCCGCAGCTCGACGAGGGCCCGAAGTGGAGCCCGTTCGCCCCGGTCGTGGAGAACTGGCGCGACGACGACGCCGGTCCGGCGACCGAGCAGTTCAGCCCGATCGAGTCGTGGCGGGACGAGAAGCCGGTCGAGGAGACGACGTACGAGGCGCCGCAGCAGAGCTGGGAGGACTACCGCAGCTCGGTCACCGCGGACGTGCTCGGTACGACGGGCAGCTGGCGCGACGAGGCCGCCCCGATGACGGTCGTCCAGCCGGACCCCTACGCGTACCAGCCGGAGCCGGCTCCGCAGCCCGCCGAGGAGCCGTGGGCGGCGCGCTACTCCGAGCCGTACTCCTACGAGTCCGACTACCTCACCTCGACGGCCTCCCCCGCGGAGGCGCAGACCGCACCCGAGCCTGAGCCCGCGCCTGTTGCGCGCGCCGGCCGCCGGGCCGCTCGGGTCGCGGTCGACAGCCCGTCGGCGATCCAGCCGGCGGTCCCGGACAACACGACGCACGCGGCGCCTGCCGAGACCTACTCGGCGTACCCGGACCACAACGTCTACGGCCAGTCCGAGCACGCCCAGCCGTCGTCCCACGTGTCCGCCTCGTCCGGGTACTACGAGCCCGCGCCGGCCCCGAGCCACCAGGAGCAGGACGACTTCCTGACCCCGTCGAAGCCGCTCCCGCCGGTGCCGTCGTACGGTCCGGAGCCGACGTACTCGTCGAACAACGACTACACCGACTACGGCTCGTCGTACACGCCGGACTACTCGTCGTCGTACAGCTCGAACAACTCGAACGGCTACGAGTACGACAGCTACAGCAGCGAGTACAACAGCACCGAGACGTACGAGACCTACAGCCCGAACTACGCGACCGAGTCGTACCCGTCGCAGCACGAGCCGGAGCAGACCGAGTACCAGCAGCAGTCGCCGTACCAGTACGAGCAGCAGCAGCCTGCTGACTCCGACCAGCCGACCGGTCCTCGGACACACGGTCGCCGTGGTCGCTGGGGCGTCTGATCTGATAGCGGTATGCGTCTAGGTTTCGCCACCCTCGGTTGTCCCGGAGCTCCACTCGACGACGTCCTGGCACTTGCCCGGGACAACAAGTTCACGGGTCTGGAGCTGCGGGCCGCGCCGGACGAGTTCACGCACACCGGGCTGTCCGCGGCCGAGCGGCGGGAGCTGCGGACCCGGATCGAGGACGCGGGCCTGGAGATCTTCGCGATCAGCAGCTACGTGAAGCTGTGCGCGGTGGAGGACCAGCCGCTGGAGGCGCACCTCGAGCTGGCCGCCGATCTCGGCGCGCTCGGCGTCCGGGTGTTCCCGGGTGACCAGACAGACGACCAGACAGGCGACGGTACGGTGGAGGGCCCGAGCGCCGGCGAGATCCGCGCGCTCGATCGCGTCACGGCCGCGCCGCGCGACGTACCGATCCTGCTGGAGACGCACGACTCGCACTCGACGGCCCGTCAGGTCGCCGCGTTCTGTGCGCTGCTCGACGCCGATGTCCCGGGCCACAACGTCAAGGCGCTCTGGGACAGCTCGCACACCTGGTCGCACGGCGAGACCCTCGCCGAGTCGTTCGCGCTGCTGCGGCCGTGGCTCCAGGTCGTCCAGTTCAAGCAGGCCGATTCGGGGCAGGACTACCGTCCGGTCGCCATCGACGCCGGCGACTTCCCGATCGGCGAGCTGATGACTGTGCTCGACGGTACGGACTACCCGCTCTCACTCGAGTGGGAGCTGAAGTGGCACCCGCAGCTGCCGTCCCTGGCCGAGACCCTGCCCGCGGTTCACGCCTGGCTGGGATCCGGCGCGGTCAGGTAGCGGGCCAGCGTCGGCCCGAGCCAGGCGACCACCTCGTCGTCGGGCATCTTCGCGATCGGCGGGAAGCCGAGGATGTAGCGGCACAGCGCGAAGCCGAGCACCTGGCTCGCGACCAGACCTGCCCGGACCTCGGGCTGGTCGACCGCCTGCACCCGCAGTGTGGGTGCGAGCTGGGCGGCGAAGATCCCGCGCATGCGCTCGACCGCGACCTCGTTGGTGACCGCGGTCCGCAGCAGGACGCGCAGTGAGTCGTCCGCCTCCCATCGCTCCAGGAAGTGCCGCACCAGCACCTGCCCGAGCGACTCCAGCGGTACGCCGTCGAAGTCCGGCAGCCGGATGTCGAACTCCGCCGCCGCCGCGAACAGCTTCTCCTTGTTGCCGTAGTACCGCATGACCATCGCCGGGTCGATCGCCGCGTCCGCCGCGATCGCCCGGATCGTCGCCCGCTCGTACCCGTCCTGGGCGAACCGTTCGCGGGCCGCCGCGAGGATCGCCGCGCGGGTCCGGTCGGACTTCTTCTCCGTCATGCCCGCAGCATATGCCAACACGTGTTGACTTTTCGAGCCGAGAGTTCTAGCGTAAAAGTCAACAAGCGTTGATAAATGAGGAGGGACGATGACTCCGCAGCAGGCAGAGGTCGTGGTGGTGGGTGCGGGTCCGGTCGGGCTCGCGGTGGCGGTCGGTCTCCGGCTGCACGGACACGACGTGGTGGTGGTCGACCAGCAGGCCGAGGGTGCGAACACCTCGCGGGCCTGCGTGATCCACCCGCGGACGCTGGAGGTCCTGGAGCAGCTCGGGGTGACCAAGCGGCTCGTCGATCTCGGCCTGGAGTTGCAGCACTTCGCGATCCGCGCCGACGACCGCCTGCTGGTCCCGGTCGGGTTCGCGGACCTGCCGACCGAGTACCCGTTCGTCACGATGATCCCGCAGCCGGTCACCGAGCAGGTCCTGCTCGAGCGGCTGGAGGAGCTCGGCGGCGCAGTGCTCCGTCCGTATGCCGCGACCGGCCTGGCCCAGACCGCCGACGGCGCCGAGGTCACGCTCGACAACGGCGACGTGATCACGGCTCGGTACGTCGTCGCGGCCGACGGCATGAACAGCACGATCCGCGAGCTCGCCGGCCTGCGGATGCCCGGCAACACCCTGCAGATCTCCTGCAGCCTGGTCGACGTGCGCGTCGACAGCGGCCTGCCGGTCGACGAGGTCGCGCTGTACTTCGCCTCCGCCGGGCTGCTCGTGGTGGCGCCGCTGCCGGACGGGAGCTTCCGGCTCGTGGCCGAGGTGCCCGACGCGCCGGAGCACCCGGACCTCGCGTACGCCCAGCGACTGCTGGCCGACCGCGGCCCGCGGAAGTCGCACCCCGAGGTCACCGAGGTGGTGTGGGGCTCGCGGTTCCGGATCCACGAGCGGGTCGCGGATTCGTACCGGGCGGGCCGGGTGCTGCTGGCCGGCGACGCGGCGCACACGCACAGCCCGGCCGGCGGCCAGGGGATGAACCTCGGGCTGCGTGACGCGGTGACGCTCGCCGACGCGCTGTCGCAGGCGCTGAACGGTGCCGAGGCCGGCCTGGACGCGTACGCCGAGAACAGCCGCGAGGAGGCGGTCCGGGTGATCGGGCTGGCGCACCGCCTGACCCGCCTCGCGAACGTCCCGCACGCGATCCGCCCGGTGCGCAACGCCGTCCTCGGCCTGATCGGCCGGGTCAGCAAGACCCAGAACGGCCTGGCCAAGCAGCTCGCCGGCTTCCCGGAGCGCTAACCGCCCGTGGACTCGCGGACCTCCAGCGTGTACGGGACGCTGAGGTCGCGGTGCGTCGAGTCGGTCTTGCCGGCGATGCGGTCGAGGAGCAAGCTGACGGCGCTGTCGGCCAGCCACTCCTTGTCCGGCGAGATCGTGGTCAGCGTCGGCGAGTGGTACCGGCCGTCCTCGATGTCGTCGAAGCCCACCACGGCAACGTCCTCGGGCACCCGCAGGCCCGCGTCGGCCAGTGTCCGCAGGGCGCCCAGGGCGAGCAGGTCGTTGAAGCAGAACACCGCGTCCGGCGGCTCCGGCAGCGCGAGCAGTTCACGCATCGACGTGGCGCCGTCGAGCCGGTGGTAGCCGGCCGCGGCGAGCTCGAGCGCCGGGTCGTGCGGCATCCCGGCCGCTTTGAGCGCCTTGCGGTACCCCTTCCGCCGGACCGCGCCGGTGCCGGTCCCGCCGACGCCGATCGCCGCGATCCGGCGCCGTCCCAGGGAGACCAGGTGCGTGGTCGCGTCGTACGACGCCTGCACGGAGTCGACCGCGACCCGGTCGAACTGGCCGCCGGCCGGTCGTTCGCCGAGCAGCACGAGCGGCTTCCCGGTGTCCGCCGAGCTGAGCTTGGCCGGGGCGGTGGCGAGCGGGGAGAAGATGATGCCGTCGATCAGCTGGCCGCGCATCCCGTCCAGCACGAACTGCTCGGCGGCGGCCTCGCCCTCGGTCTGGTCGATCAGCACGGTGATCCCGCGCCGTTTCGCGGCCCGGCTGATCTCCGCGCCGAGCTCGGCGAAGTACGGCGATCCCATCTCCGGGATCGCCAGCGCGATGAAGTCCGAGCGGCCCTTGCGCAGCGAGCGGGCGCTGACGTTCGGCGTGTAGTTCAGGGCGGCGATCGCGGCCTCGACCTTGGCCCGGGTGCGGGCGGTGATGTGCGGGTAGTCGTTGATCACGTTCGAGACGGTCTTGACCGAAACCCCGGCCCGCGCGGCCACGTCACTCAGCCTGGTCGCCATCGGAGAACCTCCTGTAACCGACTTGTCGCCCGAGTGTGCCACCGCCGAACCCTTTACACCGATTGTCAATCGTTGTAGACATCCACGTTAAACGTTGTAAACGGCCCTGTGGAGGTCTTGTGACGCGGCTAGTGGTGGACCCGGCGTTCGTGGTCGGCGCGCTGGACCGGCGTGTCTTCGGCTCGTTCGTGGAGCACATGGGCCGCTGTGTCTACACCGGGATCTACGAACCGGGGCATCCCGCCGCCGACGCGGACGGGTTCCGGCAGGACGTGCTCGAGCTGGTCCGGGAGCTCGGCGTGACCGCGATCCGCTACCCCGGCGGCAACTTCGTCTCGAACTACGACTGGGAGGACGGCGTCGGCCCGAAGGACGAGCGGCCGCGGCGGCTCGACCTGGCCTGGCGGGCGATCGAGCCGAACCAGTTCGGCACCGACGAGTTCGTCGCCTGGTCGCGCCGGGCCGGCGTCCAGCCGATCTGGGCGGTCAACCTCGGCACCCGCGGCATCCGCGAGGCGGTCGACCTGCTGCAGTACTGCAACCTGCCGGCCGGCACCGCGCTCGGCGACCGCCGGGTCGCGAACGGCAACCCGGAGCCGCACGACATCCGGATCTGGTGCCTGGGCAACGAGATGGACGGCCCCTGGCAGATCGGCCACAAGACCGCCGAGGAGTACGCGCGGCTCGCCGAGGAGACCGCGAACGCGATGCGCCGCGTCGACCCGGGCCTCGAGCTGGTCGCCTGCGGATCGAGCAACGCCGGGATGCCGACGTTCGGCGAGTGGGAGCGCGTCGTCCTCGAACGCACCTACGACCTGGTCGACCACATCAGCCTGCACGCGTACTACGAGCCGCGCGACGGCGACCAGGCGAGCTTCCTCGCCGCCGCCGAGGAGATGGACCGGATGATCTCGTCGGTGATCGCCACCGCCGACCACGTGAAGGCACTGCGGCGCAGCGACAAGGAGCTGACGCTGTCCTTCGACGAGTGGAACGTCTGGTACCAGCAGCACTTCCCCGGCGAGCTCGGGCTGCCGATCCGCGAGGCCGGCCCGCTGATCGAGGACACCTACACCGTCGACGACGCGGTCGTCGTCGGCAGTCTGCTGATCACGCTGCTCCGGCACGCCGACCGGGTGAAGATCGCTTGCCTCGCGCAACTGGTGAACGTGATCGGCCCGATCCGCACCGAGCCCGGCGGCCGTGCGTGGCGGCAGACGATCTTCCACCCGTTCGCGCTGACCGCGCGGTACGCCGGTCCGACCGTGCTGCGGACCGCGGTGAGCGGCGGTCCCGAGATCGACACGGCCGCCTTCGGCCGGGTCCCGGCGCTGTGGAGCACCGCGACGTACGACGAGGACACCGGGGAGACCGCGATCTTCGTGGTGAACCGGAGCGAGACCGACAAGATCGATCTGGAGATCCCGGTGGCCGGACATGCGGTCCGGCACCTGGCCCTGTACGACGAGGACCGTTCCGCGGTGAACACCGCGGACGATCCGGACCGGGTTCAGCCCCGGGCCGTCGACGCCACCGAGGTCGTCGACGGTATCTGCCGTGCCACGTTGCCGCCCGCATCGTGGCACGTGATCCTGCTCAGCAGTTGATTCGAGAGGGGACCCGCCCGTGCCTTCGAAACGACTACTCGCCGCAGCCCTGGCTGTGGTTGCCGTCGCAGCCGGTACCTCGGCCGCGACGGCCGCGCCTCTGGTGCCGTCTGGGGTGACCACGACCAACGCGATCAGCTCCAGTTTTGCCGACACCTTCGCCGACCCGTCGATCATCCAGGGCCGCGACGGCTACTGGTACGCGTACGCCACCTCCGACCCGTTGGTGGCGAACGGCCCGTTCGGCCTGATGCACATGGCCCGGACCAAGGACTTCAGCTCCTGGGAGTACCTCGGCACGGTGTTCAGCGACCAGACCAAGCCGGCCTGGGCAGCGCCCGGATCGTTCTTCTGGGCCCCCGACATCCGGTACTTCGACGGCCACTACGTCATGTACTTCACCGTCACCGACACGAACGCCAACGCCGGCGGCGACCCGGCCATCGGCGTCGCGACCGCCCCGACGCCGGCCGGCCCGTGGACCGCGACCGACGGCCCGGTCGTCACGCCGAAGCCGGACGGCAACGGCGGCTTCTACGGCACCATCGATCCGGCGATGCTGACCGCTGCGGACGGCAAGCGATACCTGTACTACGGCGGCTTCTACGGCGGCATCTCCGTCACCGAGTTGAGCGCCGACGGCATGCAAGCGGTTGGTGAACCGACCCAGGTCACGATCGGCGACCGCTACGAGGGCTCGTACGTCGTCTACCGCGACGGCTGGTACTACTTCATGGGCTCGTCGATGAACTGCTGCGCCGGCCCGACCACCGGGTACTCCGTCTTCGCCGGCCGCTCGCGCTCGCCGCGTGGCCCGTTCGTCGACGCCGACGGCGCCGCGCTGACCGACTCCCGCGTCGGCGGGACGACGGTCATCACGCAGAACGGCAACAAGTGGATCGGCCCGGGCCACCACGCGTTCATCACCGACGCGGCCGGTCAGGACCACATCGTCTACCACGCGATCGACCGCGGGACGCCGTGGCTGACGAATCCGTTCGGGATCAACCGCCGCCCGATGTTGATCGACAGGATCGACTGGGTCGACGGATGGCCTCGCACGCGCGCCGGCCTCGGCCCGTCCGAAGGCCCGGTGCCCGCGCCGACCACCGGCTCGTCGCTCGGCATCGACTCGACGGATCCCGCCGCTGCTCTCCAAGGCGCCACCGAACAACCCGGCGACGCACTGGGTGGGCCGACTGCGTCCATCAACGGCGCGGCCCAAACCCGGCAGTCGGCACCGGCCGGCGACCTCCGGGTGGAGGCGGACGTTCGCCTGGGCACCTCCTTCAGCACAGTGCTTGGCAATCAGGTGGTGGCGACTGTCGCGAACAACCGTCTGACAGTGACGGCCGGCCGGCGGACGACGTCCGTGAACCTGCCGGCGGACTTCGATCGCACCCAGTGGAACAAGCTGTCCGCCCAGGTGTCCGGATCGACCGTGACGGCACGCCTGAATGACGCCGGTCTGGGAGATGTGTACGGCGAGGCGCAGTTGACCGTGCCGGGTCTGCGGCTGGGTTCTGCGCCGGTGCGGTGGTTGGGGTCGGCGGAGGTCGACAACCTGACCGTGCGGCCGGTGGCGAAGCCGGTGACGCGGATGGCCGACGTACCGCGGACCGGGGACCTTCTGAGTGCGGACGACTTCAACGCGCCGCTCGGTGCCGACTGGTCGTGGGTGCGGCCGGACGCCAAGGCGACCGTTGCCGACGGCAAGCTGTCGTGGCCGCTGGAGAACGCCGACATGACCGGCTCGTCGAACAACGCCGGACTCCTGTTCCACACGGTCCCCGCCGGCGACAGTTGGATCGCGGAGACCAAGCTGCACCTCGACACCGGCGCGGGCGACGTCCGCAACTACCAGCAGGCCGGGATGATCGCGTATCTGAACGACAGTGATTTCGCCCGCCTCGGCAACGTGGCGATCTGGAAGACCCGGCAGACGGAGTACGGGCGTGAACTCGTGGCCCGGCCGTCGGACGGCGCCACGTCGTACGGCGCGGCCGCGATCGGGCGTTCGGCGCCGACGTTGTGGATGCGGCTCGCGTACCACCGCAACGCTGCCGGGGAGCACGTGTACCGCGCCGGTACCTCGGTGGACGGGAAGAACTGGACCTGGGGCGCGTCCTGGGTGCTGCCGTCGGCGGCGAAGATCGGCCTCTACGCCCACGGCGAGTTCACCGGCGCGAACCCGCCGCCGGTCGCCACGTTCGACTACCTGAAGTTCTACGAGAGCAGATAAATGGGATTCTCCAATCCGGTGTACGACGGCAGCTTCGCCGATCCGCAGATCATTGCGGTCGGCAACGACTACTACGCCTTCGCGACCAACGGGCCGCTGGGCAACGTGCAGACGCTGACCTCGCGTGACCTGGTGTCGTGGGAGACCGTCGGTGACGCGCTGCCGTCGTTGCCGGATTGGACGGCGCCCGGACGGGTGTGGGCGCCGGAGGTCGCCGTGCACGCGCCCGACCGGTACGTCATGTACTACACGTCCCGCGACGTCGCCGCCGACCGGCAGGCGGTCGGCGTCGCGGTGGCGTCCACCCCCACAGGTCCATATGTCGACAAATCGATGAAGCCGTTCATCAGTCAGGATGCCGAGGGCGGCTCGATCGACGCGTCGCCGTTCCAGGACTCGACCGGCCGGCGCTGGCTGTATTGGAAGAACGACGGCAACGCGATCGGTGCCGACACCTGGATCTACGTGTCCGAGTTGTCCGCCGACGGCCTCACGCTGACCGGCCCGGTGCATCGGCTGATCAAGCAGGACCTGCCGTGGGAGGGCAACTTGGTCGAGGCGCCGTACATGGTCGAACGCGAAGGCAAGTTTCACCTGTTCTACTCCGGCAACGCGTTCGACAAGGCGTCGTACGCCGTCGGCCACGCACTCTGCGAGTCCCCGACCGGCCCCTGCGTGAAGTCCGGAGCCCCCATCCTGTCCACCTCCCCCGACGCCGCCGGCCCCGGCCACAACATGGTCCTCGGCGACTGGTTCGTCTACCACGCCTGGGACCCGACCCAGGTAGGAACCGACCCGAAGGGCCGCACCATGTGGCTCTCCCACCTCACCTGGAACGGTGACACCCCGATCGTCCAACCACCACTACGAAACAACCCGATGAACGGCGATTGACATAACCTTCCACCCGGGACGCGCATCAAGGTGAGCAGGAGCTCTGAGACCGGGAGGAACCTTGAAGCGTCGAGCCAGAGTCAGCGCACTACTCGGGGCGGCGGCGCTGGGCGCCGCCGCCCTTACGCCGAGCGCGCACGCTGCCACCCGGACGGTGAGTGAGGCGTGCCGGATGAATCCCGGGGCGGTCACCGCTGCCGGTGAGCAGGTCGGGTTCACGGTGACGGCGGGGTCGCCGCCTTCGATGACGAAGCCGGGATCGGATGACGGGCCGGCGCCGTTTCCGGCCGGGCAGGTGCGGTTGAGCAGTACGTTCGAGGCCGAGCCGAACGTGGCCGGGACCGATCGCACCGGGTATGTGGTGCAGGGCGATTCGCTGTACTACCGGTCGTACAACTTCAACGTCGGGATCGACGTGACCAAGCGGATCGGGGGTGGCTGGTCGAACTTCACGGCCTTCGAGGTCTCGCACTTCGAGCAGGGCAAGACCTCGCACTTCATGGCGTACGGGCTGCGCAGCGACGGCACGCTGTTCCGCTGGAGCAACGGCTGGCGCGGCGCCGGGTCGTACGCCGGGTTCGGGGCGGTGAAGTCGATGGCGCTGATCAGCAAGACGCCGACGTACGACACGTTCCTGGCGAACACCCGCGGCGGGGCGCTGTACACGATCCGGATCCCGATCACGTCGCCGATGAAGCCGATTGTCACCAAAGTGCGGGCCGGCACCTGGCAGGGTTTCGAGACGCTGATCGCGGACAAGTGCGGCAACTACGGCACGCTGCTGCTCGGCATCGACAAGGACACCAAGTCCGGCTACCTGTACGCCGTCGGGCACGCGAACGGAACCTCGACCGTGATCAACAGCCTCGGCAAGGTCAACGGCAGCTTCCCCGAGCAGGTCTACTTCCGCTGGGGCGTCGTCTTCTACCTCGACCCGCTGAACGGAGACTGACATGAGACGGCTGTTCTCCACCCTGAGTGTGGCGGCGTTGATCGCCGCCGCCGTCACGACACCGGCCGCCGCCCACGAGGCGTCGGCGCCCTGTTCGCTCCAGCCTGGGTCTGTGCTCGCCAGCGGTGCGCAGAACAACGGGGGCATCACCGTCGGCTATCCGCCGCGCACTGTCGGGCTGCCCGGCCCGATCTTCGACGTCTTCGATCCGGGCAGGGTCCGGCTGAGTACGTCGTTCACGAGTGACGCCCACGACAACTGGGGCGCCACCAACCACGGCTGGGTGGTGGCAGGCGACTCGTTGTACTACCGCGAGTACTCCATCGACACCATGAACGAGATCCGCACCGACCAGCCGAACGAGATGCGGCGGGTCGGCGGCGGCTGGTCGAACTTCACCGCGGTCGAGGTCTCCGAGTTCACCACCCGCACCACGGGGTACGGACTGCGCAGCGACGGCACGCTGTTCCGCTGGGGAGTCATCGCCTGGACCTGGAAGGCCACCGGATCCGCGCCCGGGTTCGCCGCCGTGAAGTCGATGGCGCTGATCAGCAAGACCCCGACGTACGACACGTTCCTCGCGAACACCCGCGGCGGTGCGCTCTACACGATCCGCATCCCGGTCTCGGCGCCGATGAAGCCGATCGTGAAGCCGGTGCGGACGAGGACCTGGCAAGGGTTCGAGAAGTTGCTGGCGAGCAAGTGCGGCAACTACGGGACGCTCCTGGTCGGCATCGACAAGGACACCAGCACCGCGCACACGTATGCCGTCGGTCGCGCGAACGGCACGGCGACGGTGATCAACCATCTGGCCGTTTCCACGGTCAGCAACGATCCGGTGCACTTCCGGTGGGGTGGCATTCCGTCGATCGACCCGCTCAACGGCGACTGAGCACCTCGGTCAGGATCGTCAGGGCCTTGTGCAGATCGGACGTCGACGGCGTCGCGTACCCGATCACCAGCCCTGGCGGTCCTGCCACGCTCCGGCGGTACTCGGACAGCGGCGCGACCACGACACCCGCCTCGCGGGCCGCGCGGGCGATCCGCAGATCGTCCTCGCCGTCGGGCAGCAGCAACGTGATGTGCAGGCCCGCGTCTTGGCCGACGATCCGGCCGTACGGCGAGAGCACCGCGCAGGTGTGGGTACGCCGGTCCGCGTACAGCCGGCGCCCGCGGCGTACGGCCTGGTCGAGGTACCCGTCGCGGAGCATGGCGAGCAGGGCCGCCTGCATCGGCCAGCCCGGCCAGTCGCCGGAGTCGGCCCGGAACGTGGCGAGCCGCTCCACCATCGCCTCGGACGCCACCAGCCAGCCGAGGCGGAGCGCGGGGCTGAGCGTCTTCGACAGCGTCCCGAGGTGGACGACCCGCTCGAGGTCGAGCTGGGCGAGCGCGGGCAGCGGCGCGACGTCGTACCGGAACTCGCTGTCGTAGTCGTCCTCGATCAGCAGGCTGCCGGTCCGGCGCGCCCACCGGACCAACTCGTTGCGGCGGGCAACCGGCAGCCGCCCGCCGAGCGGGTACTGGTGGGAAGGCGTGACGTAGACGGCGGCGAGGTCGTCGGTCAGTTCCCCGACCAGCAGGCCGTCCTGGTCCACCCCGACGTCGACGATGTCGAGCTGGTGGTCGCGGGCGGCGACGACCGCGTTCAGGTACCCGGGGTCCTCGATCGCGATCCGGTCGCCGGCCGCGCGCGTGACCGTGAGCAGCAGCCGGAGGCCGTGGACGGTGCCGTTGGTGACCAGGACGTTCTCGGGGCCGCAGGCGATCCCGCGAACGCGGCCGACGTGGTCCGCGAGTGCGGCGCGGAGCGCGGGCAGCCCGGCCGCGTCGTCGTACCCGCGCGGCGGCGACTGGGTGGACACCTCACGCCACGCGCGCCGCCAGCCCGGGTCCGGGGCCGGGGCGATGTACGGGATGCCAGGGCGCAGCGTCAGCAGCTCCGTGTCGGCGTCGGGCCGGTGCTCGATGCGACGTCGTACGGCGGGTTGCAGCGGGACGACGTCGGTGACGTACGTACCGGCGCCGGTGCGGCCCTCGATCCAGCCTTCCGCGTGCAGCTGGTCGTACGCCGCCTGCGTCACCGATCGCGAAACGGCGAGCTCCCGCGCCAGGTCACGGGTCGACGGCAGCCGGTGGCCCGCCTGCAGCCGGCCGTCCAGCACCGCAGCCCGGAACTGCTCCGCGAGCTGCAGGTGCAACGGCAGCCCGGACGTCCGGTCGATCGTCAGCGGCAGCGAACTCTGCACGCCAACTAGGATGCAGCATGGCCATGACCGCGGAGGACGTGTCTCGTTTCGAGCGGTTCAGGGGTCGGCTCGAGGCGATCGCGTACCGGATGCTCGGCTCGGCCAGTGAGGCGGAGGACGCCGTCCAGGAGACGTTCCTGCGCTGGCAGGCCGCGGACCTCACCCGGATCGAGGTCCCCGAGGCCTGGCTGACGAAAGTGCTCACGAACCTCTGCCTCAACCAGCTCGCCTCCGCCCGCGCGCGGCGCGAGACGTACGTCGGTCAGTGGCTGCCGGAACCGCTGCTCGACGGCGACCCGATGCTCGGCCCCGCGGACACCGCGGAGCAGCGCGAGTCGGTGTCGTACGCCGTACTGACGCTGATGGAGCGGCTGTCCCCGAACGAGCGGGCGGTCTACGTCCTGCGGGAGGCGTTCGACTACGCCCATCGGGAGATCGCCGAGATCCTCGAGATCAGCGAGTCGTCCAGTCAGCAGCTCTTCCGCCGGGCCAAGCAGCACCTCGCGGACGGTCGCGCCCGGACCCACGTCGACGAGGCCGTGGCGCGGCGGATCGTGGACGAGTTCCTCGCCGCCGCCACCAGCGGCCGGACCGATTCGATCGTGCGGCTGCTGACCGCCGACGCGATCTCGGTCGGCGACGGCGGCGGGAAGGTCGCGGCCCGGACCACCGCGGTCGAGGGCGGCCTCGCGGTCGCGCGCTTCCTGCGCGGCATGTTCAAGCCGACCGACGCGAAGCGGCTGTACGTCGGCGGTGCGGCGGAGGTGTACGCCTGGGCGGTCAACAGCGAACCCGCCCTGGTGGTGGTCGTGAACGGCGAGGTCATCGGCGTGATGTGCCTCGAGGTCACCGCCGACGGAGTCACCGCGGTCCGCACCCAGGCGAACCCGGACAAGCTGGCGCGCGCGACCGAGCTGTTCGCCGCCTCCGAGCACGGGGAGCCGCTGACCACCATCTTGTGACGTGCTTCACAGTCCGTACCTGTCATGAAACCGCGCGCTGCCCGGTTCAAGGGCTGACACCACATCAGACAGGAGTACGGATATGAAGCACCGCATCGTCGTCCTCGGCGCCGGGTACTCCGGAGCCGTCGCGGCCGGCCGCCTCGCCGCGCGGCTGTACCGCGACGAAGTGAGCATCACCCTCGTCAACGGCGAGACCGACTTCGTGGAGCGGGTCCGCATGCACGAGCTGGCCACCGGCCGGGACCTGAAGCCGCGCCCGCTGGAGCAGGTGTACGCCGGGACCGGCGTCGACCTGAAGATCGCGAAGGTCACCGGCGTGGACGTCGAGCGCAAGACCGTCGCCCTCGACTCCGGCGAACTGGAGTACGACACGCTCGTCTACGCGCTCGGCAGCGGCTGGAACTCGCAGGGCGTCCCGGGTGCCGCCGAGCACGCGTACCGGATCGCCAGCCGGCCCGGCGCGCTCGAGCTGCGCGAGCGCCTGGCGTCGCTGACCGCCGGCCAGACTGTGACCGTTGTCGGCGGCGGCCTCACCGGCGTGGAGTTCGTGACCGAACTGGCCGAGTCGCGGCCGGACCTCGACGTCTCGCTGGTGGTCCGCGGCGAGCTCGGAGACTGGCTGTCGCCCAAGGGCCGCCGGCACCTGCGCAAGGTCGCCGACAAGCTCGGCATCACCGTGCACGAGAACACGGCGGTCGCAGGCGTCGACGCGGATCACGTCACGACCGGCGACGGTACGTCGATCCCCGCGGCGGTCACGGTCTGGACGGCCGGGTTCGCCGTCCACCCGATCGTGCGGGAGACCACGCTGGAGGTCAGCGACACCGGGCGGATCGTGGTCGACGAGACCATGCGGTCGGTTTCGCACCCGGACGTCTACGCGATCGGCGACGCGGCGTACGCGATGGGCTCGAAGAACAAGCCGCTGCGGATGTCGTGCGCGTCGGGTCAGCCGATGGCGTGGCAGGCCGCCGACTCGATCGCGGCCCGGTTGACAGCGCGCAAGCTGCCGCACGCGCCGCTGGCCTACTTCAACCAGTGCATCTCGCTGGGGCGCAAGAACGGCCTGATCCAGTACGTCACGAGCGACGACCGCGCGATCAACGCGACGCTGAGCGGCCGCGTGGCCGCCGTCTACAAGGAGTTCATCTGCAAGGGCGCCGCGTGGGGTGTGGAGAACCCGATGACCGGCGTGCCGGTCCGGCGTCGCCACGTCGTCGAGCAGCCGGTCCCGATGCGCGAATGGACTAGGTGATTCGTCGCGGAATGGCCCGTGCCACCATGCCACTGCACACCGACTCTGGTCTTATGACCGCTTTGCAGCCAACCGCCCGGACCTCCCTGCGTCGCTCGAAAGAACGCGCCGCCACCGATCGCCAGGCGCTGCACGACGTACTGCTCGACGGCATGTTCTGCCACCTCGGCGTCATCGTGGACTGCGATCCGCTGGTGCTGCCAACGGCGTACGGCGTGGACCTGGACCGCGGGCCGGACGGCGAGATGTACCTGCACGGCTCGGTCGCGGCCAGGAGCGTGGTCGCGGCCCCGCTGCAGACCGTCTGTGCGACGGTGACGCACACCGACGGGCTGGTGCTGGCGAGGTCCGCGTTCCACCACTCGGTGAACTACCGGTCCGCTGTCATCTTCGGCATTCCGCGTCTCGTCACCGATCCGGAGGAGAAGCTGCACGGGCTCAACCGGATCGTCGAGCACCTCGTCCCCGGGCGTTCGCTCGAGGTCCGGCCGCCGAACCGCAAGGAACTGGCCCAGACCTCGGTGCTCGCGCTGTCGCTCACCGAGGCCTCGGTGAAGACGCGCTCGGGGCCCGCCAACGACGAGGAGCAGGACCTCGACCTGCCGTACTGGACAGGCGTGCTCCCGCTCCGTGTCGTGGCCGGCGATCCGGACACCAACCCCGACTGCGACCTTCCGGTCCCCGCCCACGTCCGCACCCGCGCGAAGCTGCTGGGCGCACAGTCCTAGGCGACGGTCCCCTTGTTGTAGCTCGACTGGGCCCAGAAGTACCCGACTACCGCGATCGCCACGCACCAGGCCGCGGAGAGCCAGCCGCTGCTGCCGTCCATCGGCGTCCCGAGCAGCAGGTGCCGCAACGTGTCGATGATCGGCGTGAACGGCTGGTACTCGGCGAACCAGCGGATACCGCTCGGCATCGCCTCCAGCGGGATGAACGTGTTGCTCAGGAACGGCAGCAGCAGGCTGATCGGCAGCACGACGTTGCTCGCGCCCTCCGGCGTCTTGCTGGTCAGGCCGAGCGCGATCGCGAACCAGGTCAGGCCGATGGTGAGGCCGATCAGCAGTACGGCGGCCAGCAGCCAGTCGCCGAGCGAGGCGTTCGGCCGGAAGCCGATCAGGACCGCGAAGCCGACCACCAGGGTCAGGCTGACGCTCGTCACCAGCACGTTGGCGAGCACGTGCCCGGTCAGCACGGCCGGCCGGAAGATCGCCATCGTCCGGAACCGGGCCACGATGCCCTCGGACATGTCCATGCAGACGGCGACCGCGGGCGACATGGTCCCGGACGCGATCGACATCAGCAGGATGCCGGGCGTGAGGAAGTCGATGTAGTCGAAGTCGCCGCCGGCCCCGCCGAGGCCGGCCGCGAACGTGTCGCCGAACACCAGGCCGAACAGCAGGATCATGATCACCGGCATCCCCAGGGCGCCGAGCGACAGGCCGGGGTAGCGCTGGGCGTGCCGGAGGTTGCGGCGCAGCATCGTCGCCGTGTCGTTCAGTGCGTAACTCATTTCGCCGTCACTTCCTTCGGAGCGGGCTGACCGGTGACGGCGAAGAACACGTCGTCGAGGTCGGGGGTGTGGACAGTCAGTTCGTCGACCTCGAGCGACGAGTCGTCGATCCGGGCCAGCAGGTCGCGCAACGCGTGCACGCTGCCGTCGTTCGGCACCTGCAGGACCAGTGCTTCGTGGTTCGGTACGGCGGTCGGCAGCGCCCGGCCCGCGAGCGTGAACTCCTCGGGCGACGTGAACCGCAGCCGGATGTGTCCGCCCGGTGCGAGCCGCTTCAGCTCCTCCGGCGTCCCTTGGGCGACCAGCCGCCCGTGGTCGAGCACCGCGACCCGGTCGGCCAACTGGTCGGCCTCCTCGAGGTACTGCGTGGTGAGCAGGACCGTGACGCCGCCGGCGACGAGCTCGCGGATCAGCGTCCACATGCGGTGCCGGCTGCGCGGGTCGAGACCCGTGGTCGGCTCGTCGAGGAAGATGATCCGCGGCCGGCCGACCAGCGTCATGGCCAGGTCGAGCCGGCGCTTCATACCGCCCGAGTAGGTCGACGCGAGCTTCTTGCCGGCGTCGGCGAGGTCGAACCGTTCGAGCAGCTCGTCCGCCCGGCTGCGGGCCTCCTGCTTGCCGAGGTGGTGCAGGTCGCCCATCAGGATCAGGTTCTCGCGGCCGGTCATCAGGCCGTCGACCGCGGAGAACTGGCCGGTCACGCCGATCGCTGCGCGGACCGCGTCCGGCTCCTGGTGCAGGTCGTGGCCGGCCACCCGGATCTCGCCGGCGTCGGCCGTGCTCAGGGTGGACAGGATCTGGACCGCGGTGGTCTTGCCGGCACCGTTCGGGCCGAGCAGAGAAAAGATGGTGCCTTCGGCAACGTTCAGGTCGATGCCGTCGAGCACGAGTTTCTCGCCGTAGGACTTGCGCAGTCCGCGGACGTCGATCGCTGCTGACATGAGGGATCCTCGGTGGTTTCGGGCAGGGGGAACCTGACCCGGGACGGTTGACGGGTCTGCTGAGGGAGGATTCGGGCGTGCCTGACCACCCGGGCGCCCGCGACGGGGCTCCGGTGCTGGTGCGGGGTTCAGTTAGATGTCGAGATCCTCGACCGCCGGCTGCTCGGCGGCCTCCTCGACGAGGGTGTAGAGGTCCTCCGGGATCAGGGCGCGGAGCTCCTCGACCGTGTCCACGACGTGCAGGGTGGCCTCACCCTGCGCCATGCTCCAGGACTGGTCGGTGCTCCAGTTGCCGACCCAGGAGCGCCACCCGGTCAGGTAGCGCTCGTCGTCGGCGTTCTGCTTGAACTGGCTGCGGCGGTCCGCGTGCAGGACGAACTTGCCGGTCCGGCTGCGGTAGACCTTGAAGGCCTCGTAGCCGTCCTTGCTCGACCGGCCGCCTTCGGCGAGCAGCACGCCGGAGAACCGTTGCTTGCGGCCGGTGCCCCGGCCCACCCGCACGGTGATCTCGTCGTACCCCTCGAGCCGGCCCTCTTCCATCTCGACGTACCTGCGCAGTGCGATCGAGATCGCCGAGGACAGGTTGCCGGCGAGCTCCTGGGCCCGCTTGTACAGCGGCAGGTCGTCGTCGGACACGTAGATCGTCTTGTTCGGCATCGCTTGTCTCCTCCTACGTAGAACTATACGCACATGGGTACGCAGATGTCTACGTATAGCTCTACGTAGAAGTGGAGGCGGCCGCGACCGGCCGCCTCCAGAGGGTCGTGGCTGGTTACCTGGGCGAGTACAGCCAGGGATGCTCGATGTCGTAGAACATCGGCGGGCCGGCGGCGAGACTGTTCATCTCGTCCATGTCCGCCTGCAGCTCCGGCGGTACCTCCTTGCGCTCACCGGCGCGGGCCTCGGCCTCGGTGGTGAAGTACATCGCCATCGTGTAGTCGCCGTCGTCGTACATGGCGACCTCGCTGCCGAGGATCTCGGGCCGGAACGCGGCCCATTCGTCGCGGTGCTGCCCCATCACTTCCCGCGCGCGCTCCGGGTTGCTGCCGGCGCCCTGCATGACCTGCACGAAGCCGGCCGAGTCCGGATTCCCGTGCACGTCCAGTACGACGTCCTCCGTGTCGTGGAAGGTGGCATTGCCGTCGCTGAGCAGCGACGTGAACTCGTGCCACCACTTGTCCTGCGCCGGGCTGTCGCTGTTCCGCCGCGCGGCGTCGGCGGAGTCGAAACGAGCCAGCGCGATGAACTTGCCGTCCGCGGTGACACCGGCCGTGGTCCCCAGCCAGCCGGATGCCTCGGGCGCCAGTTCTTCCATCCACCGATCCATCGCTTGGTGCGCCTGGTCGGCGTCGGTGACCTGCCCCTGAATGACCTGAACGAACATGTGAGACCCTCCCCGTCTCTCAGGCCGCTACTTGGCATTTCGACGGTACGCCCGCCTGGCGTGAGCGGCGAGCGTCGGCAGGATCGCGACGGTGGACAACTGGGGCCGGCCATCTGAACGGTGTGGAAACTGGGGTCGCTAAACCTGACTTATCCACAGATTCGGGGCGGTTTTCGGTGGAATCGGTGGAGAAGTAAGGACTGAGCTGGGGACAACTCGCCCGAATCGGTGTGCACAACTGGGGATACGGGTGTGGATAACTCCCGAGATCCCAGGCAGCCTAAGGCAAGCCTTGCCTTACTTGACTCGGTCCGGACCTCGGCCGGGTGCGCCCGGTCGCCGGCTGAGGTCCGTTGCAGAGGTCGGTCAGCGGCGGGTCAGACCCACTGGGTGGAGACGACGAAGCCGACCGCGATCAGGCCCATGCCGATCAGCAGGTTCCAGTTGCCCAGGCCGTCCATCACCGGGATGTCCTGGCCGGCCACATAGAAGACGACCAGCCAGGCGAGTCCGAGCAGCCAGCAGGCCAGCATCAGCGGCGCGACCCACACGCGGCTGGTGGTGCGCGGCTTCTTCGGCGTCTTCTCCGCCTTGACCTTCTCGGTCTTCTTCTTGTTGCGACTGCTCGACTCGGGCACGACTGAACTCCTTGTAAGGACGCATAAGCTGACCGCTGCGGACCTTTTGGGGCCCGGTTCCGGGTTAGCGTAGTGCAGAGAGCAATGTGGAGATCACGGGTGCGTAGGTTGAGGCGGATTTCATTGTGGCGCGCGGGCGCGCCACTGGCGCTGTTGTGCGCCGGTCTGCTGTTCGCGACCAGCGCCACCAACGCCCGGGGCACCGACCTGCGACCCAGCCGTAACACTACGCTCGCGGGCCTTGTGGAGGAACAGAGCCGCCGCAGCGCCAGCCTGGTCCGCCAGCACGCGGCGCTGACTCAGGACATCGAGAAGCTGCAGGCGCAGCAGGGCTCGATCGACCCGGCGCTGGCCAAGCAGCTCAAGGACCTGTCCGACGCCGTCGGCACGACGCCGGTCACCGGGCCGGGGCTGACCGTGACGCTGAAGGACGCGCCGTCTGAGGTGGTCAAGGAGAACCCGGACGTCGACGCCGACTGGCTGGTGATCCACCAGCAGGACATCCAGGCCGTGGTGAACGCGCTCTGGGCCGGCGGCGCGGACGCGATCTCGATCCAGAACCACCGGGTCATCTCCACCACCGGGATCAAGTGCGTCGGCAACTCCGTCGTCCTGCACGGCGTCCCGTACCTCCCGCCGTACAAGATCACCGCGATCGGGGACCGGCGGAAGCTGCAGAAGGCGCTCGACGACTCGCAGTACATCGAGAACCTGCAGGACTACGTGGTGAAGTTCCAGCTCGGGTACGACGTGAAGAACGAGTCGTCGATCTCGATGCCGGCCTACGAGGGCACGCTGGACCTGCAGAGCGCCACGGTCCCGGGCTTCGACCGCACCCCGTCGGCCAGTCCCACGGCCTCGGGCCGATAGCTGTCACAATGGTCCGCATGCCGCGGATCCTTGTCGTCGACAACTACGACTCCTTCGTCTACAACCTGGTGCAGTACCTGCAGCAACTGCAGGCCGACACCACGGTGCTGCGCAACGACGAAGTCACCCCTGACCAGGTCGGCGAGTACGACGGTGTGCTGCTCTCCCCCGGCCCTGGTACGCCGGAAGAGGCCGGCGCCTGCGTCGACATCGTGAAGGAGAAGGGCAGCGAGGTCCCGATCTTCGGCGTGTGCCTCGGCCTGCAGGCGATCGGTGTCGCGTACGGCGGCGTCGTCGGCCGCGCGGACGAGCTGCTGCACGGGAAGACCAGCCAGGTGTTCCACGAGGGCGCCGGCGTGCTGTCGGGTCTCCCGTCGCCGTTCACCGCGACCCGGTACCACTCGCTGGCGATCGCGCAGGACAGCGTGCCGAACGAGCTTCAGGTGACCGCGCGGACCGAGGCCGGCGTGATCATGGCGGCCCGGCACCGCGACTACCCCGTGGAGGGTGTGCAGTTCCACCCGGAGTCCGTGCTGACCGAGGGTGGCCACCGGATGCTCGCCAACTGGCTCGAGATCTGCGGCGACGAGGGCGCGGTCGCCCGCTCCGCGGGCCTGGCCCCGGTCGTCAGCTGAACCACCCGTAACCGAAGAACCCCCGGAGCGACCGCTCCGGGGGTTCTGTCGTCTCAGCCGCCGATCGTGATGCCGGGCGTCGTCGGCCCGGACGGCGGAGGCGTCTCCGTGTTGCTCGGCGGCGGCGTGTTGGTGGGCTGCTCCTGCAGCTTGTTCACCGTCAGCGTGATCAGCGAGCCCTTCGCGGCCTTGCTGCCCGCCTTGACGGACTGCTGCAGCACGGTCCCCTCGGGGGCGTTCTGGTCGTTGCCGAAGGTGTACCCGACCTGGAAGCCGGCCTTCTCGAGGGTCAGCTTCGCGTCGTCGTACGTCTGGGTGACGACGTTCGGTACGTCGACCTCGGTCTTGCCGCTGGAGATCGTCAGGGTGAACTCCTGACCCGACGGGTACTGCGCCGTCGGATCCGGGCTGACGGCGATGACGGTGCCCTTCTTCTCCTCGCTGTCCTGCTCGATCGCCTTGTCCTTGACCTTGAACTGGCCCTTGGCGTCCTCGAGCGCGTTGCGCGCCTTCGACTCCGACAAGCCGATCACGTCCGGCACCGAGAACGCGGTCTGGCCCGCCGACACCACGACGTTGACGGTCGAGCCCTGCTCCGCCTCGGTCCCGCCCTGCGGCGTTTGCCGGATGATGAGTCCCCGCCCGACCGTGTCGCTCTTCTCCGATGTGGACGAGATCTTCAGGCCCTGCTGCTCGAGCAACGCGGTCGCGTCGGCCAGCGACTTGAGCTTCAGATCGGGTACGGCGACCTTGGCCGGCGGCGTGGCCGTCGTACCACCGCCGGCGGTGTCGTTCTTGTTCATGTTCGAGAACAGGGCGTACGCGCCGACGGCGACCGCGACGATCGCGAGACCCAGCAGGAAGTACGCCAGGCCGCGGTTGCGGCGGGAGCCCGAGTCCAGCTCCTCGTCCAGGTCGTCGCCGTCCGGGGGCAGCAGGTCGTTCGCGGCGGTCTGCCGGTACTGCTGGGTCGCGGCCGTCGCCGCCAGCGCGGTGGGGGCCATCGACCGGGTCTCCGCGACCGCCGCCATCGGCGCGGTCACCTGCTGGCCGGCCAGCACCCGGTGGATGTCGGCGCGCATCTCCGAGGCGCTCTGGTACCGCTCCTCGCGGTTCTTCGCGAGCGCCTTCAGGACGACCGCGTCGACCTCCGGCGGGATGTCGGGGTCGAACGACGACGGCGGCAGCGGCTGCTCGCGGACGTGCTGGTAGGCCACCGAGACCGGCGACTCGCCGACGAACGGCGGCCGGCCGGTGAGCAGTTCGTACAGCAGACAGCCGGTGGAGTACAGGTCGGAGCGGGCGTCCACGGTCTCACCGCGGGCCTGCTCCGGGGACAGGTACTGCGCGGTGCCGATCACGGCCGCGGTCTGGGTCATCGTGGAGGACGTGTCGGCGACCGCGCGGGCGATACCGAAGTCCATCACCTTGACCTGGCCCTGCGGGGTCAGCATCACGTTCCCGGGCTTGATGTCGCGGTGCACGATGCCGGCCCGGTGGCTGTAGTCGAGTGCCTCGAGCACACCGGAGGTGATCTCCAGCGCCCGCTCGGGCATGATCTTGCGGCCTTCGCGGATCAGGTCTCGTAGCGTCTTGCCGGTGACCAGTTCCATCACGATGTACGGAATGGTGACGCCGGAGCCGTTCGGGTCCGGCTCCTCGCCGGTGTCGTAGACCGAGACGATCGTCGGGTGGTTGAGTGATGCGGCCGACTGCGCCTCGCGGCGGAACCTGGCCTGGAAGGTGGCGTCGCTGGCCAGGTCGATCCGCAGCCGCTTGATCGCGACGCTCCGGCCGAGCCGGTTGTCGACACCCTTGCGGACCTCGGCCATGCCGCCGCGGCCGAGCGGTTCGCCTTCTTCGTACCGGCCGCCGACGAGACGTGCCTGCGATGTCATGACCTCAGCCTTCCAACCTGTCTGCGTTAGACACGAAAACCACACTCAACTTGCCCACGGTAGCGGCCGCCACACGCGGATCCCCGTTGGAAAGACGCGCTGTGATCGCATCATTCCGTATGGTGCTCATTGGCTCAGCACCGCCTCCATCACCTTCTTGGCGATCGGCGCGGCCAGCCGGCCGCCGGCCACGTCGTCGCGCGCGACGTCGGCCTTCTCGATCAGCACCGCGACCGCGATCTTCGGATCGTCGGCGGGCGCGAAAGCGGTGAACCACGCGAACGGCGGGCGGTCCTTCGAGGTCTGCGCCGTACCGGTCTTGCCGGCCACCTGCACGCCGCTGATCGCGCCCGGCTTGCCGGTGCCGTTGGCGACGACGTCGACCATCATCGCCGTCAGCTGCGACGCGACCTGCGGGGTGATCGCCTGGTGCAAGGACTCCGGCTTGGTCTCGGACACCGTCTTCAGGTCCGGGGTCTTCACGTTCTGGACCAGGTACGGCTTCATCACCTCGCCCTTGTTCGCGATCCCGGCCGCCACCATCGCCATCTGCAGCGGGGTGGCCCGGACGTCGAACTGGCCGATCGCGGACTGCGCGGTCTGCGGCTCGTTCGGGTCGCCGGGGAACTGGCTGGTGGCCACGCTCGGCAGCTCGGTCAGCGGCCGGGCGCCGAAGCCGAACTTCGCGGCCTGCTCGCGCAGCGCGTCCGGGCCGAGGTCCATACCGACGGTGCCGAACGCGGTGTTGCAGGAATACCGCAGCGCGATCGTGAGGGTCGCGTTGTTGCTGCCGCCGCAGTTCTTGCCGTCCTCGTTCACCAGCGGGACCGTGGTCTGCGGCAGCGGCAGCTCGGCCGGCGAGTTCACCTTGCTCTCCGGCGTGTACTTGCCGCTGGACAGCGCGGCCGCCGCGGTCACCAGCTTGAACGTCGACCCCGGCGGATACAGCTCCTGCACCGCGCGGTTCGACAGCGGCTTGTCCTTGTCGGCGTTCAGGTTCTTCCAGGCCGCGCCGACCTTCTCGCTGTCGTGGGACGCGAGCTGGTTCGGGTCGTATGACGGGCGGCTCGCCATCGCCAGGATCCGCCCGGTCTTCGGCTCGATCGCCACCACCGCGCCGGTCTTCCCGGCCAGACCGCTGTACGCCGCCTGCTGGGCCGCGGCGTTCAGCGTCAAGGTCACGCTGCCGCCCTGCTGCGGCCGGTTGCTGATCACGTCGATGATCCGGCGGAACGCCATCGACGGGTCCGACCCGTTCAGCTCGGCGTTCATCGTCAGCTCGATGCCGCCGCGGCCGAACAGGTACGAGTAGAACCCGGTCACCGGCGCGTAGACCGGGCCGCTGGCGTACGTGCGCTGGTATTTGAACCGGTCGTCGGACGGCTTGCTCTGCGCGACCGGCGTACTGCCGATCAGGATCGGGCCGCGGTTCACCGAGAACTGCGAGTCCCGGACCCGGTTGTTGTCGTTGCGGCCGTTGATCTCGTTCGCCCGGAACGCCTGCAGGTACGTCGAGTTCGCCATCAGCGCGAGCATCAGGATCATCGCCGCCACGGCCAGTCGTCGGATCGCCGAGTTCACTGCTTCTGCACCGCCATTGCGATCGTTTCGTCGGACACGGGAGCGGCCGGGGTCTGCGGCCGCCGGGCCTGGTCGCTGATCCGCAGCAGCAGCGCGATGATCGCCCAGTTGGCGACCAGCGACGTACCGCCGAGGGCCATGAACGGGGTGGCCAGACCGGTCAGCGGGATCAGCCCGGTGACGCCGCCGACGATCACGAACACCTGCAGCGCGAACGACATCGCCAGACCGGTCGCGATCAGCTTGCCGAAGATGTCCCGGCACCCGAGGGCCGTGCGCAGGCCGCGCTCGATGATCAGCGTGTAGACCAGCAGGATCGCGATCAGGCCGGTCAGCCCGAGCTCCTCGGCGAACGAGGAGATGATCATGTCGCTCTGCGAGTACAGCGTCGCCTCCGGGTGGCCCTGCCCGAGGCCACGGCCGAGGATGCCGCCCCAGGCCTGGCCCATCAGCCCGAGCTTCACCTGACCGCCGTCGATCGCCCACGGGTCGAGCCAGTCGGTGACTCGGCGGTGCACGTGACCGAAGGTCGTGTAGGCGAAGAAGGCGCCGCCGGCGAACAGCAGGCCACCGATGATCAGCCAGCCGGCCCGCTCGGTGGACACGTACAGCAGGAACAGGAACAGGCCGAAGAACAGCAGCGACGAACCAAGGTCGCTCTCGAACACCAGCACGCCCAGGCTGACCGCCCAGGCGATGCCGATCGGCCCGAGGTCGCGGGCCCGCGGCAGGTCGAGCCCGAGGAACCGGTGCCCCGCCAGCGTGAGGACGTCGCGTTTCACCACCAGGTAACCGGCGAAGAACACGACCAGGCAGATCTTCGCGAACTCACCGGGCTGGAAGGACATGCCGGCCAGCCGGATCCAGATCCGGGCGCCGTTCAGGTTCACGCCGAGGCCCGGGATCAGCGGCAGCACCAGGAGCACCAGACCGGCCAGGCCGGCGGTGTAGGTCAGCGCCTGCAGCCGGCGGTGATCCCTGATCACGAGGATGACGACCAGGAACAGCACGATGCCGACCGCGGTCCAGGTGATCTGCTGCGGCGCCGCGGCCGCCTTGGGCGTGTTCCCGCGCGCCTCGGCGACGATGGCCAGGCCGAGGTCGATGCGGTGGATCATCGCGACGCCGAGGCCGTTCAGCAGCACGGCGCAGGGCAGCAGCACCGGATCGGCGTACGGCGCCCGGTACCGCAGGGCGAGGTGCGCGATCAGGGCGAGCAGCCCGATCCCGGCGGCGTAGTACCCGGTGCTCGCCGGGACGGTGTTCTGCACGGTGACGCCGATGTTCACGTAGGCGCCGACCGAGACCGCGATAGCGATCACGAGCAGCAGCAGCTCCACCCCGCGTCTGGTCCGCGGGATGATCTGGATGACTGAGGTGGACGCGATGCTCATCGGACCCCGTCGCAGTCGTCGGGGTCGACCGGCGTGCTCGGGGACGCCGTACCGGTCGGGGCCGTCGACGGGGGCGGCGAGGAGACCGGCGGCTTCGAGACGGGCGGTTTCGAGACCGGCGTGGAGACCGGGGGCTTCGCCGGCGTGGTCGAGGGCTTGGGGGTCGGCGTCGGCTTGACCTTGGCGGCGCACTCCGCCGCGGTGTGCTGCAGCTCGGCGACGATCGACCGCGCACCGGCCAGGTTGTCCGCCTGGATGTTGCCCTCCACCTGCTCCCGGCTGTACGTCGGGAGCTTGTCGACCTGCAGCGCCTGCCGCTCGTACACCTTCGACAGCGACAGGCCGGGCAGGTCCGCCTCGACGCCCTTGAAGATCGCCACGTAGTCGCCGTCCGTGCCGACGTAGTACTGCTTCTGGGTCCAGCTGTACGCGAACCAGGCGCCGCCGCCGATCAGGCCGAGGATCACGACCAGCACGGCGATCCGCCGCAGCCACGGGAACCGCTTCGGGGGCCGCGGCGCGTACCGCAGCTCCTCCGGGTCGAGAGCCGTGCCGTGACCGCCGTGACCGCCGCCGTGGCCGTGACCGCCGCCGGCGCGGACCGCGGTCGTCGGCTCACCGCGACCCGTGCTGCCCTGCGCCAGCTCGGCGGCCGCGCCGACCAGCTGCGGCCGGGCACCGCTCGCGGGCTCGGTCTCGACGACGTCCGCGACGACGCAGGTGACGTTGTCGTTCGAGCCGGCCTCGAGCGCGTGCGTGATCAGCTCGACGACGACCGAGTCAGGCGTACCGGAGGCCATCGAGGTGGCGATCACCTCGTCGCTCACGTAGTCGGGCAGGCCGTCGCTGCACAGCATCAGCCGGTCGCCGGCCTGGACGTCGAGGATCTCCAGGTCCGGGTCGGAGTCCGGGCGGCCGTCGAGGACGCGCAGGATCAGGTTCCGGTGCGGGTGGCTGAAGGCCTCCTCCTGGGAGATCCGGCCCTCGTCGACCAGCGACTGTACGAAGGTGTGGTCGTGGCTGAGCTGGTAGAGCTGACCGTCCCGCAGGCGATACGCCCGGGAGTCGCCCAAGTGCGCCAGGCCGAGCTGCTTGCCGTCGAACATCAGCGCGGTCACGGTCGAGCCCATGCCCTCGCGCTCCGGGTCCTCCTCGACCAGCTCGGACAGCCGCTCGTTGGCCCGGTGCACGGCGCCGGCCAGCGCCTCGATCATGTCCTCGCCGCTGATCTCCGCGGTGTCCAGCCGCCGGATCACCTGGACCGCCGCCGCGCTGGCCACCTCACCGGCCGCCGCACCGCCCATCCCGTCGGCGAGCAGCAGCAGGTGCGGACCGGCGTACGCCGAGTCCTCGTTGTTGCGGCGCACCCGTCCGACGTCGGAGAGGGTTGCGTAGTCGAGCGACAGGGTCATCGAGGCAGGCCTACTTCGCGATGTTCAGCGTCGTCCGGCCGATCCGGATCGAACCGCCGATCTCGGCCGGGACCGGGCGGGTGACTCGCTGGCCGTCCAGGTACGTGCCGTTGGTGGAGCCGAGGTCCTCGACCCACCACTGGCCGTCGGACTGGAAGACACGGGCGTGCCGGGTGGAAGAGTAGTCGTCGTCCAGGCGGATCTGACAGTCCGAACCCCGGCCGATGATCACCGGCTCGTCGGCGAGCGACGCGCCGACCCCGGCCTGCGGGCCGTCCGCGATGCTCAGCGAGCCGGGCAGACCCTTGCGCTTCTTGGCCGGTTTCGCGGGCTTCGGCGTCCGGGAGGTCTGCGGTACGACGGCAGCGGCGGCGCGGCTGTCCACCTTCGCGCCGAACAGGTCGGACCTGATCACGGACAGCACCGCGAGGACGAACATCCACAACAGGGCCAGGAACCCCAGTTTGATCAGGGTCAGGGTCAGTTCCGACATGGAAGGTCAGTCACCACCCGCTGCTCGGCGGCTGGGCCATCGGCTCGTCCGCGAGACGCAGCGTCATGGTCGTGTTGCCGATCCGGACCGTCGAACCGTCGACGAGCTCGGCCTCGGTGCTCCGGCGGCCGTTCACCAGGGTGCCGTTGGTGGATCCGAGGTCGACCAGCACGACGCGGATACCGCCCGGGCCTTCCGGCATCAGGCGGATCTCGGCGTGCCGGCGGGAAACGCCCGGGTCGTTGATCTGGATGTCCGCGTCGGTACCGCGGCCGAGCACCACGCCGGGCGGGTTGACCGGGCGGCGGCGGCCGTTCACCTCGAGCATGACCTGCGGGTGCCCACCGCGGCGCGGGGCCGGCTGCTGCGGGGGCTGCTGGTACTGCTGCGGCGGCGGCGGGGTCTGCACGACCGGCTCGTTCGGCGGCACGTAGGGCTCCTGCTGGTAGGGCTGGGGCTCGTAGGACGGGCGCCGCTGGGGCGTCCCGACCGTGGCGCTGACCACCCGGAACTTACCGGTCGGCAGCTCATCCTGCTGGACCAGCTCGATGTCGATCGGCCCGGAGAACGTGTAGCGCTGGATGTCGGCGTGGTCCCGCAGCTCGTTGGCGAGCTCGTGGTTGAGGGTCCGGCCGTACGCGTTCAGCCGCTCGAAGTCGTCCGGGCCCAGCTCGATGGTGAAGTGGTTCGGCACCAGCCGGCGGTCCCGGGACAGGATCCGCGCG
The DNA here is from genome assembly GCF_040655315.1 of Kribbella sp. NPDC050459. Classification (NCBI taxonomy): domain Bacteria; kingdom Bacillati; phylum Actinomycetota; class Actinomycetes; order Propionibacteriales; family Kribbellaceae; genus Kribbella; species Kribbella sp. NPDC050459. Next base: position 210,731 of record NZ_JBFAJQ010000009.1, on the reverse strand, counting down.
GTGTTGTCGATCTCACGCTTGAGGGCGGCCGCCAGCTCGATCGGCTCGACGTCACCCTTGAAAGCGCGCGCGAAGACACCGCTCACAATGCCTTCCAGTCGTCGCTCGAAGCGCTGCAGCGGTCGCACGCCTCCTCCTCCATGGTCGGTACGTCGGACGTCGTCCACCGGCACGGCGGACACACCGGGTACGACGATCGATCGTATCGGGAGGTTCGACCCAACCCGCAATGTGAAGCTCCGGTAGAACCCGTGCTACTGTTTCTCCTCGTCGCCAGGAGATCATCTCAGGCGGCAGCGCGCGGGTGGCGGAATAGGCAGACGCGCACGGTTCAGGTCCGTGTGCCCGAAAGGGCGTGGGGGTTCAACTCCCCCCTCGCGCACAACGAAAGTCCCGGTCGAGTCGACCGGGACTTTTTCGTTGCCGGGCGCTCCGGCGAGAGCGATGTCACTCTCCAGCCGGCCAATGGGTGAGCGGAGCGCGGAGTTCGAGGACCGTGCCGCGTGCCCCGTTGGGGCCGAGTTCGAGCGAGCCGCCCAGGGCAGCGGCCCGATCCCGGAGGTTGCGCAGTCCGCTGCGCCGGACGCCGTTGCCGATACCGACGCCGTCGTCGGCGACCCGCAAGGTGACGAGCGTGGCGGTGACCTCGACGTCGATCTGTACGGTCGCGGCGCGGGCATGACGAACGACGTTGGACAGCGCTTCCCTGAGGACCGCCAGCAGGTGCCGGCCGGTCTCGGGCGGGACACCGACGTCGAGCGTCCCCCGGACGGTACAGACAGGCCGGAACCCGAGCGCGGCCGCGTACTCGTCGACGAGCGCCTCGACCGCGGACCGCAGCGAGCCGCGGCCGGTCGCGTGGCGTTGTTCGAAGATCGTGTCCCGCACTTCGCGGATGGTCAGGTCGATGTCGTCGACCGAGCGCGCGACCTCTTCGGCCTCCGCCGGCGGGAGCAACCGCTGCAGGCCCTGGAGTTGGAGCCCGATGCCGAAGAGCCGGTCGACGACCGAGGCGTGCAGGTCCTTGGCCAGCCGGTCGCGATCCGCGAGCACGGTCAGCATCGAGCGGTCCGCCTGGGCGACCGCGCGGTCGAGCGCCAGGGTGGTCTGGTTCGCGAACATCGTCAGCAGGTCGGTGCCCGGCGTGACGCCGAGCACGTCGCCCTGGGCGGCCGCGACCACCAGGAAGCCGCCGGCGTGGTCGCTGCCCGCCGGGAGCGGCGCGATGATCGTGCGCCCGAGTTCCTTGACCTCGGGCAGCAGCGGCAACCGGCCACGGTCCGCGATCACCTGCGCCAGGTCGTCGATCACGGTGCGGTCCTTGCCGTTCAACATGCTCGCGATCGCCGAGGCGGTGCCCGGCAGTCGCCGGCCCACGTAGTGACCGAAGGACGACGGGCCGTCGAGCGCCCTGACGATCAGGTCGTCGTCCTCGGTCACCAGGATCGCTCCGACCAGCGAGCACGAAACCTCCCGGGCCTTCCGCACGATCAGCCGCAGGGTGTCCTCGGGATCGGCGTCGTCGAGCAGGACGTGGATGATCTGCGCGGTGGCCTCGTGCCAGCGTTGACGGCGGTCGGCATCGGTGTAGAGGCGCGCGTTGTCGATCACCGCGCCGGCCGCCGTGGCCAGCGCGAGGACGGTGCTTTCGTCGTTCTCCGAGAAGTCCGAGCCGTCGGTCTTCTCGGTCAGGTAGAGCTGTCCGTAGGTGCGGCCGCGGCTGCGGATCGGGACGCCGAGGAAGCTGCGCATCGGGGGGTGACCGGCCGGGAAGCCGGACGAGCGCGGGTGCTGGGTCAGGTTCTTGAGCCGCACCGGCTCCGGGCGCTCGATGAGCAGACCGAGGATCCCGTGCCCTTGCGGGTACGGCCCGATCGCGGCGATCTCGTCCGTGCCGACGCCGAAGGTGACTAACCGGGACAGGGTCCGCCCGTCCGGGCCGATCACACCGAGCGCGCCGTACCTGGCCTTGGCCAGCGTGCACGCGGCTCCGACGATGCGCTTGAGCGTGCTGGTGAGATCCAGGTCGGCGCCGAGGCCGACCACGGCGTCCAGCAGTTCACGCAGGCGCTCCTGGGCGTCCAGGATCTCGTCGACGCGGCCGATCAGCTCCTGCAGCAGCGAGTCCAGCCGGACGCGCGACAGAGCGTCGGCTTCGAGAGCGCCGGCGTCCCACAGGACAGCCGGCTTCTTCATCGGCGTCGCCATGTGAGCACGCGCCTCCCCGGACCGGACAACTCGGTACCGGGGTCCAGGGCACCCTTCAGCACATTCACCATAGTCTTCTGCGGCCCGGGTCTGCCAGAGAGCGGATGTCCGACGGCCGGATGAGACGTCGTGTCGGTCCTCGGGCGGACGGCTGGTGAGGCCGGCTGCTGTCAGAGTGCCGGCATGGAGGAAGCGCTGGAGCTCGTGGGGCTCGCCAAGGTGTTCGGGGAGCAGCGGGCCGTCGACGGGGTGAGTCTGACGGTGCCGGCCGGGTCGTTCTTCGGGGTGCTGGGGCCGAACGGGGCCGGCAAGACGACGTCGCTGTCGATGGCGGTCGGGTTGTTGCGGCCGGACGGCGGTACCGCGCGGATCTTCGGGGTGGATGTGTGGCAGGAGCCGACGCGCGCCAAGGCGCTGGTCGGTGTGCTGCCCGACGGGCTCGGCATGCCGGAGCGGCTGACCGGGCGGGAGGTCCTGACGTACCTCGGCCTGCTGCGTGGACTGCCGGAGGACGAGGTGAATGCGCGGGCCGGTGAGCTGCTGGAGGTGCTCGAGCTCGACCATGAGGACGACAAGCAGGTGATCGGCTACTCGACCGGGATGCGGAAGAAGCTCGGCCTGGCGGTCGCGTTGCTGCACGCGCCGCGGCTGCTGATGCTGGACGAGCCGTTCGAGGCCGTCGACCCGGTGTCGGCGGCGACCATCCGGACCATCCTGCACCGGTTCGTCGCGGGCGGCGGGTCGGTGGTGATGTCGAGCCACGTGATGGCGCTGGTCGAGCAGCTGTGTGACCGCGTCGCGGTGGTCGCCGACGGGAAGGTCGTTGCCGCGGGCACCGTCGCGGAGGTGCAGGCCGGCGGCAGTCTGGAGGACGCCTTCGTGTCGCTCGTCGGTGCGTCGACCCGGGGTGCCGAGGGGCTGACGTGGCTCTCGCACTGACGTACGGGACGTCCCGCACACTGGTGCGGATGCGGCTGGCTGCGTTCCGGCGCGCGCTCGAGGACCAGTTCCGGCGCTCGTGGATCGTCACCGGCGGGTTCGTCGGCCTGGCGCTCGCGGGCGGCACGCTCTGGGTGGCGGCGCGGGGCGATCAGGACACCCTGGTCGTCGTACTCGGCCTGTGGATGCTCGGGTGGGTGGTCGGTCCGCTCTTCGCCGGTGGCGGCGACGAGACGCTCAAGCCCGAGTACTTCACGATGATGCCGCTGCCTCCGCACACGCTCTCCACCGGATTGCTGGTGGCCGCGCTGGCTGGTGTCGCACCGGCCATCAGCCTGATCGCCCTGCTCAGCCTGGTGGTTGCGAGCGGCGGTGTCGTTGCTGGACTCGTTGCTGTGCCTGCACTGGTGCTGCAGTTGCTCTGCTTCGTCCTGGCGTCGCGTCTGGCTGTTGCGGTGTACGGCGTGCTGTTGCAGGTGCGGGCCGGTGCGGTGATCGCGGCGCTGGTCAACGCGTTCATCCTGGCGTTCGCCGCGCAGGGGTGGGCGCTGATCGTCGCCTTCGTGTCGACCGACGTACAGGGTGCGTTCGCGACGGCTGCGCGGATCGCTCCGTCGGGGTGGGGTCTCGTGGCGGTGGAGTCTGCTGGTCGGGGCGAATGGCTGCAGGCAGTTGGGCTGCTTCTTGGCCTGGCGGTGCTCGCGCTGGCGATGCTCGTGGCGTGGTCTGCCCTGCTGGTACGACGTACGACGGTCAGCCTCACCGGCCGGAAGCCGAGGCGGTTGCTGGCGGCCAGGTCTCCCGAAGGGGCTGCGGCTGCCAAAGAGCTGCGGTCGTGGACGCGTGACCTGCTGTACGGGCACCGGGCCGTCTTTGCGATCGCCTACGGGCTGTTCTTCTGCCTGATGCCGTTGGCGATCGGGGTGAAATCGATGCTGCCGTGGGCCGGTCCGGCCGCAGTGGTGATGGCAGGTTCGATGGCTGCCAACTTGTACGGCGCTGACGGTACGGCGTTCTGGACCACGCTGATGACGCCCGGCTCCAGCCGGCCGGACGTACGGGCGCGGCAGCGGGCGTTCCTGCTCGTCTTCGGGCCGTCGACGCTGCTGATCACTGTGGTGCTGACGTGGTGGTCGGGCGTGACCAGTGCATGGCCCTTGGTTCTCAGCGTGCTACCCGCTCTGCTCGGCGGTGCGGCCGGTCTGGTGGTGGCGTGCTCGGTGTACGCCGCCGTGCCGACGACCGATGCGCACAAGCGGTCCGGAAACCCGCTCAACTCGGGTGAGAACGAGGGCGAGACGATGGGCATCGTCTACGTGATGCTCGTGCTGGTCGCGACGACCTGTGCCCCGGCGCTCGTCGTGGCGCTCTACACCGGCTGGTGGGGCGTGCCGGTCGGTGTCGCGTCCGGCGTACTGGCTTGGTGGTACTTCGGGCGCGTGGCGGCCCGGCGTCTCGACGTACGGGGTCCTGAGCTCCTGACGCTGCTCAGGCACGGCCGGTCGCCCGCGGAGCAGGCCAAGAAGACCGCGGGGCTCGACGCGCTGCCCAGGTGGCGGCGTACGTTGGCCGGCTTCTGCCTCGGGTTCGGGGCGATCCCGTTGTTCCCGCAAGCCCTCGTACCGGCGATCTTCAAACTGACCGGCAACGACGACACCAAGTCGTGGTTCCTGGCGCTTTACCAGGACGGACTGTGGCAGTGGGTCGTGATCGCGGTGATGGCCGCGCTCGGCTTGTCGATGTACGGGTTCGGCGGGCTTACCTACTACCGCGCGAGGAAGCGCGCTCCGGGTGTGTCGGTCGTGGCAGCCGCAGAGTAGGTGCGCCGCGGTGCCTGGCGGTCGGGGCGACCGCGCGGTGATTGCGGAGCATCCAGATCGCCACGGCGGCCGCGGCGATCAGGCCGGCGATCCCGGCGTAGTCGGTGAAGCTCATCATCGGTTCTCTTCTCCAGGGCGGGTTGCTCGGCGGCGGCGAGTTCCGCTGGCGTTCTGACCGGAAAGTGACGGGCGCTCACCCAGCCTCTGATGACACTCGGGTGTCATGGCTCGACAGTGCCAATAGGAAAGCGCTCGCTTCCGGATTGCGAAGCCTGATTAGGTGGTGGCCGGAGGTGGGGTGGATGCCGGACGGTGCGTTGCTGGACGAACGCGAGGAGCAGGCCTACCGGCTGCTCGTCGGACTGGCGGCGGCCAGGGCCGGTGACCTTGCCGAGGTCGCCAAGCTGCCGCAGCAGGAGGCCGACGAGGTGCTGCAGCGGTTGCAGGCCAAGGGGCTGGTGACGGTGCAGCCGGCCGACGATCCGGTGTTCCGGCCGTTGCCGCCGGACGTGGCTTTCGGTACGACGCTGCTGCGGCGCCAGGAGTCGCTCGAGGCGGCCCGGAAGACCGTGGCCGCGCTCAGCGAGGAGTTCCGGGCCAGCGCGAGCCGACGCGACGCGCACCACCTGGTCGAGGTGATCGTCGGCGCCACCACACTTCGTGAACGGCTGCGCGACCTGCAGAACGCGGCCCGCGAGGAGATCCTCTGGTTCTGCCGCGCGAACCCGCTCGCGATGCAGGGCGCCGACAACACCGAGGAGTACGGCGCGTTGTCCCGCGGCGTCCGGTACCGGGCGATCTACGAGCGCGCGCTGATCGAGACGCCCGGTGAGCTGGACTCGATCGCGGAGGGGGTCAGCTGGGGCGAGGAGGCGCGGGTGGTGCCGACGCTCCCGGTCCGGATCGCGATCGTGGACCGGTCGACGGCGATCTGCCCGCTGGTCCGCGACGACGAGCAGAGCATCGGGGAGCCGTCCGCCGCGATCATCAGCCGCGGCCAGTTGCTGGACGCGCTGCTGGCGCTGTTCGAGAGCTACTGGGAACTGGGGACACCGGTCCGCCTGCAGCCCGAGGAGGCCGAGGAGTCGGAGGGGCTGGACGACTCCGAGCGCTTGCTGCTCTCACTGCTGGTCGGCGGCGTACCGGACAAGTCGATCGCCAATCAGCTGGGAATCAGCCGCCGAACCGTCCAACGCCGCCTGGACCGCCTGATGGCCCTGGCAGGCGTCGACACCCGAACAGGCCTGGCCTTCCAGGCCGCGAAGCGCGACTGGCTGTAGGTCACGCGGGCCGGCGGCGGAGGGGGATCCGCCGCCGGCCCGTGTGAGTCAGCGGACGCCGTAGGCGCGGATGACCGTCTGGGTGACCTTGGCGCCGTTCGGGGCGGTGGCTGCGACCTTCAGCGACACGGTGTCGTGGGCGTTCGGGACCACGGCCAGGTAGTGGCCGACGGCACCGATCACCGCGAGCCGCGTCCAGGTCTTGCCCTCGTCGAACGAGGCCCAGGCCTGCAGCGCGGTCGCACGCGGCGACTCGAGGCCGACGACGTGCGTCCGGGCGCCGACCCGGCCGGTCAGGTCGACCGGGACCTTGTAGTCGATCTGCTGCAGCGCGAGCGGCACCGCCTTGTCCTCGGCCTGCTTGGCCGAGCGGAACTCCCAGGAGGTCTGCGTCCGGGTACCCCAGTTCCACTCGCCCTCGCTGTCGATCCGCTCGGTCGACAGGTCGAGTTTGTACGCCGCATCCGCGCTGGAGGTGATCACGTCCTCCCACGCGTCCGGAAGGTCGGCGATGACCTGACCGTTGCGCGACAGGGTCGCCGACGCCTTCGTGGTCTCACCGATCGTGTAGTGCCCGACCGCGTCGACGAACGCCGGGATGCGGAGCGACAGCCGGTCCCCGGTGCGCGTGGACTGCACACCAGGCGCTGCCGCGGGCCGTACGACCGGACCGAACCACGTCTCGTCCGACACACCGGTCCGGTAGCTGCGCGGTACGGACGTCATACCGCCGGCCAGCGGGTTCATCGTGTCCCACGTGTAGAGGTGATGCACGCGGTGCTGCCAGAGCGAGTCACCCGACGTCACCCATTCCTCGCGGACCTTCGGCGTCTCGACGAAACGCTGGGAGTCGTTCCACGAGTACTCCTGCCACGGCCGCCACCCGAACCGCTGCTCCTTGGCCCAGTTGAACCCGCCGTTGTCGGCGTACCGGGTGGTGATCCGGGCGCTGTTCGCCGTCGTCACCTTGTAGGTGATCTTTGCCGGGATGAACCCGCTCGACACCTGCTGTACGTCGTACAGGTACGGGCTGGACGTGGTGAGCGTGAGGTCGATCGTGGCACGGCCCTGACGCGCACGGGCGAGAAGCTTCTGACCGTCGTTGTACGTCGTCACCATGGCCGGGATCGGCTCGCGGTCGCCGACCGGACGCCAGACCGTCCACGCGGACCAGTCGGCCGGCCGGACCAGGATCACCGCGGCGGCACCGGCCTTCGAGGCCGCCTCGATCTGGTCCCCTTCGCTGCCGTTCCCCCAGCCGTCCTCGCTGGAGTCCAGGACCGCGACAGCGCCCTTCACGCCCTGCAGCGACGAGTCGGCGTACACCAGCGGGAACCGCTTCTTGCCCTCGTACGACGGCGACTGGTGCAGCAGGTTGATGTCCAAGGGGCCAGGGACCCCTTGCACCGATGCCTGGACCAGGGGTGCGACGAGTTGCCAGCGGGACGAGAACTCGAAGCTGCCGTCCGTGACCGGCTTCGTCGGGGTCACGTTGACCTGCTTGACGGTGCTGAAGTGCATGACACCGTGGCTGATCGACCGGCCGTTGCCGTACTCACGGTGCACGTAGTAGCTCAGGATCGCCTGCTGTTCCGACGGCTTCGGGGTCTCGATCGTGATCGGGACCGCCTTCCGCGCGTCGATGACGATCTCGGTGTCCTTGCTGACCACGATGTTCGGGTCGGTGAACAGGCTGACCTGCTCGTCCTGCGGGTCATAGTTCTCCACCAGCGAGTGCAGCAGGTAGGTGCCCTCCTCGACCTCGGCGGTGAACGTCTCGCCGTCCCCGATCCAGGCCAGGACGTCGGAGCGCGAGTTGTCGCCGTACAGCGAGATCACCGGGACGCCGGTGGGCTGACCGTCGAGGCCGACCGCGCGCAGCGTCACCTTGTGCTTGGGGCCGGCCCGGAGCGCGCCGACCGCGGTGTGGGTGACGACGCCGTCGGCGCCGGTGGCGACGATCCAGCCGCTGTACTGCCCGCGGCCGAGCTTGGCCGGGTCCAGCGTCAGCGGTACGTCGGCGGTGCCGTTCGCCGGGACCGTGACGGTCGCCGGCAGGCCGAAGCCGTCGGTCTCGGGCTGCTTGTCGTCGAGGTTGGTGACCTGGACGGAGAGGTTCAGCGTGACCGCGGCGGCGGAGTCGTTGCGGTAGGTGATGGTCCGGCTGCCCGCGTCCGCGGTGTCCACGCCGAAGTCGGCGACGCCGCTGGCGGTCACCTTCTGCGCGACCGCCCGGGTCAGGTCGACCCGACCCGAGCCCTGCTGGTACACGGTCTGGTCCGGCTGCGTCTTCGCGGTGCTGACCAGCGCGTTCTTCAGCTGGTCGGCCTTCCAGTCCGGGTGCTGCTGCGCGAGCAGCGCCGCCGCGCCGGCGACGTGCGGTGTCGCCATCGACGTACCCGACGCGGAGGTGTAGAGGTCGTCGACCGGGCCGCCCATCGCCGTGCCGGTCGCGCGGGCGGCGATGATGCCGACGCCGGGCGCGGTGATCTCGGGCTTCACGCCGGCGTCGCCGAGCCGCGGTCCGCGGCTGGAGAAGTCGGCGAGCTTGTCCTCGCGGTCGACGGCGCCGACGGTCAGCGCGGACGCCGCGGCGCCCGGCGTACCGACCGACTCGTCCTGGCCGTCGTTGCCGGCCGCGACCACGAACAGGGTGCCGGTCTGGGCGGTGATGTCGTTGACCGCCTGGCTGAGCGGGTCGGTGCCGTCGGTGGGGCCACCGCCGAGGCTCATGTTGACGACCTTCGCGCCTTCGGCCGCGGCCCACTCCATCCCGGCGATGATCCAGGAGTCGTAGCCGTACCCGTCGTCGTTCAGCACCTTGCCGACCAGCAGGTCGGCCTTCGGCGCGACGCCCTTGCGGGTACCGCCGGCGCCCGCACCGGTGCCCGCGATGCTCGCGGCGACGTGCGTGCCGTGACCGAAGTGGTCCTCGGTGCCGGTCGCACTGCCGGAGAAGTCCTGGCTCTCCTTGACCTTGCCGTCCAGATCCGGGTGCGTCGCGTCGACGCCGGTGTCCAGTACGGCGACCTGGACGCCGGAGCCCTCGTACCCGGCCTTCCACGCGTCCGGGGCGCCGATCTGCGGCACGCTCTTGTCGAGCACCGGACGGACCTTGCCGTCCAGCCAGATCTTGGTGACGCCGCTGTTCAGCGACCGGGCACCCACGGACGGCTTCAGCGATTTCCACAGCTCCGGCAGTTGGTCCTTCGCCGCGGTCAGCGCGCGACCGCCGATCGAGGGCAGCTGCCGCGTGGTCGTCGTACCGGCGAGGCTCTGCGCGGCGCGGGCGCCGGGCGTGTCCTTGACGATCAGCGGGAGGCTGGAGGCCGTGCCGTACCCGTCGGCGATCAGTTCGTCGACGTCGAACAGGTCCACATCCAGGACGCCGGAGGACACGAACGGTACGGCGTCGCTCGGCAGCACGCGGAGCCCGCCGTCGACCTCGACGGTGTGGAACGAGACGCCTTCGCGGCCGGCGGCAGGCCGGACCGTGGCGGCCTTCTTGCCGCCGCCGGCGTCGGTCACTTCGACCACGTCACCGGTGATCAGGGTGACCGCGGACGTCGTGACCGCGGTGGACCCGGAGGGAGGGGCGGCGGCGGACGGGATCACCGTCGCCGCGCCGAGTGCGAGGACCGCCGCGGTGGTGAGCGCGGCGGCACGTCGGGTGGAGGACATAGGCGGGATTCTCCTTCGAGAGGCTTGGGGCAGGCACACCTCTGCTTCCGACAGAGTTTGCAATCCCGTCACACCGATCCGCCCTGTCCACGACCGCCGTGGATGCGACATGGCGCAACCACGCCACGAACCGGCACCATTCACCTCATGAGCGCGCAGCAGCTGGTCCGCCGGTGGGCCTGGGTCGGAACCTTCCTGGTCGGGGCCGGGCTGTACCTGGCCGTACTGGCCGTCCTGACCGACACCGGGAACCCGAACCTGTTCCCGACCATGATCCTGCTCGGGGCGCTCGTCGTACCGCTGACCTTCGTGACGTTCGCCGCCGGCCGGTCCGGGCGGTGGCTGATCGACGGGCCGACGCTGGGCGGCTGCCTGCTGTTCGGCGGCGTGGTCGGCGTCCTGGTCGCGGGGCTGCTCGAGTACGACGCGATGCGCCGCCTCGGGACGCTGCCGATGGTCGGGGTGGGGCTGATCGAGGAGGCGGCCAAACTCGTCGTACCGGCGGTCCTCGTGGTGTTCTTCGGGCACCGGTACCGGACGTCGATCGGCCGCGGGATCATCATCGGCGTCGCGGTCGGCACCGGGTTCGCCGTGCTGGAAACGATGGGCTACGCGTTCGTCGCGCTGCTGCAGTCGAACGGCAACGTCGGCGCCGCCGAGCAGACGCTGTTCATCCGCGGGCTGCTCTCCCCGGCCGGTCACGCGGCCTGGACCGGTTTGGCGTGCTGGGGCCTGTGGCGGTTCGTGACCGCGCCGAGCGGCAAGCACTTCGCGGGCTTCCTCGGCATGTACGCGCTGGCCGTCGCGCTGCACTCCACGTGGGACGGTCTCGGCGGCCGGGTCACCTACGCCGTGGTCGGCGCGATCTCGATCGGTCTGCTGCTCTACGGTCTCAAGCGCGCGCAGCGTGCCGAGCTCGGGCAGGTCGTGAAGGAGCCGTATGCCGACCCTGCCTGACTTCCGCCTGGAGACCTATTTCGCGCGGTGGGAGTTCAGCGCGCGCTACCACCTGACCGCGTCCGACGCGCAGACGCTGCCGATGTCCGAGCTGCTCGCGCTGGCCGACGAGGACGGCCGGGAGCGCTGGGAGTCGCTCACCCTCGGCTACACCGAGACCCGCGGTCTCCCGGCGTTGCGCGAGGCGATCGCCGCGACGTACACCACTGCTGAGCCCGAGGACATCCTCTGTTTCGCAGGCGCCGAGGAAGCCATCTACCTGGCGATGCGCACCCTCTTGGAGCCCACGGATCACGCTGTCGTCCTGACCCCCAACTACCAGGCAGCGGAAACTGTCCCGCTGTCCGTGTGCGAGGTGACAGGGGTGGCACTGCAGCCCGGCGACGGATGGGCACTCGACGTCGACGCGATCGCAGCCGCTCTGCGCCCGAACACGAAGCTCGTGTCGGTCAACTTCCCCAACAACCCCACCGGCGCGCTCCCGGCCCCGGACGCCTGGGCGCAGCTCGTCCAGCTGTGCGACGAACGCGGCATCATCCTGTTCTCGGACGAGGTCTACCGCGGCCTCGAAGCGGATCCATTGCCGCAGGCAACAGATCTGTCGGGGACGGCGATCTCGCTCAACGTGATGTCCAAGGCGTACGGCTTGCCGGGCCTGCGGATCGGGTGGATCGCCTGCCGCGACCGCACGGTTCTGGACCGGCTCGAACGTGCGAAGCACTACACGACGATCTGCAACGCGGGGCCGAGCGAGGTCCTCGCGCTGATCGCCCTGCGGGCCAGGGACTGCATCCTGGAGCGCAACCGGGGCATCATCGCGCGCAATCTGCCCCTGTTCGAGGAGTTCTTCGGGCAGCATTCCGAGCTGTTCGAGTTCACCGCGCCGGACGGCGGCTGTGTCTGCTATCCGCGCTACCTCGGCCCCGACGGCGTCGAAGCGATGTGCGCCGAGCTGGTCGAGCAAGCGGGTGTGCTGTTGCTGCCGGCCAGTATCTACACGTCGGAGCTGACCGAGACGCCGAAGGATCGCTTCCGCCTCGGGGTGGGACGCAGCGGGCCGGAAGAGGCGCTCGCGGCCTGGGCCGACTGGCTGGACTAGCTGGTGCGGGTCCAGGTCGGGCCGTCGGCGGTGTCGGTGACCTGGACACCCAGCTCGGCCAGCTCCGCGCGCAAGGCGTCGGCCCGCGCCCAGTCGCGGGCAGCGCGTGCGGCCTCGCGGTCCGCGACCAGTTGCTCGACGGCCCCCTCGTCCACCGCGGAAAGGTCGGCTGCCTGGTTGACGTCCAGCGCACCGAACGGCAGCCCGAGGACGGCGGCGCACGCGGCCACGACCGCCCGTTGGCCCTGCTCGGACAGCGCCTGATCGCGCAGTGACTCCTGCAGCAGCGCGAGCACGCGAGGCGTGTTGAGGTCCGCGCTGATCGCCTCGTCGATCTGGTCGATCACCGCGACAGCCGCGGCATCGTCTCCGGCCGCGGCGCGGGCCTCGTCCGCGGTCGTCACCACCGGCAGCTCGCCGAGAGACGCCGTACGACGAGCCAGCCGGCGCAGCGCGGACTGTGCGCTGTCGAGCCCGGCCATGGTGAACTCGAGCTGAGCGCGGTAGTGGCCGCCGAGCAGGAACAGCCGGTACGCGAGCGGTTGGTAGCCCTGCTTCGCCAGGTCGCTGACGGTCAGGATGTGACCGGCCGACTTCGAGATCTTCGCCGAGCCGAGCTGCAGGAACTCGTTGTGCAACCAGAACCTCACCCACGGCTGCCCGTCGCCGAGATACGCCTCGCTCTGGGCGATCTCGTTGACGTGGTGCAACTGCCGGTGGTCGACGCCGCCGGTGTGGATGTCGAAGTGCTCGCCGAGCAGCAGCATGCTCATCACCGAGCACTCCAGGTGCCAGCCCGGCGCACCCCAGCCCCACGGCGAATCCCACCGCATCGCCCGCAGCTGTCCGGGCGCCTCCGCCCGCCACAGCGCGAAGTCGGTCTTCGCCCGCCGGCCGGGCACCTCCTCGACGCGCGCGCCCTCGAGCTGACCGCTCACGTCGATCAGCCCGAGCTGTCCGTACGTCGGGTCCTTCGAGGTGTCGAAGTACAGCCCGGACTCGATCTCGTACGTGAAGCCGCGCTCGACCAGGCGCTCCGCGAACGCGATCATCTGCTCGACGTACTGCGTGGCGCGCGGGTAGTGGTGCGCGGGCAGGATGTTCAGCGCGGCGAGGTCGGCGAAGAACGCCTCGGTGTACATCGCTGCGATCTCCTCGACCGACCGGCGTTCGCGGGCGGCCGCGACCTCGAGCTTGTCCTCGCCGAGCTCGGCCTCCGCGACCGCGTGGCCGACGTCGGTGATGTTGATGACGTGCTCGACCTGCCGGCCCTTCCAGAGCAGGGCGCGGCGCAGGGTGTCGGCGAATGTGTAGGCGCGCAGGTTGCCGATGTGCGCGAAGCTGTAGACCGTCGGGCCGCAGCTGTACAGCCGCACCACGTTGTCAGGGTTGCCGGCGCCGTCCGTGGCGGGCGTGAAGTCCTCGACGCGGCGCCCGAGGGAGTTGAAGAGTCGCAACGGCATGGACGGCGTGGTCACCAGCGCGATGCTACCGGTCGAGGAGTGAGATGGCCCGGGCGGAGGCATGGACAACGCGTGGTGGAGTGAGTACCGTCCGTAAACGGCGTCCGCTCCACGCCGACCTCGACGGTGAGGTGCCGCCCGCCAGTGGCACCTCGCTGGTGTGTGGGCAGAGCGGGCCGCGGCGGTCAGTCACGGCCTGATGGGGGCCCGTACACCCAGGTGGGGTGGTGAACGGCACTCACTCGTTCACCGCCCCACCGGTTCAACTCTTCACCTGCTGTTTGTTAGGTGGCCCGGCATCCGGGGCAGACTGATCTGCGTCCGGTCCCCAACCGCCCCTGGGAGTAGCCGTGTCCCGATTCTTCCGTCCGGCGTTGCTCGTCACCGCCGTACTGGCACTGCTCGGTTTCGGCATCACGCCGTCGAACGCCGCCACCGCAATCTCCGTCAGTACGGCGATCAGCCGCCAGGACGGATCAGTTGCCTCGGTCACCGGGTACGTCGTCGGCCAGCCGACCGCGACCACCACGGTTGTCCGCAGCAACTTCCCGAACGACTACGCACTGGCCCTCGCCGACTCGGCGTCCCAGACCAGTACGTCGGCGATGCTCTACGTGCAGATCCCGGCCGAGTTCCGCGCGTCGTACGGGCTGCAGAGCAACCCGAGCCTGCTCGGCCGGCAGATCACCGTCACCGGGTCGCTCACGGCGTACTTCTCGCATCCCGGCCTGAAGAACGCGACCGCCTTCACCGGCGGCGGCTCCTCGGATCCCGGTGATCCCGGCGACTACTACGCCGGCGCCGAGGGCAAGACGGGCGCTGCGCTGAAGTCCGCGCTGCACACGATCATCTCGAGCCAGACCAAGCTCACCTACGACCAGGTCTGGGACGCGCTGAAGGTCACCGACCAGGACCCGAGCAACAGCAGCAACGTCATCGAGATCTACTCCGGCCGCTCGATCAGCAAGAGCCTCAACGGCGGTGACGCCGACGACTGGAACCGCGAGCACGTCTGGGCCAAGTCGCACGGCGACTTCGGCACCGCGACCGGCCCGGGCACCGACATCCACCACCTGCGTCCCGAGGACGTCACGGTGAACTCGGCGCGCGGCAACCTCGACTTCGACAACGGCGGTACGTCGGTCGCGCAGTGCTCCGGCTGTACGGCGGACTCGGACTCGTTCGCGCCGCGGGCCGCCGTGCGCGGCGACGTCGCCCGGATGATCTTCTACATGGCCGTGCGGTACGAGGGCGACGACGGGTTCGCGAACCTCGAGCTGAACAACTCGGTCGGCAACGGCACCGCGCCGTACATCGGCAAGCTGTCGGTGCTGAAGGCCTGGGCCGCGGCCGACCCGCCGGACGCGTTCGAGAAGAACCGCAACGAGGTCATCTACAGCCAGTTCCAGCACAACCGGAACCCGTTCATCGACCACCCGGAGTGGGTCGCCTCCATCTGGCCGTGAGCTAACGCTTGGCCTGCAGGTCTTCGCGCTTGGGCCCGCCCGCACCGAGGGCGGGCCTGAGTGTGTCCGCCGAGGCGAGCTGTGCGCGGGCCGCGGACGGCAGCGCGACTCCGGCCTGGGCGGCGCTGACGCCGAGGCGGGTCTGGACCCAGTCCTGGAAGCCCGGGTCGGCGACCCGGATCTGGTGACCGGTACGGGTCAGCAGGCCGCGCGAGACGAGTTTCTGCGCGGCGCCGTCGAGGTCCCAGCGGGCCGGCCCGGCGGCCTCGGAGCGGGACGGGATCGGCATCCCGCGAGAGCCGTGCGCCGCGGTCTTCGCGAGCAACTCCTTCTCCGTCGGTGCGCAGTTGTACCAAGCCGCGTCGTACAGCGCCCGCGACTGGGCGTTGAGCCGGCTCGTCGCCGTCGTGGCGACCTCGGTCGTGATGCCCCGCTCAGGTCCGGCGAGCTCGAGGGCGGCGCTGGTCAGCGTCCGCAGCCGGCTCGGGTTGCCATTGGCGGCGTCGACCAGGTGGTCCACCGCCTCCGGCTCGAACCGGATCCCCGCCTGCTCCAGCGGCCGGGTCAGCGCGGGCCGCAGTTCCTCGGCGCTGAGCGGCGTGAGCCGCCGTACGTCGAACCGCGCGGCGTCCTGGGTCTCCACGCCGGCATGCCCACCCGATGCCTCGAGCAACCGGCTGGTGGCTTCCTCGCCGCCCGCCGCGATCAGGAACAACGGCTTGCGGGACCGATGCAGGTGCGCCGACAGCTCGGTCAGTGCGACCAGGTCGGTCTTCGACGCGGCGTCCAGGTTGTCGACCATCAGCAGGATCGGTTGCCGCTTGGGGTGCGCCATCTTCGCGAGGTGCTCGGCGACATCGTTCAGCGTCGTACCGACGGAGTCCTTCTTGACGCCCTCCCACGCGGTCCCGACGCGGATCTTCGGCCCTGGTGCGATCCCGAGCCCGACCTGCGCCGTGTGCATCGAGTTCCGGGTCCGGATGGCCATCTTGTTCAGGAGCTGCTTCAGCTCCTTCACCTCACCGGCCGGATACTTGCCCTCGAAGTTCCGCAGCTGGCCCTGGACCGCGCGGATGACGCGGGCCTCCAGCGACTCGCGGCGGGACGCGTCCAGCCGGATCGAGATCCACCCCTGCTCGTCGGCGAACGCCTTCGTCCTGGACAGCTCCTGGCTGGTGCCCATTCCCGGGGGGCCGGTGAACAGCACCGAGGTGCCGCGCGGGGTCCGCTGGTCGAGCGAGACCGGTCGGCCCTGCTCGTCCGTGCGGTCGACCTGGTGAACGAGCTCCCGGGCGTTGCCGAACACCTGGTTGACCAGGGCACGGTCGCCGAGCGGATGGGCCGGTGCGAGCGCGGCCTCCTGGCGGCCGGGCTCGATCGGCTGCGCGTCGGAGTCCGGCGGCGTCTGGCCCAGATGGTCGTTCAGCCAGTCGCGGAATCCGCGGTCGGGGATCGTCACGACCCCGCCGTCGTGCTCGCGCAGCAGCCCGCGGGCCACCAGCTCCTGGCGAGCCCGGTCGATCTCCTGCCAGTTCCCGGGGCCGGCGGCGCCGGTCTCGGCCGGCATGGACAGCCCGGCCGGGCTCTGGGCGGCGACGCGCGCGAGCAGGTCCTTCTGCGCGTGCGTGGTGCCCTTCTGGTCCCACACGCTCTGGTACATCACCGCGGTGTCGGCCCTGACCTGGGCGGTCGCGGTGGCGGCTGACCCGACCGTGATCCCGCGCTCCGGGTCCCGGTACGCGACCGCGGCTTGCCCGAGCCGCCGCAGCCGGCCGGGGTCGCCGTTGGCCGCGGCCAGCAGGTCGTCGATCGCGGCGTGGTCGTAGGCGATCCCGGCCCGGTCCAACGGCTCGGTCAGTGCCGGCCGGAGCTGCGCGTCGGCCAGCGGACCGAGCTCGCGGATGTCGAACTGGTTGGTGATCGTGGTGGCGATCCCGGACATCCGGCGGGACGCGTTCATCAGCGCGCTGGTCGACATCGAGCCGCCGGCCGCGACCAGCCAGACGGGACGGTTCAGCTCCTCGATGTGGATCGCCAGCTCGTTCAGGCCGGCCCGGTCGTGCTCCGACGCCTGGTCGATGTTGTCCACCAGCAGCAGGATCGGCTTGCCGTCGATCTCGGTGAGCTTGCCCAGCTCGTCGGCGAAGTCGTTCAGCGTGGTGCCGAGATCGTCGTACGCCGTGGTGTCCTTCTCGCTCTTGCCGATCAGCTCGACCGGCATCGGACCGCCGCCGAGCCGGTACTCGATACCGACTCGGGTCTTGCGGCCACTGCGGGTGAGGTCGCTGACCGTCCGGCTGAGCTTGCGCACCGCTCCGCGCCGGAACCGGGCCCGCAGCGCGTCGAGGTTGGTCCGGACCGCGCCGGTCAGCTGGTGCTCGAGCGGGACGTTCGCGGAGGCCGTCAGCCGGATCGCGGTCCAGCCCTGGCGGGCCGCCAGGTCCTCCGCGCGGTCCAGCTCCGAGCTCTTGCCCATCCCGGGCGGACCGGTGAACAGGATCGCCTTGCTCTCCGGCAGCACGTCACCGAGCGAGATCGGGTTGCCGAGCCGGTCGGTCCGCGTGACGGAGTACGCCGGGTGCCGGACCGTACCGAAGACCTGGCTCATTGCACCAGCCTGCGGACCGTAGCCGTCGCCGACGCGGGCGACGCGTGACCGAGCGGTTAACAGTCGGCCCCCGGAAGTTGAACCCCGGGCGCGCGGCAACCGGTCTACACGCTCCGGCCCGATCGCGCAGTCCTGGACCGAAAAGGTTGGAACGACCCTGTACCGCTGTCACCCTCAGTTGCATGCGAATCAGACGAGTACTCGCGGCGCTGCTGGCTGCACCGCTTGCGGGAGTCATGCTCGGTGGTGCGCCGGCCGCCCAGGCCTCCCCCGATCCCTACCTGACCATCTCTCAGGTCACCCTCGACCGTACGTCGGTCGCGGTGTCCGGCCTGAACACCTACCCGATCAACGTGACCGTGAAGGGCGGCTACCACTCCGGTGAGCCGGGCGACAACGGTCTGGTGCTGAACATCGTGCTCAAGCGCACCGGCGGCACCGGCCCGCGGGACAGCATCGTGTCCGCGGACCTGAAGCGCACCGCCGGCACGATCGAGAACGGCACCTGGACCGGTCGGCTGAACGTGGCGTCGACCGCCAACGGCACCTTCAAGGTGACCGGCGTGATGACCGGTCCGTACGGCTCCCCGGGCTCCGGGACCCCGGTCGACCCGACGCCGTACTCCGGCCAGACGATCACCGTGAAGGGCACGAACCTGCCGAAGATCACTGCATCGGTGAATCCGAAGGTGGTGCCCTGGGGCAAGCCGTACTCGATCACCTGGGCGGTCACCAACACCGCGACCGGCAAGCCGTACGGCTCGCAGATCCCGATCGGCCTCGGCGTCGACACGCCGTGCGCCGAGGGCGGCAGCCCGATGTACAAGACCGGGACGAACGGCCTGATCACCAAGCCGTACACCGCCTCCGACGGCGGCGCGCTGAACTGTGCGCACATCTACGCCGACCCGTACTACATCGTCGGCCAGTGGCTGTTCGTGGCGCACCCGGCGATCGTGTCGGCGGTGCCCTCGAAGACCAGCGCCCCGGTCGGAACCATCGTCCCGGTCAACGGTTCGGTGTACCGCGTAGGTGGTTGCTCCGTGCAACTGCAGCGGCTGTACGGCGCCTCGCAGTGGCGGTCGGTCGGCACCGCGTCGGTCCGGCAGTCCGGGCGTTTCACGGTCAACGCGCAACCGGCGTACAAGGGTCTGATTCCGTACCGCGTCTACTTCCCGACCTGCGGCAGCATCGTCGCGGGGCTCAGCAAGACCTTCTACATCCGAGGGACGTGACCCATGAAACGAGCACTGTCCGCCCTGCTTGCCGTACCGATGCTGGGGCTGGGGTTGGCCACCGGGCCGTCGGTCGCGCAGGCCGAGCCCGATCCTGACCTGCACATCACCTCGGTGACGCTGAACAAGACCAGCGTCGCTGTCAGCGGCCTCAACACCGCACCGGTCACGGTGACGGTCAAGGGCACGTACGACGCTGACGCGAAGACTTCGGTGAACGTGATCCTCGAACGGACCGGCGGCACCGGCCAGCAGCGGACGCTGTTCTCCACCAACCTGCCGCGGCTGGCCAACGGGACGTGGAGCGGACCGCTGCAGGTCCCGTCGACCGCGAACGGAACGTTCAAGGTCACCGGCGTGATGACCGGCCCGTTCTTCCCGGGCAGCGGGAGCATGACCGACCCGACGCCGTACTCCGGGCCGTCGCTCGCGATCACCGGGACACACCAGCCGAAGATCACCGCATCGGTGTCCCCGAAGGTGGTGCCGTTCGGCTCCGGGTTCAAGATCACCTGGGCGGTCACCGACGCGCAGACCGGCAAGCCGTACGGCAGCCGCGTCCGGGTGGTCCTCGGAACCGACAACATCTGCGCCGAGTACTTCGGCCCGGGCTACACGAACCTCACCGGCACCAACGGCCTGGTCACGAAGTCCTACTCGGCCGATTCCGCCAACTGGGTCAACTGCCTGCTGCTCCCCGGCAACCCCGCGTCGGTCGGCGGGCTCGGGCTCGTCGTCGTCCGGCCGGGCATCGTGTCCGCGGCCCCGTCGAAGACCAGCGCACCGGTCGGCACGATCGTCCCGGTCAACGGGTCGGTGATGGGTGCACCGTCCGCGTGCAAGGTCCAGCTGCAGCGGCTGTACGGCGCCTCGCAGTGGCGAACCGTCGGCACCGGCGCGATCCGCCAGAGCGGCCGCTTCACCCTGAGCGCGCAACCGGCGTACAAGGGACTGATCCCGTACCGCGTGTACTTCCCGAAGTGCTACAACTACCTGGCCGGCGTCAGCAAGGTCTTCTACATCCGCGGAACCTGAGCGGCTCTTGGGCGGGTGGGTTAAGGTTAGTTAGGTTGCCCTAACCTGCCCGCCCGAGAGGATCGTCGTCGCGTGACCACTCCCGCACCCCGCCGTAACCGCGTCTGCAAGCGCGCCGTCGTCCTCCGGACCGAGCGGATCACGCCGCACATGATCCGGGTCGTGTTCTCGTCCGACGACTTCGCCGACAATGGGTACACCGACCACTACGTGAAGCTGCTGTTCTGCAAGGACGGCGTCGAGTACCCCGAGCCGCTGGACATGGGCGTGGTGCGGGAGACGTACCCGGCCGATCAGTGGCCGACGATGCGGACCTACACGGTCCGGAGCTGGGACGAGGCGACGCGTGAGCTCGCGATCGACTTCGTGCACCACGGCGACGAAGGGGTGGCCGGTCCGTGGGCGGCGTCGGCGCAGCCGGGCGACGTGCTGTGGTTCAACGGCCCCGGCGGCGCCTATACGCCGGACACGGCGGCCGACTGGCACCTGCTGGTGGGTGACGAGAGCGCCCTGCCGGCGATCGGCTCCGCGGTCGAGCAGTTGCCGCCGGGAGCCCGCGCGACCGTTCTCGTCGAGGTGGCGGACGGCGCCGAGGAGCAGAAGTTCGGCGGCTCCGGCGACGTCGACGTGCGCTGGTTCCATCGCGGGACCGCCGGCGCCGAGCGCGGCGACGGTCTGGTCGCGGCGGTGGAGGCGTTCGACTTCGGCGACGGAACGCCGCACGTGTTCGTGCACGGCGAGGCCGGGTTCGTGTTCCGCATCCGCAAGAACCTGTTCCAGGTCCGCGGACTCTCCCGCGACCAGGTCTCCCTGTCCGGCTACTGGCGCCTCGGCAAGAACGAGGACGGCTGGCAGGCGGAGAAGGCCGAGACCGCCCGCCAGGAACGGTCCTCCTAGAGCTCAGTCACGCTCGACCGTCCGGCGCTGACCGGCCCAGTCGTACACGTCCTGGAACAGGTGCGCGTGGATCGCCTCCACGTGCCGGCCGTCGTACGTCCGCGGGATGTCGGCCTCGCCGGACTCCAGCTGCCGCTGACGTTCGGCCGCCGCCGCGTACTCCAGGCCCTTCAGGATGTCCTTGTCGAGCTCGCCGAACTCGTTCCGCAGCGTCTCCTGGTGGGGCGGTGGGTAGACGTACGGGTCAGTTGCCACCCGCGTCAGCCCTGATTCGTCGCGTGCCGGCGGGCGGCGGCGTGGGCGCGACGCAGGTACTCGTCCTGGTCGATGGCGCCGCGGGCCGGATCAGGCTCCGCGGCGCTCGGCGAGGACGTCGATCAGCGAGCCGGCCTGGT
Organism: Kribbella sp. NPDC050459; assembly: GCF_040655315.1. NCBI lineage: Bacteria > Bacillati > Actinomycetota > Actinomycetes > Propionibacteriales > Kribbellaceae > Kribbella > Kribbella sp. NPDC050459. Next base: position 189,648 of record NZ_JBFAJQ010000009.1, on the reverse strand, counting down.
TCGTCGGGAGCACCCAGTCCTCGCCGTTCACCTGCAGGATCACGGCCGGTCCCTCGCTCGCGACGGCGTGCGTGATCGCGATCGGGAACCGGAGCCGCTCCGCCCCCGACAGCGAGAACTGGTGCGTGGCGGTGATCGCGCTCAGCGGGTAGGTGCGGAACTGCTGCTCGGACCGCGGCACCGGATGCGACTGCACGGTGACCGAGTCCGCGCCGACCAGCACCGCGGCGAGCGGGATGCCCCGCAGCCGGAAGACCAGCTCGTACGGCGTACCGGCGAGCTCGGGGTCGAACGGGACGAGCAGGGCGCGGTCGGCGGCGCGCGCGAGCGCCAGCCCGCCGACGATGCCCACGATCAGCCCCGGCAGGGCGAGGATCGCCGGCCACCACACCCCGACGGCCAACGGGAAGAGCGTCACCGTCAGCCCGGCCAGCCCGCCGAACAGCCCGGCGACGCCCAGCCACCAGCGCGGCGTGTACCGGTGCCGCCGGCGCAGCACGAACCCGAGCACCAGCATCGCGACCGGCACGACACACCCGATCCACGCGGCCGCCGGACCCGTCGCCGCGATCGCCGCGACGACCACCAGCAGCACCACGGGAATGCCCAGGTACGCCACTGCCACCAACCGCTGCGCCCGCCGATGCCTGCTCTCCACGGGAAAACCCAAGCACATGTCTGCCGCAGCACCTACTCTGCCGAGGGTGATCGAGATCCCCGCGAAACTCGTCCGGAACCACAGCGCGAAGGCCGCCGACTGGCTGGACGGGCTGCCCGGGGCAGTCCAGCGGTACGTCGACGAGTGGCAGCTGACCGTCTCCGGCGACCCGTTGAGCGGCGAGGCGTCGCTGATCGTCCCCGTCGTACGGCGCGACGGCACCGCGGCGATGCTCAAGCTGCAGCGCGTCGACGAGGAGTCCGAGAGCGAGGCGCTCGCCCTGCGCGCCTGGAACCACGACGACGTCGTCGAGGTGTACGAGGACGACCCCGAAACGTCGACCCTGCTGCTCGAGCGCCTCCAACCTCGGACGCTGAACGACGTTCCCGATGACGTCGAGGCGACGCGCATCCTCGCGGAGCTCCTGACCCGTCTGATGGTCGTCCCCGCGCCACCCGGGATCCGTCAGCTGTCGGACATCGCGGCCGGGATGATCGAGGACGCGCCACGGATACTTCCGATGCTCGCGGACCCGGCCGAACAGGCACTGGCGCGGCGCCTCGCCGACCGGATGGCCGAGTTGCTGCCGGAGCCGGGTGACCGGTTGCTGCACTGGGACCTGCACTACGGCAACGTGATGGCCGCGGAACGGCGACCGTGGCTGGTGATCGACCCGAAGCCGCTGGCCGGCGATCCGGCGTTCGAGCTGATGCCGGTGTTGTGGAACCGGTGGGACGATCTGGTCGCGACCGGCGACGTCTCGCAAGCGATCCGCAACCGGTTCGACCTCATGCTCGGGGTGACCGGCATCGACCGGGACCGGGCCCTCGGCTGGACTGCCGGGCGGATCCTGCAGAACATTCTGTGGTTCACCGAGGACGGCGACACCCGGATCGAGGACGAGCTCGCGGCGGTGTCCGCTGCCCTGTTCTCGTGATTACATGATTACGTGACTACTCCGACGCTGTACGAATGGGCCGGCGGGCACGAGGCGCTCCGCCGGCTGACCGAGGTGTTCTACGACCAGGTGCTCGAGGACCCGATCCTGGCGCCGGTCTTCGCGCACATGAGCGAGAACCACCGCGAGCACGTGGCGATCTGGCTCGGGGAGGTGTTCCGCGGCCACAGCCGTTACACCGACGAGCTCGGCGGCTACCCGGCGATGCTGTCGCACCACCTCGGCCTCGGGCTGACCGAGGAGCAGCGGTCGCGCTGGGCCGCCCTGATCGCCCGCAGCGCCGACCCGGCCGGCCTCCCGGACGACCCGGAGTTCCGCTCGGCCTTCGTCGCGTACGTCGAGTGGGGCACCCGCATCGCCCTGGCCAACTCGCAGCCCGGCGCGACCCCGCCGCCCAAGGCTCCGGTGCCGCACTGGGGCTGGGGCGAGGCGCCGCCGTACCAGCCCTGACAGGAGTTGAGGGCCCGGCGGTTGGGTAGAGTCCCGGTTCACGTTGTGTCTGCCGGCGGGGATGCGAGGGTTTACCTGTGACCGCTCAGCTCGAGTACCCCGACATTCAGGATTCCGAGGCGCTGCTGTCCGTGCAGGGCCTGTGGAAAGTCTTCGGCCCGAAGGCGCAGCGGATCCCGCACCGTCCGGACCTCGCCGCCCTCGATCGCCCGGAGCTGTACGCGAAGACCGGGTGTACGGCGGCTGTCCGCGACCTGAGCTTCGACGTGGCGCCCGGCGAGGTGTTCGTGGTGATGGGGCTGTCCGGCTCGGGCAAGTCCACGCTGGTGCGCTGCCTGACCCGGCTGATCGAGCCGACGGCCGGGCGGCTCACCTTCGAGGGCGAGGACCTGCGCGCGGCCGACGAGAAGCGGCTGCGCGCACTGCGGCGGAGCAAGTTCTCGATGGTGTTCCAGCACTTCGGCCTGCTGCCGCACCGCAAGGTGATCGACAACGTCTCGTACGGCCTGGAGATCCGTGGCGAGAGCAAGCCGGACCGGCGGCGCCGCGCTCAGGAAGTCATTGACCTGGTCGGCCTGGCGGGTAACGAGCACCTGTACCCGGAGCAGCTGTCCGGCGGCATGCAGCAGCGCGTCGGCCTGGCCCGCGCGCTCGCGAACGATCCCGACGTGCTGCTCTTCGACGAGCCGTTCTCCGCGCTCGACCCGCTGATCCGGCGCGAGATGCAGACCGAGGTGGTCCGGCTGCACCGCGAGGTCGGCAAGACGATGGTGTTCATCACCCACGATCTGTCCGAAGCGCTCAAGCTGGGTGACCGGATCCTGTTGATGCGCGACGGCGCCGCGGTCCAGCTCGGCACCGGCGACGAGTTGGTCGGCGCACCGGCCGACGACTACGTGCGCGAGTTCGTCCGCGACGTACCGCGGGCCGACGTCCTCACGCTGCGCTGGATCGTCCGCGATCCGCGCCCGGACGAGCCGCTCGACGGTCCGGAGCTCGCGCCCGACGTCCTGGTCCGCGAGGCGACCCGGCTCGTGCTCGAGTCCGACCGCCCGGTGAAGGTCGTGGACGGCGGGACGTTGCTCGGGGTGATCGGCGACGAGGAGATCCTCGCCGTCGTCGCGGACCACTGATGGCTGCCATCACGAGCGACGTCGAGGTCGAGGTCCGGCGGCCTCGGCGCAGCGTGGTCCTCGGCGTCCTGCTCGTCGTCTGGGTCGCGGCGTACTTCGTCCTGCGCGGCATCGACACGCTCGTCCTCGGCGGCCAGGACACGACCGCGCTGCATCGGTGGCTGAACGATCACCGCGACGACGTCGGCCAGGGCAACGCGTTCTTCGACGCGATCCGGTTCGTCGTCGACCAGTTCGTCGTGCTGCTGCAGAACGTCATCTCGCAGCCGTCGTTCGACCGCCCGGTGCCGGTGATCGGGTGGCTCGGCGTGGTCGCCATCGCCGCCTACTGCGCGTGGGCGTTCGGCACCTGGAAGGTCGCCGTACTGACCGCGGCCGGGCTCGTCTTCGTCGGGCTGCAGGGGCTGTGGCAGGAGAGCATGGACACGCTCGCGCTGACGATCGCGGCGGTGCTGCTGTCGCTGCTGGTCGCGATCCCGCTCGGCATCTGGGCGGGGCTGTCGAACCGTGCGTTCCGGGTCGCGACGCTGGTGCTCGACCTGATGCAGACGTTGCCGACCTTCGTGTACCTCGCGCCGCTGACCTTGTTCTTCGCGATCGGGCCGGCCGCGGCGACGATCGCCACGCTGATCTACGCCGCTCCGCCCGCGGTCCGGCTGACCGCGCACGCGATCCGCTCCGTGCCGCCCGAGAGCGTCGAGGCGGCGCGCTCACTCGGCTCGACGCGTGGGCAGACGCTGCTGAAGGTGCTGCTGCCGATGTCGCGGTCGACCGTTGTCGTCGGCATCAACCAGACCATCATGGCCGCGCTCTCGATGGTGACCGTGGCCGCGCTGATCGACGCGCCGGGTCTCGGCCAGACCGTGCTGAAGGCGCTGCAGACCCTCGACGTCGGCGTCGCGTTCAACGCGGGGCTGGCGATCGTGGTGCTCGCGATCGTGCTCGACCGGGTGACGACCGCGGCGGGCGACCGGCCGTGGCGTACGGCGAGCGTGCGCCGCAAGGTTCTGCTCGGCGTCGGCGCAGTCGGTGTGCTGGTCGCGGTCTGGTTCTCCCGGACCTATGTGTGGGCGGCCGAGTTCCCCTCGGACGTGAACATCGGCTCGCGGATCGCGGTGGTGGCGTCGGACGTGACCGCGTGGGTCCAGGACGTCTTCGGCGGGTTCACGTACGGCGTCCGGGACGTGGTGACCGTGGGCCTCCTCAACCCGCTCGAAGGCTTGCTGACCGGATCTCCGTGGTGGCTCGTCAGTGCGGTCCTCGTGGCGCTGGGGGCCGTCCTCGGAGGCTGGCGCGGCGCGGCCCCGGCGGCGGTGTGCTGCGCGCTGCTGGTCGCCACCGGGGTGTGGCACGACAGCATGGTCACCCTGGCGTCGACGCTGCTCGCGACGGTCGTGGTGGTCGCGGTCGGGCTCGCGCTCGGCGTGTGGGCCGGGCGGAACCGGCGGGTGGACGGCTGGATCCGGCCGGTGCTGGACGCGGGGCAGACCATGCCGCCGTTCGTGTATCTGGTGCCGTTCCTGGCGTTGTTCGGGACCAGCCGGTTCACCGCGATCGCGGCGGCGGTGGTGTTCGCCGTACCGGTGACCACGAAAATCGTTGCCGACGGCATCAAGGCGGTGCCGGGCGCGACCGTCGAAGCAGCCAACTCGGTCGGGTCCAGCGCCTGGCAGGTGATCAGCAAGGTGCAACTGCCGGTGGCCCGGCGGGCGATCACGCTCGCCGTCAACCAGGGCCTGATCTACGTGCTGTCGATGGTGGTCGTCGGCGGGCTGGTCGGCGCGGGCGCGCTCGGGTACGACGTGGCCGCCGGTTTCGCGCAGAGCGAGTTGTACGGCAAGGGGCTGGCCGCCGGGCTGGCGATCGTCCTGCTGGGCGTCATGCTCGACCGCGTCACGCAGGCCGCGGCACGCCGTACCCAGGATTTCCAAGGTAGAGGAGACAAGCGGTGAAGAAGCTCCGGTACGCCGGTGTGCTGACGGCGGTCGCGCTCGCGGTCGCGGGGTGCGGCGGGGAGAAGGTCGGCGCGCAGCCGCAGCCGAGCGCCGGCAAGGAGTGCGGCTCGTTCAACCTGACCGTCAGCCCGTGGGTCGGGTACGAGGCGAACGCGGCGGTGGTGGCGTACGTCGCGACCAAGGACCTCGGCTGCAAGGTGGAGAAGAAGAACCTCAAGGAAGAGATCGCCTGGCAGGGTTTCTCGACCGGCGAGGTCGACGTGAACCTGGAGAACTGGGGCCACGAGGACCTGAAGAAGAAGTACATCGAGACCGACAAGGTCGCGGTCGAGGCGGGCTCCACCGGCGTCAAGGGCGTGATCGGCTGGTACGTGCCGCCGTGGATGGCCGAGAAGTACCCGGACATCACCGACTGGAAGAACCTGAACAAGTACGCCGCCCTGTTCAAGACGTCGGAGTCCGGCGGCAAGGGGCAGTTGCTCGACGGCGACCCGTCGTACGTCACCAACGACGAGGCGCTGGTGAAGAACCTGTCGCTGAACTACAAGGTCGTGCAGAGCGGCAGCGAGACCGCGCTGATCCAGGCGTTCCGGGACGCGGAGAAGAACAAGCGGCCGCTGCTCGCGTACTTCTACGAGCCGCAGTGGTTCTTCAACGAGGTCAAGCTGGTGAAGGTCAACCTGCCCGCGTACACGGCCGGCTGCGACGCGGTGCCCGCGAAGGTGGCCTGCGACTACCCGCCGTACGACCTGGACAAGATCGTCTCGAAGAAGTTCGCCGACTCCGGCAGCCCGGCCTACGACCTGGTCAAGAACTTCCAGTGGACCAACGAGGACCAGAACGCCGTCGCCCGGATGATCGCGGTCGACAAACTCACCCCCGACCAGGCCGCCGAGAAGTGGGTGAAGGCCAACGAGTCCAAGGTCAACGCCTGGCTCGGCAAGTAACCACCGCCCGTCGAACAGCAGCAAAAGCTCAAGAAAGAAAGAAGAAAAGAAAGAGATGTAGGGGAAGTTGGCTGCCTGGCTTGGTTTGGCGGTGCGGTGACACTCGGCATGCCAGAAGATGCCTCGCCCCCATCAGCACCACCAACCGAGTCGGCAGTACCCGAGGCGCTGGTGATGTGGCTGTCCGCACGGTTCCCCGTCGGCGGCAAGGTTCCTCCAGCAGTACATCGCGGTTGGCGAACACGCCGGTCAGCTCGGATTCGTGAGGCACAGCACCTCGTCGAGCAGCGGCATGATCGCGCGGTAGATCTGCGCAGCTGGGGATTCGTTGAGGGCTTCGCGACCGGGTGATGGACAGCGCTGAGTCGGCTGGGATGTTTGCTGGGTGTTTGCTGGTGTGGGCCCACAGGTAGCCCACGAATAGCCCACAAAATAAGGGGATTCCGGCTCGGAAACTGTAGGTGGTGCCGTCTACAGTCAATGGCATGGAACTTCTAGGCGAGCGACCGGCGTGGTCGATGAGTGGCAGCGAACTGCTGTCCACCCTCGACACCCTCGAAGCCGAGCTCGCCCGCCTGGAGTCCTACCGGCTGAGCGTGGTCGCCGCGATCGAGTCCACCGGCTACGCGCAGGAGCTCGGCGCCCGCGACACCGCCGAGCTGCTGCGCTTCCGCTACCGCCTGGACCCACCGGCCGCCCGCCGCACCCTCCGCCTCGCCCAGACCGCCCCGCACTACCCGGCCGTCTCCACCGCCCTCGACCGCACCGCCTCGCCCGCCCCCGCCACGACCGCCGCACCCGACAGCGGATCCGGGGACGGCGTACCAGACGACAGCGGATCTGGCGACGGTACTGGTGGTGGTTGGCTGCTGCGTCCGGCGCAGGCGGCCGCGATCGTGTTCGGTCTCGACCGGGTCCGGTCGCGGGTCCCGGTGGAGCACCTGGACGCGGCCGCGGAGCAGTTGGTCGGGCTGGCCGGTCACCTGTCGCCGGGCGAACTGCGCACCGCCGCCAAGGAGATCGCCGACCTGCTGGACTCCGACGGCCCCGAACCGGAAGAGCTGAAGGCGTATGAACGGGAGTCCTTGACGCTGTCGGCTGCGGACAACGGCGTGAAGTTCAAGGGGTTCCTGGCCAACGAGAACGCCGAGCTGCTGCGCGCGGTCGTGCATGCCGGTGCCCGCCCGCACAAGACCGTCGACGGCGACCACGACCCGCGCCCGCGCGACAAGCGCCAGGCCGACGCCTTGTCCGGTGCCCTGGGCATCGCCGCTGCCGCGTGGGACGCCATGGGACCCACCGCGCCCACAGGACCCACCGCGCCCACAGAACCCACCGCGCCCACCGGACCGACCGGACCTGCCGCGGCGACCACAGCCGCCGCGAGCAGCGCCGGCAATGCGGGCAGCGCCAGCAGCGCGGGCGATGCGGGGTGTGCGGGGGGTGCTGGGAGGGTGGGGAAGGATCGTCGGGTGGCCGGGTACGGCGCGAAGGCGAACATCACCGTCACGATCGACTTCGAAGACCTGAAGGCCGCGACCGCGGACGCGATCGGGCGCACCGTCTACAGCGGCGGGCTGTCCGCGGCCACGATCCGGCGGCTGGCCTGTGACGCGAACATCATCCCGCTGGTGCTCGGTTCGAACTCCGAACCGCTCGATGTCGGCCGCCGCGTGCGGCTGGTCACCGGGGCGATGCGCCGCGCCCTGGACGCCCGCGACCGCGGCTGCGTGGTCTGCGGAGCCCCGCCGGTCATGTGCGACGCCCATCACCTGATCTCCTGGATCGACGGCGGCGACACCAAGGTCGACAATCTGGCTCTGCTGTGCCGCCGCCACCACGTCGACCTGCACAGGGGCCGCTGGCACATCACCATCCTCGACGGCATCGTCCACGTACGCCGCCCCAGCTGGGCCGAACCCACACCCACCCCCGCCACAGCCCGACGCACCGCGCCTCCGCGCGCCCGACCACCCAGCGGCAGGACGGACCCGCGCGAGTCCGAGCCCACCGAGCCCACCGAGCCCACCCAGCCCACCGAGCCCGGAGACGTCGGCCTGCGGGCGGTCGAGGGCGTCGCGGTGGAGACCGTCGCCGACCGTTCCCGATGGCGGGCCGACGAGACTGTCCTCCGGGAAGCGGCCGCCTTCGCAGCCACCGCTTGAGGCCGGACAACACAACAACCTCCCCCGCGGACCTGCGGGCAGGAGGCGGCTCTGCTGCGGCGGGCCGGTCGGTTGCTGGCGTTGGCCAGCGGCAATGGTGCAGGCAAGATCAACGCAGCACCTGTACGCGCAGGCCGCTGTCCGCGTCATGAGAGGCCGGAATCCTTCCCAGCAGCCCGCGCCCGTCGCCCCCTTACCAGCAATCCGCGCCGCCGTGTGTCGTCGGCGGCGTCTGTCCTCCGCCGCTCGTGGCGGGCGCTGAACCGGTCGGCCGCGAGGGCGGAACAGGGCTGCCCCGGGGGCGGGTGGTTGTGGAGCGCCGTACGAGCAGCGGTCCCGGCTCGGCCGCTTCTGGCTACGCCGAGGTTTCCGCTCGTGCAAGTTGTCGGAGGTAGGGGCCGAGTAGTGCAACGGTCGCGCCGGTCAGCAGGATTAGGGTGCTGATGATGCGGGCGGGCTCCGGTCGCGCAGGCAAACATACGGCTGACCGCCGAAGCCGGCCACCTTTCCAAATCTCTTTCTTCTTCATCTTTCGTTGACCACAGGTCTGCTAGGCCAGGTTGAGTCTGGCTTCGATCCGGTCCACGTCGAAGCGTTCGGCTGGTGGCAGGGGGACGCCGGCCTGCTGACGTAGGGCTGCGGCTTCGGTGAGGAGTTCGAGGGCGCGGCCGGGGTCTTCGGTCGCGCCCGCGAGGCCTTCGAGGGCGAGGGCGATTGCGCGGTGGTCGCCGATCTCGCGGGCCAGTTCGAGGCCGCGCTCGTGGAGTGCGCGGGCCGTCGCGTAGTCGCCGCGTTGTTCGGCGACGAAGCCGAGTTGGGTGCTGATGAAGGCGATCCCGGGGGTGCCGCCGACCTGCGTCAGCCAGGCGAGCCATTTGCTGAAGTGCCGCTCGGCGTCGTCGAGGCGGCCCTGGCGCCGGGCGGTCAGGCCGAGGCCGACTTCGGCGTACTCCTCGGCCGACTTGTTCGACTGCTCGACCGCCAGCCGCCGCGCCTGCTCGTGCAGCTCGTCGGCCCGCGCGTAGTCGCCGGTCAGCAGCGCGATCCGGCCCAGCCCCGCGGTGCGGAACGAGACCTCGGTCCACAGCCCGAGGTCCTCCGCGTGCCGGATCGCGTCCTCCAGGTACGCCGTGGCGGTCGGATAGTCGCCGCTGATCTCGGCGGCCACGATCAGCGTGTACGTCGCCTGCAGCCGGCCCCAGTCGTCGTCGAGCGCGTCGAACAGTTCGAGGCTGCGCAGACTGTCCCGGCGCATCGCGGCCAGATCCGCGTGCACAATGTTGAGCTGCGCCCGCGTGCTCAGCGCCGCGGCGCGACCCCAGCGGTCGCCGCGGTCGGTGAAAGTCTCGATCGCCCGGTCGATCCAGCCGAACAGCACGTCCGCGTCGCCGTACGCCCACCGGGTCATGGTCAGGAACCAGAGCGCGTACGGGTCGTCGCCGACGGCTCGCAGCGCTTCCTCGCCGGCGCGCGCGACATCGGTGCCTTCGGCATCGGTCGCCGTCATCCCGACGAGCCAGACCGTGGCCTGCGCGCGCAGCGCCGGGTCCTGGCCTGGCGCCGCGAGCGCGGCCGCGAGTGACCGACGTGCTTCACCGTGACGACCCCGCAGGTACCAGTACCAGGCGAGCGCAGTGGCCAGCTCCAGCGACGGTGGGACAGCTCGGAAGTTCGCCGCCTCCTGGTCGAGCCGCTGCAGCCACTCGCGCTGACCGGCGCCGCGCAGCTCGGCCCGCCGCGCGAGCGCCAGATAGTAGTCCGCGTGCTTCCGGCGGGTGGCGGCCTCCTCACCGGCCTCGGCCAGCCGCTCCAGGCTGTACGCCGCGATCGACTCGAGCAGGCGGTATCTACCGCCGCCGGCCACGACAAGAGACTTGTCGACCAGAGCCAGCAGGAGGTGCTCGGGCAGCTCACTGACCTCGACAGCCGCTTCCAGCGAGAACGTGCCCGCCTGGACCGCGAGCCTCCGGAGCATCCGTCGCTCCTCGTCGTCCAGCAGGTCCCAGCTCCAGTCGATCGTTGCCCGCAGCGTCCGCTGCCGCTCCGGTCCGCCCTTGCCGCCGGACAGCAGCCGGAAGCGGTCGTCCAAGCGATCCGCGAGTCCTTGCACCCCGAGCGCGCGAACCCGGGTTGCAGCGAGCTCCAGTGCGAGCGGGATGCCGTCGAGGCGTTCACAGATCGCTGTCACGTCGCCGGTGACACCCGCGCGGGCCTTGAACAGCTGGGCCGCTGCTTCGGTAGTCAGCGGCGGTACGTCGAGCACGCGTTCACCGGTCAGCCCGAGCGGCTCACGGCTGGTCGCGAGTACGCGCAGACCGGGCGCTGCGGCGAGCAAACGCCGTACCAGGTCTGCTAGGTCCAGGTGCTCGCAGTTGTCGAGGATCAGCAGCAGCTGCCTGTTGCTGAGCGAATTGAGCAGCCGCGGGAGCAGGTCGGTCGACTCGTCACGCAGCTCCAGTGCTGCGGCCAGCGCGTCCAGTACGTCGTCTTGTCGCAGCGGGGCGAGTTCTACCAGGCAGGTGCCGGGCGAACCGAGCTCGAGCGCCAGGCGGGTCTTTCCGACGCCACCAGGGCCGACCAGCGTCACCAGACGGTTCGTGTCGAGGAGCTGTCGTGCGTCGGCCAGCGTCTGCTCCCGTCCGATCAGGTCGTTGAGCGGCGCCGGGAGCGTGGCGGACCGGCGGAGGGACCGGTCGTGGCGCAGGATCGCCTGGTACAGCTCGGTCAGCTCGGGGCCGGGGTCGGCGCCGAGCTCCTCGGCCAGTGCAGTGCGCAACTCGGCGTACCTGTCGAGCGCCTCGTGCTGCCGACCCGCCCGGTAGAGCGCCTTGAGGTGGATGGCGTGCAGCCGTTCATCGAGCGGGCGCTGCTGGATCAGTGCGGTTGTGTGCCGCAGTACGTCGTCACTGTGCTCGACCGCGGTCAGGTACAGGTCCTCCAGACGCTCACGAGCCGGCCGGGCGAACTCGTGGTCAAGCACGTCGGCGTAAGGCTGACCGCGCCACAGCTGTAGCGCCTCTCGTATCTGCCCGGCACGCACCTGCTGCTCGAAGATGTTGCTGTCGACAACGTCCGTGGTCAGCGCGTAGCCGGCCGGGCTGTGTTGGACGAGGCTGCGGGCACCGGGCTCGGCGCGGTCCAATGCGGTCCGCAGTTGGGACACGCGGGCCTGCAGGGTGCCGGTCGCGTTGCGCGGCGGGCGGGCGCCCCACAGGTCGTCGATCAGCCGGTCGGCGCTCACCGGCCGGCCCTGGTTCGCCAGCAGGTCGAGGAGCAGGGTCCGGACCTTCCGGTCGGGTACGGCGACCGGTTCGCCGGTGTTAGTCCGCACCAGCAGCGGACCGAGCACCCCGAAGTACATACCCGTAGTAAACCCGTAGCGCGTTCTCCGAGCATCGGGTGCATGAGTTCACGAGAAGCAGTGACAGTGATCGGGCTCGGCGCGATGGGCTCCACGATGGCCCGGACCTTCCTCGACGCCGGGCATCCGACCACCGTCTGGAACCGGACCCCCGGCAAGGCGGCAGGGCTCGGTGCGGTCGAGGCGACGAGCGCGGCCGAGGCGGTGGCCGCGAGCAGGCTGGTGGTGATCAGCCAGGTCGACTACCAGGCGATGTTCGATTCCCTGGCGGACGCGGATCTGAGCGGGCGGGTGCTGGTCAACCTGAGCTCGGACAGCCCGGCGCGATTGCGTGCGGCGGGCGAGTGGGCCGAGGAACGCGGAGCGAGGCTGGTCGCCGGCGGCATCATGGTGCCGCCGCCGGGGATCGGGAAGCCGGGCGCGTACGCCTTCTACGCGGGTCCTGCCGACGTGGTGGCGGCGCACCGCGAGACGCTGGAGGCCTTGGGCCGCGTCGACCACATGGGCAGCGATCCCGGACTGGCGATGCTGTACTACCAAGCCATGCTGAACATCTTCTGGACCACGTTGATCAGCTACTTCTACTCGGCGAGCCTGGTCGGCAGCGCCGAACGACTCCGTCCGTACGCCGCGGCGATGCTGACCGACCTGACCGAGGACGGGCCGATGGGCTTCCTCCGCATCCTCACCGCGGAACTGGAATCCGGCGAACACCCCGGCGCCGAGAACAATCTCCACATGCAGGCCGTCGGCGCCGAGCACGCCGTCCACGCGTTCACCGACGCAGGCCTCGACGTGACCGTGCCGGGTGCCGTGGCCGAGCTGTTCGCCCGCGCCGATGCGGCCGGGTACGGCGCCGACGGCCTGAGCGCGCTGGTCGAGCTGGTCCGCAAGCCCTAGGCCCTGTCTGGTGATCCAGCCAGGACCTAGCCCACGGACGTCAGCTTGCACTGGCCGTCGACGCAGTCGCGTTGCAGCCTGCCGCGCGAGACGGTTTCGATCAGGCCGATGACCCAGCACGTCGGGCAGCCGCGGAAGGCCAGCAGCGTGACGGGGAGCAGCAGGAGGCTGAGCGGTCCGACGGAGGGCAGCAAGGCGAAGGCGGCGATCAGGCTGCCGAAGCCGATCACGCCGCGGAGCAGATGGCGGGGCAGAGAGGCGCTGGCGAAAGTCATGACAGGGCTCCGAGAGATTCGCGCACGGTGCTCCGGGCGCGGTGCAGGCGGGATTTCATGGCGGGAACGGTGAGGCCCAAGGCCTTCGCGACCATCGGGCCGCTGTAGCCCTGGACGTCGCGGAGGATCAGGACGCTGCGCTGGTCGGCAGGCAGTTGCGCGATGGCCGCGGCAACTGCCTGCGCCTCCAGCTGGCGCAGCGCCTCCTCCTCCGCGGACGGCGCGGTGTCCGGGACCAGCGGCTGGTCGCGCAAGACGGTGCGGGCCCGGCGCAGGCACTCGTTGCGGATGATCCGGAACATCCACGACGTGAGCGCACTCGTGGCGCGGAGCATCCCGATCTTGCGGTACAGGATGATCAAGGCCTCCTGTGCCGCGTCCTCGGCGTCCTCCGGCGTGGCGCACAACGTCCGCGCGAACCGCCGTACGGTCGGGTGCGAGTCGGCGACGAGCGTGGTGAGCGCGTCGACGTCGCCGTGCTGGGCGGCGCGGATCAGGTGCTCGTCGAGGTCAGCCACGGGCCCGCCGGCGCAGGACGACGACGCTGCAGGTGCCGAGCAGCGCGACCGCGACGGCCGCGGCGACGATGATCCAGATCATGAGGTGCTCCTTCGTCAGAGTGCGATATCGGGAGTAAGAGGCACCGGGCCGGCGAAAGGATTCACGCTGAAGTCTGCTTGAGCTTGTACACACGGGCCACGGGCAACTATCACGATGTGACGGAGCAACGCCGACGACACGCCGGATTTCGGACAAAACCGGGTAAGTTCTCTCTCATGATCATCGTGACAGCTGCACTGAAGGGCGGGGTCGGTAAGACAACCACGTCGGTGTACTTGGCCGCGCTGGCATCTTCCAACCGTCGCACATCCACTCTGATCGACGCCGATCCGCAGGGCAGCGCCGCAGACTGGATCGCGGAGTCCGAGGACGGCCAACTGAACCGGATCGAGATCGCGGAGGCGCCGACCGAGCGCCTGCTGAACAAGGCGCTGGACAAGGTCCCGCCGGAGGGCATCGGCATCGTGGACATGCCGCCGTCCCACGAGCGGCTGCTCAACAAGGCCCTCGAACGGGCCCGCATCGTGATCATCCCGACCCGCGTCGGCGGCGTCGAGACGCCACGCGTCAAGGCCGTCCTGGAGCTCGTGCCGGACGACGTCCCGGCCGGCCTGGTGATCTGCTCGGCGCGGACCTACACGCGCTCGTACCAGGAGGCCATGCAGCAGTACGCACAGGAGAACATCCCGGTCTGGGGCACCATCCCGGAGCGCGTCTCGATCACCGCCGGCCCCGCCGGCCCGCTGGCGACCGACGGCCTCGAGTCCTACAAGAAGGTCTGGCGCAAGATCCTGGCCGCGGCCCGCAGTTAGGCCCTGTCTGGCAATTCATCGCCTACTGCGGGGCACTCGGCACGGCACCTCGCCGCACGGGTGCAAAGGCCACGATGCTCCGCATCGAGACCTTCGCCCCCGCACGCCGATGCACCGCACCGAGCACCTCCTCGCTACGGCGCTGAATTACCAGACAGGACCTAGCTCAGCGCTGGAGCGGCGGTTCGCCTCGTACGTACGAGCGGATCACGGTGGCCGCCGCTCCCCGCGCCCAGTCGTCGAAGGTGTGCGAGCGGAGCATCAGGCGGCAGTCCCCGGCGGCGCCGAACGCGTGCTCGGCGAAGGCCCGCCGCATCCGCTCCTCGTACAGGTCGTAGTCGGCGACGCCCTCGCCGGCGATCATCACCAGCTCCGGACCGACCAGGTTCACCATCGCGGCCAGCGCCGAACCGATCACCTCGCCGGCCCGGTCGAACGCCTCGCGCGCGTGCTTGTCGCCCTCGTGCGCCAGCTTGATCGCGCCGGCCAGATCCAGGTCGGCCCGCCCGGTCGTCTCCCGCGTCCGGGCCAGGATCGCGTCCGACGACGCCACGGTCTCGACACACCCCCGCCGGCCGCAGGTGCACACCAGGTCGCCCGGCGCGAGCGGCAGGTGCCCCAGCTCGCCGGACACGCCGTACGCGCCGGACACCACCTCGCCGTTGATGTAGAGCCCGCAGCCGATGCCGGAGCCGATCGTCACCACCGCGAACGAGTCCGCGTTCACACCGACCCCGAACCAGTGCTCGGCCACGGTCAGCGCGCGGACGTCGTTCGACACCACGATCGGCACCCGGACCTGCTTGCCGAGCAGCTCCGCGACCGGAACGCCGCGCCAGCCCATCAGCGGTGAGTCCCGCACCACGCCGTGCACCGCGTCGACGTCACCCGACACCGCGATTCCGATACCGGCGAGCGGCCCCGCGACCGCCGTCCCGGACTTGAGCGCGGCGATCAGCGCCTTCACGTGCTCGGCGAGCTGGTCGATCACCGCCTCCGGATCGGTGTCGTCCAGTGGGTCGTGCCGGACGTTCAGGATCCCGGCGGTGAAGTCGGTGGTGACACCGATCAGGCTGGTCGGCGTGACCTTGACGCCGATCACCGAGACGCTGCTCGGTACGACGGTCAGCGGGCTCACCGGCCGCCCGATCCCGAGCTGGCCGTCCCCGTCCGCCGGGGCGGCCTGGTCGGTGACGAACCCGCTCTCCATCAGCGGTGCGACCGCCTTCGTGACGGCCGCCTGGGACAGCCCGGTCCGGCGCGCGATCTCCACCCGCGGGATCGGCCCCTGGGTCAGGATCTTGGTCAGTACCTCGACTCCCGCTGGAGTGGCCATCGGGAGTGGACGATGTGGACGGAGCGGCACGAGGACAACCTACCGGCGCGTCATGCCTCCGCGCCGGTTTCTGCCAGTGTTGGAGAGGTCAGCGCCCACCGGATCGTCCTGGTGAGGCCGTCGCCGGCCGCCCGGACGACGGTTCGCTCGGCCAGCGGAAGGTACGGGAGACGCAGCGGCAGCCTGGTCCACCACGGCAACAGACCGACCGCGGCAGCCGCCAGTACGCCGTACGCGGGCCGGGCGGCGAACGGCACCGGCGGATGCACCAGCATGAAGCGGGCGGCCTGACGCGCCTCCGTCGTACCGCGCAGTTCGGGCTGGTACTCCTTCAGCAGTTGCCGCAGCTCCGCCACCGTGGTCGGCGGGTCGATGACCCCGAGCTTGGCGGCCACGAGCGCCGCGTCCTCGACGTACTGGTCCTGTTCCACGGCGTTGAGCGGCCGCGCGCCGTACCGCTGGTGCGCGGCGAGGAAGCTGTCCACCTCGGCCAGATGCACCCACTTGAGCAGGTGCGGGTCCGACGCGCGGTACTTCACCCCGTCCGGACTGGTCCCGCGGACGCGCTCGTGCACGCCTTGGACGTGGGCGATCGCCTCCTCGGCGTCCGGGATCGAGCCGTACGTCGTGATCGCCAGGAAGTAGCTCGTACGCCGCAGACGCCCCCACGGGTCACCCCGGTACCCGGAATGCGCGGCGACTGCGGCCATGGCCAGTGGATGCAGCGACTGCAGCAGCAGCGCCCGCAGCCCGCCGGCGAACATCGACGCGTCCCCGTGCACCCGCAGGATCGGCCGGTCCGGCGCGAACCAGCGCGGCCCAGGTGTCCCGTGTACCCGCATGCGCTCGGTCTGCGGGTCGGGCCCGGCAACCTTGGTCAGGATCATCCGGGCAAGGCTGTCCCGCAGCGGTCCGGTAACAGTGGTCGAAGCCATGCCCCCAGTGTTGCTCAGTCGAACTGGCGCAGGCAGCGCGCGTTCCGTTCCTCGCTGTCCCGGCGTCGGCCGGAGTTCGCGTTCGCGGGCGTCGCGCAGGCGGTCAACGAGGTGCACCACGATCTCTCGTACGGCGCCAGGTGCTGTACGCGCGGACACCGCTCGGCGCCGATCTCGCCGAGGGCGGGCCCGCCGCCTGGCGGGCCGCACAGTGAGCAGGGTCAGACGGTGTGCTCCTGCTCCAGCAGCGAGTACAGCAGGGAGTCGCGCCAGGCGCCGTTGGTGAAGACGTGGTCGCGGAGGTGGCCCTCGTAGGTGAAGCCGAGGCGTTTGACCACCGCGATCGAGGCCTCGTTCTCGGGGCCGATCGCGGCGGTGACGCGGTGCCGGCCGAGCGGGCCGAAGGCGAAGCGCAACAGCACCCGGGCCGCGTCCGTGGCGTACCCGCGGCCCCAGTGGTCGGCGCCGATCGCGTAGCCGAGCTTCGCCGTCCAGGCTCCGCTCGGCGCGATCCGGGCGAACCCGATCACGCGATCGTCGTCCGGCCGGGTCACGGCGAGCATGTAATCGGGACGGTCCTCCTGGGCGGACCGCTGGAGGATGCCGGCCAGGTTCTGCTCGGCCTTGGCCCGGTCGTAGCTGTCGAAGGCCATCCAGGTGGTGACCCGGTCGTCACCGGCGACGGCCAAGTAGTCGTCGAGGTCGGTTGTGCGGAATTCGCGCAGTACGGTCCGTTCGCCGGTGAGTGGATCCATCCGGCTAACGGGGGTAGGTCTGCATCGGGGTCCGGGTGAAGGTCTCGATCTCCTCCTGCAGCTCCCGCGCGTCGTCGGCGCGGCCGGACTGCCGCAGCGCCTGGTGGACCCGGCGCGCCGAGTGCACGACGCCGTTGATCCGGCGCTCGGTCGGCAGCGTCAGCACCGGGGCCAGCGCGTCCGCCGCGCCGTCCAGCTCACCGCTCGCGATCCGGGTGATCGCCATCGCCGCGTGGCTGCCGGCGGCGTCGCCGAAGGCCCACTCCGGGTGGTTCTGGTCGGTGTAGGCGTCGACGGCCTGGCTCGAGTACCGCTCGGCCTGCTCGACCTCACCGGGCAGCCAGGCGAGCGCGTCCGCGGCGTAGTACAGCTGGCGGTTGCGGCCGAAGGTGCACAGGCCGCCCATGTCGTCCAGGTCGTCGTTGTGGACCGAGTTCCACGCCTCCTCGGCGCGCTCCAGCGCGGCCCGGGTGGCCTCCGGGTTGCCGAGCGCGGCCCAGGCGCGGGCCTCGCTGACCGGCAGCCAGACGCTGGTGGTGCTGTTGGCCTGCTCGGCGTACCCGGCGCCGAGCTGTGCATACCGCACCGAGTCGTGCGGGTTGCCGGCCCAGTACGAGACCAGGGACTGCAGGCCGCGCACCCAGGCGCGCAGGCCGTGGTGGTCGGCGTTGTCGGCGCACATGAACGCGGTCCGCGCCTGGGTCAGCGCGGCGTGCGGGTTGCCGAGGTCGTGGGACGCCTTGGCGAGCAGGCCGCCGGTGACGCCGGCCAGGAAGTACAGCTGACGGTGGTGGTCCGGACGCTGCCGGCTCTCCAGCAGACCGAAGACCAGGTCCTGCGTCTCGACCAGCTGGCCGAGGATCTCCGGCAGTGGACGCTGCGGGTACGCCTGGGCGGCGTGGCGTACGTCGGCGTACACCTGTTCCATGGCCTCGCTTCCGAGACCGGACTGGGCCGCGAGGGCAAACGCCCTCGCGCGGCTGGCAGCCATGTCGAGAACCTCCATCTCATTACCTGTCGTGATCCGTCCACTCGCGGCAGGTGCCGGCACCACCTGGGCGGCCTGTTCCGGCGCA
The DNA here is from genome assembly GCF_040655315.1 of Kribbella sp. NPDC050459. Lineage (NCBI taxonomy): Bacteria > Bacillati > Actinomycetota > Actinomycetes > Propionibacteriales > Kribbellaceae > Kribbella > Kribbella sp. NPDC050459. The sequence continues at coordinate 171,371 of NZ_JBFAJQ010000009.1, read as the reverse complement.
GACGGCGCGAGGAGCTCCTCGACCGGCTTGCCGAACATGCGTTGCAGGGTGCGCCGGGTCTGCGGAGTGGTCCCCGCACGCTCGCCCGATGCGAGGCGACGCAGGTGCCGCTCGGTGATGGTTCCACCCAGCTCGACGAACTCGGCGACGATCTCGGAGTAGGTCTGGTTCCGGCGCTGGATCAGCTGCGCCAGGACCGTCTTTGGCGCGTACCTACCCGCCATCGTTCCTCCCGTTCACGTCAGTCAGACGTTGTCTCGACTTGTGCCCCACGACAAGGTGCTGTCCCCCAGATGTCCGCGAGAGGACCGGAAGAGGTCCGGCAAAGGTCCGGTCCAGGTCCTAGAGCGGTCACGTTGGGCTCGTGCACCATTACTGCCATGACAACCAGTAAGTCCAACTGGTTGCAAGGGCTGAGAGTTACGGGGTGAGAGGTTGTGACCATCGCGGAAATGACGTCGAGGCAGCACCGGCGCAGAGTCCGGGTCTGGTTCGGCGAGCACGTGATCGCGCAGTACGTCGCGGAGGCGCCGCTGGCAGCCCGCTACGAACAGGCGATGCGGCGCCGTTTCGCCGGTCTCAAGGTGACCAACGACCTGCTCGGCCCGGCCGACCCGCTCGACTGAAGCACCTGAGCGCTTCCGGGTCCTCCTCAGACCCGGTCCGCTGCGCCCTGGAGTCTCCTCACGTTCAGGGGCAGCGCTTGGAAGGTCCGGAGCACTCCTCAGCTCCGGACGAAACCCGAGGTGCGGTCCGGAGCACTCCTCAGCTCCGGACCGCACCGCCCACCTGCCCGGCTGGGCTTGGCGGCTGATTTCCCTGTATCGCCGCCGCCCAGCCGTTCCAACCCACCTCCTGGCCGACACCTCGGGCCAGGCAGGGCCGAGTGTCCTGGGCGGCAGGACACCGGAGGCTCCCGACACCTCACCGGGAACCTCCCCCTTGAGGTGGTCGGCTCCGAGTGTGACCGTCGCGCCTGGGCGGTCACACCCGGAGCCTCCTCACGTCAGATTGCCGGCCATCCGCCGAAGCACGTCGACCGTCGCCAGGTACTCCTCGTCCGAGATCCCGGCCACCACCCGCCGCCGCTGCGCCCGAACCTTCACGCTCAGCGCCTCCAACGCCCGCTCACCGTCCGCCGTGAGCCCCTCCCCAACCAACCAGCCACGCGCAACCAACGGCCCCGTGACCGCCACCACCTCCGCCGGATCCCCACTCAGAAACGGCGCGAGCGCCTCCGCGATCCCCGCCCCAGGCGCTGCGGGTCCCGGCAATCCGAGCTCCTGCGTCGCCGTGTTGCTCTGTGCGTGTGCCGCCGGCGGCCGGCGGTGTGTGGCTGCGGCGTTGAGGGCCTGCCATTGACGGCGGGTGAGGTTGTCGGCGGCGAGGAGTTGTTCGAACGACGCCTCCAGTAGCCGGTCGACCTCCTTCAGCCACCAGCCGATAGGCTTGTTGTCATCGGACATATACATGTCAGCGAGCATATAGTTGGAGTCAGGCATGGACAAGACCGATCCGGTCGCCACGATCGAGGCGGCGATGATCGCGATCCGGCGGCGGCAGACCCGGCGTACGTTCGCCGTCCAGTCCGGCGGACCCGACCCGGTCCAGGAGGTCCTCGACGCGATCGAGGCGGCCGAACCCGACCCGCTCGGCGTCAACGGTGTCGCCGCGGCCCTCGGTGTCGACCAGCCCCGCGCGAGCAAACTCGTCGCCGCCGCGGTCTCGGCGGACCTCGTACGCCGCGAGGCAGACCAGGCGGACGGCCGCCGTACGAACCTCGTCCTCACCGCGGCCGGGAGAGCCCAGCTGGACACCGTCCACGCCTTCCGCCGGGACCGCTTCGCCGCCGCGATGGAAGACTGGACGCACAACGAACGAAACGACTTCGCCACCCTCCTGACCCGCTTCGTGACCGCCCTGGACCGCTAGATGTCCGCTCCCGGTCCGCCGCGCCGCAGTTCAGCTTCTGCTGATATCCGCGAAACCTGAGACAAGAAATGGTCTGCGGAGACCTGGTATTGCCTGTCCCAGGTCACCGTTGCTTGTCTCAGGTCCGAGCAACGCCACCGCGAGACGGGTCACCGACGGGCGGCGTACACCGCGAACGGGGCGTCGGGCACGATGGTGGAGGCGTCGGCAGCCCAGCCCTCGGCGCGGACCTCTCCGGCGTACTCCATGCCCAGCCGCTGCATCACTGCCTGGGAGGCCGCGTTCACCCGCTCGGTGAAACCTATGACGGACGAGGCGTTCAAGGTGTCGAATGCATAGTCCAGACCGGCGCGGCCGAGTTCGGTGGCGAGGCCGCGGCCGCGGGCCGGCTCGGTCAGGGCCCAGCCGAGTTCAAGCCGGTCGGCGGCCCAGGAGGGCCCGACCAGCTCCGCGATCGCCGCGGCCGTCGGCGCATCGGCCGGAATACGGGACAGGCCACCGCGCCCCACCGCCTCGCCGGTCACCCGCTCGTAGGCGATCCACTTGCCGGCAGCGTCTCGTTCCCAGTCCGCCTGATGCTCAGCGACCCGCACGGCCGCCTGCTCCGCCGACAGCGTCTCGTCGTACCAGCGGGCCACCCACAGGTCCTCGTAGATTCCCTGAAGGTCCGCCGCATGTCCGGGAACCACCCCGTTCGGACCGGTCAGCGGCTCGAGCCGCAGGCGGTCCGTGAACCGTGTCCGGACCGTGTGCGCGACCAGGTCCCGCAGTCGCCGGTCGCCGTCGGTCCGGTTCACCATCAGCAGGTCCAGGTCGTACGGTCCGGCCCAGGCGGACGCGTCGTGCTTGCCGGCTTCGAGGCGCGGCCGGCCGAGGTCTCCGTCGACGGTGACGAGGTAGTCGACCTCCCGCCGTACCCGGCCCTGCCACTCCCACTCCCAGTCCGCGACTGTCCAGACGATGTCGCGGACCTTCCAGCCGGTCTCCTCCTCGACCTCGCGCGCCAGCGCCTGCTCCGGAGTCTCACCAGCCTCCAGGTGCCCGCCGACGATGTCCCAGATCCCCGGCAGCAACCGCCGGTCCGCCGTACGCCGCTGCAGATAGACGCGGTGCTGCTCGTCCCGGATCAAAGCCCCCACACAGTCGACCGCGCGCATACAGCCCAACTTAGGCCCTGAGGGGGCGCTCGGTGATGCGGTTCGGCATGAAGAGCACGGCGACGACGAGGAGGAGTGCGGCCGCGGCGGCGCCGTAGTACACGTCGTGGACAGCGGGCGCGAGGATCTCGGCCGGCACCTTCTCCAGGTCTGCGTGGTCGTCGCCGAGGCGCGCGGCGACCACGCCGTTCGCCACCGCGCCGAAGACCGCGACCCCGACCGCGCTGCCCACCGAGCGCGCGAACATGTTCGCGCCCGTGACCACTCCGCGCGTCTGCCACTCCACCGACGACTGCGCGGCCACGACCGACGGCGACGCGGAGAAGCCGAGCCCGACCCCGATCACGAAGCACGCCGCGGCCAGGTGCAGGACCGAACTCCCGGACCCGACCGTGAGCAGTACGCCGGACCCGAGGACGACGATCAGCGAGCCCATCAGCATCGTCGTGCGGAACCCGACCCGCAGATAGATCCGCCCGGCGAACGACGCCGCGATCGGCCAGCCGAGCGTCATCGCGGCGAGCGCGAACCCGGCCACGAGGGCCGACGTACCGAGGACGCTCTGCGCGAACAGCGGCACGTACGTCGACAGGCCGATCATCAGCAAGCCGATCAGCAGCGCGGCCGAGTTGGCCGAGTTCAGGACCCGCTGACGCAGCACCCACAGCGGCAGGATCGGCTCGGCCGCCCGCCGCTCGACGAACACGAACCCCACCAGCAGGACGACGGCCGCGGCCAGGATCACGATGCTCGCCGGCGAGTCCCAGTCCCACATCACGCCGCCCTCGAGCAATCCGAGCAGCAGCAGCGAACCGCCGACCGCGAGCAGGATCGCGCCGGTGTAGTCGATCCGGTGGCTGGTCTTGTCCGCGACCTTCTCCTCGAACCGGCGGACCAGCACCCAGGCGGCGGCGATCCCGAGCGGGATGTTCACGAAGAAGATCCACCGCCAGGAGATGAAGTCCGAGAACACACCGCCGAGGGTCGGGCCGACGAACGACGAGATCCCCCAGACGCTGGCGATGTAGCCCTGCACCTTGGCCCGCTCCGCGACCGTGTAGATGTCGCCGACGATCGTCATGCCGATCGGCTGGATCGCGCCCGCGCCGAGCCCCTGCACGAGCCGGAACGCGATCAGCGCCGGCATGCTCCAGGCGAACCCGCACAGCACCGACCCGAGCACGAACAGCCCGACGCCGAGCAGCATGATCGGCTTCCGGCCGCGCTGGTCCGCGAGCTTGCCGTAGATCGGCACCGACACGGCCTGGGCGAGCAGGTAGATCGAGAACAGCCAGGGGAACTGGGTGAATCCGCCGAGGTCCGCGACCACGGACGGTACGGCGGTGGCCAGGATCGTCGCGTCGATCGCGACCAGTCCGATGCTCAGCATCACCGCGAGCAGAATCGGGCCTCGTTCCGACCGGAGCCCCACGCTCGTCCGGTCGATCCGCTCGGTAGTCATATCACCAACCAATGTATGTGAACCGACAACTGTTCCCCACCCGTGGACCGCCCACTGGACGTCGGTCCGTACGACGAAGCAGCGGGGGCGACTGCAAGGCCCGGAGGTTAGGGTTCTGGTTGTCCGCCGTGGAACAGGAGTGCTCATGCCAGCGATCACCGTCGACTACTCGCACCCGGTCGAGGATGCCTTCGACGTCGACGGGTTCACCCGCGCACTGCACGAGGCTGTTGTCGAGATCGCGGCCGCCAAACCCGAGGCCTGCAAGACCATGATCAGGTACGACAATCTCTCGGCCTTCGGGTACGAAGACCGCGCGGACGAAGGGCACGCTCTGGTGCAGGTGACGATCGGCCTGCTGCCCGGTCGCACCGACGAGGTGAAGGTGCGGCTGACCGAGGCCACGCTGGAACTGCTGGGCAAGTTCATCCCGCCGCAGGACGGCGTCACGCTGCACGCCTCCGCCGAGGTGCGCGAGCTCGACGCCTCGTACCGGAAGTTCGACCGCTAGCTCAGGCGGGTTCGTTGATGGCGTAGCCGATCAAGGTGCTGCACAGGACCAGCGCGATCAGCGTGCTGAGCGCCAGCCGCAGCGAGGTATGTTCCGCGATGGCGCCGAGGACCGGCGTGGCCACGCCGCCGATGCTGACCGCCAGGCCGAGTGTCATGCCGCCCGCCGTACCGACGCGTCCGGGCAGGAAGTCCTGGCCGAGTGTGACGTGCAGCGAGAACGGGATCGACATCGCGATCGCGGTCGCGGCGAGGAACCCGAAGAAGGCCGGCCCTGGTACGAACACCAGGCAGGCGATCGCGGGGACGGCGACGGCGTACGACGTGCGCAGTGTGCGGACCCGCCCGTAGCGCGTGGCGAGCCGGCCGCCGAGGAGGGTGCCGAGCGCGCCTGCGGCGAAGAGCACGAACAGCGCGACTCCGCCGGTCGTCGTACCGCCGCCGACCCGCTGGCCGGCGTACAGCGCGATGAACGTGCCGAGGCCGACGAACACGATCGAGCGGCAGATCATGATCAGCGACAGCCGCAGGAACGACGGCCAGTCGTCCGTTCCCTGGGTCTGGCTGCGGGCTGCCGTGACGGCGACGCGCGAGCGGATCGCCCACGAGGTGATCGCGGCGCCGAGGACCGCTGGTACGACGAGCAGCGGCGTCAGCGACAGCCCGCCCGTGGCGATGATCGGTGTGACCAGCACCGGCGCCAGCGCGAAGCCGACGTTCCCGCCGACCGAGAACCAGCTCATCCCGACATGGCTGCCGTCGCTCACGACCCGGGCCAGGCGGGCTGCCTCCGGGTGGTACGCCGCGACGCCGAGGCCCGACAGCGCCGCCGCCAGCCAGGTCAGCCAGTAATCGTGCCCGACGCCGATCAGTGCGATGCCGAGGCCTGCGGTGGTCATCGCCACCGGGATCAGCCAGGTCAGCGGACGGCGATCGGTGAGGACGCCGAAGACCGGCTGCACGACTGAGGACAACAGGGTTGCGGCGAGCGTGATGCCGGACACCGCGACGTACCCGAGGCCGCGCTCGGCGACCAGGAACGGTACGAGCGCCGGCACGCAGCCCTGGTAGATGTCCACGCACGCGTGGCCGGTGGCCATCAGTCCGATCGGTCTCTTCACCCGTTGATCGTCACCGCCGGATGGCGTGTCCGGCTTCCGATAAAATGCCAACTGATGCCGGAAACCCGCCAACGTCCCGCGACCACCGGCCGACGCCCGATCGAGGCCGGCGGCGGCATCGAGCCGCACTGGCACGACCGGAACCAGATCGTGTACGCCGGCCGCGGCGTCCTCTCGGTCACCACCGACGCCGGCACGTGGGTTGCCCCCGCCACCCGAGCCATCTGGATCCCCGCCGGCACCCTCCACCAACACCGCGCCTACGGCGAAACCACCCTCCACACCGTCGGCCTCACCGAAAACCCGCTCGCCCTGACCACCCCCTCAGCCCTGGTGGTCAGCCCTCTCCTGCGAGAACTCATCCTCACCTACACAGCAGATGAGGAAGCCGGCGAAGCCGGTCGGCCTGGTCAAGGCGCGGAGGGCCTTGAGACTGGTGAGCGTGGGCGGTTGCGGCGTGTGTTGTTGGACCAGTTGCGGCGGTCGGCTCAGCGGCCGACCTACTTGCCTGCGCCGCGGGACGCGCGGCTTATGGCGGTTTGTGGGGTGTTGCGGGCGGAGCCCGCGGACGGGCGGACTCTGACTGAGCTGGGGCGGGAGGTGGGTGCAAGTGAGCGGACGTTGAGTCGGCTGTGTCGTGCTGAGCTGGGGATGAGCTTTCCGCAGTGGCGGACTCAGTTGCGGTTGCACGAGGCGTTGGTTTTGCTGGCGAGTGGGGAGTCGGTGACTCGGGTGGCGCACGCGACAGGCTGGGCGTCGACGAGTGCGTTCATCGACACCTTCAAGAGCGCCTTCGGTCACACCCCCGGGTCGCGCAGAGCCTGATCGAGGATGCGGCTCCACTGGCGTACGATGCCGCGCCGCCGCGCACTGTCGTCGGTCAACAGATCAGCCAGCCCCAGACCGCGCGCCATGTCCAGCACACCCTGCACGGTCTCCCGCACACCAGGCGTCCGTTCGCTCACCTCGAGGACGTCGAGCAGCGCCCGGTGCGCCTGCCGCCCGACGTGTGCCTCCAGCAGCACGATCTGCTGCCGCAACGCCTCCTCCGTCGACGCCGCCACCCACAGATGCAGCGCGGCGCGGAACAACGGCCCGGTGTACACGTCGGCCAGCATCCCGACGATCGCCTCGGTCCGCCCCGCCCCACTCGGCAGCGCGGCGGCCTGCGCACGGATCTCCGCCAGCCGTACCTCGGTCATGTACTCGACCGCCGCCGCGAACAGGTCCGCCCGGGTCGGGAAGTGATGCTGCGCCGCACCCCGCGACACCCCGGCCCGCGCCGCGACGACCGACACCGTCGTCGCGGCGTACCCGACCTCGGCCAGCGACTCGACCGCGGCCTCCAGCAACCGCTGCCGGGTCGCCCGCGAACGGTCCTGCTGGGGTGCTTTCAGGGCCTCACTCACGCGCGGCCTCACGCGCCCGCAGCTCGCGCCGCAGGATCTTCCCCGACGCCGCCTTCGGCACCGCGTCGATGAACTCCACCTGCCGGATCTTCTTGTACGGCGCCACCCGCGCCGCGACGTACTCGATCACATCCTCGGCGGTCAACGACACCCCCGGCATCGGCACCACGAACGCCTTCGGTATTTCGTTGCCGTCGGCATTGACCCCGATGACGGCCGCGTCGGCGATCCGGTCGTCGGTGAGCAGCACGGCCTCCAGCTCCGCCGGCGGCACCTGGTACCCGTGGTACTTGATCAGCTCCTTCACCCGGTCCACGACGTACAGATAACCCCGCGCGTCCATCCGCCCGATGTCGCCGGTGTGCAGCCAGCCGTCGCGGTCGATCGTCGCGTCGGTCTCGGCGGGCCGGCCGAGGTACCCCTTCATCACCTGCGGCCCGCGGATCCAGATCTCGCCCTCGTCCGCGTCCTCGCCGTCCGCACCGACCAGCCGCATCTCCGTCGACGGGAACAGCTTGCCGACCGCGCCCGGCGGCGGCTCCGGGTCGTCCTGCGGTACGGCGTGCGTGCCCGGCGACAGCTCGGTCATGCCGTAGGCCTGCGTCACCGCGTGCAGACCGAGGCGCTTCGCGCACGCCTCGGCCAGCTCGCCGTCCAACGGTGCCGCGGCCGACATCACGTGCTGCAGCGCGGACAGGTCGAACGAGTCGACGGCCGGGTGCTTGGCGAGCGCCAGAACCACCGGCGGTGCGACGAACGCCCGTGTGATCCGCTGGTCCTGAAGCGTGGTCAGGAACTGCTCCAGGTCGAACTTGGGCAGCACCACGACCGTGATGCCGAGCCGCAGCGGCAGGTTCATCAGGACGGTCAGTCCGTAGATGTGGAAGAACGGCAGGATCGCGATGACCCGCTCGTCCTCGCCCAGCTTGATCGTGGCCTCGGCCTGCGCGATGTTCGTCGCGATGTTCCGGTGCGTCAGCATCACGCCCTTGGCCGCGCCGGTGGTTCCGCTCGAGTAGGGCAGCACCGCGACGTCCACAGCCGGATCGATCGTCACCGACGGCTCGGGAGCGGTCGACGCGAACAACTCCTGGATCGACCGGTACCCCTCGGCCTGGTCGCAGACGAAGATCTGCCCGACGTCGGTGCCCTCGACCGCGGCGGTCGCGACCGGCAGAAACAGCGAAATCGTCACCAGCAACTTCGCCTTCGAGTCGATCAACTGCTTGTGCAACTCGTCCGCGGTGTAGAGCGCGTTCACCGTGGTCACGGTCGCGCCGGCGCGGGTGGCGCCGTAGAACACCACCGGATACAGGATCGTGTTCGGGCTGTACAGCGCGATCACGTCGCCGTGCTGTACGCCGAGCTCTGCCAGGCCGGCCGCGACTCGCCGGGTCAAGTGGTCCAGTTGGGCGTAGCTGAGTGCCTTGCCGGTGACACCGTCGACCATCGCCGGCCGGTCGCCGTACTCCTGGGCTCTGCCGAGCACGGCGTCGTGGATCGGGACGTCGAGCACCTCGACGGGCGGGAATTCGCTGGTGATGATCATCGGCCCAGGCCTTTCTCAGTAGGACTTCGGCAACCCGAGGCTGTGCTGTGCGACGAAGTTCAGGATCATCTCCCGGCTGACCGGGGCGATCCGGGTCGCGCGTGCGGCCGCGACCAGTGACGCAACGCCGTACTCGACAGTCATACCGTTCCCGCCGAGCGATTGCACTGCCTGATCGGTCGCTCGTACGGCGACCTCGCCGGCCGCGTACTTCGCCATGTTCGCGGCCTCGCCCGCGGCCAGGTCGTCGCCCGCGTCGTACAACGCCGCCGCCTTCTGCATCATCAGCCGGGCCAGCTCGAGCTCGATCTTGATCTGCGCCAGCGGGTGCGCGATCCCCTGGTGCGCACCGATCGGCTGGTTCCACACCTGGCGTTCCTTGACGTACGCCGTCGCCTTGCCGAGCGCGTGCCGAGCGATCCCGATGGCGAACGCCGACGCCATGATCCGCTCGGGGTTGAGGCCCGCGAACAGTTGCATGAGAGCCGCGTCCTCGGAGCCGACGAGCGCTTCGCGCGGCAGCTGTACGTCGTCCAGGAACAGCGCGTACTGCTTGTCCGGGCTGATCAGGTCCATCTCGATCTGCCGGAACTCCACGCCCGGCGCGTCGGTCGGGACGATGAACAGCGCCGGTTTCAGCTTTCCGGTGCGGGCGTCTTCGGTGCGGCCGACGACCAGGACCGCCTTCGCGACGTCGAGCCCGGAGATGTACACCTTGCGCCCGGTCAGCGACCAGCCGTCGTCCGTCCGGCGGGCCGTGGTGGTGATCTGGTGCGAGTTCGAGCCGGCGTCGGGTTCGGTGATCGCGAACGCCATGATCGTCGTACCGTCGGCGAGGCCCGGCAGCCAGTGCTGCTTCTGGTCGTCGGTGCCGAACCGGGAGATCACCGTGCCGCAGATCGACGGCGACACGACCATCATCAGCAGTGGGCAGCCGGCCGCTCCGAGCTCCTCGAGGACGATCGACAGGTCGGCCATGCCGCCGCCACCGCCGCCGTACTGCTCGGGAAGGTTCACGCCGAGGAACCCGAGCTTGCCGGCTTCCAGCCACAGCTCGGTGGTGTGACCGCCGGTCCGCGCCTGCCGGTTGAACCACTCGTAGCCGTACTTCTTCCCGAGCTCGCCGACCACCCTTCGCAGCTCATGGCGCTCTTCCGACTCGACGAAGCTCATGCGTCCTCCCCAACCACGGCCAGTACGGCGCCGACCTCGACCTGTTGTCCTGCTGCCACCTTCAACTCGCCGACGACGCCGTCCGCCGGGGCGGCGATCGTGTGCTCCATCTTCATCGCCTCCAGCCAGAGCAGCGGCTGTCCTTGTTTCACCACCTCACCGACCGCGACGCCGACCCGGATCACGGTGCCCGGCATGGGCGCCACCAACGACTCGGCGGCGACCTGATCGGCCGGATCGACGAACCGCTCGACCGGCCGCAGCGTCACGCCGCCGAGCGCCGAGTCCACGCACACGAGCCCGCCGTACGCCGCGACCTCGAACGACCTGCGCACACCGTCGACCTCGAGCGCGACGCTCCCGGGGTCCAGGGAAATCAGCGCAGTGTTGCCGTCGACAACCAATCCGTCCCGCGTCAGCCGGTACGCCACCTCGACCACGTCGTCGCCGTACCGATAGCTCTTCCGCTGCGGCTGCGACACCAGATTCCGCCACCCGCTGGGCACCCGCACCGGCGTACGCCGTCCCGCCGCATCCGCCAGCGCGGCCGCCAACGCCGACGTCCGCACCACCGAGTCGTCGACCGTCGTCCCGACCCCGTGCGTGTCGAAGAACGCGGTGTCCGTGTCGCCCGCCAGGAACGCCGGGTGCCGAAGGATCCACGCGAGCAGCTCCCGGTTGGTGCCGACGCCGTGGATCGTCGCCCGCTCCAGCACACCGGCCAGCCGCCGCGCGACCGCGACCCGATCGGCCCCGTACGCGATCACTTTCGCGAGCATCGGGTCGTAGTACGGCGAGACTTCCGACCCGTCGACCACCCCGGAATCGACCCGCAGACCCTCCTGCTGCTCCAGCGCGAAGCGGTGCAGCACTCCGGTCTGCGGTTGCCATTCGTGCTGGGGATCCTCGGCGTACAGCCGGACCTCGATCGCATGCCCGACCGTGGGCGGCGGCTCGGGCGGCAGTTGCTCACCGGACGCGACAGCGATTTGCAGCTCGACGAGGTCGAGCCCGGTCGTCTCCTCGGTCACCGGGTGCTCCACCTGCAGCCGCGTGTTCATCTCGAGGAAGTAGAAGTTCCCGTCCTCGTCGGCGAGGAACTCGACCGTCCCGGCACCGGTGTAGTTGATCGCCGCGGCCGCCTTCCGCGCCGCGTCGAACAACTCGGCGCGCATCGCCGGGATGCGGTCGACGAGTGGCGAGGGGGCCTCCTCGACGACCTTCTGGTGCCGGCGCTGGATCGAGCACTCCCGTTCGCCGATCGCCCAGATCGTCCCGTGCCGGTCCGCCATGATCTGTACTTCGATGTGCCGCCCGGTCGCGAGGTACCGCTCGCAGAACACCGTCCCGTCCCCGAACGCCGACAGCGCCTCGGCCGACGCCGCGTCGATCTCGGCGGCGAGGTCCTCCAGCCGCGACACCACCCGCATCCCGCGTCCACCACCGCCTGCCGACGCCTTCACCAGCACCGGCAGATCGTCGGCGGACACCTCGGCGGGCGTGAGCTCGGCCAGCACCGGCACCCCGGCCGCCACCATCAGCTTCTTCGCCTCGATCTTCGACCCCATCGACGAGATCGCGTCCACGGGCGGGCCGATCCAGGTCAGCCCAGCGTCGATCACCGCCTGCGCGAACGCGGCGTTCTCCGACAGGAACCCGTACCCGGGATGGACGGCGTCCGCACCGGCCCGCAGCGCCGCCTCGACGACCAGGTCCGCCCGCAGATAGGTCTCGCCCGGTGTGTTCCCGGGCAGGTGAACGGCCGCATCGGCCTCGTCCACGAACGGCATCCGCGCGTCGGCGCTCGAGTACACCGCCACCGTGGACAGGCCGAGCGACCGGGCCGTGCGGAAGATCCGGCGGGCGATCTCGCCGCGGTTGGCGACCAGTACCGAGGAGATCATGCGCGTCACATCCTGAAGACGCCGAAGGACGACGTGCCTTCGACCGGGGCGGAGTGGATGGCGGACAGGCAGATGCCGAGCACGGTTCTGGTGTCGCGGGGATCGATGACGCCGTCGTCGTACAGGCGGCCGGACAGGAACATCGGCAGCGACTCCGCCTCGATCTGACCTTCGACGTACGCGCGCATCTGCCGGTCGGCCTGTTCGTCGTACGGCTGCCCCTTCGCGTCGGCGGCCGCGCGCGCGACGATCGACAGCACACCGGCCAGCTGCTGGGGGCCCATCACCGCCGACTTCGCCGACGGCCATGCGAACAGGAACCGCGGATCGAACGCGCGGCCGCACATCCCGTAGTGCCCGGCGCCGTACGACGCGCCCATCAGGATCGAGACGTGCGGGACCTTCGAGTTCGAGACCGCGTTGATCATCTGCGCGCCGTGCTTGATGATGCCGCCCTGCTCGTACTCCTGCCCGACCATGTAGCCGGTCGTGTTGTGCAGGAAGATCAGCGGCGTGTTCGCGCGGTTCGCCAGCTGGATGAACTGCGCGGCCTTCTGCGACTCCTCGCTGAACAGCACACCGCGCGCGTTCGCCAGGATCCCCACCGGGTAGCCGTGCACCGACGCCCAGCCGGTCGCCAGCGAGGACCCGTACAGCGGCTTGAACTCGTCGAACACCGACCCGTCCACCACCCGGGCGATGACGTCCCGCGGATCGAACGGGATCTTCAGATCACCCGGCACGATGTCCAGCAGGTCGTCCGCGGCGAAGCGCGGCTCGTCGTACGACGGGGCGGACGGCGGGCCGAGTTTGCGCCAGTTCAGCCGGGACACGATCTGCCGCCCGAGCCGGATCGCGTCGGGCTCGTCCACCGCGAAGTAGTCGGCCAGGCCGGACTGCCGCGCGTGCATCGACGCACCGCCGAGCGACTCGTCGTCCGCGTCCTCGCCGGTCGCCATCTTCACCAGCGGCGGCCCGGCCAGGAACACCTTCGCGCCGCCGTCGACCATCACGACGTAGTCGCTCATCCCCGGGATGTACGCGCCGCCTGCGGTCGAGTTGCCGAACACCAGCGCGATCGTCGGGATCCCCTCGGCCGACAACCGGGTCAGGTTCCGGAACATCGCGCCGCCGGGGATGAAGATCTCCTTCTGCGTCGGCAGGTCCGCGCCGCCGGACTCGACCAGGCTGATCACCGGCAGCCGGTTCGCCCGCGCGATCTCATCCGCGCGCAAGGCCTTCTTCAGGGTCCACGGGTTGCTGGATCCGCCTTTGACGGTCGGGTCGTTGGCGGTGATCAGGCATTCGACGCCCTCGACCACACCGATGCCCGTGACCAGGCTGGCGCCGACGGTGAAGTCGGATCCCCAGCCGGCCAGCGGCGACAGCTCGAGGAAGTACGAGTCCGGGTCGAGCAGCAACTCGATCCGCTCGCGGGCCAGCAACTTCCCGCGCTTGTGGTGCCGGTCGACGTACTTCTCGCCGCCGCCCGCCAGCGCCTTCGCGTGCTCGACGTCCAGCGCGGCGAGCTTGTCCAGCATCGCCTCACGGTTACTCATGCGGTGAACCCCAGTCTCTTCGAGGCCAGGCCGGTCAGGATCTCGGTGGTCCCGCCGCCGATGGCGAGGATCTTCTGATCGCGGTACTGGCGTTCCACCTCGGCCTCGCGCATGTACCCGAGGCCGCCGTGCAGCTGCAGCGCCTGGTCACAGACCCACTGTCCCGCCGCGACCGCGGTGTTCTTGGCGAAACAGGTCTCAGCTATCACGTCCGCGCCCGCGTCCGCGCGCCGCGCCACGTCGCGCACATAGACCCGGGCCACATCCACCCGCCGCGCCATCTCGGTCAGCGTGTGCTGCACCGTCTGCCGAGAAATCAACGGCCGCCCGAATGTCTCGCGCTGACGGCACCACTCGACGGTCAGATCAAGCGCCCGCTGAGCCCCGGCATAAGCCTGCACAGCCAACGTCAACCGCTCCGCAACGAAGTTCACGGCCAGCTGGACGAACCCACTGCCAGGCGCGCCGATCAGGTTGCCCACCGGCACCCGCACGTTGTCGAACGACAGCTCGGCCGTGTCGGAGCACAGCCAGCCCATCTTCTCCAACCGCCGCGACACACCGAACCCAGCCTCGATGACCAGCAGACTGATGCCGTGCGCTCCCGGGCCGTCGGTGCGAACAGCTGTCGTCACAAAATCCGCACGACACCCCGACGTGATGAAGGTCTTCGCGCCGTTCACCACGAACACGTCACCCTCGCGCCGCGCCGTCGTACGAAGTGACGCCACGTCCGACCCGCCGCCCGGCTCCGTGATGGCCAGCGCCCCGATCAACTCGCCGTCCAACGTCGGCCGAACCCACCGCTCGATCTGCTCTTCGTTGCCGCTAGCAATTATGTGCGGAAGTGCGATGCCGCAGGTCAGGAGTGCGGCCACGAGGCCGCCGGAGCCGCCCGCGTAGTGCATCTCCTCGACGACGTCGATCGCGTCTAGCAGCGATCCGCCGCCACCACCGACCGCTTCCGGGAATCCGACGCCCAGCAACCCGAGAGCGCCGGCCTTCTTGTGCAGCTCCCGCGGCAGCTCGCCGTCCCGCTCCCACTGGTCCAGATGCGGCAGCACCTCGGCCGCCATGAACCGCCGTACGGACTCCCGGAAGTCGTTCACAACAACACCTCCGGCACGTCGACGTACCGCGACCGCAGCCACTCGCCGAGCGCCTTCGCCTGTGGATCGAACCGTGCCTGCGCCGCTACGCCCTCACCGAGCAGGCCCTCGACGACGAAGTTCAGCGCCCACAGGTTCGGAAGCAGGTAGCGCGTGACGGTCAGCGGCCGTGTCTCCGGCAGGAGCGTCTGGAACAGCTCGATCGTGAGGGAGTGCGCGAGCCAGCGCCAAGCCTTCTCGTCGCGGACCCACACGCCTACGTTCGCGTCGCCGCCCTTGTCGCCCGATCGCGCGCCGGCGATCCGGCCGAGCGGGACCTCGCGAGTGCGCGGCGGTCCGCTGGACAGGTGCAGCAGCGGCATCGGCGCCTCGATGTCGTCGACCGGCCGCAGCGGCCGCGTCTCGAGCGCGGGGTCGACGACCTGCCGCGATCCGTCGGGCAGTACGACGACGTGCTCCACCTCGTGGATGTCGACGTACCCGGCGCGGAAAACGCCGTACGGCGAACCGTCGCCGGGCGGCGCGGTGACATGGAAGCCGGGGTAGCTCGCCAGCGCCAGCTCGATCGCCGCGCTGCTGAACGCGCGGCCGACGACCTGCTGGTCCGGATCCTTGACTGCGCACCGGAGGAAGACGCTGGCCTCCTCCTCGGACTCGGCGTTCGGCTTCTCGGTCCAGGCCAGCGTCCACTTCAGCTCGGCCGGCCGTTTCGGCAGCGCCTGCTCGAGCTGCTGCTGCACCAGCTCGGCCTTCTGCTCCAGCTGCAGCCCGGTGAGGACGAAGTCGACCTCGTTGCGGAAACCGCCGACGCTGTTCAGCGAGACCTTGTACGTCGGCGGCGGGGCCTCGCCGCGGACCCCGGAGATCCGGACGCGGTCGGGGCCGTCGGCGGTGAGCTCGATCGTGTCGAGGCGGCTTGTGACGTCCGGACCGGCGTACCGGGCGTCGCCGACCTCGTACAGCAGTTGTGCCTTGACCGTGTCGATCGTGACCGCGCCGCCGGTGTTGTCGTGCTTGGTGATCACGCTGCTGCCGTCCGCGTGGATCTCCGCGATCGGGAACCCAGGCCGCCCGAAGTCGCGGATCTCGGTGAAGAACGCGTAGTTCCCGCCGGTCGCCTGACAACCGCACTCGATCACGTGCCCGGCGACGACCGCCCCGGCGAGTTCGTCGTACTGCGTCCGCTTCCAGCCGTGGTGTGCCGCGGCCGGGCCGACGATCACGGACGCGTCCGTGACCCGCCCGGTCACCACCACGTCCGCACCGGCCTGCAGCGCCTCGGCGATACCCCACGCGCCCAGGTACGCATTGGCGGTCAACGGCGCGCCCAGCCGCAGCTCCTGCGCTCGGCCGACGAGATCGTCGCCTTCGACGTACGCGATCTTCGGATGCAACCCGAGCCGCTCCGCCAGGTCGGCGATCGCCGCGGCGAGCCCCGACGGGTTGAGACCGCCCGCGTTGCTGACGATCTTCACGCCTCGGTCGAGCGCCTCGCCCAACCCGGTCTCGAGCTGCTTGAGGAACGTCTTCGCATACCCCAGGCCCGGGTCCTTCATCCGGTCCCGCCCGAGGATGAGCATCGTCAGCTCGGCCAGGTAATCGCCCGTCAGCACATCCAGCGGCCCACCGGTCAGCATCTCCTGCACCGCGCTGAACCGGTCCCCGTAGAACCCGGACGCGTTACCGATGCGCAGCGCCTCGGTCATCCGAACTGCCCCGCCCGACGCCCCTTCCCCGGCAACCCGGCGAAGGCCTGGATGATCCCCAACCACTCCTCGGCGTCCGCGCCCTCCGCTCGCACGGACAGGTCGTCCCGGTGCCGGCGTTGCGTGGCGAGCAGGCAGAAGTCGAGGGCCGGCGCGGTCACCCGCTGCGCTGCATCCTCAGGTCCCCAGGTCCACACGTCACCGTCCGGGCCGGTCAGTTCGACGCGGAACGGCTCGGCGGGCGGTGTGCGGTCGTTGAGCAGGTACGCGAAGTCCCGCGTGCGGACCGCGAGATGCGCGACGTGCCGCAGACGGTTCGACGGCTGGCGTTGGACGCCGAGGGCGTCGAACACGTCCTGCCCGTGGGCCCACGTCTCCATCAGACGCGCCGTCGCCATCGACGTCGGACTCATCGGCGGCCCGTACCACAGCACCTTCTCGCCGGGCGGCACCTTCTTCAGCACCTCGGCGACCTCGGCCCGGGTCTCCCGCCAGTAGGTCAGCAGCTGGTCCGGCGGCAACGCGGCAGTCTCCGCGGCGCCGTCGTCGACGTACGTCGTGGGACTCGCTGCGGCCGTCTGCAGCGACGCCTTGAACGCCTCAGGGTCGGTCACGGCCAGCTGCGTCGCCTCGTCGGTCCAGGTCAGATGAGCGATCTGATGCGCGATCGTCCACCCCTCAGCCGGCGTAGGCGTCGCCCACTCCTCCGCCGCGAGCCCACCCACCAACCGATCCAGCTCAGCACTCTCAGCCCAAAGATCCGCCAGCACTTCGTCCAGTTGCACGCCACACTCCCTCGCGAGCCACCCGTCCAGCCGAGCGTCCCACGCCCCACAAAAAGAATCAAGCGTGCTTGTTTCTTGCCAGGCGGGGGAAGTGGAAGGGGAAGGGAGCCGTGAAGGAAGGACGTGAAGACAGGGCGGAGGTTCTTCGGAGGTCTCAGGAAGAAAGAGAAAGAATGACGAGAGTGGCTGGGTGCCTGGTTGGGTCAGCCTGTACTCGCGGGCTGGGCCCACATTCGGGTGACCTTCGTCGGCAGCAGGATGACGGACTGTGGCTCGGTCGGTTGACCACCACTGGATCCCAACGCCGATGATTGAATTCGTTGGTGCAGCACCGCCGTGCTCATGCGGCCCACGCGAGGACTGCAGCGGAACTTGAGCTCGATTTGATGTTCTCTTGGCGTCCGCCTGATCGCTCGTTCGCGACCGTAGTCGCATGACCGGTACAGCCGGCCGCGCGGATTGCGGCTGTGGCGGACGGAGGCCGACGCCATGACGAACCCATCTCTGTCTTCTTTCCGCCGCCGACGCACTCTGCTGCGCCGATCGGCCGCAGCCGCCGCCGGTGTCACGGTCGCCGGTCTGACCGGTACGGGACTGATGATGCTCGGATTCGATCAAGGTCTGCTGGCCGACTCCCGGACAGGTAAGAGCGCCTCAGATCCAGCTGAGAACGCGCCGAACGCCGAACCGTCGCCGGGTTCCACTTCCGACCAGGCGATATGCCCGCCGCCGCAGTTAGGTGGCGGACCGGCGCCAGGCCCGACGCCCACCAGCCGGCCTGCTCGCCCAGGGAACAATGCAGATCGCGACGACAACGAGGGCGATGACGAGGACGCGATCACGCGCGGCTCCGACTACCGCACGACCCCGCCGAACGTGGTCCGCAACCCGGTGCCGGCGAGTCCGACGCCGGCGTCGCTACCACCCGTCTGCCTGTCCCTGCCTCCTCGCGGCGGTCAACCTCGACAACCCTCCACTTCACAACCTCAGGCACCGGGACTCGGCGGCACGGGAAACAACCAGCAGCCGCCGGCGGGTGGAACCCACGGCTCTTGACGGCGACCGACACGTCCGGCATAGCCCGGCCAACGTCAGCGTCGAGCCGTCGACCGGCTGGTAGCGCGAACGGCTGCTTCAACTTCCTGCCGACTTCCCGACCTGGTCGGTCTCCAGCCACTCGTAGAACGCGTCGACCGGGATCAGCAACCGCTGCGACTTGAACGCCCGCCGGTACGATCCCGGCTCCGATCACCAACGCAGTTCGAGGCATGCGGCGGACAGTCCTTCTCGTTGGCGAACCGAACGATCCGGGGTAGCTGACCCGTCATGGTGATTACTTGCGCGGCGCGGTGATCACTACTGTGGTTCGGGTTATGGATCTGAAGAGCCCGATCAGCACTGTGGTGCCGTCGTTGGACGGGCCGGTGCTGGAGGTGCTGGCCCGGGCCGAGGACGGGCTGTCGGGGCGGCAGATTCACAAGCTGGCCGGGGCCGGGAGTGTCGCGGGTGTGCGGCTCGTGCTGCAGCGGCTGGCTGCGACCGGGCTCGTGCATGTGGACGATCTCGGGAACTCGTTGCTGTACCGCCTCAATCGCAAGCACCTGGTCGCGCCGATCGTCGAGCAGCTCGCGAATCTCCGCGGGATGTTGATCGCCCGGCTCGCCGACGAGATCGGCGGCTGGCGGATCCCGCCGGTGCACGCGAGTGTGTACGGCGCGATCGCCCGCGGTGACGGTGAGCTCGACAGCGACGTGGACCTGTTGCTGATCCGTCCGGACCGCGACGACCTCGAGGCCGCGCTCTGGGAGGACCAGGTCGGCCGGCTGATGCAGACCGTCGTCGACCTGACCGGCAACCCGGCGCACGTCTTCGAGTTGAGCCAGACCGAGCTGTCGGACCACCTGGCCGGCGAGGACCCGATCCTCAACGACTGGATGCATCCGAGCATCCAGCTCACCGGCGTACGGCTGGCGACGCTGCTGAATCAGTTCGAGGCAGCCCTTCCCCGGTAGCGGGATCGTGTGGGTACTCTCCTTTCAGCATTGTCAGGAATTGTCAGGACTATCCACCCCGGGACCATCCAATGACGCGCATCGCCATCGACGGCGGCCAGTCCGCGCTCCGTCTTCGTGTCCTCCCGTCCGGACGGACCGGCCAAGGGCCCGGCTACACGCACGGACCTGATGCCGTGTCCAAGCTGCTGGACGCGATCCGCATCGCTGCGGCCGAGGCCGAGGTGGACGGTCAGGTGGACGTCGTCGCGCTCGGCCTGACCGGCTACCCGCAGGCCCACGGCGCCGCCGAGCGGTTCGCCGCCGATGTCGCTGAGCTGCTCGACGCCGGCGAGGTGCGCCTGACCCAGGACATGGTCACGGCCCACGCCGGCGCGTTACCGGACGGGTACGGCGTGGTGGTGGCCGCCGGCACGGGGCTGGTCTGTCTCGCGGTGGATCGCGACGGTACGTGGCGCAAGCTCGACGGCCACGGGTACCTGTTCGGCGACGCCGGCAGTGCGTTCGCGATCGGTCGCGCCGGCCTGGTCGCCGTCCAGCGGGCCCGGGACGGTCGCGGTCCGATGACGAAGCTCGCGGACACCGCGCTCGATCCGGTCGCGCTCTACCGGTCGACCACGCTGGTCGACGACGTGGCCCGGTTCGCCCCCGAGGTCCTGCGGTGTGCGGGCGAAGGGGATCCGGTCGCCGTCGAGCTGCTGGTCCGGGCGGCCGGCGACATCGCCGAGACGATCGGCGCCGCGGTCGCCCAACTGGCCGGCGAAGGGCCGGTGCCGGTCGCGTGCGTCGGCGGCCTGTTCGACGGTGCCGGGGAACAGTTGCTGACGCCGGTCCGCGAGGCCTTGCCCGGGCGAGCAAGACTGACAGTGGCGGCCGGCAACTCGCTCGACGGCGCCGAACGTCTCGCCACGGGTTCGGTGGGGCCGTACGCCGACCTGATCGTCGCGCATCCGCATCCTCGATAATTACGGTGTTGACCGTATATCTTGGCAGGCATCGTCCGATCCGAGCCGGTACGACAGCTGGAGACTTCACGTGAACGAACTCCTTCTGGCCGCGACGTCCTTGGACGTCACGCCGCCGCCCGGCCATCGGCTCGACGGGTACGCCGCCCGCGCCGGGCTCTCGACCGGCACCGCGGACCCGCTTCACGCAACGCTGATCTGGTTGTCCACCAAGGACGATCCGGGCGTGCTGTGGCTCACGCTCGACGCGATTGCCGTCGGGAGCGCGCTCTCATCGGAGCTCGCGGCGGCCGCCGGAGCCGCCGCCGGCATCCCGCCGTCGCAGGTCGTGGTGTCCGCGTCGCACACGCACTCAGGCCCGTCCGGGTGGACCGGTGAGATCCATCCGGTGATCCCGGCCGAACGCGAATGTGTGCTGGTCGACTCGTTGGTCGGCGCGGTGCGCGGGGCCCGGCTGGAGCGGCAGCCGGTGACGGCGAGTTGGCATTCGATCGAGGTCGTCGGCGTCGGGACCAACCGGCATCGCAAGAACGGGCCGCACGACAACACCGCCGGCATCCTCGCGTTGCACGGCGCTTCCGGCGCTCTCGAGGCGGTGCTGCTGGACTTCGCGTGCCACCCGACGACGTACGGCCCGGAGAACCTGCAGTACTCCGCCGACTGGCCCGGCGCCGCCCGTGCCGCCTTGGCTCCCGCTGTGGTCGGCTTTCTGCAAGGTGCGGCCGGTGACGTCAGTCCGCGCTTCACCCGTCAGGGTCGCGGCGCGGCCGAGGTCGCCCGGCTGGGTGGGTTGCTGGCCGCGCGTGTCCGTGAAGCTCTGGCCGGCCCGGGGCTCGATCTACCGCAGTCGGCGCCGGCAATCCGTCGTACCACTCTGACTTTGCCTGTGCGATCGGTCCCGCCTGTGGACGAGTCCGAGAGGCTGGCGTCCGTTGTGGAGAGCCGGGTCAGCACGGCCGACGACCCTTCGGGCCGCATCTCGCAGACCCGCTTGGACGGAGCCCGCGGCCAGGTCCTGATGGCCGCCGCGTCGCTCCCGCCGGCTCTGGACCTCAACATCAGCAGGGTCACCATGGGCGACGTGTGCTGGATCAATCTTCCGGTCGAGCTGTTCGCGGTCCACGGCGCCTGCCTCCAGTCCGACAGCATCTACCCCGTCACCCGGGTCGTCGGCTACACCGACGGCTACTACGGCTACGTGGTGGACCCGTCGGCCGCCGAGGCAGGCACCTACGAAGCCCTCATCACCTTCTTCGACCAACCGACGACCCACGAACTCATCAGCCGCACCGCGACCTTCGTGAACAGCTAGGACCTACAGAGCCAGCTCTGGCTGAAGCTTCTTGGCCGGCCAGACGCGTTGGTTGCGGGCGGCGAGGGTGGAAGCGGTGAGGGCGGCGGTGAACCAGAGGGCGAGGGCCAGGAGGTCTCCGCCGAGGGAGGCACCCGGGCCGCCGTACATCAGGTGGCGGACGCCGTCGATGGCGTAACTCATCGGCAGGGCGTGGTGGAAGAAGTACAGCGGCCCCGGAATCGTCTGCCACGGGAACGTGCCGCCGGCGCTGACCAGCTGGATGACCATCAGGACCAGGCCGAGGAACTTGCCCACAGCGCCGAACCACGCGGACAGCGCGTGCAGGATCGCGACGAAGGTGAACGACGTCAGGATCAGGAAACCGACGGTCAGCCACGGGTGCGCGGCGTGGATGCCGAGGCCGAGGACGACGGCGACGAAGACCAGCGTGGCCTGGATCGCGCCGAACAGCGCAGGCGGCAACCAGCCGCCGAGCGCCACCCGGAACGGCGACTGCAAGGCTGCGAGCGCTCGCGGTGACAGCGGCCGCACCAGCAGGAACAGGACGTACGCACCGATCCAGCAGGCAAGGCAGAGGAAGAACGGAGCCAGACCGGCGCCGTAGCTGTCGGCCGTGGCCTGCGAGACGTTCTGCAGCGTGACGGGTGCACCGAGCGTCTCGGCGACCGCCTTGCGCTGATCCGCTGACGGGTTGGGGATCTGCTTCACGCCGTTGTGCAGGCCGGTGCTCAGTTGCGTCGCACCGGTCTTCAGTTGACCCACACCGGTCGCCAGGCTGTTCGCACCGGTCAGCAACTGCCCCTGCCCGGTCACGGCCTGCTTCTCTCCAGCAGCAAGCTTCTGTGCACCGGTTTGCAGGGTGCCCAGCCCGGTCTTGAGCTGGCTAGCGCCTGTGCTGAGCTGATGCGCCCCACTGGACGCCGTACGGATGCCGTTCGTCAGAGCAGGTGTCGCCTTGGCCAGAGCGGAAGCGCCGTTCGACACCTTCCGCGCCCCCGTGGCGAGCGTGTTGAGCTGCTTGGACGTCGACTGGATCTTGGTGTTCGCCTGTACGACGGGAGTACGCAGCTTCGCCGTCTCGGTCAGCACCACGTTGATCTGATGCTGGCTCAGCCCCTGGGCTCGCAACCGCGCCGCCAGCTGGGTGTCGAAGGTCTTGAGGTCCTTCACCAGCGTGCTGGACGCGGTCGCCACCTGGCGTCCCGCGCCGGCGATCTTCTCGTTGCCGTCAGCAACCTGATCCGCACCGGCCGCCAGCTGCTTCGTCTGCTTCGGCAGCGCTGCGGTCTTCTCCTGCAACGTGTCCAGACCGTTGTCGAGCTTTGCTGCGCCGGTCGCCAAGGATGACGCGCCCCGCGACGCCTGGGTCGCCCCGGCGGCCAGCTGTGTCGCGCCGGCAGACAGCTGCTTCTGTGCGGTGTTGAGTTGCGACGCACCGGACTGCAGCTTCGCGACGCCGGTCGCAGCCGAGGTCAGCCCGTTCTGCAGCTTGGCGGCACCGGCGGCTGCGGAACTCACGTTCTTGTGGATGGTGTTGTACCCGGCCAGCAACTGCGATGCCGCGGTCTCACTGACCTGTGACGCGACCGTCTTCGTCACCTGCGCGACGACCTGGTTGGCGATCGTGTGCGCGATGTAGTTGTTGGCGTCGTTCGTCAGCAGCTCCAGCTCCGCCTGCCGCGGCGTGAAGTCCGCACTCGACGCCAGGTCGGCCGAGAAGGTCTTCGGCAGCACCAGAGCGAACTCGTACTTGCCGTCGGACACCCCCTGGGTCGCGTCGGCACGGTCCACCTGGTGCCAGTCGAAGCTCTTCGACTTCACCAGTTCGTCCGCGACCTGCGGTCCCACGTTGAGCTTCTCGCCGGTCGCGAGCGTCGTACCCGCGTCCTCGACGACGACCGCGGTCGGGATCTTGTTCAGCCGGCCGTACGGATCGTGGTTCGCGTACAGGTACAGGCCGCCGTACAGCACCGGCACCAGCAGCAGCGCCACCACGGCCAGTTTGGGCAGCCGTCCGGCCGTCAGACGCCGTAACTCACTCAGGGCCATCCGCAGCGCGGTCACGCCTCTGTCTCCACTTCTTCCTCGATTGGGGTGACTGGCTCCACCGGAGAGATCGGGGTGACCTGCACCGGGTCGGGCTGGTCCGTCTCACCCATCCGGGCGGCCTTGACGTCCAGCAGCCGGGCCGACGCGTCAGAGCACGTGATGATCACGCCGTACCCCTGTGCCGCCAACCCGCGGCCCAGCTCGTACCAGCCGTGCGGATCGCCCCCGTGGCGATCCGGCATGGTCAGAATGACCATCTGTACGTCAGGGCGCGCCACCGTGAGCTCCGTGAGCAGTCTGGTGCGCACGGCGACCGGGAGGTGCTCGAACCGCTTGTCGGCGTGCTCTGCCGCGTCGTGCTCGTTCAGCCACTCCAGAACGGCCTTGCGCCCGGCCTTGCGACCCGCGACGGCCAACTCCTCGCCCACAACGGTCTGAACGGGCAGGGCGTCGTCCGGCTCGGTGATGCCCGGCGCGTCGACCACGGCAACGTGTCGTCGCAGCAGGGCCGGCTCAGCCTTGCCGTTGAGGCGGACCGAACCGGTGTCGAGCTTCAGCCGCCCGGACAGACCGAGTGACGCGGCCACGTGGCCGGCGCCCGGGTATCCGGTCAGCAGCACCACCTGATGATCCGCGACCGACAGTGACGTGGCGTGCAGCATCGGCGCGTGCGGACCCCGCACGCTGATCCCGGTGGCCTCGAGCTCCATCCTGCATCCCCGTTCAATACGGTTGTGTATTCAATACAGAACTGTATCCTACTCCTATGGAAACGCCCAAGCGCCGCCGCTCCAACACCCGGGCCCGACTTCTCGAGGGAGCCCTGGAGGTGTTCGCCGAGCGCGGCTTCCACGGCGCGTCGGTGGAGGACATCTGCGAGCGGGCCGGATTCACCCGCGGCGCCTTCTACTCGAACTTCGGGTCCAAGGACGAGTTGGTGCTCGCGCTGTTCCAGGCCACGACCGACCGGCTGCTGGAGCAGATCGAGGCGCTGCTCCCCGAGCTCGCCACGCAGCCCGGCACGCTGCTCGACGCCGTACTGGGGCTGCTCGACGAGGCCGCGCCGGACCAACGGCAGTGGCACCTGATCTCGGCCGAGTTCACGCTGCACGCACTGCGCGACCCGGCGGCGGCCGAGGCGCTGAACCAGCAGCGTGCGATGTTCCGCACGAGTCTGACCGGACTGGTCGAGCAGATCGCCGAGGCCGGCGGGCTGGAGCTGACCGTTCCTGCGGAGCAGTTCGTCCGGATGGTGATCGCGCTGCACGAAGGGGCTCGCTCGCAGAGCCTGCTCGAGCCGCGGAAGGTGCCGTCCGGCTCGCTCGAGCACACGTTCCTGCCGATGGTGCTGGACGCGGTCAGCCGACCTTCACGCTGACCGTGTGCAGTCCGGTCGCGCCGTCCGGAGCCGGTGGCGCCGACGACTCGACCTGCGGATTGCCCTTCGCGTCGAACGCCCGGACCTGCAGCACGTGCGTGCCGCGCGGCGCGTTCCACGTCCAGTGCCACTGCCGCCAGGTGTCAATCGACGGGTCCGTGGCCAGCGTGGCTTGTTGCCAAGGGCCCCCGTCGACCCGGACCTCGACCTTGGACACCCCGACATGCTGGTCCCAGGCCACGCCGGCGACCGTCACCGGTCCCGGGTCGACCTTCTTTCCGAGCGGAGTGTCGATCCGCGACGACAACTTGATCGGGCCGAGCGCCGACCACCCGCGCGGCGTCCAGTACGCCTCGAACCGGTCGAACCGGGTGACCTCGATGTCCACCAGCCACTTCGTCGCCGACACGTAGCCGTACAGCCCCGGGACGACGATCCGCACCGGGAACCCGTGCTCGACCGGCAACGGCTCACCGTTCATCGCGAACGCGAGCATCGCCTGCCGGTCGTCGAGCAACGTCGGCAGCGGCGTACCGGCGGTGAACCCGTCCTTCGACGTCGACTGGATCGCGTCCGCGTCCCGCGCCGGACCGGCCTCCTCGAGCAGATCCTTCAGTAATACGCCGGACCACAACGCGTTGCCGATCAGGTCGCCGCCGACTTCGTTGCTGACGCACGTCAACGTGACCCACTTGTGGATGACCTGGCGCTTGAGCAGATCGTCGAAGCTCAGGGTGAGCTCGCGGTCGACCATGCCGTGGATGCGCAGCTTCCAGTCCGCGGGCACGATCTGCGGCACCGAGAGGGCGGTGTCGATGCGGTAGAAGTCCTCATTCGCAGTCGCCCACGGTACGGCGCCGTCGGCCTGGACGCCGGCGGGCGGCGCCAGGGTGGGCGGCTGCGGAAGGCGGAGCTGCTTGCGGGCGTCCGCCACGGCGGCGCGGTTCCCGCCGACGATCTTGCCGGCCGCGGCGACCGCGGCGGAGCCGAGCGCGACACCGGCCGACAACTGCAGGAAGCCGCGGCGACTGACGCCGTCGTCCGGGAAGTCGAGCAGCGGTTCGAGCCGGCGGCTGAAGAGTCTGAGGATGACCAAGGCGGTCACACCGGCGAGCGCCGACGGGAGGAACCCGGTCTGGCCGGAGTCGGCGCGGGTGACAGCTGCGGCGACCGCGACACCGGCGAGTGCGATCGTGATCAGTGCGCCGGCCCAGAACCGCCGTACGGCGAGAATCCCACCGACCGCGGCGAGGGCCGCGACGACGATCAGGATGCCGACCCGGAGCGCGGTCTTGTCGTGCGTCCCGAACCAGGAGATCGCGAGATCCTTCATCCAGGGCGGCACCCGGTCGATGAACGCCGACCCGATCGCCACCACCGGCGTCTGCGGTGTCCCCAGAACGCCCGCCGCCACACTCCCGACGGCCAGCCCGGCAAGAGCAGCCAAAACCCCACCGAGCGCACCACGCCACCAAACGCCCCGCGCAGCTGCCCGAGATCCGCCCCCACGTCCCGATCCACCACCGGATCCACGGGCCGATCCACCGCCCGATCCACCGCCCGATCCACGGGCCGACGCACCGTCCGATGCGCGGGCCGATCTACCGTCCGAGGTGCGGGCCGATCCGCCGGCCGCTCCACCGTCCGATGTGTGGGCTGATCCGCCGGTCGACTGGTCGCCGGTTTCGCGGCCGACCTCACCCGCACCGCCCGGCGCGTAGGTAGGCCAGTCGCCGGGCTGGTTCCCGGGACCGCCGGAAGTGACCGGCGACGCACTTCCTCCGGGCCGGTCGACGCCGGCCTCGTGGGACCTTGTGCTGCCGGGTCGCGGCTGATCCGGGGGTTGTTTCACTTCTCAACCATTACGCGGCGGGGCGCCCGACACCAGTCGGGCGCCCCATCCGTTAGTCGCGGGTAATGCTCTTGTGTAGTTGTGAAGTCGGTCAGATCCGGTCGGGCGTGATCGGCCCGAGGCCCGGGCGGCCGTTCGGCCAGCGGCGGGCGTTGTCCCGGACTCGACGGAGCTTGCCGAGGACGACGTCCCGCTCGTCGGCCAGCTGGGACATCCAGAGGCTGTCGATCTCGAGCAGGTGGTCCGGCAGTGCTTCGCGCAGCCGCCGCTTCCCCTCCTCGGTCAGGACCGCGAACGAGCCGCGGGCGTCGTCAGGACAAGGCTCGCGGCGGACCAGGCCGAGGTTCTCGGCACGGTCGACCAGCCGGGTGATGCCGCCGGTGGTGACGGTCAGCTCCCGGGCGAGAGAGGTCAGACGCTGTTTCTCACCGTGGCTGCGGGCAAGCCGCAGCAACAGTTCGAACATTGCCATTTGCAGTCCACTGCGCTTCAGAGAATGGCGCATCAGGTGATCCAGCTCTGCTGCTGCTTCTCGCAACAGGCCGTAGGCCGTCAGCACGTCGCTCTCCCAGGGTTCGGCAGCGCGAGTGGGTTCTGCATCGGCGAGCGCTAGGGGCGAGCAAAGCGAAGGCGCGATGGTCATGCGCGGACTCTATTAGCTGACTAGGTCACTTCGCTACACGGGGTGACCTCTCGGCTACAGATCGACCCCTAATCGTAAGTCTTCTGAGCGTAACGGACGCTCTGCGGCGCATCTGGTCTAGAACGGTGAAATACAACCTGCGTCGCCGCCGGAACGGTGGGAGGATGACCGGACGCGCTCGCTGGGGAGGGTACGCATGGCGGTGATCGAGGCGGCCGAGCTGGTCAAGGAGTTCAGCAGACCGGCCGTCCTGAAAGGCCGGTTGCCGCGGCTGCGGGCGCTGTTCAGCACTCAGCGAGACATCACCCGTGCGGTGAACGGGGTGAACTTCGTAGTCGAGCCCGGCGAGCTCGTCGGGTACCTCGGGCCGAACGGCGCCGGCAAGTCGACCACGATCAAGATGCTCACCGGGATCCTCACCCCGACGTCCGGCGTCTGCCGGGTCGCAGGCCTGGAGCCGTCCCGGGACCGCGCCCGGAACGCCCGCAACATCGGCGTCGTGTTCGGCCAGCGAACCCAACTCTGGTACGACCTTCCCCTCCGGGACTCGTTCGAGGTCCTCGCGGATCTCTACGACCTCGATCGATCGACCTACCGCAAGCGCGTCGGCCTCTTCACCGAACTGCTCGACCTCTCCGACTTCCTGGACACGCCGGTCCGCTCGCTGTCGCTCGGCCAGCGGATGCGCGGCGATCTGGTCGCCGCCATGCTGCACGAACCGTCGATCCTCTTCCTGGACGAGCCGACCGTCGGTCTGGACGTCGTGGCGAAGGCCCGGCTGACCGAGTTCATCGCTGAGACCAACCGGTCCGCCGGAACGACGGTGGTGCTGACCACGCACGACATGGACGACGTCGAGCGACTCTGCCAGCGCATCATCGTGATCGACTCGGGCACGGTTCTGTACGACGGTGACCTGTCCCGGCTGAAGGAACGCTTCATGCCGTACCGCTTCCTCGTCCTCACGCTGGCCGAACGCAGCATCCGCCGCGTCGCCGACATCCCGTTCGCGACCGAGGTCGACGCCGGCGCCGTCGGCACCGTCCTCCCGTACCCGGACCGCAGCGTCGTCCTGCGTTTCGACCCGCGCGAGATCACCACGCCCGAGCTGATCGCGCGGGCGTCGCAGGTGTACGAGGTGGACGAGCTGTCCATCGTCGATCCACGGCTGACCGATGTGATCTCGCAGCTGTACGACGGCTTGCTGACGTGACTACGGCGACGCAGCTCAGGGCGTTCCGCGGGATGACCCGTGCCGGGACGCGATCCGTCCTGATCTACCGCGGCGACCTGATCACCGGCGCGGTCACGCTGGTCATCCAGGTCGTCCTCGCGATCGCGGTCTGGCGGATCGTGTACTCCGGGCGCGGGCCGGTCGGCGGCATCGACGCCGGGACGGCGGTTGCGTATGCGGCGATTGCGGCCTGCCTGCAATCGGTGCTCCTTCCTTGGCAGTTCTCGTCGTTGCCGATGCGGATCCGCAACGGGCAGATCGCGACCGACCTGACGCGGCCGCTCGGCCTGATGTGGCAGGTCTTCGGGCAGAACCTCGGCGTACTGCTCGGTCGGCTGCCCCTCGGCGCGATCGGCCTCGCGGCCGCCGCGGTCCTCGGTGCGCTGACGGTTCCGCCCGGATGGGCTGCGGGACTCCTCTCGGTCGTCGCGACCGTCGGTGGCGTCGTGGTCGCGATGCTGTGCAACCTGATCGTGTCGATGGTGACGTTCTGGACGTTCGAGGTCAGCGGGCCGTTGATCGTGTACCGGTTCGGGAGCGCGTTCCTCTCGGGGTCGTTGATTCCGTTGTGGTTCATGCCCGGATGGTTGCGGGCGTCGGTCGAATGGCTGCCGTTCCAGGCGCAGGTGTACACACCCGTGTCGATCTATCTCGGTCAGACGCGCGGCGGCGAGGCGCTGGCGCTGGTCGCCGTACAGCTAGCGTGGGTGGCCGTACTGGTCGTCGTACTCGAGCTGGTGTGGCGGCGGGCGCGCTACCGGGTGGTGGTGCAGGGTGGCTGAGCAGACGTGGTTCCGCCAGTACGTCATCCTCGAACGCGCCGCGTTGCGGGCGCAGCTGCAGTACCGCGTGAACTTCTGGACCACGCTGATGGGCGGGGTCGCCTACCAGGGCACGCAGTTGCTGTTCCTCGGTGTCCTCCTCGGGAAGTTCGGTCTGATCGGGGGCTGGGGTTTCCCCGAGGTCGCGTTCGTGTTCGCGATGCGGCTCGCGTCGCACGCCTTGTACGTCGTCCCGTTCGGATCGCTGCGGTTGCTCGACGAGATGGTCCGCGACGGCGAGTTCGACCGGGTCCTGTTGCGCCCGGTGAACCCGTTCCTGCAGCTGGTCACGCGGTGGTTCCCGCTGATGTCGCTCGGCGACGCCATGCTGGGCGCGGGCGCGCTGATCATCTTCAGCTGGCAGGCGCCGATCGACTGGACCGGGGCGAAGGTCGTCTACCTGCTGCTCGCGGTCGTCGGCGGCGGCCTGGTCGAAACCGGCATCCAGACCTTCTTCTGCGGCCTCTCCTTCGTCGCCACCTCCACGTTCTCCCTCCGGATCTTCGCCGACACCTCGATCACCCAGTTCTCCGGCTACCCGCTGACCATGTTCGGCCGGGGCGTCTTCTACGCCTTCTGCACGCTCGTCCCGATGGCCTTCATCTCCTTCCTCCCGGCGACCGTCCTCCTCGGCCGCACCGCCGACGTCCCGCTTCCCACCTGGCTGACCTTCCTCTCCCCGCTCGCCGGCGCCGTGGTCTTCGTCCTGGGCTACTCCTTCTTCACCAAGATGATGCCGAGATACACGAGCCCCGGGAGCTGACTCTTTGGGCCTGTGGATAACTTCCGCGGCGGTCCGGCGATTTTTGCGAGCCTTGATCCGTGAGGTTGTGCACCAACGGAACGGGGAGTCGGATGAGCAAGGACCAGGACGAGAAGTCGCCGTACGGCGCCGGATTCATCGCGGCCTGCATCGTCGTCGGCGCGGTGCTGATCTGCGGCGTCGTCATCATCTTCGCGGGCGGGCACGACGCCACTCCGGCGAGCGCCGCGGCCCAGCCGGTCACCGCGTCCTCGGCTCAGCCCACCAACGATCCGGCATCAGCGCCTGCCACGTCAGGCGCGCCGGCGCCCGAGTCCAGCGGCGCAGGCAGCCAGGGGCGGACGAGCGTCTGCGGCCTTCCCGCGGGTGACCAAGCTCTTCCGTCGGCGGCGCCGACGGCCGACGGCTGGGACGTCAGCCGACGCGTCATCGTGCCGCGGTCCTCAACGTTCGGGCCGGGCAAGACCGACACCGACGGCTTCCGGCACTGCTTCGCGCACTCGCCGACCGGCGCGGTCTACGCGGCGTACAACGCGATCGCGGCCATCGCGGACCAGAGCAAGCTCGTCCCGACGGTGAAGAAGCTGATGGTCCCGGGGACGGCGACCGACAGCCTGCTCCGCCAGGTCGCCACGGCGGAGCCTTCGGGCGACCCCTCGACCGTCCAGGTCGCCGGCTACCGGATCATCGACGCCGGCCAGGACCGCGTGACCGTCATGCTCGCGATGCCCGTCGAGTCCGTGTACATGAGCGCCAACCTGACGCTGGTCTGGCACCACGGCGACTGGCGCCTCCAGCCCCCACCACCCGGCGAGCCCGTCGGCGCCCCCTTCTCCCAACACCGCGACCTCGGCGACTTCGTGAAGTGGAGTGGTATCTGATGTGCTCCCCGATGGACATGAAATGCCACGTGGTGGACGGCGTGCAGTCCGTCGCCAGCAGTTGGATCGACACGGCCAATCGGACCTCGACCGAGTTCTTCTCGACGATCCTGAACTCACTCGCGACGTTCTGGGTCAAACCCAAGATCCCGGTCCAGCTCGCCACCAGCACCGACGACGGCCATACCTGGACCGACACCAAGACGGTTGCGTTCGTGCACGGTCAGACGCTCAAACTCACCCTCGGGATCCTCACCATTGCGATCGTCATCGCCGGAATGCGGATGGCGTGGGAGCAGCGAGCGAAGCCTCTCCAGGAGTTGCTCAAGGCGCTACTGACCTTCATCGTCGTCTCCGGAGCCGGGACGGCCGCGATCCAGCTCTTGATCACCGCCTCGGACGAGTTCGCCGTCAAGGTCGTGAACGCCGCAGTCGGAGGCGAGTCGTTCTCGTCGACGATCCGGAGCATGCTGATCAGTCCGTCCGACTACGGCGGGGGTTCGGGGATCACGTCCGCTCTGATGCTGATACTCCTCGGGCAGATGGCGGCGTGGGCGTCGCTGATCCAGATCGTGTTGATGCTGATTCGATCGGCGATGCTGGTGCTGCTCGGTGCGACATTGCCCCTCGCGGCGGCCGCGACCAACACCGAGGTCGGCAGAGCCTGGTTGAAGAAGTACTGCGCGTGGACCCTGGGCTTCATCGCCTACAAGCCGGCCGCGGCGCTGATCTACGCGGCCGCCATCAAGCTGAAGGACGACCAGATGCTCGGCTCGGACACCAGCCTGATGAAGTCGCTCACCGCCTTGATGATGATGCTCCTCGCGATCCTCGCCCTGCCGGCCCTTCTGCGCCTCGCGGTGCCGGTCACTGCGGCGGTCGCGGGCGGCGCGGCAGGGATGGGCGGTACGGGTCCTGACATGAGCTCGTTGCCGAGCGGCGCGATGAACGTCGGATCATCCGGCGGCGCTCACGGCGGCCTCAGTACGGCGTCCTCCGGTGGCGCGGGGGCGTCCGGGGCCGGCGCGTCGGGGGCTGGGGCGACCGGGGCGGCGACCACTGGGGCGAAGGCTGCGGGTGGTGCGGCGTTGGGGCCGGCGGGTGTTGCTGCTGCCGCGGCGCGCAAGGCTGCCGGGGCCTTCGCGGGGGCGGCGGCGCACTCTGCGGGAGAAGCGGGCGGCGGCAGTTCTGGGGCCTCCATGCCCCGATCGAGTGGCAGCCGTCCATCCGGCGGCGGTCGCGCGAACAGCCGAAACGCCGGCGGCCGGACCCACCCGTCCGCGCCACACCCCAGCCCCAAGGTCCAGGCCGGCGCCACTACCGGAGACGCCGGTCCCTCCGGCGGCTGGTGACTCCGACGGCACGCGGTCCGCATAGCACTCGGGCTTGCGTCGCCCGTCGCTCGAGGCGCGTGCGGTCCGGGCGGATGAAAGCATGGCCGTGTGGATCGGATCGCGCTGATTTCGGATGTGCACGGGAACCTGACGGCGTTGGAGGCGGTGCTGGCGGATCTTGGGGAGCGCGGGATCGGGCGGGTGTTCAACCTCGGGGACTACGTGGGGAAGGGGCCGCGCGGGCAGGCTGTGGTGGATCGGTGTCGCGAGGTCTGCGAGGTGAACATCCTGGGGAACTGGGACGACTTCCTGCCTGATCCCGAGCGGTCCGAGGACAGCGAAGGGCTGCGGTGGTGGAAGAACGAGTTGCGGGAGGACCAGTGGGCCTGGTTGCGCGGGCTGCCGTTCTGCCATGACTTCCTGCTGAGCGGCCGGCAGGTGCGGTTGTTCCACGCGTCGTCGACGAGCGTTCACCATCGGATCGTGTTCGATCACGACGAAGCGCAGTACGCGAGCTTCTTCGAGAACACCCCGGCGACCGGGGACGGGCCGCTGCCGGTGATCGTTGGGTACGCCGACATCCACGACCCGTTCTACGAGGAGGACCGCGGGCGGACGCTCTTCAACACCGGCTCGGTCGGCAACAGCCTCGGTGACCCGACGCCCGGATACGTGATCCTCGAAGGGATCCTGGACTCACCCGACCCGGCGCCGTACTCGATCCAGTTCGTCCGGGTTCCGTACGACGCGCACGCCGAGCTGGCGATCGCGCGCGACCTCGGGATGC
The DNA here is from genome assembly GCF_040655315.1 of Kribbella sp. NPDC050459. Taxonomy (NCBI): domain Bacteria; kingdom Bacillati; phylum Actinomycetota; class Actinomycetes; order Propionibacteriales; family Kribbellaceae; genus Kribbella; species Kribbella sp. NPDC050459. The sequence continues at coordinate 137,961 of NZ_JBFAJQ010000009.1, read as the reverse complement.
CGGAGCTCGACGGCTACGAGGCGGAGATCATCCGCGGTGTCTACCGCACGACCTTCTACGCCGGCCGCGATCCCCGATACCACCGCCGACCGGCCTGAACGCGGTTGTCCCCAGGGTTATCCACAGCTGTGCATTGGGTGCTTTCAGCAACGACCTGTTCACCCACTGGTCACTTCACCAGCAGGGCTTCGGATCCCACAGGCTTGTAGCCGGCCGCGAGGAAGGTGCGCAGCGACGCGGCGTTGCCCGGTGTGACCTGGGCCCAGATCGACGCGTCCGGCGCGATCAACGCCCGCGCGGCCGCCGCGAGCCGTCGGCCGTACCCGTGACCGCGGGCGTCCGGCGGCACCTCGATCGCGCACTCCAGCCGCCCGGCCAGGCCGCGGCCGGTCACCACGAGCCCGCCGTACGCATCGGCGTACACCCGGACGTCGTCGCGGTACCGCCAGGCGCGTTCGACCCGCGGGTGGTCGTGGTCCGCGAGTTCGGTCAGCCCGGCCGTCGCCGCGGCGCGCTCGGCCCGGGCGGTGAGAGCCGGGGCGAGCAGCAGCGCGTCGATCGCGTTGACCCGGCGGCCGGTGAACTCCTCGAGCGCCGCGAGGAACGGCGGGTTCGTCGGCGCGGACAGATCGCCGGCCGGGATTCGCTCCGCGACCCATTCCGGATCGACGTCCGCGGCGATGACGATGTGGCCCGTGAAGGCGACCACGCACGACTCCCGGTGCGACGGCGCGGGAACGACGGTGAGCCCGAGATCCGGGGGTGGGAACACGCCGCGCTCGACGCCCCGCAGAATGGCAGCAAGAGATGTCATCACGAGCATTGTCGCGGAGATCCCGGGGCACGCTCGACGACGCCCTCCGAGGAGGCAGCAGGATGCGCAAACCGCAGCTGGTGAAGGCCGAGGGACTGCCGGAGCGGGTCACGATCTACGAGGTCGGGCCGCGGGACGGGTTGCAGAACGAGTCGGCGGTCGTCGATGTCGCGGTCAAGGCCGAGTTCATCCGGCGGCTGGTCGAGGCGGGACTGACGACGGTCGAGACGACGAGTTTCGTGCACCCGAAGTGGGTCCCCCAACTGGCCGACGCCGCCGAGTTGCTCGACCAGCTGGAGCTGCCGGAGGGGGTCCGCGCGCCGGTCCTGGTGCCGAACGAGCGCGGCCTCGACCGTGCACTCGCGGCCGGGGTCCGGGAGATCGCGATCTTCGCGAGCGCGACCGAGACGTTCGCGGCGAAGAACCTCAACTCCACGCTCGACGACCAGTTCGCGATGTTCACGCCGACGATCCAGCGGGCGCTCGCCGAGGGCCTGGCGGTGCGCGGGTACGTGTCGATGTGTTACGGCGATCCGTGGGAGGGCGACGTGCCGATCGACCAGGTGGTCAAGGTCGGCGCACGGCTGGCCGACCTCGGGTGCCACGAGTTGTCGCTGGGCGACACGATCGGTGTCGCAACACCGGGCCAGGTCGTCGCGCTGATCGGGGAGTTCGGTGCGGCCGGGGTCGGTGTGGACAAGCTCGCGGTGCACTTCCACGACACGTACGGCCAAGCGCTCGCCAACACGCTCACCGCGCTCCGTGAGGGCGTGACCACGGTCGACAGCTCCGCCGGCGGCCTGGGCGGCTGCCCGTACGCCGAGAGCGCGACCGGCAACCTCGCCACCGAGGACCTCCTCTGGCAACTCGACGGCCTCGGCATCGAGACCGGCGTCGACCTCGAGAAACTCGTCACCACCAGCACCTGGATGGCCACCCAACTAGCCAAACCGTCCCCAAGCCGGGTAGTCCAAGCCCTCGCCGGCTGAGCTGTGTGACGCCTACTCCGTCGAACGGCTGGCAGGGCGCAGTGACACCTTGGGTCCTGCCGGGCCCCCGATTCGTCGTGCGCCGTCTCCCAGTGACGGTTTCGCGCGCACAGCACCCGACGCGGGCGCCTGCCCATCGAGGAATCGTGGCGGCTCGGGGCCGGTACGTCGCTCAGGCGATTCGCGCCGTACAGCGGCTGCGTTGGGCGATTCGGCGGGAAACACCGTACGTGGAGTGAACGAATAGTGCCGGTGGATCTCGTCCACCTTGGCATTGAGGTTCTGGCGGATTTCGTCGGCCAGATGTTCGCCTGCCTCCAACGGGCGCTGGCGGATCGTCGGCCAGTAGGGATGTGCCAAGGACGGAATCAGCGCGGCCCGGACTGCCTGCCGGTGGTCGGCGCGGTCCGGCACGACCTCACTCAGCCGGTTCCGTAGGACGGCGTCCGCGAACTGGTCGAAGTGCATCGCTCCCGGCCCGCGAAACACGGTGTCGAGCAGCTGTCGGCGTGGCACAGAGATCCCCGACGCTTGGTTCACCAGGCTATCGGTCGCCGAGTACGCGGCCGGATATTCCGGTTGGAAGTAGCCCAAGTCGCGATAACCCGCCGTACGGGAGAAGAGTGCGAAGTCTTCGACGGCACGAAGCTCCGCGACACCCTCCATGATTCCCAGGCTATGGGCGGACCGCACTGCGTTTGGTTCGTCCGGAGCATCGGTCGCCATGCCGGTATGGGTTGCCTCGTGCAGCACGGTCGCCAACGCCTGGGCCTGCTTGCGCGGATCGTCCGGCGACGTCGATCCGGTGAGGTACCTGAGCACCCGGTCCTCCGCGAGGCGGACGGCACTCGTGCGCGGATCGAATCCGCCCCAGGTCCCGGGCGCCAACGCGTACAAGTCACCGCTCCACCGATCGACAGGGCTGCCGAGAAGCGTGTGGGCGATCCGGTGCAGACGCGCGAACTCGCGGTAGACCGAACTGTCGCGGGGAATCAATCGGTCCCAGGCGTCCATCGGCTACTCGAGCTTGGCCGGTGGTTCGTCGTCGAGTGGGAACACTGGATAGCGGAGTTGGTCCTCGAGATGCTCGATGCCCCGGGTCAGGGCTCGGATATCGGCCTCTTCGTCGGCGGATGCGCGATCCGCGATCTCCCAGATCCTGCGCCTGGCGAGCTCGAGCGCGGCGATGCGCTCTGCCGGCGTGCCGACGGCGCCGTACGCCTCGGCGTGGATTCGGTTGGCCTCGTGGTACAGCTCGCTCCACTCGCGCGGGGGCGGCAATGGCTCGGCGAGAGACTCGATCAGGTCGAGCGCCCAGGCGCGCTGCTCAGGTGAATCCGTCTCCGACAGGAGTTCCCGCAACTGCGCTTGCTCGGCCGCGATGTCGAAGCCCTGCTCCGTCCGCCGTCGGTGGTTCGCATCCGAGAACGCCGAGGCGAACTTCGTGGTGTCGAGTGGCAACGGTCCCTCCGAGGCTGGTGAGCACTGTCCGCAACGGTACCGAACCGGGGTCCGGCTCCGCGGTGGTTATCCACAGGGTCGGGAACTGTCGGTGGGGCGGGTGAGGATGGGTGGGTGAGTGGGCAGCGGCAGCGGGTTGAGCTTGGGGAGTTTTTGAAGGTTCGGCGGGGGCGGGTGGCGCCGGAGGATGTTGGGTTGCCGGGTGGGGGGCGGCGACGGACGCCTGGGTTGCGGCGGGAGGAGCTGGCGCAGCTGGCCGGGGTGGGTGTGACTTGGTACACGTGGCTCGAGCAGGGGCGGCCGATCAATGTGAGTGGGCAGGTGCTGGATGCGGTCGCGTCCACGCTGAGGCTCACACCGGTCGAGCGTGAGCATCTGTACCGGCTCGCGGAGGCGACGCCGGTGCGGTTGCCGCGGACGACGGACGGCGCGAGTGAGGCCGTGTTCGAGGAGATCGTGGAGGCGCTCGACCCGCTGCCTGCGGTGATCACGAATACGCGCTTCGACATCGTCCGCGCGAACCGGGCGTACAACGACCTGTTCCACGACTGGCACCAGCTGCCCTGCATCCACAAGAACCTGCTCTGGTGCATCGTCACCGAGCCCGCGGCGCGGGCGCAGTTGCTCAACTACGACACCGAGGTCCCGTATCTGGTCGGCCGGCTGCGCTCGGCGTACGGCGAACACGTCGGCGACCCGGACTGGGAGACCGACCTCGACCGGCTGCGAGCAATCTGCCCCGAGTTCGCCCAGCTGTGGGGACGCCACGAGGTCGCGGACTGTACGCCGCGCCTGCGCCGGATCCTGAACCCGGTCGCCGGCGAGCTGCACTTCACGATCACGGAGCTGGCCGTGTCGGCGCACCCCGACCTGATCCTGTACGTCGAGACGCCGGCGGACGAGGACACCCGCGCCAGGCTTCCGCTCACCCGGAGGGAACCCGTCGACCAGTCAGCGTGATTCGGGCGGGCCGCTGGGGGTTCGCCAGGTTGTCAGGCAGAACGGGTGGCCGGCCGGGTCCAGGAACACGCGGAAGGTGTCCGGTGACGGCTGGACATCGGTTGGCGTGGCTCCGGCGGCGACGATGCGGTCCTGCTCTGCGTCCAGGTCCTCGGCGGAGAAATCCAGGTGCGCCTGCTGCGGGATTCGCGGGTCGGGCCAGGTCGGCGCGCGATAGTTCAGGTCCCGCTGGAAACCGAGGCTGAACGCGTCGAACCGCAGCTCGACGAACGAGTCGGTGACGACGGCCAGCTCACCGCCGGCCACCACCCGGTAGAACGAAGCGAGCGCGAGTGGATCCGGACAGTCGAGCGTCGGCCCCCAGAACGGCGCCGTCACTGCTCGATCGGGCGGCGGATGCGCCGGACCAGGCTCTTGTCCGCGAACTGGCCGACACGGTACGTCGACCAGCCGTCGACGCCGGCGCCCACGGCACCGCCGAGGAACGGGACGCGCCGGGTGACGGTCAATGCCATCCGCTTACCGCTGATCCGGCCGATCAGCTCCGCGACGACCTCGCCGGAGATCTGCCGATCCAGCTCCGGGTCGAAGACGGGGGCGGTCGCGATGGCGAGCGGGGACGAGACCAGGCTCGCCTTGCGGAGCCGGTCCGTCACGCCTTCCTCTCCGAGCAGGCAGGTGATCACCGCCGTCCGGACTCGCGGGTCGTCGAGGTCGTACCCGCGCAGGTGGGCGATCGCCGCGACCATCCGGCACTGCACGACCGCGAGGCCGGTCAGGTTCGCGGGCAGGGCGACGGGCAGCGTGACAAGACCGCCGATGCTGGTGGCGAACCCCTGCACGCCGGCCAGCCGGATGTGCTGGTCGATCACAGCCTCGATCGCGTCCGTGACATCGCCGCCGCAACGCTCCAGCTTGGTGTCCGCAATCCGCTCCGCGCCGGGGAACCGCTGGTACCCGTCGATCGCGACCTCGAGGATCTGGCGCAACACGCCGCCCGCTGCCGTCGGGGCGAACCGCTGGGCGGCGGGCGCGAGACTACTGGCGACGAACCTGGCTACTCCGGCCACGGTGCTCCTTCCCGCCCGGCCCCACGCGTCAGAACCCGGACGTGCTTCAACTGTACGTGGCTCCCGGCCCCTCGCCACTCGGGACAATCCCTTGGTGTCCCCTAGTGGGGATCCGCATGGTCCAGGATGGTGCTGTGGCGATCGAACCTGCTCCGTCCCAGTGGGAGTTTCCGCCGGTCGGGGTGGCCGGCGGAAGTGACGTCGTGGCCGGGGGTGCCGACCTGGCGCCGGGCACTGTGCTGGCGGCGTACCGGCGAGGGCTGTTCCCGATGCCGGACCACCGGAGCTCGCTGCTGTGGTGGTCGCCGGTCGACCGGGGCGTGATCGAGGTCGACGGGTACCAGCCGTCGCGGTCGATGCGCCGGGCGCGCGCCAAGTTCGAGATCCGGGTCGACACCGCGTTCGACCGGGTGATCCGCGCGTGTGCGGATCCGCGCCGCCCCGGTTCGTGGATCGACCGCGACATCATCGCGTCGTACACCGAGCTGCACCGGCTCGGCTGGGTGCACTCGGTCGAGGCCTGGGACGGCGACGAACTGGCCGGCGGGCTGTACGGCGTCGCGATCGGCGGGCTGTTCGCGGGCGAGTCGATGTTCCACCACCAGACCGACGGCTCGAAGGCCGCCGTCGCGGGCACGATCGAGCTGCTGAACGACGAGCACGCCGCCGACCGGGTCTTCGACATCCAGTGGGTCACCGACCATCTGGCGACCCTCGGCGCGGTCTCGATCCCGCGGGAGACCTACGTACGCCGGGTGTCGGCAGCGCTCGACGTACCGCTGCCGAAGGCGTTCACCTGAGCCCGACGAAGGCCGCCATCTGCCGCGAGGCCGACGCGTAGAACTCGTCCGCCGGGTCCATCGAGCCGACCAGCTGGCCGAAGAGTTCGAAGCTGAGCATGCCGAAGAGCTGGGTCCACACGATGATGGTCCGGAGCAGCACCGGGCGGGGGACGTCAGGCGCGAGCTCGACGAGCACTTCCACCTGTCGGTCCAGCAGCCCGGACGGTACGGGTGCGTCGGGCGGTGTGACCAGGCGGCCCGTCGCGTGGGCGCGCTGCAACAACTCCAGCAGCAACAGAGGGACCCGCACCGCCGGTTGGACCGTGGTCTGAGGCGCCTTGTAGCCGCTGATCGGTGACCCGTAGATCAGCGCATACTCGTGCGGGTGCGCCCGTGCCCAGTCCCGGACGGCCACGTAGATCGCCATCCATTCGTCGACCGGGTCGTCTCCGCCGGCCGCGCTCTCGGCTGCCTCGCCGAGAGCGTTGTACGCGTCGATGATGAGCGCGGTCAGCAGCTCGTCGCGGCTCGCGAAGTACCGGTAGAGCGCCGACGACACCATCCCGAGCTCCCGCGAGACCGCCCGCAGCGACAGCGCCTCGGCGCCGACGGTCGCCAGTTGCTGCCGGGCGGCCGTCTTGATCTCCTCGGTCAGCTCGGCCCGGGCACGTTCACGGGCGGTACGTCCGGCGTTCATGAGGTCAGTCTGCCACAAAACCGAGAGCAGTGCTCTTGACAGTGAGCGGCGATCTGATGTTCACTGATCACAACAGAGAGCACCGCTCTCGAAAACCCGCGAAGGAACCGCCATGACCGAGTACAAGCAGACCTACGACAGCAAGCGCGTGATCACCGCCTCCGAGGGCAGCATGCGGGTCTTCAACCGGATCGTCGCACGGCTGACGAAGCTCGGTCTCAGCCTGATGGGCAGTCGGGTGCTGTCGGTCCAGGGCCGCAGGTCCGGCGAGTGGCGCAGCACCCCGGTGAACCTGCTGGTGATCGACGGCCAGCGCTACCTGGTCGCCCCGCGCGGCCACACGCAGTGGGTGAAGAACCTGCGGGTCAGCGGCACCGGCCGGCTGCAGTTGGGGAGCAAGGTGGAGACGTTCCACGCCGAAGAGGTCGCCGACGCCGACAAGATCCCCGCCCTGCGGCTGTACCTGAAGAAGTGGGCGTGGGAGGTCGGCACGTTCTTCAGCGGCGACGTCTCGAAGAACTCCCCCGACGAGGTCCTGCGCCACATCGCGCCCGGCGTCCCTGTCTTCAAGATCAACTAGTCTTCAAGATCAACTAGTGATAGGCGGCCGCCTGGATCCGGTACAGGTCGGCGTAGTGACCGTCGAGGGCCATCAGCTCGTCGTGGGTGCCGGTCTCGACGACGTGGGCGCCGTCCAGGACGACGATCAGGTCGGCCATCCGCACCGTCGAGAACCGGTGTGAGACCAGGATTGTGATCCGGCCGTCCGTGCCGTCGCGGGCCGCCTCGGCGTACCGCTCGAAGAGCGCATGCTCGGTCTCGGCGTCCAGCGCGGCGGTCGGCTCGTCGAGCACGAGTAGCAGCGGCCGGTCGCGCATGAACCCGCGGGCCAGCGCCAGCTTCTGCCACTGCCCGAAGCTGATCTCCGCTCCGTCCGGCCAGGTCGACCCGAGCTGGGTGTCCAATCCCGACTCGAGCCGCTGCAGCACGTCCTCCGCGCCGGCCCGCCCCACCGCGGTGGTGACCGCCGGTACGTCGTCCAGGCGCGGGAGGTCTCCGAGCCCGACGCTGTGCACCGCGCGGAACTCGAACCGGAAGAAGTCCTGGAACGCCCCCGCGATCTTGGCCCGCCAGGCCTCGGCCGGGATCCGGGCCAGCGGCCGGCCGTCCAGCAGCACCTGGCCGCTGCTCGGCTCGTACAGCTTGCAGATCAGCTTCACCAGTGTGGACTTGCCGGCGCCGTTCTCGCCGACGACCGCGATCACCTTGCCGGCCGGGAGCTCGAGGTCGACATCCTCCAGCGCGGGACGCGACGCGCCGGCGTACGAGAAGGACACATGGTCCAGCCGGATGCCGTCGACGAGCCGCTCGGGGGCGGGCTGATCGGCCGTGCTGTCGAACGAGGCCGCGTAGTTCTCCAGCCAGACGAGCCGCCGCGACCCGTCCAGCCAGATGCCGCGCAGGAACCCGATCTCGCCGACGGTCGCGCCGACGTACGCCGACAGCCGCGCACCGGCCGCGAGGATCAGCAACACGTCACCGACCGAGCCGTTCAGACCCGACGCGACGAACAGCACCGCGCCGACGTACGCCGCGCCGAAGATTGCCCACGCGATCCCGTGCCAGACGGCGCTGGTCCAGCGCGCGGCGGCCATCGGCCGGTACCACTGCTCCCACTCGCGGCGACGGCCCGCGACGAGATCGGCGCCGATCCCGGTGACGCGGACCTCCTTGCCGGGGGCGGCCGTGGTCGCGGTCTTGAACAGGTGCTGGGCGAGCCGATAGTGCGCGGAGTACCGCTCTTCGACCTCGCGCTCGACACCCGGACGCCAACTGGAGCTGACAACCGTCGGCAGGGCGAACACCAGCAGCAGCGCGAGGGAGGGATGGATCGACATCAGCAGGGCGACCGTCACCGCGAGCCGCAGGATCCAGCCGCAGGTGGAGAACAGCGACATGTACATGTGGTCGAGCACGAAGACCTGCTTGCGCAGGACGGCCAGCCGGTCCAGGTAGTCACGCCGCTCGTGGTGCTCCACCGTCGCGACCGACGCCTGCAGCCGAGCGACGTGCGCCTCCAGCATGATCGTCACGCGGTCGCGGAACCGGCGCGAGATCCGCGTCGACAACGTCCGCAGGAACCAGGTCGCCGTCACCGACACCGCCAGGCCGCTCGCGGCCAGCAGAGTCGCGCGTCGATCCCCGGCCAGCACACCGTCCGCGAGGATCTTCAGCCACAAGGCCAGCAAGGCGTCCGGTACGGCGGCCAGCAACGTCATCACGAAGGCGGCGACCAGCAGCCCCGGCTCGTGCTGGTAGCCCAGCTTGCAGAGCCGCCACATCGCCGGCAACGCGCGAGGCAGGTCGTCAGAGCGTGTCATAGCTGAGCCCCTCCTCGTCGACCTCGGCCGTGAAGCGTTGCGCCTGCAGGTCGAACATCGTCCGGTACCGCCCGCCGAGGGCCATCAGCTCGTCGTGACTGCCGAGCTCGACGACGCGGCCGTGCTCCAGTACGCAGATCCGGTCGGCGTGCCGCACCGTCGAGAACCGGTGTGAGACGAGGATCGTGGTGACGTCGCGGGTCGCGGTCAGGATCCGGTCGAAGATCGCCGCCTCGCCGCGAACGTCCAGCTGGGCGGTCGGTTCGTCGAGCAGTACGAGACCCGCGCCCTGCCGGACCGCGCACAGGGCCCGCGCCAGCGCGACGCGTTGCCACTGTCCGCCGGACAGATCGGTGCCGTCGCCGTACCCGGTCGCCAGCCGGGTGTCGAGGTCGGCCAGGTCGGCGGCGCCGGCGTCCGCGAGAGCCGCGCGGATGTCGTCGTCGGGAGCGCCCGCCGGTGCGACGTTGTCCCGCAACGACAGCTCGAGTTTGAGGAAGTCCTGGAAGACCGCGGCGACGCGGGTCCGCCACGCGTCGACGTCAAGGTCCCGCAGATCCGTGCCGTCGACCCGGATGGTCCCGGAATCCGGGTCGTACAACCGGCACAGGAGCTTGGCGAGCGTGGTCTTGCCGGCGCCGTTCTGACCGACGACGGCGAGCGACGAACCGGCCGGGACGGTCAGGTCGAGCCCGTCGAACACCTGCCGATCGCCCTGTGGATAACCGAAGCTGAGCCCGCGCAGCTCGATCCCGACCGCGCCGCGACCGCCCGCCTCCGAGCGAGGCGCCAGAGGGCCGGGTGTCGGAGAGCCGGGCGCCAGAGATCCAGGGGTCAGCGCGCCTGCCGGTGCCATCGCGGGCTCCAGCCGGTGGACGGCGGCGACCGGCGCGGCCGCTCCGTCCAGCGCCCAGTTCAGCCCGCCGAACGCGATCATGCCGACCCCGATCGCGACCTGGGCGAAGACGACCAGACGGTCGACCGGCAGCCGTCCGTCGATCGCCGCCGCGCCGAGCGACCAGAATACGAGACCGTTGGCCACCGCGATGATCAGCAGGCTCCAGACCATCGGGCGCTCCCGCAGGCGCGTCGCGGCGTACTGCAGCTCGAACAGGCGGCGGCGTCGCTCGGTGAAGCGCCGCACGGTCCAGTCGGCGAGACCGAACAGCCGCAGCTCCTTCGCCGCGTCCGGCTCGACCGCCAGCTCGTACGCATAGTTGGCGTGCCGCTGCGCCGACCGGACCTCGGCGGTGTTGCGGTCCTTCCACACACCGCTCTCCCGGAGCAGCCAATGCGTCGCGGACCACGCGACCACCAGCACCAGCGGCGCCCACCAGCTGAATCCGAACAGCACCACCGCGGACGCGACCCCGCCGACGAGCTCGACCAGGCTGCCGGCGACGAAGTCGACGTTGAGGTACATCGGCGGACCGGTCTGGCCGTGGTCGAACTCGCGCGCGACGGTCAGGTCCTCGCTCAGCTCCGGATCCTCCAGATGCCCGATCCCCGGCGGCCCGACACAGGCCTTGGCGAGTTCGTCGTTCAGGTACGCCGAGACGCGACTGCCGAGGTTGGCGCTGACGGCCTGATGAACCGGTGTCAGCACCTGCATCAGGATGAACGTCGCACCCATCAGCACCAACGGCCCGCCCAGCGCCGCGCTGTGCTGCACCGCACCCACCATCCGCCCCATCGCGATCGCAAAGACCGCCGGCAGCGCGCCGCGGGCGATCAGCAGCACCCACCAGGCGATGGCCAGCCCGCGATCGGCCCGCGGCAGCACCCCGAAGAACTGCCACTCAGGACGGCTCAGCAACCGACTCACCATCTCCTCACGATGACACCCCGCACCGACAGAAGTCTTGAACGTTTGCCGGGTGGCACTATGGCCGCATGATCACGCCTGAGGAGTTGAACGCGGCGCCGAAGGTTTTGTTGCACGACCATCTGGACGGCGGGCTGCGGCCGGGGACCGTGCTGGACCTGGCGCGCGAGATCGGGCATCAGCTGCCGCGGACGGACGCGGCCGAGCTGGGTGCATGGTTCGTGGAGTCGGCGGACTCGGGGTCGCTGGAGCGGTATCTGGAGACGTTCGACCACACGGTCGCGGTGATGCAGACGGCCGAGGCGATCACGCGGGTCGCCAGTGAGTGCGTGCAGGACCTCGCGGCGGACGGCGTGGTGTATGCCGAGGTGCGCTACGCGCCCGAGCAGCACCTGACCCGCGGCCTGACCCTCGAACAGGTCGTGGACGCGGTGCGCGAAGGGTTCGAGCACGGGATGTCGGTGGCCGAGCGGCCGATCGTCGCGCGGCAGCTGCTGACCGCGATGCGGCACAAGGCGCGCTCACGGGAGATCGCCGAGCTGTCGGTCGCGTACCGCGACGCGGGCGTGGTCGGCTTCGACATCGCCGGCGCCGAGGCGGGCTTCCCGCCCACCCGGCACCTGGACGCGTTCGAGTACCTGCAGCGCGAGAACGCGCACTTCACCATCCACGCCGGCGAGGCGTTCGGGCTGCCGTCGATCTGGCAGGCGATCCAGTGGTGCGGCGCGGACCGGCTCGGGCACGGCGTCCGGATCATCGACGACATCACCCACGACGGCGACAAGGCGGAGCTCGGGCGGCTCGCGGCGTACGTCCGAGACCGGCGGATCCCGCTGGAGATGTGCCCGAGCTCCAACCTGCAGACCGGCGCGGCCGAGTCGATCGCCGACCACCCGATCGGCCTGCTCGCCAAGCTCCGCTTCCGGGTCACGGTGAACACCGACAACCGGCTGATGAGCGGCACGTCGATGAGCCGCGAGCTCGCCCTGCTCGCGGAGGCCTTCGGATACGGCCTGCACGACCTGCGCTGGTTCGCGATCAACGCGATGAAGTCCGCCTTCATCCCGTTCGACGAGCGACTCGCGTTGATCGACGACGTCATCAAGCCCTGGTACGCCTCACACTGACCGCTGGTACGTACGGAAGGCCCGGGTCGAGAGCCATCCGACGATCAGCGTGAAGGCCAGCAGGTACAGGCTGTACCGGCCCACCGAAGACCAGTCCGGGTCGGCGGCCAGCGACTGGCGGGCGGCGATGGTGGCCCAGTTGACGGGGTTGAAGCGGGCCGCGACGTTCACCCAGTGCGGCGCCACCGTCGGGTCGATCATGATCGACGAGAGGAACGTCAACGGCAGCGACACGAACTGGAAGATGCCGATCAGCGCCTCCTGCTGACGGGTGAGCAGCGCCACCGCGTTCGACAGCGACCCGAACGCCAGGCCGACGAGAACCGACGCGGCGATCGTGACCAGGTAGCCGACGGCCCCGCCGTCGTACCGGGCGCCCGCGGCGATGCCGATCGCGAACACCAGGATCGTCTGGATGAACGTGGTCGTCGCGTTGCTGAGCAGCTGCCCGGCCATCAGTCCGCCGCGGCTGACCGGTGACGCGAGCAACCGGTCCATCACGCCGCGCTCCATGTCCTGGATGAACGACGTACCGCTCCAGCCGCTCGTCATCAGCGCCGTCATCATCACGATCCCCGGTGTCAGGAACGCGATGTACGACGAGTCGCCGAAGCCCGGGATGTGGACGACGCCCTGGAACAGCTGCCCGAACAGCAGCAGCCAGATCGCCGGCTGCACCAGCGTGAACGCGATCAACGCCGGCTGCCGGTACGAGGCCCGCATGAACCGTCCGAAGACAAGACCCGTGTGCGCGATCATGCCGCCTCCTCCGTCACCCGGAACGAACGGCCGGTGAGCTGCAGGTACACGTCGTCCAGCGACGGCCGCGAAACCGTGACCGCGACCACCGGAATCGCCTTGTCCTCAAGGGCTCCCAGCACTTCCGGTACGGCGGTGGCGCCGCGGTCGACGCGAGCGCGCAGAGTGTTGCCCTCGACAAGGACCTCGTCGATCCCGGGCAACTGCGCGAGCAGTGAGCGAACCGTCCCGTCGGTGTCCGGATCGACCAGCTCGACCTGCACCGAGTCGCCACGCAGCCCGGCCTTCAGCTCCTCGGGGGTGCCTTCGGCAACGATCCGGCCGTGGTCGACGATCGCCAGCTGTCCCGCCAACCGATCGGCTTCCTCCAGGTAGTGCGTGGTCAGCAGCACGGTCAGGCCTTCCTGCCCGGACAGCCGCAGTACTTCGTTCCACAGATCGGCGCGCGCCTCCGGGTCGAGACCGGTGGTCGGCTCGTCCAGGAACAGCACCTTCGGCCGGTGGACCAGGCCGAGCGCGACGTCCAGCTTGCGCTGCATACCGCCGGAGTACGTCCGTACCGGGCGGTCGCCGTGGTCGGACAGCCCGAACCGCTCCAGCAGGTCACGGGCGCGCTGCACGGCGTCGTGGCGGGACAGGCCGAAGATGCGGCCGCTCAGCACCAGGTTCTCGAGCCCGGTCGCCATCGGATCGGAGCTGGACTTCTGCGGGACGTACCCGATCGCATGCCGCACCTGGTCCGGCTCGCGGTTCACGTCGTACCCGGCGACCCGGGCGCTGCCGGAGTCCGCCCGGGACAGCGTGGTGAGGATCTTGACGGTGGTGGACTTCCCGGCGCCGTTGGGCCCGAGCAGGCCGAGGACAACGCCTTCCGGAACGCTGACGGTGAGACCGTCGAGCGCGCGGAGCGCGGGTTTCTTCCGGCCGGCCGGGTACGTCTTGACCAGGTCGGCCGCTTCGAGGGCATGCGTAGCCATCACGTGACTCCCTTGTAGGTGGGGAGCCGGTCCGGGCTGGCTATCCTGATGGTTGTGCCCTTGGGTGCCAGGTCTTCGGACCGACTCGAGGAACCGCGGCCCTTGACCCTGGTGTTGCCGCACCGTGGGTCGAGGGCCGTCTCTTATCTTGCTTCCGGTGGCATCGCCTTCATCCAGGCGAAGTCCTGCCCGAAGTACTTGACGGGATCCTTCAGTTGCTCGGCCGGGCTGATGCCGTCCTCCAGATAGTGCTTCCACGCCTGCCGCCAGAAGTGCGAGCCGCTCAGCTCGTCCGTGCGGATCTCGTCGACGAGCTGGTGGATGTACGACGACTCCGCGCGCAGCAGCGCCAGCCGGAACTCGGACTCGACCCAGAAGATCCGCGGGAAGTCCATCGAGGCCATGTGCTCGTGCGTCGCGATCGTCTGCTCGATGTCGGTGTCGATCGCCTTGAGCCGCTGCTCGAGCAGCTCCATGGCGCGTTCCGGCTGCAGACCCGGGAGGTACGACAGCCCGGCCTCCAGCGGGTGGAACTCCCGCGTCGGCGTCCCGAGCAGCTCGGACAGCCAGTCGGTGAACTCGGCCTGGCCGGCGTCGGTGATCTGGTAGATCGTCCGCTCCGGCCGGTTGCCTTCCCGGACCGTCTCCCGCGCCTCGATGAAGCCGTGCTTCTCGAGCGACGCGACGATCGAGTACAGCGAGCCGTAGTTCACCTTGATGCTCTGGTCCTTGCCGCGGGCGCGGAGCATCGTCGAGATCTCGTACGGATGCATCGGCCGCTCGCTGAGGCTGCCGAGCACCGCGAACGCGAGCGGGTTCGCCACTCTCCGTCGCGCCATACCGGTCTCCTCGATCTCGATTACTCGAAATCGAGTATTAGCTCACGAGTATCCGATGTCAAGTAGTCAGCCAGGCGAACGCGCGCGCTCCCAGGCTGCGGATCCGGACCGCCGACAGCGCCCGGTACGCCGGCTCCTCGACGTACCTCGTCAGCAGCCAGGCGAGCCCGATCACGCCGATCATCGCGCCGGCGACCTGCAGCAGCCGGTCCGCGCCGAGCTCCATCAGGCGGTAGGCGATCAGGTATCCGACCACCTGGTTGAGCAGGTAGAGCCCGAAGGAGATCCGGGCCAGGAACTGGATCGGCCGCCGGAGCCGTGTGAACACCGTCCAGTCCGGGCCGCGGGCGGCCAGTGCGACGAGCACCAGCAGCGCCCCGATACCGAGGGACGACGGCAGGTCTGCGGTGTGTGCGTGCTGCGCGAAGACGGTCGCCACGAGCAGTGCGGCGAGGTGGACGACGCCGATCCGTCGCTGCGCCCAAAGCCAGATCGCGATGCCGATGGCGAACAGTTGCAGGCGATGCAGGCCGAGGCCGTTCCACGCCTGCTGCACCCAGAGCGGGCTGTGGCCGATGCGGTCGTTCCACTGCAGGACGACCGGCGCGATGATCATGATCCAGAGCAGTGTGGTGATCCGCTGCCCGAGGCCGCGCGGCCAGAGCAGTGCCGCGGCGGCGAACGCCATCAGCTGCAGCGGCAGCGTCCAGTACGAACCGTCGATGAGCTTGACGCCCGGGTCGAACGAGGCGGCCAGTGTGAGGTTGCTCCACAGGTCGCGCGGCGTCGGCAGGATCCAGTTCCGGGGCGCGAGCAGCACCACGACCAGATAGGTGAACACGACGGCGATCAGGTACGGCGGGAGCACGCGGCACGCGCGCCGCCACAGCCACCGGTGCGTCGAGCCCTTCCGGATCGTCACGCAGACGAAGTACGCACTGATCACCAGCAGGATGCTGGCGCCGACCTGGAACGGGTACGGCCCGAGCGGCCGGCCGAGCTCAGGGTGCAGGAACGGACCCATGTACGTCGTGTGGGTGAACATCACCGCCAGCACCGCCAGGACGCGCATCACGTCCCAGCTCAGCCGGCGTGCGGTCCTGCCCGGGGGGCGGTCCGGCGTCGTCACAACCACTCCATCTGTCCATCGCTGTTACCCCCCTGTGACCTTACGCAGAGCAGGGGGTGGCGATGCAAATCGGTCCGGTGATGCCTTCCTCACACCGGGCGGGTCAGAGCGGCTTGACCCAGCGCGACCATTCCGGCTGCAGTGCGTAGCCGGCGGTCGACCAGACACGGTGCGCCTGGGCGTTGTCGTCGAGCACCATCGCGTCCGCGCGAGTGCCGCCGTACGACGTGAAACGGGCCTCGGCCCGGGCGACCAGTTCGCGGCCGATGCCCTGGCGGCGATGGGTCGGCGCGACGGCCAGGCGGTACAGGTGGCAGCGCCAGCCGTCCCAGCCGACGATGACCGAGCCGACGACCGTCTCGCCGTCGGTCGCGAGGATCAGTGCCTCCGGGTCGCGGGCGATCAACCGGCGGACGGCGTCGGCGGAGTCCGGCGGGCGGTGTGAATCCTCGGCCGCGGTCGCCCAGAACGCCAGGACCGCGTCGACGTCGGCCGGCGTGGCGTTGCGATAGCCAACCATCAGCCGGCGGTTTGGAAGGTGCGGCGGTAATCCTGTGGTGGCACGCCCACCACCCTACGGAAGTGATGCCGCAGCAGGGCGGACGTCCCGAATCCTGATTCCGCGGCGATCTGCTCGATGCCCATCCGGGTCTGTTCGAGCAGCGTCCGGGCGCGCAGCACGCGCTGGGTGGTGACCCACTTGAGTGGCGTCGTACCGGTCTCGGCGACGAAGCGGCGCGCGAACGTGCGCTCGGACATCTGCGCGCGCCGGGCCAGTGCGGGCACGGTGTGGTCGACAGTCAGGTTGTCGACCATCCAGTCCAGGACCGGCTGCAGGCTTTCCCCGGACGACTCCGGCACCGGTACGTCGACGTACTGCCGCTGGCCGCCGTCGCGCTGCGGCGGGACCACCATCCGGCGGGCGATCCGGGTGGCGACCGCGCTGCCGAGCTCGCGGCGTACGAGGTGCAGGGCGGCGTCGATGCCGGCCGCGGTGCCGGCGCTGGTGATGATGTTGCCGTCATCGACGAACAACACGTCCGGGTCGAGCTTCGCGGCTGGGAACTGGTCGTGGAACTTGTCGATGTAGCGCCAGTGCGTGGTGCAGGCCCGGTCCTCGAGCAGTCCGGCCGCGCCGAGCACGAACGCGCCCGAGCAGACCGTCAGCAGGATCGCGCCGCGCGCGTCGGCCCGCCGCAGCGCGTCCAGGATCCGCTCGTCGTACGCGTGCCGCCAGGTGGTGGCCGGGATGCCGATCAGGTCGGCGTCCTCGAGCTCCTCCAGCCCGTACGGCGCGACGACCTGGGAGTGGGAGCTGGTCTCCATCGGGACGCCCGGCGTGGTCGAGCACACCTTGAAGTCGAACGGCGGCACTCCGTCGTCGGTGCGATCGATGCCGAAGACCTCGGCGAGCACCCCGAACTCGAACAGGGCGACGTCCTCCATCAGGACGACGGCGATCTTCTGCAGCATCCAGCCAGTATGGCAGTAATTTGTTGGACTATGTCAATAGTGCCACTAGTGGCAGGATCTAAATGGTAGAATCATTACTGCCATGACCGGATACATCGTTCTCGTAGTACTCGTGCTGGCCGTGATCGCGGCTCTGGAGTTCAGCAACAGGCGCCACTCGACCGGTCCGGCCGCCGGACCGCAGGGCACCTGGGTCGCTGACGACCGTGACCTGGCCCGGACCAAGCTCGACCTGCTCGCGCTCGGCGCGACGGTCAAGCCCTTCAACCACAAGCCTGCTTCGACCAGCGGGACCGTGCACACCATCCGCACCGCCCGCCTGCACCACGGCCGTCACGCGGCCTGAACGCGCCACCTGGGGGCGGTCCCGTTGGTGACCGCCCGCAGCGCCCCTTCGACCGGGCCATAGCGGAAGCTGCTGAGCCAGACATGGCTCAGCAGCACCTGCAGGACGAAGATGCCGACCGCGAAGCCGACTGTCTCCAGAGGAGACACCTGACCCGCCAGACCGAAGCCGACGCCGGTGAAGATCAGCATGGTGGCCACGGACTGGCCCAGGTAGTTCGACAGCGCCATGCGCCCGGCCGGAGCCAGGAGTTCACGGACGTCCTCCCCGCGGTCGGAGTGCATGAACCGGAGCAGGGTCGCGACATACGCGGCTGTCAGGAACGGTGCGGTGAGCACGCTGATCAGTACGGCGCCGGTGTCGCCGTTACCGCCGACGGAGGCGTAGTACACACCGCCCGAGATGCCGATGGTGAAGCCGACCAGCTGCATCAGCCGGAGCACAGCCTCGTTGCCGGAGAGGTTCTGCAGCATCCGGCGCCGGCCGACCACCATGCCGATCAGGAACGCGGCCAGTGTGGTCGGGCCTTGGACGGTCAGCAGCGACAGGCCGTACGTCGGGAGCGCGCGCACGTGCTCGCCGATGACGTCACTGAACGAGCCCGTCAGGTTCGCAGTGGTCTCCTGTGCGGCCGCTACTGCTGTGGTGGGGTCGATGAACTGGGTGCTGTCCACGAAGAGCGCGGCGATCGCCAGGGTGAGGAACAGATACGCGTAGATGCCTGCCGCGACCAGGAGCGCCGTACGGTCCTTCACCCGGCGCATGCCGAGCAGGATCAGGCCGATGATCGCGTAGACGCTCAGGATGTCGCCGGTGATCAGGAAGACGCCGTGCAGGACGCCGAGTACGAACAGACCGCCGAGCCGGCGCAGCATCCGCGGCTTGAACGCGGCCCCCGCTCGCTGCGCCGCCTCCATCTGCAACTGGAAGCTGTACCCGAACAGGAACGAGAAGAGCAGGTAGAACTTCATGTCCACGAACGCCGACGACAGCCAGTGGACGGAGTGGTCGAGCCACGAGTCGTACGCCGGGTCCTTCGCCAGATGGATCGGGAACCCGGAGGCGACGAAGGTGATGTTCACGACCAAGATGCCCAGGAGGGCGAAACCACGCAGCGCGTCGATGTCCTGAATGCGCGTCCGATCGAGTACCTGGCTCATGCACCCAGCACATCAGGGGAAACCCTGGCTACGCAGTCACGCTGAATCCTCCTCGAGGGTGGAGCTAGCTCTACCCACAAGCCATCTCACTGAGCGCGGCGCTGCTGAACCTTCTGAACCGCCTGCTTGATCTTCTGCTGATTCTCGGGCTTGCTGAGCTCCCGCTGGGCCACCTGCATCAGCTTGGCCACCACAGCACCCTTGAGCATTGTCTTGACGAACCCCATCAGGGCCTCCCAACTCGGTTGCCACCGAAACTACCGGCTCCCACAACCGTCCTCCATGGGTGATCCGCCGGAACTGTCCCTGGCGTCAGGCACACTAGGAGAATGCCTGAGTTGCCGGAGGTCGAGTCGCTGGCCGTGTTCCTGCGGGAGCGAGCGGTCGGGCATGCCTTCGTGCGGGCCGACATCACGGCGATCAGCGCGCTGAAGACCTACGACCCGCCGATCTCGGCGATGGTGGGGCTGCTGATCGACGACGTGCAGCGGCACGGGAAGTTCCTGGACATCTCCGCGCAGGGCGTGCACCTGGTCATCCACCTGGCGCGGGCCGGGTGGCTGCGCTGGAAAGAGGAGCAGAACACCGGGCTCGTGCGCCCCGGCAAGGGGCCGATCGCGCTCCGGACGGTCCTGGACGACGGCTCGGGGTTCGACCTGACCGAGGCAGGCACCCAGAAGAAGCTCGCGGTGTATGTCGTCCGCGACGTCAACGATGTGCCCGGTATCGCGCGCCTCGGGCCGGACCCGTTCACGCTCTCGCTCGACGACTTCGGCGGCATCCTGAAGAAGGCTGGCCGGGTCCAGCTGAAGGGCGTCCTGCGGAACCAGTCGGTGATCGCCGGGATCGGCAACGCCTACTCCGACGAGATCCTGCACGTCGCCAAGATGTCGCCCTTCAAACCCGCCTCGAACCTGTCCGACGACGAGCTCAAGACGTTGTACGACGCGATGCGCGAGACCCTCCAGGACGCCGTCGACCGTTCCGCGGGCCTCGCCGTCCAGGACCTGAAGGGCGAGAAGAAGTCCGGGCTGCGCGTGCACGGCCGCAAGGGCGAGAAGTGCCCGGTCTGCGGCGACATCGTCCGCGAGGTCAGCTTCGCCGACTCCTCCCTGCAGTACTGCGCGACCTGCCAGACCGGTGGCAAACCGCTGGCCGACCGAAGGCTGTCGAAGCTGCTCAAGTAGGTTCCCGGCCATGCGGAAGATCTACGTGGCAGCGCACGTCTACATGATTCTGGGGCTGATCAGCGGGCTGTACTACCGCGAGCTCACCAAGCTGAACGACTTCACCGGCGACACCCAGCTCAGCGTCGTCCACACGCACATCCTGGCGTTGGGCATGCTGTTCTTCCTGGTCGTGCTCGCGCTGGAGAAGCTGTTCACCCTGACCGCGGGCAAGCTGTTCGCCGCGTTCTTCTGGGTCTACAACGCCGGCCTCGCGCTCACCGTCGGGCTGATGATCGTCCGCGGCACGATGACCGTGCTCGGCCACCAGGCCGGCGCCGCCCTCGACGGCATCTCCGGCCTGGGCCACATCACCATCACCCTCGGCCTGATCTTCTTCTTCGTGAACCTCGGCAAGTGCCTGCCCGCCAAGGAGAAGGCCGACGCGGTCGAGGTCAGCTAGCACCGCCCGCGCCCGGCGTACTCGGATGGGCTGAGAGAGGATCGGGCGCAGCGCGGGTCAACCTAGGGCGACGACGTACGGCGACGACGCCGAACGGCGGCCCGCGTCCAGGCGAACCAGGAGTTCGTGTGCACCCGCGGGACCCGCGACCCGCGTCAGCCAACTGACCGACCGGCCCGGATCGAGCCCGTCGAACGTCCACGTCTGGTCGGTCGCCGACCAGCCCGCCGGCAGCGGCAGCTCGACCTCACCGCACGCCGGCGTCCGGCCGAAGTTCGTCACCACGACGGTGAGCTCGTCACGGCCCGGGTGGATCGAGGCCAGCACCGTGCCGACCGGCGCCACGAGCACCCGCCGTACGCCGGCCGGCACCGGCAGCGCGACGACGCGTCGCTCCGGCATCGGGAACGGGCCGATCGTGGTCCTGGTCAGCTGGTGACCGGTCACGCCGTACCGTCGGCCGGCGAGCCGGATCTGATGCCGGCTGTCCGGTTCGGCCAGGCCGATGAACCGGACGGCGACATCGGTGGCGCGGCGGGCGACGAGATGGGCCGGCGAACCGGTCGGGGTCAGGTCCCAGACGCCGTCCGAGTTCGCGGTGACGGTGTCCGGCGGGACGATCCGCAGCTTGCCCTGCAACGCGACGCGGACGACCGGCGGCTCACCGGCCTCCGGCAGGCGGACGACCAGGTCGTCGCCGTCGCGTCGCCAGGTCAGCGCCTTGCCGCTGTGGTCCTCGACGACGTGCCGCGGGGTGGTGGCCAGGCCCGGGAGGCGCACCTCGTGGTCGGGCGGGCGGCAGGCGATCCGGAGCAGCAGCAGCTCACGACTCCGCAGGATCGCCTCTCCCCAGGGTTGCGGCTCGAACTCCCCCGGGATGCCCTGAATCAGTGCCACCGCAGCCTCCCTTCGAGCCACGGTCCGAAATCCGCTGCCCGGTGTCAACGTTTTATCCGGACTGCAGGCAACCGCCTTCCGGATCCGGCCACCGGCCGGGCTCCGCCGGTCTGACATGCTGGGGCGCATGTTCCGGAACCAGGAGATTCCTTCGGTCGTGGTGGCTGAGCTCGACGACGACCTGCTCGCGGAGGCGTTCGTACTCGACGTACGGGAGCCGGACGAGTGGGACCGCGGCCACATCGAGGGCGCCACGCACATCCCGCTCGGCGAGCTGCAGCAGCGCGTCGGCGAGGTGCCGCTGGACCAGAAGGTGCTCTGCGTGTGCGCGGTCGGCGGCCGGTCCGGCATGGCCACCCAGTTCCTGAACCAGCTCGGCCGCGAGGCGATCAACCTCGACGGCGGCATGCACGCCTGGCAGGTCTCGGGTCGCCCGGTGGCCACCGGTTGACACATTGAGAAGAAAACCTTCCACACGGTGACCGTAGGCGTTACTTTGTCACCGGTCGGTTGACCGGCGTACACCTGCGGCTCACGAGGCGGTCGGGTGCGCGGCGTCGGATGACCGCGTCCGTCCACCGTGGGGAGGCTCCTGTGTCGCTCATCCGTCCCTTGACCACAGCGATCGGCGTAGGTGGCCTGCTCGCCGGGGTGCTCGTCAGCCCGGCGCTCGGCAAGACCGCGGCCGCGGGCATCCCGGACGCCGCGATCGCCGAGAACGGCGTCCTGACGTCACGCGTCGACAGCCCGGTCGCGCCCGGCGTGAACTACACGTCGTTCGAGCGGCTCGACCCGAAGGGCTGGCAGCGCGGCGACATCCTCGACACCGACCTGGACCAGCACGGCGTGACCGTCGACCTGGTCAACACCGGCAAGGTGTCGGGTGGGCAGCCGCTCAGTCAGCAGCTGGCGAGTAAAGGCGCGATCGCGGGTGTCAACGGCGACTTCTTCGACATCAACGACACGACAGCGCCGCTGGGCGTCGGGGTCGAGTCCGGCAAGCTGCTGAACGCTCCCGCCGGCGGCCACAACGACACCGCGGTGATCGGCAAGGACGGCCTCGGCAAGATCGCCCAGCTGTTCCTGCAGGGCACAGCGACCGACGGCGCCACCACACTTGAGCTGACCAACCTCAATTCGCCGACCGTCACCGCCGGCGGTATCGGCCTCTACACCCCGGAGTGGGGCGACGCGGCCCGGACCAGGACCGTGGACGGCCTGTCCACCGTCCGCGAGGTGATCCTTCGCGACGGTGTGGTCGTCTCCACCGCCACCACTCCGGCCACCACTGGGTTGGCAGCCGGCGAGCAGGCGCTGATCGGTCGCGAGGCCGGCGCCGACGCACTCACCGCCTTCGCGGTCGGGGACAAGGTCACCGTCGCGTACGGCCTGCGCCCGGACGCCGGTGAGGTCGCGGCCGCCGTCAGCGGCAACTACCAGCTCGCGAAGGACGGCCAGGTCCCGGACACCGTGCCGGACGCCGACCTCGCGCCGCGGACCGCGATCGGGTTCGACGCCGACGGCAGCCGGATGATCCTGCTCACCGTCGACGGCCGGGCCACCGGTTCGCGAGGCCTGTCGCTGAAGGAGATGGGTCAGCTGATGATCAGCCTCGGCGCCGACGACGCGCTCAACCTGGACGGCGGCGGCTCTTCGACGATGCTGGCCCGGACGCCGGGTGCGGCCGCGCCGGAGGTCGTCAACGACCCGTCGGACGGCGGCGAGCGGCTCGTCCCGAACGGCCTCGGCCTGGTTCCGGTCAAGGGCTCCGGCCGCCTCAAGGGCTTCCGCGTCGAGGCCGTCGGTACGGCGGCGGCAGGCCCCGACACTGACATCTCCCGCAGCTCCCGCGTGCTCACCGGGCTGAGCCGTGTCCTGAGCGCCACCGGCCACGACGAGACCTACGCGCCCGCGACCGGTACGCCGTTCTGGTACGCCGGGAGCAACGTCCGCGTGGACCAGCACGGCGTGGTCACAGGCCGCCGCGCCGGTGACGTGATCGTCACCGCCGCCCGCGGCGCGGCCAACGGAAGGTTCCCGATGACAGTGCTCGGTACGCCGACCCGCCTGGCGCCCTCGACCCGGCAGGTCTCGCTCGCCGACTCCGCCGCCAAGGGCTTCTTCGAGGTCGACGGGTACGACGCCGACGGGTTCTCCACCTGGGTCGAGCCGCGCGACGTCAAGCTCAGCTACGACCCGGCGCTCGTGAAGATTGTTGCGAAGGGCAGTGGCTTCGAGGTCAACGCGCTCGGAGACGAGGCCGTCTCGGCCGTGGTGACCGCGACCGTCGGCTCGCTCAGCACCCAGCTCAGCATCACGGCCGGTCTGACCGCCACCGTGGTCGACGAACTCGACGACGTCACCAAGTGGGCGGCCAGCGCCGTGCCGGCCGGCAAGGCGACCGCATCGCTGTCCGCCGCGGAAGGACACGACGGCGGGCAAGCGGTCGCGCTCGACTACTCGCTGACGGGCAGCACCGCCACGCGCGCGGCGTACCTCTCGCAGAACCCGCAGCAGACGCTGCCGGGCCAGCCGCAGAAGCTCGGCGCCTGGGTGTACGGCGACGGCAAGGGCGCGTGGTTGCGGGCCAACGCCTACGACGCGGCAGGTGGTACGGCGCAGACACTCAACCTGGCCGCCACGGTCGACTGGACCGGCTGGAAGTACGTCGAGGCCGACATCCCGCCCGGGCTGACGATGCCGCTGCGGTTCTGGCGGATCTACGTCGTCGAGACGTCGCCGACCCGGCAGTACTCGGGCCGGATCGTCGTCGACGACCTGACCCTCCGCAGCGCGCCGCCGGTCACGATGGACCCGCCGGCGAAGGTGATCGACCCGATGGTCGTGACCGACGGGACCGTGACGACGGCCGGCCGCTGGCGGTTCGCGGTGATGTCGGACGCGGAGTTCACCTCCGACGACCCGAACTCGGACTACGTGAAGCAGGCCCGCCGGACGATCCGCGAGGCGCTCGCGCAGCAGCCCGACTTCCTGGTGATCAACGGCGACTTCGTCGACCGTGCGTTCGGCCCGGACATCGCGCTGGCCAAGCAGATCATCGACGAGGAAGTGGCCGGCAAGGTGCCGCTGCACTACGTGCCCGGCAACCACGAGACCTACGGCCCGGGCGACCTGTCCGAGTGGAAGAAGGTCTTCGGCAACGCGACCAGCACGTTCGACCACAAGGGCACCCGGTTCGTGCTGCGGGACTCGTCGCTCGGATCGCTGCGGGCCGGCGGGTTCGACCAGATCCTCGACCTGCGCAAGCAGCTCGACGCCGCCGCTTCCGACCGGTCGATCAAGAACGTGGTGGTGATGGCGCACCACCCGATCGACGACCCGTCGCCGACGCAGAACTCGCAGCTCGGTGACCGCAAAGAAGCGGCAATGATCGTGAAGTGGCTGGCCGACTTCCGGGCCTCGACCGGCAAGGGTGCGGCGTACATGGCGGCGCACGCGGGCACGTTCGCCGCGACCCGGACGGACGGCGTCCTGCTTCCGCTGACCGGCAACTCCGGCAAGAGCCCGGCTGCGGCACCGGACGCGGGTGGCTTCACGGGCTGGGCGCTGGTCGGCATCGCAGCCAACCCGTCGGCCCAACCGTGGTTCCAGGTCGAGCTGCGAGCCCATGTCGACTCGCTCGAGCTGACTGTTCCTGAGAGCCTCAAGCGCGGTCAGTCGGCGCCCGCTTCCGCCACGGTCGTTCAGGAAGGTCGTCGAGTGCCGGTGTCCTTCCCTGTGTCGGCAGACTGGTGGGGCTCGTCGACACTGCACGTCGGCCCGGCCAAGACCGCTCCGTTCTGGGCAGTCGCTTCGTATGACCCGTCGACCGGCCAACTCACTGCGCTGCGCCCCGGCACGGCCCAGCTGGGTGTCACGGTCAACGGGGTCTCCAAGAGCGCGACCCTGCAGGTCAGTTGGTAGCGTCGCGGCGTGACTGACGTGGTGGTGCCGCAGCGACTGCGGAGCGGGGACCAGGTTGCTGTGGTGGCTCCGTCGGGCCGAGTGGACGCGGCCCGGCTCGATGCCGGCTTGGTCCACCTCAGGTCCTGGGGGGTTGAGGTGGACGTGATGCCGTCGGTACTGGCCGGGCACGAGCGGTTTGCGTACCTGGCAGCCGACGACAAGGCCCGGGCGCTCGACCTGCGCAACGCCTGGATGGACCCGCGGTACGCCGCGGTGTTCTGTGCGCGTGGTGGGTACGGCGTGCAGCGGATGATCGAGTACGTCGACCTCGATGAGCTGGCCGCCGTACCGAAGTGGTTTGTCGGGTTCAGCGACATCACTGCGCTGCACGAGCCGCTGAACGCACGTGGTCTCGTGACTCTCCACGGTCCGATGGCTGCTGCTGTCGAGCAACTGGACACGGCTGGGGGACTCGAGCGGCTGCGGGCGTTGCTGTTCGAGCCGGAGACCGTCACCGACCTGCTCGCCCCGGTCGGAGCGCGCACCGTGGTTGGTGGCGTCGCTGAAGGCGTGCTGCGCGGTGGCAATCTGGCGATGCTGGCGTCCAGTGTCGGTACGCCGACGTACGCGCCGCCGGCTGGTGTCGTCGTACTGGAGGATGTCGACGAAGCCGGCTACCGGGTCGACCGGCTGCTCACGCAGCTGCTGCGCGCCGGGTGGTTCGACGAGGTGACCGGTGTGGTCGTGGGCGACTTCACCGGCGCGCAGGACTCCGTTGAGGTAATCGCCGAGCGGCTCGAACCGCTCGGCGTACCGATGGTGGCGGGCGCGGCGATCGGGCACGAGGCGCTGAACCTCGCCGTACCGCTGGGGCTTCCGGTGCGGCTGGACGCGACCGCCGGTGTTCTCACCCCAGGTGGTCCCGCAGGAAGCTGAAGGCCTGCGGGTACGCGTCCAGGCGGTTCGTGAGCTTGGCCAGGCCGTGTCCCTCGTCCGGGTACACCAGGAGCTGGCAAGGGACGCCGCGCTTCGTCAGGGCGTCGGTGATCTGCTCAGCCTCCGACAACGGGACGCGGGGATCGTTCGCGCCGTGGATCACGAACAGCGGCGCCCGGATGTCGTCGACGCGGCTGAGCGGACTCGCCTCCTGGAGGAACTCGCGGTCTGTCGCCAAGTAGCCGTACTCGCGCTCCCGCATCGACCGCCGGTAGTCCGACGTGTTCTCCAGGAACGTCACCAGCGAAGCGATCCCGACAATGTCCACGCCGGCCGCCCACAGCTCCGGCTGGAATGCGACGCCGGCCAACACCATGTAGCCGCCGTACGAACCGCCCCAGAGCGCCGCACGCTTCGGGTCGGCGTCGATCGTCGGCAGCCAGGCGTTGATCGCGGCCAGGTCCTTCACCGAGTCCAGCCGCAACTGACGGTCGTCCAGCGAGTACCAGCGCTTGCCGTAACCGGCCGATCCGCGCACGTTCGGTACGACGACGGTGTGTCCTTCGCCGGCCAGCGCCGAGATGATCGGGCTCCAGATCCGCATCGCGGCACCTTCCGGGCCGCCGTGCACATGGACCACCGTGGACCCGAGGTTCTCGCCGGTCGGCCGGAACACGAACACCGGCACCTGCTCGCCGTCGAAGGACGGAACCCGCAGGCTCTCCGGATGCGGCAGCTCGACCGGGACCTCCACCGGACGGAGCGCGGTCAGCTCACCGCCCGGGACGAACCGGTACACGGTCGGCGGAATCACCGGGGAGTTGTAGGTGATCGCCGCGAACGAGCCGTCCGGCGACCAGATCGGGTCCGGCGTGGCCATCGTCAGGGCCGCACAGCCGCCCGCCGGCAGGTCGAGCGCCGCGAGCGCCGCGCCGTCGTCCAGCCGGTGCAGCTTGAGCCCGACTTCGCCATCCTCCAGTACGCCGACCAGCAGGTGCTCGCCGTTCGGTGAGGGCCACCCGGCGAGGTCACGGGCGTCGTCCACCAGCAGATCGCTCCACGCCGCGTCGCTCACGTCGTACCGGCGGATCGCCATCCGGTCGCGATCGGCGTTGCTCGACACCAAGAACGCGGAGGAGTCCGGCATCCATGCGACCGGGCCCTGGTCGTTGTGC
Organism: Kribbella sp. NPDC050459; assembly: GCF_040655315.1. Taxonomy (NCBI): domain Bacteria; kingdom Bacillati; phylum Actinomycetota; class Actinomycetes; order Propionibacteriales; family Kribbellaceae; genus Kribbella; species Kribbella sp. NPDC050459. Next base: position 110,629 of record NZ_JBFAJQ010000009.1, on the reverse strand, counting down.
GCGTCCTCCGCGGTGAGCTCGACGACTGATCGGCTCGAGGTGTCGACCAGGAGCAGCTGCATCGAGTTCGCCGGGCTGCTCGCCTTCGACAGCACGACCCACTTGTCGTCCGGCGACGGGTCGACGCCCATCACCCAGCCGCCGCCGTCGTACAGGACGGTCTCGCGGCCGCTGGTGAGGTCGCGCGCGACCAGGTCGAAGTCCACGCCGTTGCGACGGTTCGTGGTGTAGAGCACGCGGTCGGGCCGGGCCGCGACCAGGTGGTGGATGTACTCGCTGTCGTGCACCAGCGGGGTCAGTGCGGGCAGACCGGGTTCGTCGAGGTCGAGCAGGGACAGCTGACCGCGCTCGTCGCCGCCTGTGTCGTGTTCGACGACGACGCGGCTGCTGCCGGGCACGAACCGGGCGCCGCGGCACGTGTCGTCAAGATCGGTCAGCGCACGCCAGGTGCCGTCGGGAGCGACCTCGTTGACCTGGCGGGTGCCGGTGCCGTCGTACAGCACCAGCATCCGGCCCTCGTCGTCGATGTCGAGAGCCATGGACGTGGGCAGCGAGAAGAGCGTCGTCAGCAACACGCCTTCATCCTCACACGACAAGGGGTGTCCGACGGGTTCTCCGCCGGACACCCCCGCTGGTCATCGGTCGCCGTGCCAGGAGTGCCAGAGCGCTGCGTACGCCCCCTGCGCGTCCACCAGTTCGTCATGGCCGCCGAGCTCGACGATCTTGCCGTCCTCGACGACGGCGATCACGTCGGCGTCGTGCGCGGTGTGCAACCGGTGTGCGATCGCCACCACGGTCCGGCCCTCCAGCACGGTCGCCAGCGACCGCTCCAGGTGCCGGGCCGCCCGCGGGTCCATCAACGAGGTCGCCTCGTCCAGGACCAGGGTGTGGGGGTCGGCGAGGACCAGCCGGGCCAGTGCGACCTGCTGCGCCTGGGCCGGCGTCAGCGAGACCCCACCGGAGCCCACTTCGGTGTCCAGCCCGTCGTCGAACCCGGCGACCCAGCCGTCCGCGTCCACCGACCGCAGCGCCGCCCACAGGTCCGCGTCGGACGCGTCCTGCCGGGCGAGCCGCAGGTTGTCGCGCACGCTGCCCACGAACACGTGGTGCTCCTGGTTGACCAGGGCAACATGACTACGGACCTGCTCGGCAGACATCCGGCCGAGCGCCGCACCGCCCAAGGTGATGTCACCGACGCGCGGCGAGTAGATGCCGGCGAGCAACCGGCCCAGCGTCGACTTGCCCGCACCGGACGGCCCGACGAGCGCCACCCGGGCACCCGGCTCGACCGTCAATGTGACACCGTGCAGGACGTCGCGGCCCTCCAGGTACCCGAAGCGGACGTCGTCGGCCAGCACGGTCCGCCCGTCCGGCTCGGCCTCGCTCGCCGCCGCGGCGGTCTCGACCTCACGGACGCCGACCAGCCGCGCCAGCGACACCTGCGCGACCTGGAGCTCGTCGTACCAGCGGATCATCATGTTGACCGGCTCGACGAGCATCTGGATGTACAGCGCGCCTGTGGTCAGTGCACCGACGGTCAGCCAGCCCTGGATCGCGAAACCGCCGCCGATGACCAGCACGGCCGCCAGCGCGACCGTGTGGGTCATGTTGATCACCGGGAACAGGATCATCCGCAGGTACAGCGTGTACCGCTCCCAGGCGACCCACTGGCCGATCCGGGTGTCACCCAGCTCGATCCGGCGGCCACCGAGCCGGTGCGACTCGACGGTGCGGCCCGCGTCGACCGTCTCGGCCAGCGCCGAGGCGACCGCGGCGTACCCGGCCGCCTCCGACCGGTACGCCTTCGGGGCGCGCTTGAAGTACCAACGGCCGCCGATGATCAGGATCGGCGCCGCGATCACCACCGCCACGGCCAGCGCGGGCGCCGTCACGATCAGCGCGCCGATCAGCAGCGACGCCCAGATGATCGCGATCGTCAGCTGCGGTACGGCGTCGCGCATCGCGTGCGACAGCCGGTCGATGTCGGTGGTGATCCGGGACAGCAGGTCACCGGTGCCGGCGCGCTCGAGCACGCCCGGCGGCAGCCCGACCGCACGGATCAGGAAGTCCTCGCGCAGATCCGCGAGCATCTCCTCACCGAGCACCGCACCGCGCAACCGGGTCAGCCGCACGAACACGGTCTGCACCGCCAGCGCGAGGACGAAGCCGATCACGACATACGGCAGGTTGACGTCGGTGTGGCCCTCGGACAGCTTCTGCACGACGTTGCCGAGCAGCCACGGACCGACCATGCCGCTCAGCGCTGCCACCGCGTTCACCAGGGTCAGCCAGAGGAACTGACGCCGGTGTCGGCGGAACAGTGTCTTGATGTAGGCACGGACGGTCGCGCCACTCGCTACCGGCAGCCGCACCACTTCCTGGGGGGCTGCCGGGTCGTACTCCGGGCGCTTCACGCTGACTCCTCGAATGTTGGCTCTTCTTCACGGGTCACAACGGCCCTGTACCGCGCGTTGGTGTGCAGCAGTTCGTGGTGCGTGCCGACCGCGTCGACGCGGCCCTCCGGCACGAACACGACCCGCTCCGCCCGGTCCAGCATCAGAGGACTGGACGTGAACACCACCGTGGTCCGGCCGGCACGCAGCAGCTGCAGACCGTCCGCGATCCGCGCCTCGGTGTGCGCGTCGACCGCACTGGTCGGCTCGTCGAGCACCAGCACCTGCGGGTCGACGTACAGCGAACGCGCCAGCGCCACCCGCTGCCGCTGACCGCCGGACAGGGACCTGCCGCGCTCGGTCAGCACCGCCTTCATGGCGTCGGACTCACCAGCAGGCAGCGTCTGCCGCAGCACGTCGAGGATGTCCTCGCACTGCGCTGCGTCCAGGGCCGTCTCGGGTGAGACCGCACCACTCGCCGGCACGTCGAACAGCTCCCGGACCGTCCCCGACAACAGCACCGGGTCCTTGTCCTGCACCAGGACGACGGTGCGCGCGGACTCGAGCGGGATGTCGTCCAGTGCGACACCGTCGAGCAGGACGGAGGCCTCGTCGGTGGCGGACGGGCTGTGGCCACCCAGCCGGTCGGCCAGCAGACCACCGGCGTCCGGGTTGCCGCAGACGACCGCGGTGAAGCTTCCGGCCGGGACGTTCAGCCCGGTGACCGGGTCGAGCAGGTCGCCCTCCGGCAGCTGGGCCGCGGACGTCCCCTTGGTCTCGTCGGTCCGCTGCAGCGACAGCACGCGCGCGGCCCGGCGCGCCGACACCTTCGAGAAGATGAACGCGCTCGCCGTCTCCTCGAACGTGTGCAGCGGAACCAGCATGAACGTGATGAACCCGTACGTCGTGACCAGCTCGCCGACCGAGATCCGGCCCTGGGTCACCAGCCGGACGCCCATCCAGACGACGACCACCAGGAACAGACCGAACAGCAGCACCTGCAGAGCCGCGATCAGCGACCACATCCGGGCACTGCGCACCGCGCTGCTCCGGTACTGCTGTGAGGCCTCGCGGTAGCGCTGCAGGAACAGCTGCTCACCGCCGATGCCGCGCAGCACGCGCAGGCCGGCGACGGTGTCGGCGGCGAGCTCGGTGGCCCGGCCGCCCTTGGCCCGCTGCTCGTCCGCGCGGCGCTCCGCCGGACCCATCAGCGGCACGATCGAGAACGCGAGCACCGGTACGGCGATCGCGACGACGAGGCCGAGCTGCGGTTCGTACAGCAGCAGGCCGATGACGACCGCGAAGCAGGTCAGCAGCGCGGCGACGAAGCGGCCCAGGACCTCGACGAACCAGCCGATCTTCTCGACGTCGCCGCTGCTCACGGCGACCACCTCGCCGGCCGCGATCCGGCGGGTCAGCAACGAGCCCAGCTCCGCGGCCTTGCGGAACAGCAGCTGCTGCAGGCGCGACGCGGTGCTGATCCAGTTCGTCACCACGGCCTTGTGGAAGAACGAGTCGGCGCCGGCCTTGGCCGCGCCGAAGGCCAGCAGCAGCGCGCCGGCCAGGATCAGCTTGGGCCAGGACAGGTCGATCGCCGCCTGCACGGCGAGACCGACGGCGACCGGAGCGGCGGCGATACCGCCGAAGTAGACCAGTCCCCAGAACACTGCGAGGACTTGCCCCCGCAGTTGCTGGTGCTCCAGCCAGATGATGAGTCGGAGGCCGGATCGGGTGTCCGGCACACCCGGATCGGCGAAGGGAATGAGGCGCAAGGACATGACGTCTCACAAAGAGGCATAGAAGGATTGGAAGAAGGCACCTGACCAGGCGAATGGAACAAGCGTAGGCGGCCCCGCCGACAGTCCGTCAAACCGTTTTCGTGGCTGGTCGGGAACCGTTTCCAGGCTGGGTAGTACAGTCTTCAACGGATGGAGGGAGCCGGGTGGAGGAGCTGACCCGCGGTCGGCGGCTGCTGGTGCTCGCGATCTGTTGCTCGAGCCTGTTCATCGTCGGGCTGGACTCGACCATCGTGAACCTGGCGCTTCCGGCGATCCGGTCCGAGTTCGACGCCTCGGTCGCCAAGCTGCAGTGGACGATCGACGCCTACACGCTGGTGCTGGCCTGTCTGCTGATGGTCTCCGGGTCGACCGCGGACCGCGTCGGGCGGCGGCGGACCTTCCAGGCCGGGCTGGTGCTCTTCGGGATCGGGTCGTTGCTGTGCGGAGTCGCGACGAGCATCGACCTGCTGATCGCGTTCCGGGTGCTGCAGGCCGTCGGCGGGTCGATGCTGAACCCGGTGGCGATGTCGATCATCACCAACACGTTCACCAACCCGCGTGAGCGCGCCCAGGCGATCGGGGTCTGGGGCGGAGTCGTCGGGCTGAGCATGGCGGTCGGCCCGGTCGTCGGCGGTTCGCTCGTGGATGCGGCCGGGTGGCGGTTGATCTTCTGGATCAACGTGCCGGTCGCCGTCGCCGCCTTCGTCATGACGGCGCTGTTCGTACCGGAGTCACGGGCCGCCGTACCGCGGCGGATCGATCCGGTCGGGCAGGTGCTCGTCGTCTTGCTGCTGGGCAGCCTGACGTACGGAATCATCGAAGGTCGGTCGGCCGGGTGGGGGTCGCCGCTCATCGTCGGATGCTTCGTCGTGTGCGTCGTCTCGCTGGCGTCCCTCGTGTACTACGAGCGTCGCCGGGAGGAGCCGCTGCTGGACCCGCGGTTCTTCCGGAGTGCGCCGTTCTCCGGGGCCACACTGATCGCGGTGTGCGGGTTCTCGGCGCTGTCCGGGTTCCTGTTCCTCAACTCGCTCTATCTGCAGTCTGTGCGCGGGTTCAGCGCACTACATGCCGGTCTGCTGACCCTGCCGATGGCTGCGATGACTGTGGTGTTCGCGCCAGTGTCCGGGTGGCTGGTCGGTCACCGCGGCCCACGGGTACCGCTGGTCGTCGCGGGCACCATGCTGACTTTGTCGGGTCTCCTGCTGTCCCAGTTGAGCACTACTACTTCCACTGCATGGTTGCTGGTCAGCTATCTGGTCTTCGGGCTCGGCTTCGGGATGCTGAACGCACCTATTACCAATGCGGCGGTCTCCGGGATGCCGCGTTCCCAGGCCGGCGTCGCTGCAGCGATCGCGTCGACCAGTCGCCAGGTGGGTGCCTCGCTCGGTGTTGCCGTCGCGGGCACTGTCCTCACGGCGCGTCTGGTCGGCTCTTTCGAGTCCGGGTTCGTCGACGCGGCAAAGCTGTGCTGGTACATCATCGCGGGCTGCGGTGCGCTGGTACTGGTGCTCGGTCTGATCACCACGACCCGCTGGGCCCGCCGTACGGCAGAGGACCTCGTCAGGGCTGGATGATCTCGGCCCGGACAAGTGCCTTGAGCCGGCCGCGGAGGATCTTTTGGCGGCGCTCCTCGTCCGGGAACAGGTCCAAGTAGGCAGGGCCTTTGGCGGCGAGCAGGTCGTCGTCGAGGCGGCGTACCGTGCCTGCCGGCGCCCGGTGCGTCATGGCGGCCTGCACTGCTTCACTGTCGATCCCGGTGAGCAGTTCGGTGAGCTGCTCCTCCGTGGTGATGTCGAGGCGGTGCAGGATGCCCAAGATCCAGGCGTAGTGCGTGGTCTTCGCGTGTGGCGCGTCCGGGTAGCGACGCGTCAGGTACGTCGTCAGCGTGGCCGTGGTGAGGTCGAGCGGCGCCTTGTCCTCCGCGGTCGCCGCCAGCTCGCGGTACAGGCGGTCGATCTCGGTGAACTCGTTGTCGGCCAGCTCCATCAGGGCCGCCGCCAGCAGGAACCGCCGGTCGAACTCGGGCTTGCGGTCCGGCGGGATGTCCAGCTTGTACCGGATGTCGTGCTCGAACTCGGCCCACGCGTGCTGGACCGCCGTACGGACCTGGATCTCCATCACGAGGTTCTTCAGTACGGCGTACTCCGGGAGCTCGCGGCGGTGCTCGTTCAACCGGACCAGGTAGTGCTTGCTGGCGTACCCGAAGACGCCCTGCGCCCGGGTGTGCGCGCCCATGTCGGTGTGCTCGACGATCTCGAACTCTTCCTCGATCACCTCGCACACCCGGTCCACCGCCTCGACCAGGAACGTGATCACCCGGGCCGCGACCAGGTCGGTGATCTGGTTCAGCGGGTCGTCGTACTTCGGCCTGGCGGGATCGTCCGGGTGCGGCTTGGACGCCTTCGCGAGGAACGACTCCGGGTCCTTCGCGCGAGCCGTCGCGCTCAGGTAGTTGATGCCTTCCTCTTCGCCGATCAGCTCGTTGATCAGCGCCTCGAGCTTGCGTGCGCCGCCGACGTACTGCTGGTGCACCCGCTCGTACAACGCCCCTGCCTGCGGAGCCCACTCCACCATGGCGGAACCATAGTGGTCTTCGGGTCGCTCACGGTGTCTATCGGTTTCTAGTCATTTCACTAGAAAGCCGTAGAGACCGCTCGCGACACGCTCTGGCCGTCGATCGGTCAATCTACGGAAAACGCTAGACGCGCTCATACAGTGAAAGCATGGATCCGATCCGGAATCCCTATGCGCCCGGCGCCGGTCAGCGGCCGCCTGAGCTGGCCGGACGCGACACCGAGGTGCGGCAGTTCGAGGTAGTGCTCGAACGGGTCGCGGCAGGCAGACCGGAACGGAGCCTGGTGCTCAGCGGACTCCGGGGCGTAGGCAAGACGGTCCTGCTCAACACACTGCGCTCACAGGCCATCAAGCGAGCGTGGGGTACCGGCAAGATCGAGGCCCGGCCGGACCAGAGCATCCGGCTACCGATCGCGCAGGCGCTGCACACCGCGATGCGGGAGCTGGGCCACCGGCACCGCGACGACCAGAAGGTCGACCAGTTCAGCGCCGTACTGAAGGCGTTCGCGCTGCGCACCGCGGTGAACGACCGGAAAGGCATCCGCTGGCATCCGCCGGTCGACGTCGCCGCGGCAAAAGGCCGAGCCGACTCCGGTGACCTGGAGATGGACCTGATCGAACTGTTCACCGACGCCGCGGACCTGGCCGGTGACCTGACCGTCGGGGTCGGGCTGTTCATCGACGAGATGCAGGACATCAGCACCGACGACCTGTCCGCGCTGTGCGCCGCCTGTCACGAGATCTCGCAGCAGAGCGCCCCGCTGGTCGTCGTCGGCGCGGGGCTGCCGCACCTGCCCGCCGTACTGTCGGCCAGCAAGTCGTATTCCGAGCGGCTGTTCCGCTACATCCGCGTGGACCGGCTGGCGCGTGAAGCGTGCGACCGGGCGCTGATGGTGCCGGCCGAGAGCGAAGGCGTGCAGTACGACGAGGAGGCTCTCGACGAGCTGTACGCGCAGACCGACGGCTACCCGTACTTCGTGCAGGCGTTCGCGCACTCGACCTGGGACCACGCGCCGACCTCACCCATCACCATCAAGGACGTCGCCGTCGCCGCCCCCGAAGCATCCGCCGAGCTGACCGTCGGCTTCTTCGGCTCCCGCTACGAACGCGCCACACCCGCGGAACGCGAGTACATGCGCGCCATGGCCGAACTGGGCATCGGCGTCGACGACGGCTCCGTCCCCACCGCCGAGGTCGCCAGCACCCTCAACCGCAAACCCCAGTCCCTCTCCCCCGCCCGCGACGGCCTGATCAAAAAAGGCCTAGTCTTCTCCGCCGAACGCGGCACCGTAGCCTTCACCGTCCCCCACTTCGGCAAGTTCCTCCGCACAAGAACAGCCTGACAACTGGCGGAGGGTGAGCGGGGAAGTGTGAGCGGGGAGGTATGAATGGTGAAGGTGGAGCAGGCCACGCGTGCTACGCAGCCGCCACTCGTCGCTCCGCTCCTCGCCGCGCCTGCTACGCGCGCTCCCTCCCACCCCCGGGCTAGCGCCCGTGCATCAGTTGCCGGCTGCCGCCGGCGTGCTCCCGGCTGCCGCCGGTGCGTTGCGGGCTGGCGCCCGCGTGTTCGCGCTGCCGCGCGGGGTGACTGCAAGCGGATTCCGGGCCGGGGCATGACCGTCGCCGGCGAACAGACCGCCTTCAACCCACCCCGAGCTGGCGCCTGCACACACCTCCGGTTCTCGCCGGGTGCTGCGCCTGCGGCCAACCGCGAGCAGGCCGTCCGTGGGAGCCGCTCCTCCTCTTCCGGCTCATCTGACCGCGGCTTAACACAACCGGGCTTTCGTGCTTTGGCAGGTATCGGTAGGGTCACTTGTCATGACCACCCGGCGGAGCGGCCAGCGGGCCGACGTGTCCAGGCGTCGGGGTGGGCGGCACAGTCGGCGGAAGTCGTACAAGGGGCAGTGGCTTGTGGTGACGGCGTTGGCGGTGCTGGGGACTGTGGTGGTGGCGCATCCGGACGTGGCGCATCGGAACAGTCTTGCGGCGGAGGCGGTGGCGGGGGTTGACGCTGTCGCCGAGGAGGTGCCGGTGGCTGCTACGCCCAAGCCGACTCCGATCGCCACGCCGACGCAGAAGTTCACCACGCCGTTGCGGCCGGCACCGACGCTGACGCGCAAGCCGAAGAACGCGAAGCCGAACGTGTTGGTCTCGAGCGGGAAGCTTGCGGTGGTGCCGGGGTCCGACAAGGCGACCGGGGTGCGCGACAAGCTGACGTACCGGGTCGAGATCGAGCAAGGGGTGTCGGTGAACGGCGCCGCGGTGGCGGCGGCGATCCACAAGACTTTGACGGATCCGCGCGGCTGGCAGGCGCTGCATCCGGTGAGTTTCGAGCGGACGGACCGCGTCGACGCCGACCTCCGGATCATCCTCGCGACGCCGACCTTGACCGACAAGCTCTGTCTGCCGCTCGACACCGGCGGTGAGGTGTCCTGCCGCGTCGAGGACCGGGTGGTGCTCAACGCCAAGCGGTGGATCTACGCGATCCCGGCGTACAACGGCAACGTCGAGATGTACCGCAGCTACCTGGTCAACCACGAGGTCGGTCACGCGCTCGGCCACGGGCACTCCACCTGCACCACCCCGAAGACCCCCGCGCCGGTGATGATGCAGCAGACCAAGGGTCTGGCCGGCTGCCTACCGAACGCCTGGCCGACCATCAAGGCCACCTGAGAGACTGGGCGCGACGGAGGGAGCACCGATGTCGTCACAGGACTTCCCGACGTACGGCCGGGGCGATGAGCCCGAGAAGCAGCAGGCAGCTGGTGAGGAGCATCACTACGCTCCGCCCGCGCCGTACGGCGGCGGCACGTACGCCGGGCCGCCTGCCCCGCCGGAGCAGTTCCAGTACGCGCAGCCGCAGCCGTACGGGACCCAGCCGCAACCGCAGGGCAACCCGGCGTACCACCAGCCTCCGGCCTACCGCCCCGGCGCACCCTACGGCGCCGAAGCGAGCCCGCAGCCGCATGAGCTCCCGACGTACGGCCGGGACGAGCCGTCGCGGGATCCGCGCGCCGCTCGGGTCGTCGGCCTGGCGACGTTCATCGCCGCGATCTACGGTCTGCTCGTCGTGTCCGTCCAGCGGGTCGCGCTGCGGGAGATCTCCCAGGCGCCCGGCTCACCGCTCAACCACCCGTTGCGGACCGACGTGCTCGACGCGATCGGCCAGCTGCTGCTTCTCGTCGTCGGCACCGGCGCGCTGGTGATGTGGATCCGGGACGTGCTGGCCCGCCGCAAGGCCGATCGTCGGCCCGAGCCGGCCGAGCTCGCGGGGCTGCTGCTGGTCGCGGTGTCGGTGGTGCTGATCCTGGTCTGGCTGCTCATGGTGCTCTCCACCGGGCTGGGTAGCAGCAACGACGCGCTGCACCGGCTGCCCACGGCGTACGGCTGGGGTGGGGTCGGCCTGCTGCTTCTCGCCCTCGGCCTGTTCCTCGGGTACCGCGAGCTGAAGCCCGACGTAGCGAACCCCGTCGTCAAAGGCGCTCCGGCCAAGGCGCCCTGGGAGTGAGCGCACCGATCGTCCTCGTGCCCGGCCTGGGCCTCGGCCCGGAGTCGTACGCGCGGACCGCCGAGCATCTCGTCACGCCGTACCACGTGGTGACGCTGCCCGGGTACGGCGAACCGGCAGGCGCTCGGGAGGACCTGCATCCGCGGGCGCTCGCGGTGGCGCTGGCCGAGAAGATCCGCGAGCGGTCGGTGCTGGTCGGCCACTCGGCGAGCTGTCAGGTCGTCGTCGAGACGGCGGTGCGCTACCCCGAGCTGGTGCACGCCCTCGTGCTCGTGGCCCCGACGGGTGATGCCCGGATGTCGAGCTGGGTCGACCGCGCCGTCCGGCTCGTCGGGTCCGCCATCCCGGATGTGCCGAAGCTGGTCCGGATCAGCCCGCAGTACGCGCGCACGACGCTGCCGTCGATCGCCCGCGCCGGGGAGGCGTCGCGGATCCACGACCTGGCCGCGGTGATGCCGCACGTCCGGGCGCCGGTGGTCCTGGTCCGCGGCAAGCACGACCTGATGTGTACGAAGGAGTGGCTAGAGCAGCTCGCCGAGCTCAGTCACGGTGAGGCACGCACGCTGGAGACGGGTGCCCACATGCCGGTCGTCACGAACGGCCCCGAGGTGGCGGCGCTCATAGAACGAGCGGCCGCTCTGCCGGAAAGTAGCTGACGCGTTAAACTCACAGCACCAACCTATGCGGGAGCTCGCACCGAGGATGCGCGGGCTGAGAGGGCGACAGCTGGGTCGCCGACCGCCTGAACCTGACCGGGTAATGCCGGCGTAGGGAGTGGGGTCACTCATGACCGATACAGCTGTTCGTCCGTCGAGCTCCACCGAGGCTCCGCTCGTTCTCACCACCGATGCGCCGCGCACGCTCGGCTTCTTCGACCAGTTCACGCTCTGGGGCAACTTCGGCATCTCGCTGTTCGGCCCGGTGACCGGTGCGCTGGTCGCGGCGTACACCGGCTCGCTGTGGCAGGGCCTGCTCGCGGTCGTCGTCGGCTGTGGCATCGGTGCGCTGGTGCTCGGCGGTGCGGCCGTGTTCGGGTCGCAGACCGGTGCGCCGGCGATGGCGTGCCTGCGTGGTCTGTTCGGCCGCCGCGGCTCGATGGCGCCGACCGTGCTGAACATCGCGCAGAACGTCGGCTGGGCGACGATGGAGATCATCGTGATCTCGCAGGCCGCGGTCGCGGTGACGAGTGAGCGCTGGCGCTGGCTGTTCGTCGTCCTCGCCGGGGTGATCGCGACCGCGATGGCGGTGCGTCCGCTGGGCAGCGTGAAGATCCTGCGCAAGTTCATGGTCTGGCTGGTGCTGATCGCGTCGGTGTACCTGTTCGTGCAGGTGCTGAGCAAGCCGACGCACGCCCTGCCGCAGGACAGCGTGTTCGGCTTCTGGCCGGCGGTCGACCTCGCCGCGGCCGGTGTCGTGTCGTTCGCCCCGCTGGCCGCGGACTACACGCGGCACTCGCGGACCAACAAGGCGGCGTTCGCCGGTTCCTCGCTCGGCTACGGCCTGGCCGCCATCGCGTACTACGCGCTCGGCGTGGTCGCCGTTGCGACGCTGGGGACGAACAGCGACGACGTCATCACCGCACTGGTCACGCTGCCGGCCGGCGCGATCGCCCTGCTCGTGCTGCTGGTGGACGAGGTCGACGAGGCGTACGCGAACGTCTACTCGACCACGATGGCCGCGCACAACCTGATCGGCCACATCGACCGGCGGTGGATCTCGGTCGCGATCGGCGTCATCGCCACCGGGATCGCGCTGTTCATCGACCTCGGCAACTACACGCAGTTCCTGTACCTGATCGGCTCGGTCTTCGTTCCGCTGTTCGCGGTCGCGATCGCCGACTTCTTCGTGGTCAGCAAGATGAAGTGGGACGTGTCCGGTACGGCGAAGTTCCGCTGGCAGCCGACCGTCGCGTGGCTGATCGGCTTCGTCGCGTACCAGCTGGTGAACCCCGGCACCGTCACGGGCTGGTCGCCGTTCTGGACCAAGATCCAGCAGGCCCTGTTCAACGACCAGCCCGTGCCCAGCTGGCTCGGTGCGACGTACACGTCGATCATCGTCTCGATGGTGGCTGCGGTACTGCTCGGCCGGATCGGTCGGCGGCAGGCTGCCTGAGCAGCACCAGCGCGACCGCCGGGAACACCAGCACGGACAGCAGCCCGGCGCAGACCAGAGCGGCGGCGGTGACCGGGCTCATCAGCCCGGTCGCCACGCCGATCTGCGTCGCCGTCACGATGAACGGCAGCGACGTCGCCTGCAGCAGCGCCGCCGCAGCCGTCGCCCGGGGGCCGAGTGTCCGCACTGCGAGGTACGCCGGTGCGCCGCGGACGACGAGCAACGCGAGCAGGAACAACGGCACCCGGACGAGCGCGGCCGGGTCCTCGAGCAGGCCGCGCAGATCGAGCCGGAGTCCACTCGTCACGAAGAACACCGGGATCAGGAACCCGTAGCCCAACGCCTCCAGCTTGATCCGGAAGCGTGGATGCGAGGCGGCGTCCCGGTCGACCAGTCCGACTACCGCTCCGGCCAGGAACGCCCCGAGGATCGTCTCCAGCCCGAACTGCTCCGCCAAGGCGACGAAGGTGACCAGCAGCACCACAGCAGCCCGGACCCTGATCTCCGCTGTGGTGTCCTGCAGCCGCAGCAGGACCCCGCCGAGTCGCTGCGACCGTCCGGCGGTGGCGACCACGAGACCCGTGACGACCACGAGCAGAGCGAAGAGCGCGACCATGACGAGCCGTTCGCCCGCACTGCCTCCTTCGGTCGAGAAGACGAGTGACAGCACCAGTACGGCGGCGAAGTCGGCGACGGATGCGGCCGCGATGGTGAACTGCCCGACGCTGCCCTCGGCCTTGCCCGCGTCCTTGAGGACCGGCACGACCAGGCCCAAGGACGTCGCTGACAACGTGACAGCGAGCAGGAGCGCGCTGTTCACCCAGCCGACCGCAGAGAACCCGAAGCCGGCCAGCCCGCCCAGCAGCAACGTCACCAGATAGCCCAGGACCGCCAGCCGCAGCACCTGTCCGCGCAGCCGGTGTACGTCGATCTCGAGGCCGGCCAGGAACAACAGGAAGCCCAGCCCGAGCAGCGAGACGATCTGCAGCGGCAGGTCGACGTCGATCAGGCCGAGCCCGTGCGGACCGAGCACGATCCCGGCGACGATCTCGAGGACGACCGCCGGGACCCGGAGTCGCGGTGCGAGGCCGAGCAGCAGCGGTGCGAGCAGCGCGATCAGGACGACCGCGAACAGGTTGGTGAACTCCACGTCCGGCATACCGCTTCAGTGCCGTCGACGCGGCCGGACGTTACGCGGTCAACCGCGCGGGAAGGAACGGAAGGCGTCGAGCAGCCGGTCGCGGGTCTCCTCGGGCAGGTTCTCGGGCTCGACCCGCCCGACCTCGGTCGCCGTGCGCCGGATCTGCTCGACGTAGCTCTCGCAACCGTCGCAGAGCGCCAGATGCTCGACGAACCGCTGCTCGGTCTCCGTGGCCAACGCACCGTCGAGATAGGCGGTGACAAGCTCGACCAGCTCGGCGCACGTCATGCGTCAGCTCCCGTGAAGTAGTGGTCCAGCCGGCCGCGAACGGCTGCCCTGGCGCGGTGCAGCAGGACCCGTTGGTTGGCCATGGAGATCTCCAGCAACGCACACACGTCCTCGGCGTCGTGTCCGTCGATGTCCCGTAACGTCAGCACCACCTGCTGTCGGATCGGCAGGCCCTCGATCGCCGCGGCCACGGTGGACCGGACCTCGTGGGCCAAGACCTCGCTCTCGGTGGTCGGCCAGCGGTCCGGGAACGTGCGCCAGCCGCCCGGGTACTGGTCGTCGGCGCCCCGGAAACGCTGCGGGTCGACCGTCGGCTCGCTGTCCGGCACAAGGCTCGTCCAGGGGACGGTCCGCTGCTCGCGAGTGGCCCGCTTGCGGGCGATGTTCACCAGGATCCGGTACACCCACGTCCGCAGTGACGACCGGCTCTCGAAGCGGTCGATCCCCTCGAACACCGCCAGCCAGGTGTCCTGCACGACCTCCTCGGCACTGGCCGACGTGGACACGAACGACCGGGCCAGTCGCAACATCGAGCCGGACCAGCCGTTCAGCAGGCACGCGAACGTCTCCTCGTCCCCGGTCCGCAGCCCGGCGACGAGGACGTCGTCCGTCGGCAGCACCACCCCCACAAGCCGACGGTACAGCAGCACCCCGGACGTCAGCGGTACTCCGGGTTCTCGAAGTCGAAGCGGCAGCCGGCGTCCCACTCGGAGCGCTGGTTGCCGTGCGCCGGTACGCCGCCGGCGTCGTTCAGCATCCGCGCGAGGTGCAGCAGGTTCCAGGTCATGAAGGTCGTGTTCCGGTTGGTGAAGTCGTTGTCGGGCCCACCCGAACCCTCGTCCAGGTACGACGGTCCCGGGCCGGCCTCGCCGATCCACCCGGCGTCGGCCTGCGGCGGGATCGTGTACCCGAGGTGCTGCAGCGAATACAGGACGTTCATCGCGCAGTGCTTCACGCCGTCCTCGTTGCCGGTGATCAGGCAGCCGCCGACGCGGCCGTAGTACGCGTACTGCCCGTGCTCGTTCAGGATCGACGAGTTGCCGTACAGGCGTTCGATCACCTGTTTGGTGACCGAGCTGTTGTCGCCGAGCCAGATCGGTCCGGCGATCACCAGGATGTCGGCGGCCATCACCTGCTCCTGGATCGCCGGCCAGCCGTCGGTCGCCCAGCCGTGCTCGGTCATGTCCGGCCAGACCCCGGTGGCGATGTCGTGGTCGATCGCGCGGATCACGTCCACCTGGACGCCCTGCTTCTCCAGGATCTTCCGGCTGACGTCGATGAGTCCCTCGGTGTGGCTGCCGGCCGGCGACCGCTTCAGCGTGCAGTTGAGGAACAGGGCGCGGAGGTCGTCGTACTCGGTCATCGGTGTCTCCTCAGAGAAGTTCCGCGTCCTGCTCGACACAGAGCAGGACCGGGCCGGTGGCGGTGAACAGTTCGGTCATCGCGTCGTCCAGGTCCTGACGACGGGTGACCCGCAGGCCGGTCGCGCCGCACAGTTCGGCGTAGGCGGCCCAGTCGGGGTTGTGCAGCGAGGTGTGCCAGACCGGGTAGTCGGCGGCGAGCTGCTCCTTGCTGATCTTGCCGAGCGAGTGGTTGTCGAGCAGCACGTGCTTGACCGGGATGCCGTACTTGACCGCGGTCGTGAGCTCGGCGGCGTACTGCGCGAAGCCGCCGTCACCGGTCACCGCGACGATCGGCCGGCCCGGAGCGGCCGCCCACGCGCCGAGCGCGGCGGGATACCCGAAGCCGATCGATCCGAGGTAGCCGGACATCAGCACCGGTTGGCCTTTCGACTCCAGGTACCGGCCGAGCGAGTACGCATGGTTGCCGACGTCAACGGTCACGACGGCGTCCGCGGGCAGATGCTTCGAGAGCGCGTCGAACACGGCCGCCGCCGACACACCCCGCCCTCGGTCGTCGTTCACACGCCGCTGTTTCTCCGCGCGCCAGATCGCCCAGCGCTCGGCCACGTCCGGCCGCTGGTCCTCGGCCTTGACCTCGCCGAGCATGCCGGTGAGCGCGGACAGTGCGAGCCGCGCGTCGCCGAGCACGTCCACGGCGACCGCGTCGAAGCGTCCGATCGCGGCGTGGTCGTCGTCGATCTGGACGATCGGCTTGTACGCCGCGATGCCGGTGTGGTTCGAGAACGAGGCGCCGGCCACGACGAGCAGGTCCGACTCGTTCATCAGCCAGCTCGCGACCGGCGTACCGCTGCGGCCGAGCACCCCGGCGCCGAGCGGATGCGTGTCCGGCAACAATCCCTTGGCCTTGAAAGTGGTCAGCACCGGCATGTTGAGGCGCTCGGCCAGCTCGCGGACCTCGGTCTCGGCTCCGCGGGCGCCGTGGCCCACGATCATCACCGGCCGGCGTGCGTCGCGGATCAGGTCCGCCGCGCGGACCAGCGTGTCCTCGTCCGGCCGGATCCGGCGGCCGGAGAGCCGCCCGCTGGGATTCTTGGCCGCCGCATCGGACGGTTGGACCTGTACCTCGTCGGGCAGCACGAGGTGTGCGACGCCGCGGCCGTCGATGGCGTGCTTGACCGCCAGCGCAGCCAGCTCGGCGTGATCGCTGCCGGCCTGGACCGCCGTACTCGAGACGGCGACGTCCTTGAAGACCGCGGTCAGATCGAGGTCCTGGAACGCGCCGCGGCCGAGCCACTTCGACGGCACCTGTCCGGAGACGGCCAGGACGGGCGAACCGTCGAGCTTGGCGTCGTACAGTCCGGTGAGCAGGTTGGTCGATCCCGGACCGGCGATCGCGAAGCAGACCGCAGGACGGCCCGTGAGCTTGCCGTAGGCACCAGCCGCGAACGAGGCCGCGCCCTCGTGCCGGATGCCGATGTAGGTGAGTTCACCGCGGTCCTCGGCCCGCCGCATCGCCTCGGCGAAGCCGAGATTGGAGTGCCCCACCATCCCGAACACATGGCTGATGCCGTGGGCAACCAATGTCTCCACGAGGACGTCGGCCACGGTCCGGACCGCTTCCTGCCGGTCCGGCAACTGCACATAGACCCCGTCCGCCCGCTCGTCCACCGGATACGACGGGACGCTGTCGGAGAACCCCTCCGGCGGTTGGCCGCTGATCGGGTCGTAGTCGTACCCGTGCCACGGACACCGCAGCAACCCCTTCTCGATCGACCCTTCCCCGAGCGGGCCGCCTTGGTGCGGGCACTTGTTCTCCAGCGCGCCGAGCCGCGCCCCGCAGCGGGCCAGCGCGATGCTCCGGCCGTCAACCACCACACTGCGGACGCGCCCGTCCGCCGGTACGTCGACCTCGTCCACCCGATGCCAGTCCATGTAACGTCTCCCACCCTTCGCGGCACCAATCGATCAGGTGATCAGTGCCGACACACGGCCTGGGCGTTACAGAGGAGACCGCAGCAATGGAAGAACGTTCGCTCGCCGTAACCCGTCGATCCCTGCACGGCGTCGCCGAGCTCGTCCTCGCCGGGCCGCAGCACGGCCGGGGAGGCGGCATCCGGCTGCGCGTCGTCCCCGGCGGGTTCGGCACCACCGACGGCGACTTCCGGGTCGAGGGCGACGCGCTCGTCGCGCCGGCGGGTACGGTCCGGCTGACCGGCACGTACGCCGAACTCGCTGCCGCCGTGGGCCTCGAGGCGAGGCCGCTCGACGAGGTGTACTCCGGCGGCCCGATGATCGCCTCGCACGAGCACCTCGAGATCGACCCGGCCGCGGCCCGGTTGCTCGCGGAGGCCTTCGCCTGCGGTGACGCGGCGCTGCGGGCGTTCGCGCCGGGCGAGACACCCGTCCTGTGGCCCGAGCACTTCGACGTCGGGATCACCGTCGACGAGGTCAACTACGGCGTCTCGCCCGGTGACGACCACCTGCCCGAGCCGTACGCGTACGTCGGGCCCTGGACGCCGCCGACCGGTGCTTTCTGGAACGCGCCGTTCGGCGCCACCCGAACGTTGGCCGAACTGTCCGACGTACTGGAATTCTTCACCGCCGGCAGATCCCTGCTGGACAACTGACCCACCGGGACCGGAATACTTGCCGCATGCTGAATTCCGCACTGCGTAGCCGGGCCGAATACGCCGAGCTCGGCGCCGACGGACTGGCCGCGCGGACAACGCCCGAGCGGGACGCCGCCATCGTCGCGGCGGTCGAGGAGCTGCTGGTCGGTCGGGAGTCGGTGCTCGACCTGTGCTGCGGGTACGGCCGGGTCGCGCTGCCGCTGCGCCGCGCGGGCAAGGTGGTGCGGGCGCTGGACATCTCGCCGAACCTGCTCGAGGCCGGCCGGGCCGCGGCCGCCGAGGAGGAGCTCGCGATCGACTGGGCGATCGGCTCGATGACCGACCTGCCGTACAAGTGGGATTCGTTCGACGCGGTGATCTGCCTGTGGACGGCGTTCCACGAGCTGTTCGCCGAGGACGAGCAGATCTCCACCATCTGCGAGATCTCCCGGGTGCTGAAGCCGGGCGGGATCGCGATCGTCGAGGGCCCGGTCTGGGGCCCGGCGACCGCCGCCGAGATCGCAGGAGGGATGCGCCAGGGCCCGGAGCACCGGATCGTCACCACCGAGCACGACGACGACCGCAGCAGCGTGCACTTCATCCACGACGAGATCAGCTACGGCCGGCTCTGCGCGGCCGCCGGAATCGACGACTACAAGGTCTACAAACGCGACTGGGGCGGCCGGCGCCGGCTCATCCTGGAGATCCACCAACCGGCAACTTCCTGACAGGTCAGGAGGAGCAGATCCCCACTCCACATTGGGGATCTGCTCCTTTGAATTTCGAGTGTAAAACCATTCCGGGCTATTCAGGAAAACTCAGCTTTTTGCTTCGAGATTCAGCAAGAATCGCTTCGCGTCGAGACCCCCGGCGTACCCGGTGAGCGCGCCGTTCGCGCCGATCACCCGATGGCAGGGCAGCACGACGCACACCGGGTTGGCGCCCAGCGCGGTCCCGACCGCGCGCGCCGCCTTCGGCCGGGCGATGTCGCCGGCCACCGCGCCGTACGTCGTGGTCCGCCCGTAGCTCGTGTGGGTCGGCAGGTCCTCGAGCACGAGCCGCTGGAACGGTGACGCCAGGACCAGATCGACGTCCAACTCGAACGCTCGCCGCTGCCCGGCGAGGTACTCGTCGAGTTGCCGTCGTACGTCGTCCAGCGGGCCCGGCTGGCGTAGTACCCGCGGGGACACCGCCCGGGCGAGCCGGTCGGTCATCGTCTCCTCGTCGTCGAACGAGCTGGCGACCACCCGCCCGTGCGAGATCGCGAGCAGCATCGTGCCGATCGGGGTGTCGTGCAGTGTGTAGGCCACGTCGGCGTCCGGCAGGACGGGCGGCCTGAGGCCGGGGGTGCTGAGCCGGGTCAGCCGGCTCTCGAGATCAGTCATCGTGTACTCCGAGTTTCGTGCGCAGGGTCGCCAGCGCGTCGCTGACGAGCCGGCGCGACGCGGCGGGCGTGGTGTCCAGAGCGGCGGCCACGCCGTGGTGGTCCAGGTCGCCGACGTATTTGAGCGTGATCGCGAAGCGTTGCCGCTCCGGAAGGTCGTTGACCGCCCGCCACAGGTCGGGGTCCGGCCAGTCCGCGGTCTCGGGCCCGTCGACCGCGACCGGCGGCGCCTCGTCCAGCGGGCGCTGCGGTTTCCGCGCCCGGTGCACGTCGGTCGCGCACCGGGCGGTGATGGTCAGCAGCCAGCTGCGCAGGTTCTTCGCCGACGTCAGCGCCGGGTACGCCGCGTACGCCTTCTCCCAGGCGCGCTGCGCGACGTCGTCGCCGTCGTCCGGACCCGCCAGCGCGCGGGCCAGCCTGGCCACGTCCTGCCAGTGCGCGTCGATCAACGCCTGGAACGGGGGTAACCGCAGAGCCATCACGTAAGTAGAACGCATCGGGGTCGCGGCGTGTGAGTCCGGATCACGAGATTGTCTAGTTACTTGGTGGACATTGATGCGAAGATAGCTGACATGACGACGACACACCTCACCCGCCGTCGCGTCATCGACCTGCTGCGGACGGCGAGCGCCACCTGTCGGTGACGCGTTCACTCGCTGCTGCTCGCATGAGGCCTGTCTGATCACGCCTCACTTCACCTGTGGTCCCTGCCCCGTTCCGAGGGAGAGACATGTCTGTACCTGCCTTGAACCGTCCTGCCCTGTCCGTCGTCCCGGACCGATCCGTGGAGCGGACGGTGGACGCCGACGTCTACCGCTCCGTGTTCCGTCGCCACGCCGCCGGCGTCGTGGTGATCACCGCGGACGCCGGGCACGGCCCGGTCGGCTTCACCGCGACCTCGCTGGTCTCGATCAGCCTGCTGCCGCCGCTCGTCTCGTTCGCGATCGCCACCAGCGCGTCCAGCTGGCCGGCCGTGAGCGCTGCGAGCAGCGTGGTGATCAACTTCCTGTCCGCCGACCAGCACGCGATCGCCGGCCGGTTCGCCACCAGCGGTATCGACCGGTTCGCCGAACCGACCCGCTGGTCACGGCTTGCCACCGGCGAACCCGTCCTCGACGACGCGCCGAGCTTCCTGCGGGCGCAGATCGCGCACCGTTTCGCCGTCGGCGACCACTACCTGGTCGTCGCCCGCCTCGCCACCCATACCGAACGCCGTGAGCACGAGTCGCTGCTCTACCACGACGGCCGCTACGCGAAAGCACACCATGTCTAGAAAACGCCTCCTCCCCGCCCTCGCCCTGCTCGCCTTCGTCGCCGGTTGCGGCGCGAACGCGGCCGCCGACGACTCCGCGAAGCTCTCGCTCGACGCACCGCTGCCGACCGCGGTCCCGGACGGCGCCAAGATCGTCGTCGGCGATCCCGCCACCGAGGTCGCGCTGAAGCTCTCCGGCCAGTACGACAAGGTCTCGAAGTACGTCCAGTTCGCGAACCTGAGCGGTGGTCCGCAGACCACCGAGGCGTTCCGGGCGCACGCCCTGGACCTCGGCTCGGTCGCCGAGATCCCGCCGATCCACGCAACCTGGACCGGCCTGCACGTGAAGATCGTCGCCTCCAAGTTCCGTCAGGACCCGCTGAACCACCCGATCTACAAGCTCGGCGTCGCTCCCGGGGTGTCGGTGAAGACCTTCGGCGACCTGCGCGGCAAGAAGATCGCATACAGCCCTGGGCAGGCGCAGGGCGCGCTGATCCTGAAGGTGCTGAAGAAGGCGGGACTGACCAAGGACGACGTCAAGCTGGTCGAGTTGCCGAGCACCGGCGACGTCTACGCCCAGGCGCTCGCCGGCAAGCAGGTCGACGTGGCCCCGATCGGCGGCGTCCAGATCAAGCGGTACCTGGCGAAGTACGGCAAGGACGGCGCGAGCACGATCGACCACGGCCTGCGCGACGACGCCGGCCACCTCTACGGCCCGGTCGAGTCGCTCGAGGACCCGGCGAAGGCCGCCGCGATCCGGGCGTACGTCGCCGCCTGGGGTGTCGCCCAGGAATGGATCGACAAGCACCCCAAGGAGTGGATCGAGGGGTACTACGTCAAGAACCAGGGCCTGAGCGCCGCCGACGGGCAGTGGCTGGTCGACAACGCCGGTCACCCGGACATCCCGGCGGACTGGAGCGACGCGATCCAGCGTCAGCAGGAAACGATCGAGTTGCTCGCCCAGGAGACCGGCAACAAGGTGATCGAGGCCAAGGACCTGTACGACCTGCGGTTCCAGACCGTCGCCGCGGACGCGATCAAGGGAGGCGCCAAATGAGCGCGACCACCCTGCCCGGACTGCGTCCGCGCGCCGCGACCAGCCCCGTCGTACGGCGCCGCCGGCTCGGACCGGGCACGCCGATCCGGTTCGGGGCCGCGATCGGGCCGGTGCTGCTGCTGGTGATCTGGAGCATCGGATCCGCCACCGGTTGGATCGACCAACGAGTACTGTCCGCGCCGTGGACCGTGGTGACCACGGCCGGCGACCTGATCGCCGACGGCCGCCTGCAGTCGAACTTGTGGACGTCCGCGCAGCGCGCGCTGATCGGCCTCGCGCTCGGCATCGTGCTCGGCGTCGTCCTCGCGCTGATCTCCGGCCTGTCCCGCCTCGGTGAGGCGGTCCTCGACGGCCCGATCCAGATCAAGCGCGCGATCCCGTCGCTGGCGCTGCTGCCGCTGCTGATCCTCTGGCTGGGCATCGGCGAGTCGATGAAGATCGTCACCATCCTGCTCGGGGTGTTCGTGCCGATCTACATCCACACCCACAACGGGCTGCGCACCATCGACAGCCGGTACGTCGAGCTCGCGCAGACCGTCGGGCTGTCGCAGTGGGACTTCGTCCGGCGCGTCGTCCTGCCGGGCGCGCTGCCCGGCTTCCTGCTCGGGCTGCGGTTCGCCGTCACCGGCGCCTGGCTGTCGCTGGTCGTCGTCGAGCAGATCAACTCCACCAGCGGCATCGGCTACATGATGGAACTGGCCCGCACGTACGGGCAGACCGACATCATCATCGTCGGCCTGGTCGTGTACGGCGTCCTCGGTCTGCTGTCCGACGCGGTCGTCCGCCTGGTCCAGAGGAGGGCGCTGTCATGGCGACGAACATTGGCCTCCTGACCGTCCAGGTCCGCGACCTGGTCCGCCGGTACGACGATCGCGCCGTCCTGGACCGGCTGGACCTGGACATCGCGCCCGGCGAGTTCGTTGCGCTGCTGGGGAAGAGCGGATCCGGGAAGAGCACGCTGCTGCGGGCGCTGGCCGGTCTGGACCACGACGTCGAGGGAACCGGTGAGCTGGCCGTCCCGGCGAACGTCTCGGTGGTCTTCCAGGACTCCAGGCTGTTGCCATGGGCAAGAGTGCTCGACAATGTCGTGCTCGGATTGGGCGCTGCGGACGACCGCGGCCGCGAGAGCCTGGCGGAGGTCGGGCTCGCGGGACGCGAGAAGGCGTGGCCGAACGAGCTGTCCGGCGGCGAGCAGCAGCGGGTCGCGTTGGCGCGGTCGCTCGTGCGGGAGCCGGAGCTGTTGCTCGCGGACGAGCCGTTCGGGGCGCTGGACGCGCTGACCCGGCTGAAGATGCACGCGCTGCTGCGGAAGCTGTGCGCGGCCCACCAACCCGCCGTACTGCTGGTGACGCACGACGTCGACGAGGCGATCGTGCTGGCCGACCGGGTGATCGTGCTCGACGCCGGCCGGATCGTCGCCGAGGAAACCATCACGCTGGCGGCGCCCCGGAGCGCGGCCGATCCAGGATTCGCCGCGGTCCGGTCGCGGCTTCTCGACGCCTTGGGAGTTTCGGTATGAGCAGGCAGTTGCATCTGAACGCGTTCCTGATGAGCACCGGTCACCACGAGGCGTCCTGGCGGCTGCCGGAGAGCGACCCGTTCGCGAACACGTCCGTGGCGCACTACCAGGCGCTGGCCCAGCTGGCCGAGCGCGGCAAGTTCGACTCGATCTTCTTCGCGGACTCGCCGGTGCTGTTCGGCAACGTCGGGCGGCGCCCGGCCGGCTCGCTGGAGCCGACCGTGCTGCTGACCGCGATCGCGGCCGTCACGTCGCGGATCGGGCTGATCGCCACCGCGTCCACGACGTACAACGAGCCGTTCAACCTGGCCCGGCGGTTCGCCAGCGTCGACCACGTGAGTGGCGGGCGCGCGGGCTGGAACGTCGTCACCACGGCCGGGCCGGAAGCGGCCCGCAACTTCAACCTGGCCGATCAGCCGGCGCACGCCGAGCGGTACGAGCGCGCGGCCGAGTTCCTCGAGGTCGCGTACAAGCTCTGGGACTCGTGGCAGGACGACGCGGCGATCGCGGACAAGTCGTCCGGTGTGTGGGCGCTGAACGAGCGTGTGGTGCCCATCGACCACGTCGGGCGGCACTTCCAGGTCCGCGGGCCGCTGAACCTGCCGCGCTCGCCGCAGGGGCACCCGCTGATCGTCCAGGCCGGGTCCTCGGAGGACGGCAAGGGCCTGGCGGCCCGGTACGCCGAAGCCGTGTTCACCGCGCAGCAGACGCTGGAGGACGCGCAAGAGTTCTACCGGGACCTGAAGGCGCGCACGGCGGCGCTCGGGCGGGACCCGTCGTCGGTGAAGATCCTGCCCGGGATCGTGCCGGTGATCGGGTCCACGGCCGCGGAGGCGGAGCGGCTGGAGCACCAGCTGGACTCGCTGATCCGGCCCGAGTACGCGCGGCTGCAACTGGCTCGCACGCTGCGGGTGGCACCGGAGGACCTGCCGCTCGACCAGCAACTGCCCGCAGATCTCCCCGACGAGGACGAGATCGAGGGCGCCAAGAGCCGGTACACGCTGATCGTGACACTCGCCCGGCGGGAGAAGCTGACCGTCCGCGAGCTGATCGGCCGGCTCGGCGGCGGGCGCGGGCACCGGACCTTCACCGGTACGCCGGAGCAGGTCGCGGACGCGATCCAGCACTGGTTCGAGGCCGGCGCGGCCGACGGCTTCAACGTGATGCCGCCGGTCCTGCCGTCCGGTCTCACCACGTTCGTCGACGAGGTGATCCCGATCCTGCAGGCCCGCGGCCTGTTCCGGACCGAGTACACCGGCACGACCCTGCGCGACCACTACGGCCTGCCCCGTCCGGCAGGACGCTCCGGGCTCCACGAGGCGACCGCCTAGTGCCGCTGGTGCTGGGCCCGTCAGCCGGCCCAGCACGACCGCAGGATCTGCAGGCCATCACAACCGCCTCGCCGCGAGGCGTCCCCCGCGGCGACTCGCCTCCGGGTGCGGATTGTGATGGCCTGGAGATCGGTCAGTCCACCCGGACGACCAACTTCCCCACGGCGCCGCCGTCCTGCATCATGCGGTGCGCCTCGCCGATCTCGTCCATCGTGAAGACCCGGTCGATCCGGATCGGGAGCGTGCCGGCCGCGACCAGGTCGACGTACCGCTGGAACGCGCCCGCGGGCAGGTCCGAGCTCTCGCCGCCGTACGCCGTCAGCCGGACGCCGTTCGGGAGGTAGCCGATCGGGTAGAAGTCCGGGATCGTCCAGGTATCGCTGAGCATTCCCGTGAAACACACCGTGCCGTGTACAGCTGTGGCTTTCAGGGTGTCGGGGAGGACATTCGTCCCGACCAGTTCGAGCGCCGCGTGAACGCCGTTCGGCAGAATCTCCCGGACCTTTTGCGCAACGTTGCCGTCGTCAACGATCGGGTGATCGACGCCGAGCTCGCGGAGCACCTGCGCCCGCTGCGGATTCCGCGTCGTCGAGAACACGGTCAGCCCGTGCTCCTTCGCCAGGACGGCCGCCGCGACGCCGACCGACGACGTACCGCCGCGGACCAGCAGCGACTGGCCCGGCTCGATCCCGAGGCCCGTGTAGAGCGAGCCGTGCGCCGTCTGCAGCATCTCCGGCAGCGCGCCGAGCGTCGCCCAGTCCAGGTCGGTCGTCACCGGGATCACCGACGACGCCGGGACGACCGTGTACTCGGCGTACCCGCCGTCGTACTCGCGGCCCATCCCGCCCATCATCGCCACCACCTGCTGCCCGCTGGTGAATTCACCACCCGGGGCGAGGTCGACCGTCCCGGCGGCCTCGATGCCGGGGATCACCGGGAACCGCGCGTTCGTCGCCAGCCCGGCGCGGAGGTGGTGCTCCGAGCGGTTCAGCCCGAACGCCTCCACCTTGATCCGCACCCAGCCGGCCTCCGGCTCCGGCACCGGCACCCGCCGCACCCGAAGCTCCTCCGGCTCCACCGGCCCGTCCAGCACGATCGCCCGCATGTCCATGCCGTGAGGGTAGGTCTCGTGCTCCCACGCCTACTGCGCGGCACTCGGCACGGCACCTCGCCGCACTGGAGCAAAGGCCACGATGAAACCACATCGAGGCCTTCACTCCAGCACGCCGATGCACCGCACCGAGCACCTGCTCGCGACGGCGTGGGAGCACGAGACCTACCCCGATCCTCTATCACCGTGTGAAAGAGTTTCTTTCATGCGGAAGCTCCCGCGCGTCGTAGCTCATCGCGGCGCCAGTGACGTCAATCCCGAGCACACTCTCGCGGCGTACCAGCGGGCGATCGAAGTCGGCGCGGACGGACTCGAGTGCGATGTCCGGCTGACCTCCGACGGGCACCTGGTGTGCGTCCACGACCGCCGGATCGAGCGCACCTCGAACGGCCGCGGCGTGCTGTCCACGATGAGCCTCGAGGAGCTGGAGACGTACGACTGGGGCTCCTGGAAGCACCCCTGGGCCGAGCTCGACGAGGAGTCCGAGCTGCCCGGCCTCGACGTCCGGAAGGTGCTCACGCTCGAGACGCTGCTCGCCACCGTGCGCGACGCCGGCCGGCCGGTCGAGCTGGCGATCGAGACCAAGCACCCGACCCGGTACGCCGGTCTGGTCGAACGCCGCCTGATCGACGCCCTCGACCGCTTCGGCTGGGCGCACCCGAAGGTCGGCAGCGAGTCGCCGGCCCGGGTGATGAGCTTCTCCTGGCTCTCGCTGCGCCGGATGCGCGCCGCGGCGCCCGGCCTGCGCACGGTCCTGCTGATGGACCGCGTCCCGCTGCGCTTCCGCGACGGCTCGCTGCCGACCGGCGTTTCGTACGCCGGACCGAGCCTGGAGATCGTCACCGCGCATCCGGAGTACGTCGACCGCGCGCACAAGCACGGGCACGAGGTCCACGTCTGGACGGTGAACGCCGAGAACGACATCCGGCACTGCCGCGACATCGGCGTCGACGCCGTGATCAGCGACCGCCCGGACGTCGCGCTCCGGGTCCTCGCGGAGGGGCCGGAAGGTGTAGGACGTCGTACCTGACCTGCGGGTTTGTGACACGCCGGGACGAAATTGTGTGGCTTGTGTCACGCGGTCCGGATACGTAGCGAGATGAATGCGGGCGGTTATCGTAAACGTTCAATTCCGTCGATTTCGTTACGGTTTCAGGGTTTTTAGGCGTGATCTTCGGGAGGCTATGTAACGGAATACTTGCGGGTGTTTTCCGGGGCTGGTTCGTGGGCAGAAGTTCCAGTGGCTGAACCGATCATCGAGGAGACCCTGCTTGTCCTCTGCGACCCTGCCCGCCGACGTGAGCGTCGTGGACGTCGTACTGCCGCATGAAGTGTCCGCGGTAGCGGACGCCCGGCGCCGTCTGGCCGCCTACCTGAAGCGCTACCGGGTCACCGTTGCCGCCTCTGACGACGCGCAACTGGTGCTCTCGGAGCTGCTCTCCAACGCCATCCGGTACGCACCTCCGCTGCCGGCCGGTGAAGTGCGGGCCGCGTGGTGGATCGACAAGGCAGGAATCCATGTCGAGGTCACCGACGGCCGCGGCGACACCGAGCCGCAGCGGATCAGCGACCCGCACCCGGAGTCGATCGGCGGCCGCGGCCTGGCCATCGTCGACGTCCTCACCTCCGGCTGGGACGTCCGCACCGGCAGCTCGCACCGCACGGTGCACGCGGTCATCCCCAGCTGATCCCCGCGCCTCCCCGGCCCCGGCACCCGCCCGCCCCAACACGAGTGGGTATCCCCTGGTGTGTGGGGTTCTTCGTTGGTATGCGAGCGGAGAACCCCCGCTGCGAGCGGTTAACCCTCCGCGTGCGGTGGGAGCTGGTTGGCTCTTGGGCGGGCTCGGCTGTAAGACTGCGGGGTTATGGGAAAGAAGTCGCGGCAGCGCGCGAAGAACACGACGACGACCGTCACGCTCGACCCGGCCGATCTGGTGGACGTCGGGCCGCGCGAACCCTGCCCGTGCGGTTCGGGCAAGCGGTTCAAGCAGTGCCACGGCAAGGACCGGGCGCAGACCGCGGACAGCTTCGTGGTGCGGCCGTTCGAGGGGCTGCCCTCGGAGTGCGACCTGATCGCCTTCCGGGAGATCGTGCCGTCCGGCACCGTGCAGGTCGAGCTCGTCGGTGACCACGCCGGCAAGGTGATCAACCTGGTCACCCTGCTCCCGATGGCGATGCCGGGCGTGGTGCGCGACGACGAGACGATCTGGATCGGGATGCAGACGCACGCCTCGTCGGGCGACCCGAGCCGCGACCTCGGCCACGCGATCACCACTGCGCTGCGCACCGACCCGGGACACCCGGTGCAGGTCGGCGACCTGATGAAGGACGGCCCGCGGCTGCAGGACCTGATCGACACGAGCAAGCCGCTCGACATCAAGGTCCACGACGGCTTCGAGTACTGGGTCGGCGAGAACGTCGAGGACCCGACCGGTGAGGTCGCGGCCGGCCTGGAGCGCGCGAACGCCGCGGCTGCCCCGACGGTCCGGCTGGAGTCGGTCGAGGCGGCGTACTGGACGACGATCGGCGATCGCATCTACCTGCGCTGGGTGCTGCCGCACACCGAGGACACGCTGCTCGACGCACTGGCCCGGCTGCACGCGGCGGGCTCGTCCGCGATCGTGGACCGCAGCCGGCTGATCGGCTCGTTCCGCGCGCTCGGCGTCCTGGCGCCGGTCTGGGAGCTGCCCGCCGGCACCGAGGCCGCCGACGTCGAGAAGCCGGCCGCCGACTTCGCGACGGCGCTGGAGAAGGCACTCGCCACCGAGGCCCCGCTCACCACCGAGGAACGAGCCGCCCGCGCCGGCCTGGCCAGCCGCCAGCTCACCATCCGCTGACCCCAGCACGACGAACCCTGGATCCCACGCTTACCGGTCCAGTGTGCGAACGCCCGGCTGAACCACCGGCCGGGCGTTCGCCGGTTTGAGCCAGGGGCCGTTCAGGCCGCACCTGCGACAGGTGGAGGAGCCGCCCCGGCGGTTGGCCACGCCAACGACAAACGCCCACTCGGCTGAGCAGGGTGGGCGTTGTGTTTACTGAGAGTGGTCTAGGCCGCCGAAGCGATCTGACCTCAGAAACGTGGACGGCCCAAGTCCTGCTGACGGGGGAGCAACAGGGCCTGGGCCTAGGCATGGAGAATACTCAGGCCAAGGGCTCCGCACAACCCCCGATTTCACTCCGCGTGTCGCCAGGCTCACAAGCCCACCGGGCTCAGGTGGTGACCGGGGCGCGGAGGACCGGGCAGGACATGCAGCGGGGGCCGCCTCGGCCGGAGCCGAGTTCGGAGCCGGAGATGCGGATGACCTCGATGCCGGACTCCTCCAGGCGTGCGTTGGTCTCCACGGTCCGCTCGTAGGCGATGCACACCCGCGGCGCCAGGGCCAGGGTGTTGTTGCCGTCGTCCCACTGCTCGCGCTCGGCCGTCACCGGGTCCAGCCCGGTGTCGATGCGCCGCAGGGTGTCGATGCCGAGCGCCTTCGCCGCCGCGACCAGGAACGGCTCGGACTCCGCGACGTGCAAGCGGTCGCCGTCGGTGGTGACCGCCAGCGCCCGCATCTCCTCGGCCATATTGGGATACATCAGGACGGCGTCGGTGTCGACCATCGTGCAGACGGTGTCGAGGTGCATCGTCGCCCGCTGCTGCGCGATCGGTACCGCGAGCACGGTGTGGGCGAGCCCCTTAGTGAACACCCGCTGGGCGAGCCGCTCCACGCCGGCAGGCGTCGTCCGCTCGCCGACTCCGACCGCGAGGACCCCAGGGCCGAGCGCGAGCACGTCCCCGCCCTCGACGTGCTCCAACTGGTGGTCATACACCTTGTCGGCGCCTGCGAACCGCGGGTGGAACGTGTAGATCAGCTCGGTCAGCTGTGTCTCACGCATCCGGGCCGGCATCGCGAGCGAGGTGACCGCGACGGAGTCGCGGATCCAGACGCTCGAGTCGCGGGTGAACAGCAGGTTCGGCAGGGGGTCGATGAGGAAGTCCTCGTGCGCCAGCAGTGAGGTGACCAGCCCACCGGCGTGAACCTCGTCGTTGCGCACACCGGCCATCAGGGCCTCGGCCAGCGCGGGCGGCTCCAGGTCGCCGAGGGCGGCCCGCAGGTAGTCGCGGAGGGTGTCGCCCAGCCGTAGGTCCTCGGTCGCGCCGGCGACTGCCTGGGCACGGGCCTCCGGATGGTTGAGCGACTCGGTCAGCAGCTCGCCGAGATACAGCACCTCGACGTCGCGGTCGCGGAGCGCCTGAGCGAACGCGTCGTGCTCGTCCTGCGCCCGCCCGACCCACGGGATGCCGTCGAACAGCAGCTTGTCGTTGTTGCGCGGCGTGAGCCGACGGAGCTCGTTGCCCGGCCGGTGCAGCATCACCGTCCGCAGCGGACCGACCTCACTGTCGACGCCGTACGCCGTGCCGTCCCGGAATCCCTGGCCGTCCTGCCGCGTCTCGGTCATCCGTCCGCCCTTCGCCTCCGCCGTGCCCACCACGCTACGGCAACCCGGTCAATCTGTCTGATTGTCCGACAATATGCGTCGGATGGCCAATCGGTCAGGAGCGGACCCGGTCGTAGATCAGGCAGAGCGCGCCGGAGTCGGTCGGGGTGGAGTCGGTCAGCTTCCAGGAGGTGGCCGGCAGCCCGTCCTCGAAGAGCCGGGCGCCGCCGCCGACCAGCTCGGGGTCGAGCGTGATGCTCAGCCGGTCGATCTCGTCGGCGGCCAGCAGTGCACGGATCACGCTCGAGCTGGCCAGCACGATGATGTCGCCGCCGTCCTGGGCGCGGAGCTGCTTCACCACGTCCGCGGGCTCGCCGTCGGCGATCCGGGAGTGCTGCCAGGGCGCCTCGGTCAGCGTCGTCGAGAAGACCACCTTGTCGGTCTCGTTCAGCCACTGTGAGAACGCGCGGTCCTGCGGGGCCGCATTCTCGTCGTCGGCCACCGCCGGCCAGAAGCCGCCGAAGCCTTCGTAGTTCTTCCGGCCGAGCAGGATCGTGGTGGCCGGCCGGGTCACCCGGATCATGTGGTCCCGGGCACCCTCGGTGATCGCGTGCGGCACGATCCAGCTCATGTCGTAGTCGCCGCCGGCGCCGTTCACCCGCCCGTCGAGCGAGAGCGAGATGTTGGCGGTCACAGTGCGGGTCATGTCCTTACCTCTTCCTGATCGGTCCTGCCTGACCCCTGAAATCCTGCCGCCGCGGCCGCCCCGGAACATCTGCCAGCCGGCCGATATCGGGCGGCCACCCGGCCGACGGCGCGGCCTGTCGACAGAGAAGATGTCGTGATCAGGACCCCGTCCGGCGGTTTTCCACAGGCTCGTTCGAAAGAACGAGAAATCCACAGGCGGTGGCCGCTGAGGCAGTCGATCGGCTGCGGAGGAACTAGGCTGCAGTGCTGTGCCCGATGAAGACCTGTCCCCCGAACCGTTCGAGCGTGCCGTCGCCTGCGTGATCCCGGCGAAGGACGAGGCCGACCGGATCGCGGCGACCGTCGACGCGGTGCACAAGATCATCGGCGTCGACCTGGTCGTGGTCGTCGACGACGGCTCCACGGACGGCACGACCGAGGCGGCCGAGCAGGCCGGCGCGGTCGTCGTGCGGCACGAGCGCAACCGCGGGAAGGCCGCCGCGATGGAGACCGGCGCGGCCGCCGTCGCGGAGCGCGACGGCGCCCGGCCGCGGCACCTGCTGTTCCTCGACGCCGACCTGACCGACACCGCGTCCGGGGCGGGCCCGCTGATCGAGCCGGTGCAGACCGGCCGTGCAGACATGACGATCGGGACGCTGCCGGCCCAGGTGCGCGCCGACGGCTCGAAGGCGGGCGGACACGGGTTCGTGGTCCGGCTGTCGCGGGCCGGGATCCAGGAGGCGACCGGCTGGGCGCCGGAGCAGCCGCTGTCCGGTCAGCGCTGCCTCACCCGCGCCGCGTTCGACTCCGCGGTGCCGCTGGCCGCCGGCTTCGGGGTCGAGACCGCGCTGACGATCGACCTGGGGCGGAAGGGCTTCCGGATCCTCGAGGTGCCGATCGACGTCCGGCACCGGGCCACCGGGACCGATCTGCGCGGCCAGCTGCACCGCGCGAAGCAGTATCTGCACGTCCGCCGTGCGCTCGCCGCCCGCAGTGCGCTGCCCGCGGACGGTGGTGGGCCGTCGCTGCGCAGTCTGTTCCCGCGGAGACTTCGCAATGAGCACTGACGCAGGCCTGAAGTACGGCCGCTGGGCTGTCGCGCTCTACATCGCGTGCACGGCGCTGATCGTGGCGGTCGGCCTGCTCGGCCCGTCCGTGGTCGTGCTGACGCTGACCAACCCGCACGCCTGGCTCCCGTCGTACTGGTTCGACACCAAGCCGAACGACTGGCTCGTGACGGTGATGATCTACGTCGCGATCCTGCTCGGCGGGTACGGCGTTTTCCTGGCCACCAAGGCGTTGAAGCACGGGTGGGCGCCGCGGGTCGACCGTTTGATTGCCTTGGGCATCGGTACGACGGCGGCCGTCACGCTGGTCCCGCCGATGGCCTCCGGGGACGTCCTGATCTACGCGGCGTACGGGCGGATCATGGCGCTCGGCGGCGACCCGTACACGGTGTCCCCGGCCGACACCATCCGGCTCGGGTACGACCCGGTGATCGCCGCGACCGAGCGGCCGTGGCAGGGCGCCCGCAGTGTGTACGGGCCGATCGCGACCTGGGTGCAGTGGCTGGCGTCGCTGATCGGCGGTGACTCCGCGCAGCTCACCGTGTGGATGCTGCAGTTGTCGGTCGGGATCGCCATCGTCGTCACCGGGCTGTTGCTGGTGAAGCTGGTCGGCAAGGACCTGCCGGCCAGGCGGCGGGTGATCATGCTCGGCCTCGCGAACCCGCTGATCCTGTGGTCGGTGCTGGCCGGTGCGCACAACGACGCGATCGCGGTGATGTTCGCGGTGATCGCGCTGGTCTTCTTCCGCCGGCACGTGTTCCTGGCCGGCATCATGATCGGCGTCGCGGGCTGCACGAAGCTGTCGATCGGCCTGGTCGGCGTGGCGATGCTGTGGGCGCTGCGAGCCGACCGGCGCAAGTGCCTGTACTTCTGCGGCGGCGGCGCGCTCGCCATGGGCGGGCTGTATGCGATCGTCGGCCTGCAGGCGTTCCAGCAGGCCCGGTCGCAGACGTCGTTCATCTCCACCGGCACGCCGCACAAGGTGCTGCTGAGCTTCTTCACGCTGTTCCTGCCGAACGGGCTGGTGCGGACCGTTCTGGCGATCCTCGCGTGGGTCGGCCTGATCGTGGTCGCGATCCTGCTGACGCAGGTGTTCCCGAAGTCGCTGGTGCCGCAGACACACCCGGACGACCCGACACCGGCCGCGATCCGGTACACCGCGATCTACGCGATCGCCTGGGTGCTGACCGCGATGTACTCGCTGCCCTGGTACGACGTGATCGCGTGGGTCGCCCTGGCCGCGGTCGCCGCGTCGAAGGTCGACAGCCTGATGGTCATCCGGACGACGATGCTCGCGATCGCGTACGTCCCGGGCCGGGATCCACGCGCGCGGCAGGTCGCGGCCAGCCTGTCGGACTCGCTGGAGTTCTTCAGCGCGCGACTGCGGGACACCATCTGCCCCGCGGTCGAGCTGGCGGTCCTGATCGGCCTGATCGTCTGGGCCCGCCGCAACGGCGCCCAGTGGTGGCCGTACGACTGGCCCCGCCGCAAGCAGAAGCCGCTCCCGGAGAAGGCCGCGTCGGTCTAGGCCCTGTCTGGTAATCCATCGCCTACTGCGGGGCACTCGGCACGGCACCTCGCCGCACGGGTGCAAAGGCCACGATGCTCCGCATCGAGACCTTCGCCCCCGCACGCCGATGCACCGCACCGAGCACCTCCTCGCTACGGCGCTGAATTACCAGTCAGGACCTAGCTCCAGAGCGCTTCCGCCGCGGCGACCGCGCGGGCCAGGACGAGCTTCACCGGCTGGTTCAGCTCGGCCGCGGCCGCGACCACGTCGTCGTACTCCGGTTGCACGTTCACGACCTGACCGTCGTACCGGGCGATCTTCACGCTGATCGACTGGCCGTCGAGCTTGATCGTGGTGAACTCGCGGTCCGCGGCGTGCTTGCTGATCGGGTACTCGCGCAGCCCGATCGCGGTCGTCTCGGCGAGGATCACCCGCCGTACGGCGTCCGCCTTCGTGCTCGTCACCAGCACCGAGAGCGTGTGCGCCGGACGGCCCTTCTTCATCAGGATCGGGGTCAGCCAGGCGTCGGCGGCGCCCGCCTTCAGCAGGCTTGCCAGGATCTGCGGCCACAGCCGGGGGTCGAGGTCGTCGACGTTCGTCTCGTAGACGAGCTCCGTCGCCGGGCGGTCGGCGGACTCGCCGACGATCACGCGGAGGATGTTCGGGACCTCGACCGGGTCGCGCCCGCCCGCGCCGACACCGGTCGTGCTGACGCGCATCGGCGGCATCATGCCGAACTCGTCCGCCAGCGTGGCGAGCAGCGCGGCGCCCGTCGGGGTCGTCATCTCGTACGGCGCCGTGCCGCCGACGACGGGTGCGCCGGCCTCGGCCACCAGGTGCAGCACCGCAGGCCCGGGGATCGGGATGCCGCCGTGCTGCCCGCGGACCTGACGCCCGCCACCCAGCGCGATCGTCGACACGACCACATGCTCCAGCCCGAGGCTGACCGCTGCCGCCGCGACGCCCACGATGTCCGCGATCGCGTCCAGCGCCCCGACCTCG
Organism: Kribbella sp. NPDC050459; assembly: GCF_040655315.1. Taxonomy (NCBI): domain Bacteria; kingdom Bacillati; phylum Actinomycetota; class Actinomycetes; order Propionibacteriales; family Kribbellaceae; genus Kribbella; species Kribbella sp. NPDC050459. The sequence continues at coordinate 76,520 of NZ_JBFAJQ010000009.1, read as the reverse complement.
TGGAAGTGCACCGTGTCCGGCTCGACCCCGTGTGCGGACGCCTCGGCCCGAGCCAGCCGCGCGAACGTGTCGAGCGCCCGCTCCCGCACGGCGTCGTCGAGCGACGCCTGCTCCAGCAGACGCCGCACATCCGCCCACGCCCGCGTCGGACCGGAGTGGCTGTGGCGGGAGGAGGAGGCGTCGCCCACCTCCGGGCCGCCGGCGGCTCCACCGTCCCCTGGCCCCGTCGCGTCGTGCCCGTGTCCCGCGTCGTCATGCCCGTGCCCGTGCCCGTGTCCTGCGCCGTCGTCGTGCCCATGCCCGTGCCCATGCCCGTGGCCGGCGGCCTGGAGGTTTTCCGGGTGGGGCTCGCCGTTGACCTCGACCGTTGCCTTGGTGGCGGCAATCTGGTGGCGGGCCGTTTGGCTGACTGCGACGGAGAGGGACGGATCCACGGCGGCGACCGCCGCGTTCACGAAGGCGAGGTCCGCGCCGGCGGACAGGAAGGCGCCGAGGAGCATGTCGCCGGACGCTCCTGCGGAGCAGTCGATCCAGGCGGTGCGCATCAGGCGTCCTTCCGCTCACGCGGAGCCGACTGCCGGGCGACGCGGGCGGCGAACACACCGGCCCCGAACCCGTTGTCGATGTTCACCACGCTCACCCCGGGCGCACACGAGTTCAGCATCCCGAGCAGCGCGGCCAGCCCGCCGAACGAGGCGCCGTACCCGACCGAGGTCGGCACGGCCACCAGCGGTACGCCGACCAGTCCGCCGACGACGCTCGGCAGCGCGCCCTCCATCCCGGCGACCACGATCAGGCAGTCCGCCGCGTCCAGGCGCTCGCGCTCGCCGAGGATCCGGTGCAACCCCGCGACACCCACGTCGGTGATGACGTCGACCCCGGCCCCGAATACCCGAGCCGTCGTCGCCGCCTCCGCGGCCACCGGCGCATCCGACGTACCAGCGGCAACGACCGCGACCGTCCCGCGGCGCGTCGGCGGCTCGCCGAGCACTGCCGTACGTCCGACCGGGTCGACCACGGCAGCCGGCAGTGCAGCGGCGACGGCGTGCTGCGCCTCGTCGGTCAGCCGGGTCGCCAGCACGGCGTGGTCCGGGTGCGTGGCGTGCAGGGTCCGCAGCAGTTCCACGACCTGAGACGGCGTCTTTCCGGCCCCGTAGACGACTTCGGCGTCGCCGGTGCGCTCCAGCCGATCGGTGTCGAGCCGCGCGTACCCGAGGTCGTGGACGCCCGGTTGTACCCCCTGGTCAGGCAAATGTGTCACGCCGCGAATCTACGTTGCTCCGGCCCGAGGTGCCGAACCCGTCCCGTCCTGTGCACGTTGTGCGATCACCTGAACACTCAGGCGATGCTTTAGGCTTTCGTGCGTGTCTTCGTCGTTAGCCGGTGCCTTCGGGGTCGCCGCCCTCTTCGTGGCGGTGCTAGCCCTGGTGTTCGCGATCCAGGCCCTCCGGGCCCGGACGGTCTCGTCGGACCACCTGCCACCCGCCGCACACCCCGAGCCCGAACCGCAACCGGCCCAGCCGGAGGCCAAGCCCGGCACGGTGAAGTCGGAACTGCGCAAGCTGGGCAAGGACCTCGACGTCACCCGCGCCGAGCTCAAGGGGTCCCTGCAGCACCTGGCCGTCGTCCGGTACGACGCCTTCGGCGAGACCGGCGGCAAGCTCTCGTGGTCGATGGCGATCCTCGACGACAACGGCGACGGCGTCGTCCTCACCTCGATCAACAGCCGCGCCGACGCCCGCACGTACGCGAAGGAGATCAAGTCCTTCACCAGCGAGTCCAAGCTCTCCCCCGAAGAGGAAGAGGCCCTGGACAACCTGCGCAAGGAAGCCGGCCCCACGGTCGACTGACCTTGCAGCCGGCCCCGTACGACGTCACCGGCGTTTCGGGACCCGGGCGGTCAGCGCTCCTGGTTCGATCTCGGTGTAGAGGGAGCGGCCGGGGCCGATCGGGTCGCCGTCGAGCTGGCGCTGGACGTCCACGGCGGCGTGGATCTCGACCTTGCGGCCGGTGAAGCGTTCCAGGTACATGTCGGTGCGGTTGGTGCGTGTCATCAGGCGCCAGACGACGATCGGCCACTGGGTAACGCGGCGCGGGGCGATCACGACGACGTCCAGCAGGCCGTCGTCGGGACGGGCGTCGGGGAGCAGCGGGATGTTGGCCTGCAGCATGCCGACGTTGCCGATCACGACCGTGCGGACGCGGCGTTCGATCGTCTCGCCGTCGTCGATGGTGAGCTGGACGCGGACCGACGGGTGGTTGATGTTCTTCGCCGCCGACACCAGGTACGCCGTCCAGCCGATCTGCTTCTTCAGGTGCGGCGGGGCGTCGGAGATGATCGCGGCGTCCAGGCCGAGCCCGGCCATCACGGCGAACCGGTCGGTGTCGAGTTCGTCGCCGTGGACGCGGACCAGGTCGATCCGCCGGTCGCGGCCCTCGAGGATCCGCTCCAGGGCGTCGTCCAGGTCGAGCGGGATGTGCAGGTTGCGCGCCAGCAGGTTCCCGGTGCCGGCCGGGATCACGCCGACCGGGATCCCGGTGTGGGCGAGCGTCGAGCACACCACCCGGACCGTGCCGTCGCCGCCCGCGACCAGCACCAGGTCCGATTCGTACTCGATCGCCTGTTTGGCCATCGCGTTCCCGGCGTCGTCGACGCGGGTCTCCAGCCAGAGCGGGTCGTCGAACCCGCGGACCGCGAGGGCCCGCGTCACCTTGCGGCGGAACGCGACACCGTCGCCGACCTTGATCGGGTTCACGATCACCGCGGCCCTCGGCGGCGACGTCGTACTGTCGCCGGCGGACGACGGGATCCGGCGACGGCGCCGCCGCAGCCCCGGCCGGAGGCCGAACCCGATCGACGTCGCGGTCAGGATCGCCAGCCCGAGCGCCCAGCCGCCGAGGACGTCGGACACGTAGTGCACGTTCAGCGCGATCCGGTCCGCGGACGCGATCCACACCACCGCGAGCACCGGCAGCAGCACCAGCAGCCGGAACCGGCGCCGCCAGCCGCGCACCGACGGCAGCACGACGCCGAGCGCGCCGGCCATCACGAACGCTGCCGTCGCATGGCCGGACACGTAGGAGAAGCCGTCGGTCTCGACGAGCATCCCGGCCGGCCGGTCCCGCTCGAAGATCGCCTTGACCACCTGGACCAGGATCAGCTCGGCGGCGGCCGACGTCAGCAGCCAGATCGTCAGCAGCCGGGCCCGGCGATGCCACAGGTACGCGGCGACGATCACGATCACCGCCCGCGACGTCCACGGCAGCACCACCGCGCCGACCACCTGCCAGAAATCGACGAGGCCCTCGTGCGTGGCGCCGTACGACGCGGCGCGCGCGGCGACCGACTGGTCCCAGCGGGCCAGCGGCGGCCACCCCCGGAACACCAGCAGCGTGATCACCGTGAGCGGCAGCGCACCCAGCACGACCGTGAGCACACGGCCGACCGAACTGGGTGGGTGGTGGTTCATTGCCCGCTCGGATCCCCCTCGATGGTCACGTGTGGCCACCCCATCATCCCGAATAGACTTCGCCGGTTCAGACACGCCCCGATACCCTCAGGGTGTGATTGACGCGAAACTGCTCCGTGAGACCCCCGATGTCGTGCGCGCCGCCCTGACCAAGCGCGGCGAGAGTACTGACCTGGTCGACCAGATCCTGGTCGCCGACAGTGAGCGTCGATCGTCCATCTCCGCCTTCGAGGCGCTCCGGGCCGAGCAGAAGTCGCTCGGCAAGCAGGTCGCGCAGGCCAAGGGCGACGAGCGGGCCGCGCTGCTGGAGCGCACCAAGACGCTGGCCGCCGAGGTGAAGACCAACGAGGCCGCGGCGAACGAGGCCGGGAACCGCTTCGACGAGCTCGCCCGTGCGCTGCCGAACCTGGTGTCCGACGAGGCCCCGGTCGGCGGCGAGGACGACTACGTGGTGGTCGAGGAGGTCGGCAAGCCGCGCGACTTCGCCGCCGAGGGGTTCGAGCCCCGTGACCACCTCGAGCTGGGCGAGCTGCTCGACGCGATCGACATGGAGCGCGGCGCGAAGATCTCCGGCTCGCGGTTCTACTTCCTCAAGGGCGCCGGCATGCTGCTCCAGCTCGGCATGCTGCAGCTGGCGATCCAGCAGGCGGTCGAGGCCGGCTTCACCCCGATGATCACGCCGACCCTGGTCAAGCCCGAGGTGATGGGCGGCACCGGGTACCTGACGGCGCACGACGACGTCTACCGGCTCGAGGACCCCGAGCTGTACCTCACCGGTACGTCGGAGGTCGCGCTGGCCGGCTACCACATGGACGAGATCCTCGACCTGTCGAACGGCCCGATCCGGTACGCCGGGTGGTCGTCCTGCTACCGCAAGGAAGCCGGGTCGCACGGGAAGGACACCCGCGGGATCATCCGCGTCCACCAGTTCGACAAGGTCGAGATGTTCTCCTACTGCAGGCTCGAGGACGCCGCCGCGGAACACCTGCGGCTGCTGGCCTGGGAGAAGGAGATGCTCGACAAGATGGAGCTGAGCTACCGGGTGATCGACACCGCGACCGGCGACCTGGGCGTCTCGGCGTACCGGAAGTTCGACTGCGAGGCGTGGGTGCCGACGCAGGGCCGGTACCGGGAGCTGACCTCGACGTCGAACTGCACCGACTTCCAGGCCCGCCGGCTGAACATCCGGCACCGCGACGCCGAAGGCAAGACGCAGCCGGTCGCGACGCTGAACGGCACGCTGGCGACCACCCGCTGGATCGTCGCGATCCTGGAGACCCACCAGTTGGCGGACGGTTCGGTCCGCGTCCCGACCGCGCTCCAGCCGTACGTCGGTGGCCGCGAGGTGCTCGAACCGGTCGCTCGATGACCGACAGCCCACCCTTCGCGCGACCGACAGCCGTTGCCCTGGACATCGACGGCACCCTGATCGATCACGACGAGGGGATGTCGTCCGCGGTCCTCGACGCGGTCCGCCGGACGGCCGAGCAGGTGCCGGTGATCCTGGCCACCGGCCGGGCCTGGTCGACGACCAGGCCGGTGGCGCAGCGGCTCCGGCTGCCGGCCGACGGACTCGTTGTCTGTAGCAACGGTGCGCGCACGCTCCGCTACCCGGACGGCGAGGTCGTCGACGAGCGGACCTTCGATCCGTCGATGGTGATCGAGTCCGTCCGGCGGTACGCGCCGAACGCGCGGATGGCGGTCGAGGAGTACGACGGCAGCTACCTGGTCACCGAGCCGTTCCCGGACGGCGACCTCGGCCGGGACGCGCGGATCCGGGTGGTCACCGACGAGGAGCTCGCACCGCAGCCCGTGACCCGGCTGATCATCCGGGACCCCAACCAGTCCGAGAGCGATTTCGTCCACCTGGCGGAACGTCTCGGTCTGCACGGGGTCAGCTACTTCGTCGGCTGGACCGCATGGCTCGACATCGCGCCGGAGGGTGTGGACAAGTCGACGGGACTCAAGGTCGCGCTCGCGCAGTACGACCTGGACCCGGCCGGACTGCTCGCGATCGGTGACGGGCGCAACGACATCGAGATGCTCGGCTACGCGGGTCTCGGGGTCGCGATGGGCTCCGCGCCGGACGAGGTCAAGGAGTCCGCCGACGAGGTCACCAAGTCGGTCCAGGACGACGGCGTCGCGGCCATACTCAACCGCTGGTTCTGAGTCAAGGCGTTTCGGCGACAACCGAGACCCTTGACGCATCCGATGCCGCAGGCAAGCGAAAGGCCCGGAACCCCTGTCTTCGCGGGGATTCCGGGCCTTCGGTCGTTCAGTCTCCGATAGTCCGCTGGCGGGCCGAGTATCGGATCAGGCGACCCGGGTGCTGCCGGCGCGGCGCGGCTGGTGCTGCTGGTCGACGACGGTGTCGAACGCGTCCAGCACGGCCTCGACCGCGGGACGCGGCCGCGGGGCCTTGGCGGCCGGGCTCTGGCCGCGGCGGGCCCGCCGAAGGTGCCGCTTGACAGTCGACAAGGAACAGCCCAACCGCATGGCCAGGGACTCGAGGCTGTCGTTCGGGTACTGCGCGCGCAGCCGCAGGACCTCCTCGTGGCTCACCGGGCGACGGGTGCCGCGCGCGCCGGCCAGCTGGTCGAAGTCGTCCGCCTGCACCTCGACGTCGAGCAGGTTGCGGATCGAACGCCGTTGTACAGCAGTGGTTCCGGCGACGAAGCCGCTCACGTCGTGCTCGGCGACCGCGCTGTAGAGGCAGTCGGTGAACAGCGGGCACGAGGCGCACAGCGCCTTGGCCTCGCGGACGAGCTGCTCGTACCGCTCGCGGGTGCGACGGGTCGCAGACGCGGGCGGCGGCTCCTCCATCAAGCGGTGCTGGAAGATGTCGGAGCGGGCGATGCAGCCGGTCATTGACCCCTCCCCGGTAGAACATGTGTCGACAGCAGCTCGAGAGCTACTGCCCCCTGGCCCCGCTAGATTGGCGCTGTTGACGGTCATCAAGGCTCCCCAAGTATCAAGACCCGAATGAACGAACGGTGAACGACGTTCGTCCGCACGGATCCGCTAGCTGATGGACCCGCGTACTGTCACCGGCCCACCGTGTCGTCCCGGGCGCGGGACGCACCGATCCATAACTGTTGACGCCACTGCCGCGGTTTTGGTTGCAGCCAATTCCGCACCAGTTCTTCGACGTTTGTGTGTGCTTCCGGAGGTGGGGCCGGCATCAGTCGCGCTGATCCAGAACACGCTTACGACGCGAACGAACAGCCCCCGGTTCCCCGCCAGACCTCCGCATGAAATCACGCACCAACCGCGCAGCGCAGGGGAACTTGCTGCCTTTGCAGGATCCTGCCGTAACGGTCTGATGACGTTGTCAAAAGCTCAACGAGATAAGTCAAAAAGACCTGAAGCCGACGTCGTACGGCTTGCGCCCGAGGCGTTGACCAGGGTAATGCGGCACCGGATCATCGGACGATACGGTTGGCCTCGTGACGGCTTCGCAGTACCCCCGCCTGATAGCTACCGATCTCGACGGAACGCTCGTCCGCAGCGACGGCACGGTCTCCGCCCGGACCCGCGCCGCGGTCCTCGCGGCGCAGCGGGCCGGAAGTGTTTTCGTGATGGTCACCGCCCGGCCACCTCGCTGGCTGCACGACCTGTCGTACCTGGTCGGCGACCACGGCGTCGCGATCGTTGCCAACGGCGCTATTTTGTACGACGTCCTGCGCCGCAAGGCGATTCGGACCCGGTTGCTCGATCCCGCGGTGGCTCTCGAGGTGGCGCAGGCGATCCGCGCCGCGATCCCGGACGTGCAGTTCGCCATCGAGCGACCGGACCGCTACGGACAGGAACCGGTCTACCAGAACGCCTACCCGAATCCGGACAACTCGTTGATCGCCGCGGTCGAGGAACTCCTTACGGAGCCGGCCGCAAAGCTGCTCGTCCGGCATCCGAGCCTGCCCGCCGACGACCTGCTCGGTCTGGTCAATCCGTTGGTCGGCCAACGAGTGACCGCGAGTCACAGCGGCGGTCACGGTCTGGTGGAGATCTCCGCGAGCGGGGTGTCCAAGGCGGCGATGCTGGCCGACTTCGCCGCAGAGCAAGGGATCTCGGCTGCTGAGACGATCGCGTTCGGTGACTCGGTCAACGATCTGCCGATGCTCGCCTGGGCCGGCACGTCGTACGGCGTGGCCAACGCACACCCCGAAGTCCTCGCGGTGGTGGACAGAACTGCCCCCGCAAACGACGAGGACGGCGTCGCCGCCGTCCTCGAAGAGTTCTTCCAGCCTTTGAAATAAGGCGTTACAGATACATCCCGCCGCTGCCCGGGCCGTCGGTGGTACCGGCTTGCGGAGCTTCCGGGAACTGCCCGTCCGGGAGCTGCTGCCCGCCGGGCAGTGCGCGGCGCATCTGCTCCAACTGCTGGCGCGCGGCCATCTGCTGCGCGAACAACGCCGTCTGGATGCCGTGGAACAGCCCTTCGAGCCAGCCCACCAGCTGCGCCTGCGCGATCCGCAGCTCGGCCTCGGTCGGCGTGCTGTCATCGGTGAAGTCGAGGCTGAGGCGCTCGAGCTCCTCGACCAGCTCCGGCGCCAGGCCGCTCTCCAGCTCCTTGATCGACGCCTCGTGGATCGACCGCAGCCGCGCGCGGGAGGCTTCGTCGAGCGGCGCCGACTTCACCTCTTCGAGCAACTGCCGGATCATGTTGGCGACCCGCATCACCTTGGCCGGCTGCTCGACCAGCTCGGTCACCGAGCGCGGCTCGTCCTGCTCGTCGTGGTCGTTGTCGGAGCGCGGCGGTCCCTCGACGGCCATGCCGTCCGGCCCGACGATCAGCACCTTGCCGTCCTCGGTCCGCGCCCCGGCCATCGGAACTTCCTGGCCCTCGCTGCTGCTCTCGCTCATCTCCCCATCCTAGTTCGCGGTCCCCTTGCGGTACCCGCCGGGCGTTCTAGGATGCCCGCGCGCGATGACGGCGTACGGCGTCGCGGTTCGCGCAGGCGGGACTGCAGTAACGCTGGCGGCCGGTGCGCGACAGATCGGCGTACACGTTGGCGCAGCCCTCGGTGGCGCAACGGCCGAGCCTGGTGATCCCGCGGCCGGCCAGGTGCAGCGCCGTACCGGTGCTGATCAGCGTCGCGACCAGCCGCCCGACGGGTACGTCGTCCGGCCGGTAGTGCATGTGCCAGCCGTCGCCGGCGTGGTTGGTGAGCCGCGGATGCTCCGTGTACTTCGCGAGCATCGCGTTCACCAGGTCGACGCGGGTCTGCTCGTCCTGCGCGTCCACGACCTGCAGCCATTCGTCGAGCGCGGTCCGGACGGCCGCCAGATCCGCCGCAGTGACGTGCCGGTCACGCACCAGGCGGCTCTCGACGCCGCTCTCCTCACACCGCTCGGCCAGCTCGTCCGGCGTGGTCGCCGGGCGGGTGGCCAGGTTCACCGCGAGCAGGACGGCGTCGGCGCCGTAAGGGTTGAGATGCATAATGCCATTACATCACGATGGGTGCATGACTGAAACTCACCGTCATCGCTGGTCCGCGATCTCCAGCCACCCCGTCAGCGAGGGACTGGTCGTGTACCAGCGGTGTGCTTGTGGCCAATGGCGCGTCACCAGCACACCGCCGTACCCCGTCGCGTATCCCGAGGTCGCGCTACTCGATACGGCTGACCATCGGTAGCCGCGATCGCGTCAGCAGCCAGGCGAGCAGCCCGGCGAACAGCGGTACGACGACCACGATGCCGCCGATCTCCGCCCACGGGACCACGAAGCGCGGCGACCCGAACGCGGCGTGCGCCGTGTAGCCGTACAGCGCGCCGACCCCCACGCCCAGCACGCAGCCCAACTGTCCGAGCACCCACGCCTGGGCCGCCGCGAGCGACCGCCGCCGTCTCGGTGGCGCGCCAACCGCAGCGAGGGTGGCCAGATCGGCCCGGCCCTCGGCGGCTGACAGCGACACCGAGATCGCGACGCCGAGCAGGGTCACCACGGTGGCGGCGAGAAGGATCCCGATCAGGAACAGCCGCGCCGGGCTCTGGTACCCCTTCTCGACCACCAGCCGGTCGTCCGCGCCGAGCAGCCGAGCGACCGCCGCGATCTCGTCGGCGGACGGTTCCCGGGTGAGCTCGAAGTGCACCTCCGCGACCTGAATCGTGCCGAGCGCACGCGCGGTCTCCTGGCTGATCAGCGCGGTGTCGCGGAAGAACTGGACCCGTGGCGGCGGCCCGAACGACACCGCCGGCAGGTTCCGGAGATAGTCGTCGCCGTCATCGTTGTGCATGGCAACTGTCTGGCCGGCTGCGAGCCGGACGTCCGGGACGACCACCTTGCCCGCGCGCATCGCCGCCGCCACCTGCGCGCCGTACTCACCGAAGCGTTCGACGAAGGCGGGATCGGCCGCCTGCAACGGCATCCCGGTCATCCCCATGCCGTTCTCCGGTGTGGCGACGGCCAGAACGGGCGTGTAGCCATACTGGTTGGCCTTTGTGTTCGGTAACTGGACATACCCGAGCTCATACTGCTGCCGGACCGGAAGCAGCCCGGCCAGCTGCGCGCCGAGTTGTGGTGTGTACGTGATCCCTCCGGGGACATCCCGGCTGAACCGGACCGCCGCATCGCCCCGGTGCGCTGTCGCGGTGTAGTCCGCGGCGTCGGCCGCGATCGAGTTCGACGCCGCGAAGGCGACCGCGGCGGTGCCGGCCACGGCCATCATGATCGCCGCGGTCGCGGGACCGGTGCGGTGCCGATGGCGCGCGGCGTCGCGCATCGCCATCCGGCCGCTCAGCGGCAACACCCGCGCGAGGCCGGCGACCTTCACGACCAGGCTCGGCAGCATCCACACCAGTGCGGCGATCGACGCGGTGATGCCGAGCAGCACCAGCGCGATCGGGCCGATCGGCGTGGCCGTCGCCTGCTGCCCGAGTTGCGACGTCCGCGCCGATTTCAGCGCCGCGCCGATCATCGCGCTGCCGGCGAACACGCACCCGATCCCGCCGGCGAGCAGGACGACCGCGGCGATCCGGATCCGCGTCGCCCTCGCGGCGACGGTGAACCGCCCGGTCAGTGCGGCCATCGGCGCCTGCCGGCCGGCGCCGATCGCCGGTACGACGGCCGCGGCGAGTCCCGCACCGAGACCGAGCACCGCGATTCCGGCGATCGTGCCCCACGGGATCTGCCACGCGGTGAAGATCGAGTCCGTCATCGCCTCCCAGACCGGTTTCGCGCTGAACGCGGCGATCCCCGCGATCACCAGCCCGCCGGTCACACCGACCAGCCCGGCGAACAGGCCTTGCATCAGGACGACCCGCCGCACGTCTCCCGGCGTACCCCCGGCTGCCATCACGAGTCCGAGTTCACGGGTCTGGCGGCGGGCGCCGACCGCGAACGCCGTACCGGCGAGCAGCACGATCTCCAGGATCCCGAAGCCGATCACCAGTGCCATCGCGGCGTAAGGGCCGATGTCGTCGGCCGACGTCCCGTACGGGTCCGGCGGCGGATCGACGATGGTTGCTCGCGGCAAGAGAAACAGGCCCTTGCCGACCAGGTCGGTGCCGAGTTGCCCGGCGTCGGCAGAGTCGGGCAGATCGACGAGGTACTGCACCGTGCGCGTCGGGTCCGGCTCGTACAGCGTGGAGTCCGGTGTGGCGAAGATCGCCCCTGTGCTTTGTGCCGTGAGCATGCGGGCGATGCCGACGACGGTGTAACTCCGGCCGCTCGTGCTCACGACGGTGTCGGTCCGCCCGAGGTACTCCGCGACTGACGGCGAGATCGCGACCTCGTCGGCCTTCGCCGGCAGGCGGCCCTTGTCGAGCTTGACCGTCCCGGTGGTCAGCGGGTTCGCGCCGTCGCCCGTGAGCAGGATGACCGAGGTCTTTGTTTCCGGACCGCGGATCTCGGCCATGCCGGAGTCGACGAACGAACGGGCCAGCTTCGTCCCGGCCGGGAGCAGCGGCGTCGGGTCGAACGTCGCCGGAGTCCGGACCGCCTTGTCGTACCCCTCGGCCGGCGGCGGTTCGCCGTACGTCATCTCCTGGCCCGGCGGCACCTGGAGCTTGCCGTACTGCGTGACGTCCAGCCGGGCGTCCGCGCGGCCGATCGTGTTGGCGGCCAGCGTTTCACCGGTCGGGCTCGCGGACTTCAGGACGATGCCCAGCCACGTCGCGGCCAGCACGGGCAGTCCGATCAGCGCGGCGACCAGGAAGGTGCGGCCGAGCGTTCGTCGCGCCGTACGACGGGCGATCCGCAACGGCGGACCCCACTGGCCCATCAGCGGCTCTCCAGCAGCGCGTCGGCCTCGGGCAGCGGGCCGGCCTGGCCCACCAGGACGCCGTCGCGCAGGTAGACCACGCGATCGGCCCAGGCCGCGTCCCGCGCGCCGTGGGTGACGAGCACCCCGCCGATGCCGTGCTGGTCGCAGCGATCCCGGAGCAGCCGCAGAACGGCCTCGCCGGTCTCGGAGTCGAGTGCGCCGGTCGGCTCGTCCGCGAGCAGCAGACGCCGCTCACCCACAACCGCGCGGGCGATCGCCACGCGCTGCCGCTGACCACCGGACATGTCGTCGGGGAACCGGTCGGCGAGGTCCTCGATCCCCACCTCCTGCAACGCGGCGACGGCGGCCTTGCGGGCCGTCCGGCTGCGCGTGCCGTCCAGCTCCAGCGGAAGCGCGACGTTCTCGGCCGCGGTGAGCGCTGGAATCAGGTTGAAGTCCTGGAACACGTAGCCGATCCGGCGCCGCCGTAGCGCGGCCACGGCGTTCCGGCTGAGCGTGGTGAGGTCGTTGCCGTCGACAATGACTTCACCCGCGGTCGGCCGGTCGAGGCCGCCGGCGCAGGTGAGCAACGTCGACTTGCCGGACCCGGACGGACCCATCACGGCGACCAACTCGCCCGGAGCCACGGTCAGATCGACCCCGCGCAAGGCGTGCACGGCCTGCTCGCCCTGTCCGTGCGTCCGGGTCAGATTGCGAATGTCGAGGATCACGAGCGGGCCTCCTGCTCGTCCGGTACGACGGAGGTTCGCGGCGCCGGCCGGGGTGTGCCGCGGTGGCGTAACAGCATCGCCTCGCAGTGGTCGAGCCAGCGGATCTCGGCCTCGGCGCCGAAGATCATCGACTCGACGACCAGCTGCCAGGAGATCTCGCCGTCGCTGCTGTTGCGCTTCAGCCGGGTCAGTTCCTGCAGTGACTGCATCGTCGACATCCGCTGTCGCTGGACCACCGCGCCGACGTCCACGCCAGGCACCGCGAGCGCCAGCGCGAGCTTGATCGCGAGCTCGTCCCGCGGTCGCGACTCCCGGGTCACCGGAGTCTCGAACCACTTCGCCAGCTCGTCGCGCCCGGCGCCGGTGATCTCGTACATCGACCGGCCGTCGTCCTCGACGGTCGCCGCCCGGGCCGCCGCGGCCTGGACGAGCCCGTCACGCTCGAGGCGCGTCAACGTCGTGTAGACCTGCCCGATGTTCAGCGGCCAGGTCGCTCCGGTGGCGGCCTCGAACTCACCCCGCAACTGATAGCCGTACTTCGGCCCGTCCTGCAGCAACGCCAGCAATCCGTGCTTGATCGACATAGATACTGAGTATGCATACCGAGTATGCGGCCGTCAACCGTCGCGGGTCAGACGGCGTACCAGCCGGGCGGTGACCGCCTGCACGTCGTACGGGCGGCCGGTGCCGGGCGTCAGTTGGTCGAGGACCAAGCCGTCGATGGCGAAGTGCAGCAGCCGGATCTCTTCGGCGCCGCCCGGCAGACCTGCGTTCGCGTTGAAGGCGACGTCGGCGTCGAAACCCTGCCGGAGCGTGCGCGACAGGATCTCGTGCAGGCCCGGACGGCGGGCTGCTTCCAGGCGGAGTTCGAGCAGGGCGAGCGTGATCTCCGGGCGGCCGAGCAGGCGCTCGACGATGTAGTGCACGTAGTCCGTCATCAGGTCGAGGCCCGGCTCGCGCTCGGCGAGCGGTGCGATGACGGCCTCGTCCGGCGCCAGTCGCTCGAAGATCCGCTCGCCGAGCGCGCCGAGCAGCGCGTCACGCGTCTTGAAGTAGTTGGACGCCGTGCCGGCCGGGAGTCCGGCGGCGGCGTCCACGGCGCGGTGGGTGAGGCCGCGAGCGCCCGCCTCCGCGAGCACGGCGAGGCCGGCGTCGGCCAGCTGGGTACGGCGTTCCGGATTCCGGGGCATGTTGACAAGGCTAACAGAGTTCTACTACAACTGTCGTACACAACAACAACAGCTGTAGTAGTCAGGAGAACGTATGCAACCCGCGGCATTCGGCGCGACCGTCGTCACCGACCACCCCTCGGAGGTCGCCGCCTTCTACACGCAGTACCTCGACCTGCAGGTCGGGATCGACCTCGGCTGGTTCATCACGGTCCGCCGGGGCGCGGCCGACTGGGAGCTCGCGATCATGGAGCGCGGACACCCGACGATCCCGGCGGAGGTGTCGGCGCAGAAGGAGAGCAGCAACGTCTTCGGCTTCATCGTCGAGGACGCGGACAAGGTCGCCGACGCGCTCCGCACCGGCGCTGTGGAGCTGGAGACCGAACCGGTGACCGAGGTGTTCGGGCAACGGCACTTCTTCGTCCGCGACCCGGCCGGCACCTGGATCGACGTGATCCAGTTGGTCGCGCCCGACCCGGAATGGGCCGCGGCCAACCTGCCCACGGCGCCATGACCCCGGGCTGCGGATCTCCCACACTCACCAAGTCCGCTCCGGCGGCACAAACCACCGCCGGCTGAGCGTGACGACCGGCCGCGGCCGCGAGTTGGTGAGTGGGGGAGGTCCGCGTCAGAGCGTGAGCAGCACCTTGCCGAGCTGCGTCGACTGCTCCAACGTCTCGTGCGCCGTGGCGACCTCGGCCAGCGGGAACGTGGAGTGCACGATCGGCCGGACCTTCTTCTCCGCGATCAACGGCCAGACGTGGCCGACGACCTCGGCGATGATCCGGCCCTTGTCCGCCACCGAGCGGAACCGCAGGCCGGTCGCAATCACCGAACCGCGCCGGCTGAGCAGTCGCCCGAGATCCAGCTCACCCTTCGCGCCGCCCTGCATCCCGATCACCACGAGCCGCCCGTCGTAGGCGAGCGTCTTCACGTTGTCGGTCAGGTACTTGGCGCCCATGATGTCGAGGATTACGTCGGCCCCGGCGTCGTTGGTCGCCTCCTTCACCACCGACGCCCACTCGGCTTCCTTGTAGTTGATCGCGACGTCCGCGCCGAGCCGGGTGCAGAACTCCATCTTCTCGGTGCTGCCGACTGTGGTCAGCACGCGCGCGCCGTGGGCGACGCCGAGCTGGATCGCCATCGTGCCGATCCCGGACGAGCCGCCGTGCACGAGCAGGGTCTCGCCGGGCTTGAGGTGCGCGGCCATGAACACGTTCGACCAGACGGTCGCGACGACCTCGGGCAGCGCGGCCGCACTCACCAGGTCGACGCCGTCCGGAACCGGCATCACCTGCGGAGCCGGTACGACGACCTTCTCGGCGTATCCGCCGCCGGCCAGCAGCGCGCAGCACTCGTCCCCGACCGACCAGCCCTCGACCTCGGCGCCGACCGCGGCGATTCGGCCGGACACCTCGAGACCGATCGTGCCCGGCGCGCCGGGTGGCGGCGGATAGAACCCCTGCCGCTGCAGGAGGTCGGCACGGTTCACCCCGGCGGCGACGACGTCGATGACCACCTCGTCGACGGCCGGTTCCGGGTCCGGGATCTCGCCGATCCCGAGCACGTCGATCCCGCCTGCACCACTACACACGACAGCTCGCATGCGGCCCAACCTAAGAGGTCCCGCCAAGAGATGCCACCTGCTGCGCGCCGGTGTCACCTCTTGGCGCGACCTCTTACCCTCAGCGCTCGACGAGCTTCGCCATGTCTCGAGCGATCGAGTCGAGGTAAGTGGTCTCGCCTATCGACTTGAACCAGTCCCATAGTTCGAGCGAGTGGTAGAGGCGGTACAGGTCGATCCGGTCGCCGGGCACGGCGCCGTACCCGGCAGTGAGACCGGCGAGCTTCTCGGCGTTGTCGTGCACGGAGTACTGGATCGTCTTCGCCAGATCGACGAGCGGGTCGGCGGCGATCGCGTTCTCGACGTCGATGAAGCCGTTCACGCGCCAGGTGTCCGGATCCACGAGGATGTTGCCTTCGTGGAAGTCGTTGTGACACAGGACGGCAGCCGTGCTGTCCGCGAAGAGGTGCGCGTGCCGGTCGACGTGTGTCGCGATCTCGGCGTGCAGCTTCGCGTCGCCGCCGAGCTGCTCGAACTCCTGCAGCTTCTTCGCGAACTGCCGTCGCATGTACCGGTCGTTGTCCGGCAGCGGGTCGAGGATCTCGTCGGTCAGATACCCGTACGCCGGTTGGCCGATCCGATGCACCCGGCGCAATAGTTCGCCGAGCTGGGCGTACATCGCCCGCCAGTCTGGCGGCTCGACCTGCGACAGCGGTACGCCGTCGATCTTCGACAAGATCGTGACGCCGTCGCCGACGTGCAGCACGCGCGGGATCGAGCCGCCGACCTCGGGCTCGAGCATCGAGTACACGTGGACTTCCTTGGCCTGCTTCCAGCGCCATTCCGGCGCGTAGACCTTCACGATCAACGGATCGCCGGCCGTCCGCACCTCGTACACGGTGCTCAGTTGTCCGCCGGTGCGTTCGATCACCTCGCCGGTCTCGACTCCCAGCGCGTCCCGGGCCAGCTGCGCGACATCCATCTGTCGAACTTATGGACGGCGTCCAGCGGTTTTCAGTCGTCCAGGTCCGCCCAGGTATCCACGTCGTCGCCCGCGTGGGTCGGGTCGGTCCAGATGAGGTCGAGGCCCGCGAGCGTCCGGCGTACCGACTTGTCCCTCGGGTCGCCGACTTGCTGGATCGCTGCGGCCAATGCGGTACGCCGGTACGCGGTGGCGAGCTGCTGCTCTTGGCCGTCCGTGTCGCGCAATCCGTGTCCGTCGTGCTCCGCGATCCCCTCGACGAGCGCTGTCACATCGGCTTCGGTGATCCACGGCAGGTCACAGCTGACCACGACGACGATGGGCGCTGCCCCGTGCTGGAGTCCAGCCGCGAGTCCTGCGACCGGGCCGCCCGACGGTGGATCCTCGACTGTCCAGCTCACGTCCCGGTACGTCGTACGCACCGGGCCGACAACCACGGTCGACGCGGCTCGTGCCGTGGCCGTCAGTACCCGATCCAGAAACGACACCCCGTCGAGCACCAGCATGGCCTTGTCCACGCCTCCGAACCGAGTGGACCCGCCCCCAGCCAGCACGATCGCATCGAACTCCACAGCTGCAGTCTCGCATCAGTCCTTCGGCATCAGCGCCTCTCCGGCCTGTCGCATCCGCTCACGTCGCGTGAGGTTCAAGTCGCGGGTTTGTGCGGCACCATGGGGAGATGAGGATCGCCGTGGTGCAGACCGCCAGCAGCTACGACAAGGCCGCCAACCGGGACGCGGTTGCCAGGCTCGTCGCGGACGCGGTGCAGGGCCGGCCGGACCTGGTCGTGCTCCCGGAAGCGATGATGTCCGACTTCGCGGTCGAGGGTGAGTCGGTGGCGGAGGCCGCCGAGGCGCTGGACGGTGAGTTCGTCACGACCCTGCGGAAGGCCGCGGTCGAGCACGGGGTCGCGATCGTGGCGGGGATGTTCGAGCGCAGCTGCGACCAGCATCGGCCGTACAACACGCTCCTGGCTGTGGGTGCTGACGGCGTACTGCTCGGCGCTTATCGCAAGATCCACCTGTACGACGCCTTCGGGTACAAGGAGTCCGACCAGCTCACCCCGGGCGACGTAGCTCCGGTGGTGATCCAGGTCGGCGACCACTCGCTCGGACTGATGACCTGCTACGACCTGCGGTTCCCGGAGCTGTCGCGCGCTCTGGTCGACGCCGGCGCGGAGGTGCTCGTCGTACCGGCCGCCTGGGTTCGCGGACCGCTCAAGGAGCACCACTGGACCACACTGCTCACGGCCCGCGCCGTCGAGAACACCTGCTACGTCGCGGCGGCCGCACAGAACGGCAAGAAGTACTGCGGCCTCAGCCAGGTCATCGACCCGCAGGGAGTTGCTCTAGCGTCGGTGGGTGAGGCAGACGGGCAGGCGATCGCCGAGATCTCGGCCGAGCGGCTGGCCGACGTACGCAAGCGCAACCCGTCGCTGCAGAACCGCAGGTACACCGTCACACCCCGTTGACCAGTGCGCGGACCGGCTGGTCCGAATCACCGTCTGACCCGTTAGCCTCCTGGGCGTGGCGGATGGGTTTGATCTGGAGCATCACGGCGATCTCGAGGTCGGCGACGGGTTGGTCGACCTCGCCGTCAACGTCCGCGCGGGCACCCCGCCGCGCTGGTTGCTCGACGCGATCACGGCGAGCCTGACCGACCTCGCGGCATACCCGCGGCAGGACGCGGCCGTCGCCGCGGTCGCGCACCGGCACGGCGTCGCACCGGACCGGGTGCTGCTCACCGCCGGAGCCGCGGAGGCGTTCGTGCTGATCGCGCGGGCGTTCCGGCCGCGACACCCGGTCGTGGTGCATCCACAGTTCACCGAGCCCGAGGCGGCGCTGCGTTCGGCCGGGCACCTGGTCGACCGGGTGATCCTGCGGCCCGAGAACGGGTTCGTGCTCGATCCGTCCGCCGTACCGGCCGATGCGGATCTCGTGATCATCGGCAACCCGACCAACCCGACGTCGGTGCTGCACCGCGCCGACGTGCTGCGCGAACTGGCGTGGCCCGACCGGATCCTGGTCGTCGACGAGGCGTTCATGGACGCCGTACCGGGGGAGCCCGAATCGCTCGTCGGCGCGTCGATCCCCGGGCTCGTGGTGGTGCGGAGCCTGACGAAGACGTGGGGACTCGCGGGACTGCGGGTCGGGTACGTCGTCGCCGGCGCGGGACTGGTCGAGCAACTGGCCGCCGTACAGCCGCACTGGCCGGTGTCCACTCCTGCGCTCGCGGCGGCAATTGCCTGCAGCAACGAGCGGGCCGTCGCGGAAGCGGCGCAGGCGGCGCTCGACATCGAACGCCAACGTGTCCATCTGCTTGACAGTCTCCGAACAGTGAACGGACTCTCGACGTTCGGCGTGGCACGGGCGCCGTTCGTCCTCGTCCACCTCCCCGGTGCCGCCGGAGTGCGGGAATCCCTGCGTGGGCAGGGATTCGCGGTGCGGCGCGGTGACACGTTCCCCGGGCTCGGGCCCGACTGGCTGCGGATCGCCGTACGGCCCGAGGACGTCACCGACCGTTTGGTGAAGGTGCTAATCGAGTTGGCGCTGTAACGCGACGGGGGTTTAGCTGAGGTCCACTTTGCGCACAAGATGACCAGTGCCCCGGTTGGTATGTCTCGGGCAACTTCTGGCCGTTCGCGAAGGGAGCAGCACAATGGGTCTCGACGATGACGACATGAACACCTCGTCCGAAGGCAGCGGTGAGCACGGAGGCGGCTCGACGGCTGCTCCCGGCGGCGGGTACGGCGGGCAGTCGTCGGACGGTGGTGCTGACGGCGGGGCCGATGGCGGCGCGGGCTTCGGCGAAGGGCCGGCCGACGGCGGTGCCTCGCAAGGCACGCAGGACGGTGGCGCCGACGGCGGTGCGGGTGGCGGCTTCGGCGAAGGGCCTGCTGACGGTGGGGCTTCGCAGGGCACGCAGGACGGTGGCGCGGACGGCGGCGCTGGTGGCGAGGGCATCGCGGACGGCGGGGCCAATCCGGGTGGCGCTGACGGTGGTGCCGACGGTGGGGCAGATGGTGGAGCCGGTGGCGGCTTCGGCGAAGGGCCTGCTGACGGTGGGGCTTCGCAGGGCACGCAGGACGGTGGCGCCGACGGTGGTGCCGGCGGCGAGGGCGTCGCGGACGGCGGGGCCAACTCAGGTGGCAGTGACGGTGGGGCTGACGGTGGCGCTGGTGGCGAGGGGCCCGCGGACGGCGGCGCGAACCCGAACGCGACCGACGGCGGTGCCGATGGCGGCGCGGACGGCGGCGCCGGCGGGAACTCCGGAAGCTGGTGACCACGGTGCCGGAGGCCGGGCCGTTCCCGCAGAACAACCATCCGGCCGAGCAGTCGGCGCCGGACAGCGGTGAGCTGTTGCGAGCTGAGCGCCCGGCCCTCCGGCGCTGTGTAGCGGGCAATCTGGACGAGTTCGCCAACTCCTACTGGGGTTCGCGGGCCTTGCTGTCCCACGGGCCCGACCTGCCCGCGCCGTACGACGACCTGTTCAGTCTCGACGCCGTGGATGAGCTCCTGTCCCGTCGCGGCCTGAGGACACCGTTCTTGCGGATCGCGAAGAACGGGTCGGTGGTCGGCGACGGCCAGTTCACCGGATCGGCCGGTGTGGGTGCGGAGATCGCGGACCAGGTGCGGGACGACAAGGTCGCGGCGCTGTTCGCCAGCGGGCACACCGTCGTCCTGCAGGCGCTGCATCGCACGTGGCCGGCGCTGGTCGACTTCTCCACTCAGTTGTCGGCCGATGTGGGGCACCCGGTGCAGATCAACGCGTACATCACCCCGGCCGAGTCGCAGGGGTTCGCCGCGCACTACGACGTACACGACGTGTTCGTCCTGCAAGTCGCCGGTGAGAAGCACTGGACTGTGCATGAGCCGGTCCATGTCGACCCGCTCCGCAACCAGCCGTGGACCGATCACGCGCGGGCCGTTGAAGCGGCAGCGCGTGACAAGGCGCCGGTGATCGACGACGTACTGCGGCCTGGTGACGCGCTCTACGTGCCGCGCGGTTTCCTGCACTCGGCGAAGGCGCTCGGTGGTGTGAGCGCGCACTTGACGGTGGGGCTGCACACGCTGACGCGCTACCTCCTGGTGCAGGAGCTGGCTGCTCTTGCTGCTGACCAGCCTTCGCTGCGCACTGCGCTTCCCCTCGGCTTCGACCCAGGCGATCCGGAGCAACTGGCCGAGGTCCTGCCCGAGGTGGTCGAGCTCTTCACCCAAGAGCTCCGTACGGCGACCCCGGACGCGCTGGCCAACCGTCTGCGCCGACGCACGTGGTCGAGCAACCGGCCGGCTCCGCTGCCCCCGCTGGCCCACGCCGCGTCGATCGCGTCCCTCGCGGTCGGCACGACGGTCCGCCTCCGCGGCGGCCTCCGCTGCCGCCTCGTCCCCGGCGACCCGCTCGTCCTGCAACTACCCGACCGCACCATCACCTTCCCGCCAACCACCGCCGCAGCAGTCACCGAACTGATCTCCGGCGCCGAGTGCAAGGTAGGCGACCTCCCAGAGCTCGACGACGCAGACCAACTCGTACTGGTCCGCCGCCTCCTCACCGAGGCCGTCATCGTCGCCCAGTAGGTCGTCCACCCTGGGCCGGCTCGCGATGGTGTTCATCCAGCCGACGGTCCCGGGTACGCCGTGCGGTCAGGGGATCCTGGTAGTTGAAGTGGCAACAGTATCGTGAGGTGGTGTGGACCGAGACGGCGTCAGGTATCGACCGGAGACCGGCTGCGCAGCGCAGGCCGACCTCCGTCGCGACGCCCTGACCGCGACCGCTCCCCCCGCCGAACGCTGGCTCCTCATCGAATCCCATACCCCCTGGCCCCGCCAGGCCCTCACCTCCCTCAGACACAGCGGGCTTCGGGAGGGTTTGTCTGGTGGGGAGTTGGGTGCTCTTGTGGCGCGGATGTGTCGTGAGGCGGGGGTTCGGCCGGTGCTGATCCGGCGGTATGGGCGTGTGGATCGGAGCGGGCCGCGGCGTTGGGGGCTGGTGGACTGCCGACCTGGGCGTGAGCTTGTTCGGTGGGGTGAGCTGCCGGCTGACGAGCACCTGCTCGAGGTGCTCGCCGGCAACGATCCAGGACAGGTCAGCGACGAGCCGGTGTATCTCGTCTGCACACACGGTCGCCACGACGCGTGCTGCGCCGTCCGTGGACGGCCTGTCGCCGCAGCGCTGGCGACCGTCTACCCGGAACGCACCTGGGAATGCAGCCACATCGGCGGTGACCGCTTCGCGGCGAACGTCGTCGTCCTGCCCCACGGCCTGTTCTACGGGCATGTCCCACCGGCCCGCGCCGTCGAGCTCGCCAAGCGGTACGACGAGGGTGTCGTCGTACCCGACCTCCTCCGTGGATCAGGTGCGTTCAACCCCGCCGTCCAAGCCGCTCAGCACTTCGCCCGCGCCGCCGGTCACTCACCCGCGGTCGGCAATCTCCTTCCGCAATCCGTCGAAGTCCTCGGCGACCACCGCTGGCGAATCCTCCTCGCATCCACCAACGGCCTGCTCGCCGTCGCAGTCTCGGCGCACCTCGACACCGTCGATGCCCGCCTGACCTGCGCAGGTTCCTCTCCCGCCCAGGTACGTCGCTTCGAACTGCTTTCCCTGATCACCGCCTGAGGGGTCAGGACGGATCGACCGGGCGGTCCGAAGCGTGCTCGCCGAAGTACGCCGACTGGCGCGCCATGATGTCGCGCATGGACGTGCCGCGCGGCACGCCGTACACCGTCCCGGGGAAGTCCAGGTCGCGCTGGATCTGCCACAGCTCCTCGTGCCGGTCGGGGGAGAAGAGCTGGGCCGGGTCGCCGGCCGCGATCCATCCGATCGGGAGGACCGTGCCTGCTTCCAGCCGCGAGTTCACGTGCAGCACGCTGTTGATCCGAAGCTCCGCGCCTGCGCCGGCGACAGAACCGGGGAACAACGCGGCGCCCGTGGCGATGAAGACTTCGTCCTCGACCGTGGCGCCGTTGACGTGCGCATGGGGACCTACCAGAACCGCGTCGCCGATCAGGGCGGGATGGTTCGCCCGGCCGCGCACCAGGGCGTTCTCCATCACCACACTGTTCTCACCGAGCCGGACTTCGCCGTTCTCCGCGGTCAGTACAGCCCCGTGCAGGACTCTGCTGCCTTCGCCGAGGACGACGGCACCGCAGAGCACGGCCGATGGGGCGACGTACGCGGATTCGGGCACGACCGGTCGACGGCCGCGGTGTTCGAGCAGCATCTGTCGCTGTCCTCTCGTCGCTTGATCACCTCGCTCCAGCTTGTCTACCCGGTCGATGCGGACTCTCCACTGCCCGGGTCCTCACAACCCGGGCGGCGGTGTCCTCCGGGCCGTCCACATCGAAGGTGGCAGGCTCGGTCCGGCGGACAATCCGGGGTGGAGAACCGCGAACTGAGCCAACATTAGAACAGATGTTCGACGCGATGCAACGCATCCTGACAGGTCAGGAACCGGTCGGTCAGATCCGCTCGGCACTCAGCCGTGGCGCCACGCGAGCCAGCACGTAGAACGTCAGGCTCGCGACCAGTGCGAGCGCCGCCAGCACCACCCACGGCAGTTCGTGCTGCACCTCGAAGAGCTGCGCGAAGAACGCCGGCGCCAGCACGCTCGAGAACGTGAACGAGTATTGCCAGTACGACAGGTACTTGCCCCGACCGACGACCGGCGACACCGCGGCCGACAGGGCGTTGTTCGTCGCCGCGTGCAGTACGTCGGCGAACGCGTAGCAGGCCGTTGCGAGGACCAGCACCGGTACGACCCATCCGCCCGGGATGTGCACCTGCAGCGCCATCAGCAGCGCCCACGCGGCGTACGTGATCCCGGCGACCACCATGACGTTCGTACGACGCCGACGCTCGGTGTGCCGTACGACGAGCGTCTGCCCGGTCGCCAGCACGACCGCCGTCGCCGCGATCAGTACGCCGACCAGCCACTTCGGCACCGCCAGCGCCTCGGTGACGTACACGGGCACGCCTACTCCGAGCATCATCGTGCAGAGCGCCAGCAACGTGTTGGCCGCGATCAGCGCCAGGAACGTCTTGTCCTTGCGCAACTGCGGCGCCGGTCCGCTGTCCTGGTCTGCGCGCGCGTGGTGTGACGGGTGCAGCCGCAGGAGGAGCAGCCCGGCGACGTAGAACGTCACGGCGTTGAGAGCCATCGCGAACAGGAACGGTGCGTCACCGCCGATCGCCAGCAACCACCCAGCCACCAGCGCGCCCAGGGCGAGGCCGCCGGCCTGCATCATGCCGCCCAGGCCGAACCACTTGTCCCGCTCGCCCTTGTCGGCGACATCGTCGAGCAGGCTGAAGATCGCTGACCAGAAAACGCGCTGCCCGGTCGTCGTGACCAGCGCGCACAGGAACAGCAGCCACATCGACCGCCCGAAGAAGAAGCCGGTGAACGCCAGGCCCTGCGCGAACTGGGCGGCCACCACCAGGTTCCGCGGGCCGACCCGATCGATCACCACTCCGACCGCGGCCGGGGCCGCGATCGAGAACAGCGTCGCTACCGTCAGCATCACACCGGCGGTGCCGAGCGGGATGCCGGCGACCTTGTTGATGAACAGCAACAGCAGCGGTCCGGCGCAGCCGCCGCCGAACGAGTCGATCGCCAGACCGGCCAGCAACGGGACCCGGCCGCGAACGTTCGGCAGGCCGAGTGACGCGGCTGCGGGCATGGCGGAGCGCTCCCATCGGGTCGGTTTCGGCGGCTGGCGAACCGTAGCAAGCGCTCGCCAGCCCATTCCAACCCATTTCAGTCGGCCGCGGACACCTGTCGTACCGCAACGTTCCGTAGCGGGCGCCAAACCACCGCTGTCATCACCACCATCGCCACGAAAGCGAGCGCGAACGGTGCGGCCAGCCCGAACCGCTGCGCCAGTACGCCGCCCAGCGCGGAGCCGACCGCAGCACCGCCTACTGACGCCAGCAGGTACACGCTGTTCACCCGGCCCATCAGAGCGTCCGGTGTGGCGAGCTGACGCGTTGTGGTCGAGACGATGCCCCACACCACCGCGTGGACGCCGAACACAGCCATGGTCGCGCCGGCAACCCACGGGCTCCTGGTGAGCGCCAAGATGAGGTGGACCGTCGTCTCGATGACCAGCCCGGCGCGCAGCAGCGTCACAGAGCCCAGGCGCGGCTCCAGGAAGTGGTGCTCGGCATGCCGAGCACACCGCCCACTGCGCCGACTGACACGAGCAGGCCGAACTGTGTCTCGGTCAGACCGAGCCGCTCGCGCGCGAACAACACCCAGGTCGCGAACGCGGCGCAGAAGGTGATGTTCATGACCAGGATCGACAAGGCGAGCGTCCGTACGCCGGAGTGATGCCAGAGCCAGCGGACTCCCTCGCGGACCTCCTGCCAGATGGCTGTCCGCGCGGAGTCGTCCGGCAACGGCGGACGGACTGCGACGCGGGCGATCAGGGTCGCCGCGGCAGCGAAGGTGATCGCGTTGAACACCAGCGGGATACCGGCCCCCGCAGCGAACAGCAGCGCGCCCAGCGGCGGTCCGCCCAGTTGCTGGAGCACAGTGCCGCTGGCGAACAGCCGGGCGTTGGCCGTTCCGAGGTGATCCTTCGGTACGGCGCTGACCAGCAGCGCGCCGGATGCGTTGTCCGCAAGCGTTTCCGCCGTACCGAGGAGGAAGAGTGCGACGTACACCGCCCAGAGCGGAGCGGTGTCGAGCAGTACGGCGAGACCGAGCGCGGCCAGGACGATCGCACGAAAGGTGTCTGCGGCAACGATCATCAACCGGCGGTCGAGCCGGTCGACGAGGACGCCGCTGAACAACGCGAACAACAGCCAGGGCAGTTGCTGGACGAACGCGGCGGCACCGACCGCCGCGGGCTCACTGGTGATCGAGGCGACGAGCAACGGACCGGCGGCGATCAGCGCACCGTCGCCGAGGTTGGAGATGATCGCGGCCGGAAAGATCTTCCGGAAATCCGCTCCGAGCTCGGACGGAGCCAGGTAGGCACCGAGAGAACGCATATGAACTCCTGAGGGCATGACGAATCGATGGACCCCGGCCGAGCAGCCGGCCGGTCCCGCCCGGTCAGAACGTCAACGTGCCGACCGGCCGGTGTGTGCGATGCCCTCGAACGACCGAGACATTGCTCCCACCTCCGTCCATACCCACAGCGACGACCTCGCCGCTGCGCCGACCCTACCGGCCCCTCCCCACCCCCGCACTCCGTTTCCACCCGGTATCCTCAACCCTCGGCGGCAACGCCAGGAGGGTTCGCATAGCGGCCGAGTGCGCTGGTCTTGAAAACCGGTATGGCGGGTGACCGTCATCGTGGGTTCGAATCCCACACCCTCCGCTCCACACCCTCCGCTCAACCCACCCGAGAACCGGGCGCTGACCTGCAGAGACGCTCGCGGGCAGGTCGCGCAGGCCTGTCCGACTATTCCTCGTGCTGTCCGGCTGGCAAGAGCCGTATACGGCTCTCCGTGCCCGTATTGCGCCCGCATCGCAGCGGCGGCTACGCCCCGGTGTTCCAGCGGCTCAAGAAGCTGAAACACCTGGGCGGCTGCGCTACCGGCGTGGGATGACTGCCTGTGCTTGCCGACAGTCGGGCGCAATCTCCGGATTCACGTCCTTGCAGAACTCACCGAGGAAGGCGCGATAGCCGCGATCGAACCTGTCATAGTCCGCATCGGCCTCGAGCTTGACTTTTCCGTAGGCCGGTAGCAGCGAGGCAGACATGTCCACCTGCGCCGTCCAGGCCCGCTCGCTGCCGTACATCGCAAGCAACGTTCGCTGGTCTTGGTACGCCCGCCGAGCCTCCTCGAACGTCTTCAGCGCGGGGTAGAGGGACGCATAGGGTGCACCGGTCTGCCTTCGCAGTTCGACCGCTAACCACGTGCTGTGCATGGCATCGCGGTACGCTGCGGCAGCGTGCAGGTAGGCCGGATAGATCTGAGACCGCCTGTCACGGGCCTCTGC
The DNA here is from genome assembly GCF_040655315.1 of Kribbella sp. NPDC050459. Lineage (NCBI taxonomy): Bacteria > Bacillati > Actinomycetota > Actinomycetes > Propionibacteriales > Kribbellaceae > Kribbella > Kribbella sp. NPDC050459. The sequence goes on along the minus strand of NZ_JBFAJQ010000009.1, from coordinate 50,454 downwards.
AGAGTGATCTTCCTGCACCGCCTGGGTCTGCTGCACCTTGTCGTCTCGATGCGTGACGAGAGTTCCCACCAGGACCACCGCGCCACCGATCAATGCCGCGCTCAGCGCCCCTCCGAGTGAAACCTTGGCCTCAAACCACCTGGCGTGGTCCCGCTTGCGCCTCTCCTGGCGCCCGAACAGACCCATCCTGCCCCCACGTACTAGCGACTCTCCGAATGCTCAGAGGACCGTATCGCCAACGCCGAGCTCAGGGCGAGGGCTTGATGTCGCTGGACGACGGAAGGCCGGAGATGAGCCTCGGGGGCCAGGTCGCCCGCAGTGCGCTCGTACCCGTTCATCAGGAAGGAGACGGCAATCGGTGTCGTAGGCTGCGGATGCGTCGGCGGCGTCAGCTGTCTAGCCACTCCGCCCCTGCCTCGTCTCGGTGGTAGCCCTGGTGGTGGCCGAGGATGCAGTTTCGGCCGGTCGTCGGGTTGTCGCCGTCGCGGTCGATGTCTTGAGCAGCCCGGAGGATCGGCCATCCTGCGGCGTCCCGCTCCGGTCCCCGCGTCGTTTCGGTCATGTCCGGATCATGGCCGATGCGTTGCGGCGGATCGATCGCTCCCGCGTATCCCTCGGCATCGGGAGACAGGGATACAGAGCGTGGGTGACACTGGGGTTATGTCGTTCGGGAGACGCCTTCGGGAGTACCGCGACCATCGTGGCTGGTCGCTGGCCGACCTGGCGCGGGCAACGCATTTCAGCCGGTCCTACCTGTCGAACGTGGAGAACGGCCGAAAGCCTGCGACGGAGGACATTGCACGGGCATGTGATGCGGCCCTGCGAGCGAAGGGGGAGCTGATCGCGGCGGCCCGTCAGGAGGCGACAGCAAAGCTCAATGACACGCCCTGGCAGACGGCCGAGCTTGTCTCACGCTTGCAGTCGTCGGATACGACGCCGAACACGATCGAGGCGCTTCACTCGACCGTTGAGGAGCTGTGCTGTCAGTACAACCGGAGGGACGCCCTGGAACTTCGTCAGGAGGCTCACGAGTGGCTTCAGTACGTCGGCACTCTGCTGCGCCGTCCTGTCGGGCTCAGGGCGCATACAGACCTGCTGGTGGCCGGCGGCTGGCTCGCACTGCTCGCCGGTTGCGTTGAGTACGACCTCGGGATGGGCACAGCCGCGGAGTCCACACGCGTTGCAGCGGCCCAGCTCGGTGCGGAGGCAGGGCACCCGGAGATCGTTGGGTGGGGGCACGAGATGACCGCTTGGTTCGCCTTGACACAAGGCCAGTTCCGTCGGGCTGTCGATGCATCACGACGCGGACAGGCAGTTGCGCAGGGCACCAGTGTTCAAGTCCAGCTCATCGCCCAGGAGGCGAAAGCGAGGGCGCGCCTCGGTGAGTCCGGGCTGACGACGGTGCTCGAGTCTGGTCGCCATCTACTCGCTGAGCTGCCGTATCCGGATCGGACGGACAACCACTTCAAGGTAGATCCGGCGAAGTGGGACTACTACGCGATGGACGTGCATCGCATGGCGCAAGACGACGCTCAGGCGAGCGAGTATGCGGCGTCAGTCATCAGCGACAACCTCGGGCCGGACGGCACTGAGCTGAGCCCGATGCGGATCGCTGAGTGCAGGCTGACACTCGCGTTCGTGGCTGGGCGAGACGGCGACCTGGAGCAAGCTGTCGGCCTTGGCGTTGAGGGACTGAAGGACGGGCGTCAGAGCAAGGTGCACTTGAGGATGATTGCGAGTGAGCTGGACCAGGAGCTGCGGCGTCGATTCCCAGGAGAGGGAACTGTGATCGGCCTGGCGGAGGCGCTCCGCGCGGTTTGAGATCACGACGGGTTGCCCGGCTGCTGGTCAGGCACCCCGAGCTTGATTCGCACTGCACTCCGCCAGGCCTCGCTGCCGGGGAAACTTGTCGTCCCTGCGCTCGTAGCTCTCGAGCGCATCACCCTGGTTCAGGACGCTACAAGGATCGCCATCGTCTCGGGGATGACGGTGTCGTACTTCATTGCTTCGGCGAGCTCGTCCGATGGGTTGGCCAGCACGGCGAAGAGGACGTCGAGGTCCGCGATGTCCATGACCAGTCCGACCTTGGTCCGGTCCTGAGGGTTCACGAACGTCCGGAGATTGCTGGCGCCCAACGAGGGCAGGAGCTCTTCACGCTTCGGTGATGTGAGCCAGTGGTCGGTGTCAGTGACATCGTGGGTCACGATGATCGTGGGCATAACTCCTCCTTGCGTGGTGTGTTCGGGACACCCGGCGGTGAGAGCCGGGTTGTGCTACGCCGGAGCGGCTGTGGGGACGACGCCGAGCTGTTGCATGAGCGACAGCATGTCCGCCACGCCCCAGTGCTCGCAGAGCAGGCCGGCGCCGTCGAATCGCATGATGTCGATGAGGTCCACTTCGACGCTCTTGCCGGATGGCGGCACACCCATGAAGTCGCCCTGGTGGGTCCCGGTGACTCTGACTCGGGCCACGGCTTTGTCGCCGTCGATGATCAGATCCTCGACGTTCATCCGAAAGTCGGGAAAGGAGGTCAGCAGCGCCCGGAAGAAGTCGAGCGTGCCCTCCTTCGTGGTCGGAAAGCCCGGCCCGCCCTGGTGCTCGACGAAGTCGTCCGCGACCAGGTCGCCGAACCCTGCGAGGTCTCCCGCGTTGATCAGCTCGTAGGTGGTCCGCATCGTCGTAGCGTGGTCCATCGTGGCACCCCCCTTTGTCTGTGGTTGCAGCGTGCGTTGCTGCCTGCGATCGATTCTTTGAGCCGCGAGCGGCGAAGACATCACTCGATCGTGTGATGTACGGCGGTGGCGAGCGCGACGCGGTTGGAGACGCCCAGCTTGGCGAACACGTGCCGGAGGTGGGTGTTGACGGTGTGCGGCGAGATGTAGAGCCGCCTGGCCACGGCACCGTTCGTGAGTCCTTCTGCCACCAGCCGCGAGACTGCCTGCTCCGTCGTGGTGAGGCTCTCCCAGCCGCCGGCCGGGCGGTGCCTCGACCCACGGGGGCCAGGCCGGATGCCGAGTTCGCGCAACCGCGCCCGGACGCGGCCCGCCCAGGCATCGGCCCCCGCGTGCTCGTAGCGCTCCAGTGCCTCGGTCAGCAGCGTCGCTGCTTCGTCCCGCCGCCCACCGTGGGCCAGTAGCCTTGCCGCGTCCTCGCAGGCGCCGGCGTGCTCGACCAGGAGCGGGGCCTGGCGGGCGAGTGTGACGGCATGGAGCATCGGCTCGACGTCGCCGTCGACCATGCCCTGGCAGCGCAGCGCCAGGGACTGAACGGTCGGCACCTCCGGAGCCAGGGTCGCTCCCTCCGCTACGGCGCCGGCCACCTCGGCCGCGAGGTCACGATGGCCCAGTTTCAGGCCCAGACGCACGAGATCGGGCGCGAGACAGCGATGGTAGAAACGGCTCTCTCGTGCCGCGTCGAACCGCCAGCACCGCAGCAGCAGGTCATAGGCAGCCTGATGATCGCCCTGGGCCACCCTGAGTCCCGCCACCGCGAAGGCGAGGACTCCGGCGTTGTAGCTGAGCTGGTCGCCGTCCAGCGAGGCGCCGATTCCGGCGGTCAGCTCGCCGGCGGTCCGATGATCCCCCACGCCCGTCGCGATGATGGCCCGGTAAGCGAGCGACTGAGACACCAGGAGCGGGTTGCCCTTCTCCAGCGCGGTCCGGCCGCCGGCGATCAGGCCGGGTACGGCGTCGTCCCATTCCCCGAGCGCGAAGGACGCCTGGGCGTCGGCCATGAGCGTCTCGGAGAGCCACCATCCCGCGCCGAACTCGTCGTCGAGAGCAGCCCGGTACGCCGCTCGCGCCTCGCCGACGAGGTCACAGTCGAACAGCGCCAGGCCGAGAAAGAATTGCGGCCGCAGCGGCAGCGACCTCGTGTCGGGCGAGTCCTCAGCCAGCAGAGATGCGCGCCGGGCGTGGACCAGCGCTTCACCGAAGCGGCCCTGCCGTCCCACCGCGACCATCAATGCCGTCAGAGCCCACACCGTCATCGCCGGATCGCTCGCCTGCTCGGCGATGGCCAGTCCATGTCCGGCGGACGCTTCGCCCGCCCTCGGATCGCCCGTATAGGTCAGGGCCCAGCTCTGCTGGGCCAGCATCAGCACCCGGTCGGAGGGCTGAAGCCGGACAGGGTCGGCGAAGCTGGCCTGGACGACGGCGGACAGCTCCGCGGCGCGGTTCTGGAGAGCCAACGCACCGACCAGCGCCACGCGCAACGGTGTGTGCACCTCGACGGCGTGCGGCCGCGCGAGCACCGCCTGTGCGCGGTCAGACGCCTCGGCTGGCTGCCCGGCGCGCAGCAGCGCCTGGACCAACTCCGCCGACACCAGATCCGCCTCGCGATGACCTCGGGGCAGCAGCGCGTCGGCGCGGCGCGTGAGCTCGAGGGCGACCGACGGCGACCGAGCCGAGGCTTCACGGGCGGCGTCTCGCAACCAGGCAACCGCCTGCTCGTCACCCCGCTCCGCGCCGAGGATCAGATGATCCGCCACGTCCAGTCGATCTGCGCCCCCGGCCATGAGTACGACCGCTGCCTCGCGGTGCAGAAGACGGCGGGCCGCGGGCGGCACGTGCTGGTAGATCGCGTCGTGCACGAGCTGGTGCCGGAACACGACGCGTTCGTCGGCCTCGTCCAGCAGCTGAGCGTCGAACGCGTGGCTGAGATGCCGGACCACCTGGGCCGGCGGTTGGCGGGTTACGGCTGCGACGTCGCGAAGTGAAACGGAATCGCCCAGAACAGCCGTGACCTGCAGCAGTTCCAGCGCTGCCGGGGGCAGGTCGCGAAGGCGCCGAACCACAAGGTCGCTCAGCGAGGCCGGCAGCTCCGACGTCGTGACGTCGACGATGTCCCCGATGCGGCGCAGCCGGCCGTCATCGACCAGTGAGCGCACCATGGCTACGGCCCACAGTGGGTTCCCACCGGCCTTGGTCAGCATCGCGGTCAAAGTGGGACCAGGAGAGGCCCCCAGCGCGTCGCGGGCGAGCGCGGCCACCTCGCCGGGCGACAGCGGCTGGAGCTGCAGGGTGTGCGCGCCCCCGGCCGCTAGATCGGTGAGCAGCAGTTCCAGCTGAGCCGACCGCGGCGAGGACCGGGCTGTCACCACGACAAGCAACGCCGCCAGGGGAAGCTGCCGTGCCACCGACAGGATCGTCAAGAGACTTGCGCTGTCGGCCCAATGGATGTCCTCGGCCACCAGCAGTACCGGGCTCTCCGAGCACATGCTGTCGACCAGGTCCACGATCTCCTCGACGACCCTGTACTGGATGTCGCCGGCGGGGGGCGCAGACATCCCCGCGCCCCGGCCGTCCAGCAGCTCGCCGATCGCAGCCCTGCGCGGGTCGGGCGACCGCCGGCTCAGACTCAGGGCCTCAGCAACCACACCGAACGGGCGGGTGCGCTCGAAGGGATGCGCCTGGCCGCCGTAGACGGCAATCCCACGAGAACGCGCGTCATCGACGATGCAGTCCACCAGCCGGGTCTTGCCGATGCCGGCTTCCCCCTCGATCACCAGCGTCGACGCCCTGCCCTCGCTGAGATCGCGCACGGCAGCCGCAGCCAAGGCAAGCTCGGCTTCCCGTCCGACTAGACCCCCCGGGGAAGGCATGTTCAAAGGCTCTCCCCAGGCCAGTACCAGAGTCCAGCCGTCGAAGCGGGCCAGCATTCAGAGTGGCTGCGCGGACACTCTGGGTCCATTGGAGTGCAGCTCTCGGCGCACTGGCACCTGGCCGTCGACCCCAAGGCCGACGTGGCCGTGCTGAGTCGGCGGCGGTGGTCGCGCTCTGCAAGGATTGCGGCCATGGTGAGCTTTCACGCGCGGTACGTGTCCGGTGATCCCGACGTCGTATGGCGCGACCTGCGCGGTCTCGGCCTTCAGGTCTTCGACGCTCCGTATCGTGAGGACGCCGAGGCGGTAGCGCGGGAGTTCGCCGGCCGGGCCCGCAGGAACGTCGAGATGGTCGTCGAGCGGCTGCAGGCGCAGGGGTTCCGGGCGGAGGTGAACGACGACGAGGGGACGCCGTGTCGTGCCCATGTTCCGCCGTCGCCGGGCGCGGACGCGCTGGCCGACTGGCTGGAGGCGACGTTCGCGCCGTTCCCGATGACGGTGAGCGCGTGGATCCGGCAGGTGGGCGACGTGTGGCTCGTCGGGGACTTGCCGAGTTGGCCGTCCAGCGTGCTCGCGGATCCGCTGGTGGTCCAGCTGGAATGGGCAGAGCACGGCGGCTCGCGCTCCTACTTCGAGGCCGAGCACGCCGCGTACCTGAAGGACACTCAGCGCCAGGACGCCGGTATCGCGTTCCAGCTCGACTACGCGCCCGACGAGCTCCACAAGGCGAACATCAGCGGAGACGCGCCGTACGGCATCGACCTGCCGGCTGCGGGAATCGACGGGAAGGTGGGGCCGACGATCTGGTTCGTCGACGACCTCAACACGGCCTTCGCGGCCGGCGGCTTTCCCGGTGCGCTGTTGGAAGAGGGCTACCAGGAGCCGCCCGCCGGATTGCGTGAATCGCTCGCCGCGGGACTGCTGCGGCTCTGACAGCGGCCGATCAGCTCGCGGCGATGGTGTCGAGGTCGCGGGTGGCGAAACGGTAGTGCTCCCAGGCCTCCTCGAGGATCACGTGCAGGCAGGATCTCGTGGTTTTGGGGTTCGCGTTGTGCGGGTTCTTACGGGCTGTGTCGAGCTCGGCCGGTGTCACCGTGGCGATGAAGTCGCGGACCAGGCCGAAGCGGCTCGCGTGGACTTCGAGCACCTCGGCGTACGGCGGGTGGTCGGGCGAGCCTTCCACGCCGTACCGCAGGCCGAGCGGGTGGAAGTCCTCGCGCTCGAGAACCGATCGGCCGATCCACAGGTCGATGGCGTGCACCAGGTGCCGCAGGGTCTGCGCGAACGACCACTCGCCGTCCACGGAACCGTCGGCCGTGCCCGAGGGCATGGTCGCCACGCGGTCGATCGCCGTCGCCCAGGTCCGCTCGACCGCGGCCCACGCGGCGCGGAGGCCGTCCGGGTCCTTGGCCCGGCGCTCCGCCCGGCCCGGGAACCGGCGGTTCAGCTCGTCCTCGACATACCCCGAGACCTCGACGCCGTTCACCTTCAGGCTGCCGCCCGGCTCGACGATCCAGGGCGCGTCGATGTCCGCGCCCTGCAAGTCGATGCCGCGCATCACCACACCGGACAGATCGGACTCGACGAACCGGGCGCCGCGCAGATTCGCCCCGACGAACTCCGCACCTGCCAGGTCGTCGGACTCCCCGAACTTGGCCATTCCCAACTCCCTCAATAGACGTTTCGGCGAGCCTAGCCGTGACCTAGGACACAAAAGTCGTGCGCGAGACCGACGGCCCGTGGTGAGGTCGAGGGACGGACCCGAAGGTGGGAGGACACGACTGTGGACGTTCTGAGCGCGGCAGAACGAGTGGGCTTCACGAAGCAGGCATTGACACGGTTCGAGGGCCTTGAGGTCGGCCCCGACCCAGAGGTGCCTGAGGACGCCGAGGAGTTGCTGGCGGACTGCGGTGTGCACCCGGCTGATCGTGCTGCGATGCTGGCGGCGCGCCCGGATCCCGACCGCGAGCCCGAGTGGTGGGCGATCACGTGGGCTCTCGCAGGAGAGGTCGAACGGGACCTGGATCTGGCCCTGCCGTCCACAGGGTTCAGAGGCTGGCCCGCAGTACCGCGGGACGCGTCGCCGACGGGCCTGTTCGCGCCGGCGTGGGCGCTGCTGGCCAACCTGCCGAGGCTGCGTGACCTCCATGAGCAGCGCGGCGTACCGGAGTCCGTGACGGTCGCAACAGTCTCGGCGCTCGGTGGGGTGATGGGCACGCACCGGCACATCTTCGGCTGTGCCGGCGTCGGGCTGATGCCGCTCTGGGGCCCGCCACTGAGGTTCCGCGGAGCCGACTACGAGATCGGCCGGCACGACTTCACCCGCACGCACATGGGTCTGGGCGACGGTGTGTCCGGCCATGTGCTCTCCATCCACATCCCGCCGATCGGCCCGCTCGACGCGCAGGAGTCGGAGGAGTCGATCGCGACCGCGGTCGCGTCGTTCGAACGCTGGTACCCGGAGGAGCCGATCGCCGGGCTCGTTTGCCACTCCTGGCTGCTGGACCCGCAGCTGGCCGAGTACCTGCGCCCGGAGTCGAACATCATCCGTTTCCAGAGCCGCTTCGACCTGCTGCCGCTGCTGCCGCCCGAGGAGCCCACCGAGGGCGACCGCGAGCTGATGCGGCTCGGTTTGCACCTGCAGGTCCCAGAACACCAACTGACTGACGAAGACCTCGCCAAGATCCCGCAGGAGACCACGCTGCAAAGAGCTTTCGTCAAGCACCTGCGAGCTGGCGGGCATTGGTACGCACGGACGGGCATGCTGAAGAGATGGAACTGACGATCCCGGTCGGGCAAGACACAGTCTGGACCGAGCATCTGGCCGGCGAGGGAGTGCCGATCGTGCTGCTGCACCCAGGCATCGGGGACTCGCGGTCGTGGGACCTCGTGATGCCAGGGCTCGACGGCAGACGAGTTGTCCGGTACGACGTCCGCGGGTACGGGCGCTCACCGCAACCGACAACTGAGTTCTCGTTGCTCGGCGACCTCGAGACAGTCCTCGACCAGCTGAACCTGGAACGGGTCCTGCTGGTCGGCTGCTCGATGGGCGGCAGTACTGCGCTCAGCTTCGCGCTGGCGCATCCGGAGCGGGTCCATGGGCTGGTGCTGCTCTGTCCAGGCATCCCCGGTTTCCCGATGCCGGAGGAGCCGGAGCTGGACGCGCAGTACGACGTACTGGCCGCGGACCGAGACGTGGAGGGGCTCGTACAGTTCGGTCTGCGGCACTGGGCTGCAGCGGGTGCTGACGACGCTGTGGTCGCGCAGCTCCGCGCCGCTGTCCCGGCGTGGTTCGACCAGGACGAGTACCTGAAACCGGATCCGCCCGTCTACGACCGGCTGCACGAGATCCAGGCCCCGACGGTCGTCATGGTCGGCGATAAAGACCGCCCGATCCTCGCAGCCGTGGCCGGCGCCACCGCCGCACGCATCCCCGGCTGCCAGTTCGTCTGGCTCCCCGGCACCGACCACTTCCCGAGCCTCCGCGAACCACAGCTGGTGACCGACACGATCCTGCGGTTCGCAGCCGGCTAGGACGCCGGATACGACAGGTGCTGGTGAATCAGTTGCCAGCCGGTGGCGGTTCGGCGGAAGACGCGGGTGGCGCGTGAGGTGGTTTCGGTTCCGTCGGCGGTGACGTGGTCGACGGACCAGGCGACGGCCAGGTTGTCGGCGGATTCGATGGTCGGGTCGGGGACGGTGAAGGTGATCGGGTCCGGGCTCGAGGCCAGGCCCGCGGCGCAGACCTCGCGGACGGCTTGTTTTCCGGTGTAGTTGCCGTCGATCTCGTAGGAGACGACGTTCTCGGCGAGAGGCTCCATCAGGGCGTCCAGGTTGCCCGCGGTCGTGTCCGCGCTCCAGCGGTCCAGCACCTCCGTGATCGCGGGAGCCGCCGAGTCGTCGTGCGGGAACGAATGGTGCTCGTGCGTGACAGTCCACTGGCCGTCGATCTTGCGGAGGCCGATCGTCAGCCGCAGCAACTGTCGCGGATCGTCGTCCGCGTTGCGGCAGTGCAGCAACGCGAAGGCGAACGCGACGTCGGCGCCCGCGGTCACGTCCAGCGACTCCAGTTCGAAGGAGGCACCGGACTTCTGCCACTCGAAGAAGCCGGGCCAGGTGTCGCGGTACGCGTCCAGGCCGCGCACACCGTCGTACGGCGGGGGCACGTCGAACATCACCAGGTCGGGTGCGTGCTGCGCCAGCACCGTGTCCAGGTCGCCGGCGTGCACGGCCGCGACCCAGGTCTCGATCAGGGTGCGGATCGCTTGCTCGTCAGTCATGTCTCTCCTCGGAAAGGTCGTCTTCACCCCTTACAACCCGCGACGTCCGGCAAACTCATCGCGGCAGGTCGGCGGGCAGTCCGAAGGCCGGGAAGTCCGCTTCCAGGTACGACACCACTTCGACGATCGCCGACCCTCGCAGGACGACGACGTCCAGTCCGCCGGGTACGTAGCGATCGCCCTGAAGCAGGTACGTGCCGAAGGCGAGCTGACCGTTCGCGCGAGCCGGGAGGAAGCGCCATTCCTCCCGCAGCGGCCCGTCGAGCAGGAACGCGCGGATCGCGTCCCGCCCGAAGAACCAGTCGGGCAGCGGCGGCATCGAGTACTTCGCGTCCGCCGCCAGCATGGCCACGATCGCGTCGACGTCACGTGCCTCCCAGGCCGCCACGTACCGCCGTACCAGGTCGCGCTCGCCCGACTCGCCCAACGCACGCAATGTCTGCTGCTGACTCGGTACGTCGCTCACGACAGCCCGTGCTCGCTGCAGCGCGCTGTTGACCGCAGCAACCGTCGTCTCCAGCAACTCAGCCACCTCGCGAGCACTGAAAGCCAGTACGTCTCGCAGTAACAGGACGGCACGTTGCAGAGCGGACAGGTGCTGCAGTGACGCGACGAAGGCGAGTTCAACGGACTCCAGCGCCAGAAGCTCAGCCTCTGGTGTCAGCGTGGACGTCCACGCGAGCCTGCTCTCCGGATACGGGTCCAGCGTCTCCACCTCACGCCGACCGCGCCGCTCGATCAGGGTCAGGCAGCGGTTCGTCGCGATCTTGTAGAGCCACGGACGGATCGACCCGCGGTCCTCGTACCCGTGCAGGCCGCTCCACGCGCGCAGCAACGTCTCCTGGACAGCGTCCTCGGCGTCGGCATCGGAGCCGAGCATCCGGTAGCAGTGCGCGTGGAGCTCACCACGCCACGGATCGATTAAGCGTCCGAAGGCGTGCTCGTCACCCGCGCGTGCGGCGTCCAGCAGGTCTTGCATCACCCGCACGCTAACGAGTGGTTGGCCCAGCGGTCCAGGGTCTCGGCTGCTCGTCCACTGTCCACGGCGTCCTGGCAGCGTTCGAAGCAGTCAGCCAAGTGCTCCAGGCCGAACTCCAGTGACAGCGTCGCCAGTGCGGCCGAGGCGTTTAGCAGTACGACGTCCCGCACCGGTCCGCGTTCTCCGTCGACCAGCCGGCGCAGCAGCTGTGCGTTGAAGGCCGCATCGCCGCCACGAAGCTCTGCCAAGGACGACGGCCGCAGCCCCAGCGAGCGTGGGTCGAAGACGACCTCCGACGCGGACCCACCATGCACGACCCACAGCCGTGAGTAGCCGGTCGTGGTGAGCTTGTCGAGCCCGTCGTCCCCACGGGCGACCAGTGCGGACGTGCCCCGCTCGGCGAGCGCACCTGCGAGCACGGGCAGCATGCGTGGGTTGGCCACGCCAACGAGCTGGTGCTGAGGGCGGGCCGGATTCAGCAACGGCGCCAGCACGTTGAACGCAGTCGGCACTGCCAACTCACGCCGTACGACGGCAACTTGCCGCAGGGCCGGGTTGAAGCGTGGAGCGAACAGGAAGGTCAGTCCGACCTCCGCAGCCATCCGAGCCGCGTCAGAGGCCGACAGGTCGAGTGGAACTCCAAGCTGCTCGACCAGGTCCCCGCTACCAGCAGCAGATGAGGACGCGGCCCGCCCACCGTGCTTCACGACGGTGACACCGGCCGCTGCCGCAACCACGGCCGCCATCGTGGAGATGTTGGCCGCACCGGTACGGTCGCCGCCCGTTCCGACGATGTCGACGAACGGTCCGTCGATCCGCACCGGCGTCGCGTGCGAGCGCAGTACCTCGGCCAGCCCGTTGAGCTCGTCCGCGGTCTCTCCCTTTGCCCGCAACGCGATCAAGAACCCGGAGATCTGCGCCGGAGACACGTCGCCCAGCACCAGTTGGTCCATCGCCCAGCCGGTGTCCGCCGCCGACAGGTCGGAGCCGGCCAGGAGCGCGGAAATCAGACCGGACCACGTCCGGAGTGTTGTTGCCATCGGCATTCCTCAGGGTGCTGGGCCGCCCACGAGGAGAACATGACAACGGCCGCCTCGCAGGAGACGGCCGGGTGGGTACGCGCGGATTCAGGCCGTCTGGTCGACGGCCCACCACATACTCGCGCGCTGGAACATGCCACCGACCTTAGCGCACGCGGTGCCGGACGTGGTCGACGGTGAAGGTGGGGACGTGGTCCCGCCCGGACTGCTCCGGGAAGTCGAACACCGCCAGCATCAGCTGCATCGGGTACGTCGGTGCGCCCTGGCAGCTGCGGATCGCAGTGCCGTCGACCGAGAACGTCGCCGTACCGCCGGACCACTCCACGGCGTACGTGTGGAACTCCCGGACGTCGATCGGCAACCGCACCGCCTCGAAGTCCTGAGGTACGACGGGGTCGCGGATGGTCTTGAGGCCCATGCCGACCGCGGCGGACTCACCGGGGACGACAGCGTCGCCGAACACCTCCATGACACAGATCTCCCCACAGCGGTCCGGCTGGTCCTCCAGACCGACCATCCAGAGCGACACCATGGAGCCCGGAGCGATGTCGGCCCTGGCGCGCAGCTCGACGTACCCGCCGTCCGCGGTCCAGCCCCAGAACGGCTCCTGCTCCTCCTGCACGAGCAGACCGTCACGGTACGGCTGCTGGCCGACCGTGCTGCCCACAGGACCCGAGTAGTTACCCGACTGGATGCCGGAGACCCGCAGGTCCGGTTTGTGCGAGCCGGCGCACCAGATGCCCTGCTCGACGGGGATGCTGAGCGTCAGACACGAGTCGGCCAGGCCGTACGTCGCGGCGGACGCACTACGCGAGCTCCACTGCGGTAGGTAGTACGGCGACCACACGGACAGATCCAGGGCCGACGCGTCGAAGTCGTCCGCGAACACCGGCTGAGTCATGCCCCCATGATCGGCCGATCCGGCCCTGTGTCACATCATGGTGGGCTGATCCGTCAGGGCACTGAGGAGGCAGCGGTGAACGAGCATGAGCAGCTGGCGCGGCGGTTCGAGGAGAACCGCGGACACTTACGTGCGGTCGCGTACCGGATGCTCGGGTCGGTGGCCGAGGCCGAGGACGCCGTACAGGAGGCCTGGCTGCGGCTGAGCCGGTCCGACGTGAGCGACGTCGGCAACCTGGCGGGCTGGTTGACCACGGTGGTGTCGCGGGTCTGTCTGGACATGCTGCGCAGCCGTAAGTCGCGGCGGGAGGATTCGCTCGACACCTATGTGCCCGACCCGGTGATCGGCTCCCCGGGACCGGAGGACGAGGCGGTCCAGGCGGATGCGATCGGGCTGGCGCTGCTCGTCGTACTGGAGACGTTGTCGCCGGCTGAGCGACTGGCGTTCGTGCTGCACGACATGTTCGGTGTCGGGTTCGACGAGATCGCCACGATTGTGGACAAGTCGCCGGCCGCGACGCGTCAGCTGGCCAGTCGTGCGCGGCGCCGGGTCCAGGGCGCGCCGGCGAGTGACGGGGACACGGGCCGGCAGCGGGTGATCGTGGAGGCGTTCCTGGCGGCCTCCCGCGGCGGTGACTTCGAGGCGTTGCTGTCGCTGCTGGATCCGGACGTGCTGCTCCGCGCGGACGCGGGTACGGCGAGCGCGGAGTTCGCCGGTCCTGCGGTGTCGAAGCTCGTCCGCGGCGCGAAGGCGGTGGTCGAGCAGGCGCTGATGTTCAGCCGGATGGCGCCGTACACGGAGCCGGCGCTGATCAACGGGCTGCCCGGCGCGATCACCGTCGTCAACGGGCGGCTGATGGGCGTGATGGCGCTGACCGTCACCGACGGCCGGATCACCGAGATCGACATCCTCGCCGATCTCGACCGCCTCGAAGTCATCCCGCTGCCAGCCTGAGGATTCGCCGCGCCTGAGCCTCCGCGGTCCCGGGTAGGTCGGGCGGCTCGTTGTCCAGCCAGGTACGGGCGGCTTGGCCGATCACGCCTGTCGTGTCGGCGAGTGCGGTCAGGCCGGTGCGGGTGCGGTCGACGAGTGCTTGGAGATCGATCTGCTGCAGGCCGTCGTACGGGGCTGACCAGAGCGTCTCGAGGGCGTCGCCGACGGCTGTGGTCTGGGTGAGGGGCGACTGAAGAGGGTGGCCGGGGACGAGCGTCATCGTGATCCACGGGGTGCCGCCTATCGACAAGGCGAGGGGGATCGGGGTCAGGCCGGGAGCTGTTCGGGAGAGGAGGGTCAGGGCGGTCCACTCGCGGGTGGGTTCGTCGCGGGACCACGAGGTGTAGTGCTTGGTGAGGGTGGCGCCGGAGATCTCGACTGAGTGGGTCATCGGGGAAAGTTTGGCGGACCGTGTCGATTCCCGGCGGTCTCCTTCGACGTATGGGCAGGAAGCGGATACGGCGAAGGGGCGGGACCAGATGTCTACGCAGGCGGTTGCAGCGGTTGCCGGCGACGTGGTGGCGGGGCTGTTGGGGGCGGGGTTCAACGGTGTCGTCCGGCTGCCGGGCGAGCCGGAGTACGACGAGCAGCGGCGGTCGGTGATCCCTTCGGTGGACTCCCGCCCGCTGGTGATCGCCGAGGCGTACGCGCGGACCGACGTCCAGGCGGCGGTACGGACCGCTCGCGAGTACGGCCTACCGATCGCCGTGCAGGCGACGGGACACGGCACGCGGGTGCCGGCCGACGGCGGCGTCCTGCTGAAGACGACCCGGATGACCGGCGTACTGATCGACCCGGAGCGCCGGATCGCGAAGGTGGCCCCGGGCGCGCGCTGGGGCGCGGTGCTCGATGCCGCGCGGCAGTTCGGGCTCGCGCCGCTGTCCGGCTCGCACCGTGACGTCGGCGTCACCGGGTACACGCTGGGAGGCGGCGTCGGCTGGCTGGCCCGCAAGTACGGGTTCGCGGCCGACAGTGTGATCCGCGCCGAGGTCGTCACCGCCGACGGCCGGGTGGTCACCGCGAGCGCCGAGCAGCACCCGGACCTGTTCTGGGCGATCCGCGGCGGCACCGGCAACTTCGGCGTCGTGACCTCGCTGGAGTTCCGCCTGTACCCGGTCCGCGAGGTGCACGCCGGCATCGTGTACTACGGCATCGACCGCGCCGCCGCGATCCTGCGCCGGTACCGCGACTGGACCGCCGCCGTCCCCAACGAGCTGAGCACCGCGGTCGTCCTGACCCGCGTCCCCGGCACCGAGCAGCGCGCGGTCGCGATCAAGGTCCTGTACGCCGGTGCCGCCGACCTGGCGGAGCACCTGCTGAAGCCGCTGTTCGAGGTCGCCGGCCCGCGGCTGGCCGGTGAACTGCGGACAATCGAGTACGCCGACGCCGCGATGGGCGGCACGCCCGCTCGGCACCTCGACTTCCTGGACACGCTGACCGACGAGGTGATCGACGAGGTCGCCGGCCTAGAGGACGCGACCGTCGAGATCCGCCACTGGGGCGGCGCGATGGCTCACCCGGGGCCGGGCGCCGGACCGGTCGGGCACCGCGAGGCGCAGTACTCCCTGATCATCGACCGCGAGGTCTCCCTGCCCACCTCGGGCCGGACGTTCGTGAACTTCCTCGGCGACCCGGGCCGCGCGGACACCGCGTACGGCGCGAAGGACCTGCAGCGGCTGCGGGAGGTCAAGCGAGCCTACGACCCGACGAACTTCTTCCACCTGAACGCCAACATCCGCCCATAGAAAAGCGGCCCAGGTCCCCGCCCTGGGCCGCTTTCCTGCGGTAGATCAGACCGTGCCCGTGTTCCCGTAGACGGTCACGTGCACGTGGTCGTAGTGGTTCGCGGTCGTGCTGCCGCGGTCCTCCATCGCGCGCCAGCCTTCGCTGCCGCGCTGGACCGTCCAGATGTGCTGCTGCCAGATCAGCTGGCTGACGCCGAGCTTCTTGTAGTTCGCCTTCAGCCAGTCTGCGACCTCCTGGCCCTCGGCGCCGCTGACCATGATGTCGAGCGCGTGGCCGGTCGAGTGCTCGGAGCCGCTGTCGCCGGACCGCAGACCGCCGTACGACGTGATGTCGGGGAACTTGGCGCAGATCGCGCGGTGCACCCGGATCGCGTCCTGGGTGAGGCCGTCCTCGACGCCGGAGCCGGACGCGCAGGCCGCCTGGGAGATCGAGCCGGAGGTGCTCGCGACCGGCTTCGTGGCGGACAGGTACTGCGCCTTGACCCAGCGGGACTTGCCGTCGCTGACGATCTCGGCGTACAGACCGTCGACCTTGCCGGTGACCGAGACCTTGGTGCCCTTCGGCAGCACGTCCAGCAGGACGCCGGTCAACGGCAGGGTCCAGAGGTTCACGTCGGTGGTGGTGTACTTCGTGCCGGTGATCTTCGGCGGCGCCGCGTTCAGCTCCTGGGCGGCGCGGGTCTTCGCGGCGGTCGGCTTCGGGATCGGCGCCTGCTTCTTCAGGTGCTTGGCCGTCGGGCTCGGCTTCGGCTTGGGCGCCGCGGTCGGAGTCGTCGACGTGATGCTGATCGGCGGCCGCAGGGCGTCCCGGCTGACCGTGGTGTCGCGCGACAGCTGCAGGGACGAGCTGGCGATCGACGGGTCGAGCTGAACGTGATGGCTGGGGAGCGCGGCGGCCGAACCGGTGGCAACCATCGCCACTGCCGCGCCGGGGATCGCAACCTTCGCAAGACCGGGCTGGATCACCTTGGGGCGCGACTGCCGGTGCCGCGCCTGTTTATGTCGTCCTGCAGCCACCTTGAACCCAATCTGCCGAGACCAAACCGTTATCGACCGGAGGAGTCAAGCACACATCGCCGCGCCGGTTCGAATCGGCCCCCACTCTTAACGCATTACGAACATCCACAGGCTGGGCCGCAGCGTGATCCGGCCGCTATCCGGATGTGACCCGTTCGAGATCAAACGCTTGGTGGACAGAACGCGGTGTGATCCATGGCGCGGCGGGGACACGAGGTCTGCGGTTGACTGCGGGCGTGGGATTTCGGATCGAAGGTGGAGCGGTCGCGCGGCTTGTGATCGATCGGGCGCCGAAGCGGAACGCGCTGACCCGGGAGATGTGGGCGGCGCTGCCGGGGCTGCTCGCCGGGCCGGCGGCCGACGACGAGGTCAAGGTGCTGCTGGTGACCGGCGAGGGCGCGAGTTTCTCCGCCGGCGCCGACATCCGCGAGCTGATCTCGGGCGCCGACCCGGCCGATCCGATGGCCGAGCTGCGGGCGTCCAACCTGCAGGCCCAGGCGGCGCTGCGGGAGTTCCCGAAGCCGACGATCGCGGTGATCCGGGGGCACTGCATCGGCGGCGGGCTGGAGATCGCGGTGAACTGCGACTTCCGGTTCGCCGCGCGGGACGCGAGCTTCGGTGTCACGCCGGCCCGGATCGGGGTCGTCTACCCGCCGGCCGCGATCAAGGTCCTGCTCGACCTGGTCGGTCCGGCGACCACGAAGTACCTGCTGTTCAGCGGTGACCTGCTGACCGCGGAACGGGCCGAGGCGAAGGGGCTGGTCGATCAGGTGGCCGACGACCCGATGGCCGCGGCCGAGGCTTTTGCGGACACGCTGGTGTCGCGGTCGCAGCTGACGATCCGCTCGGCGAAGGAGTCGGTCAACGCGCTGCTGGCCGGTCACACCGGGGACGCGGCAGCGGTACGGCGGTATCGCGAGACGATCGCCTGTGGTGAGCTCGCGGAAGGGATCGAGGCCTTCACGCAGAAGCGGTCACCGCAGTTCGTCTGGCATCCCCGCTGAGATCAAGGTGCCGCGCAGCTCGACCCGGTCACCCGCCGCGGCCGAGACCCGGCCGGCGATCCGCTGCGCGTGCGCGTCGTCGGCGGCGTCGATCATGAAGAACCCGGCCAGCTGTTCCTTGGCCTCACCGTACGGGCCGTCGGTGACGACCTGCGCGCCGTCGCGCAGTTGCACGATCCTCGCCTCCGTCGGCGGTCGCAGGCCCTCCGAGCTGACCAGCTCACCGGACTCGGCGAGCTCCCGCTCGAGCCGCATCAAGCGGCCGAGCGCCGCGTCGTCCTGCGCGGTCCAGACCCGGTCGACGTGCCGGAAGATCATCACGACGTACTTCATGAGCCTCACGGTAACCATCCGGACCGACAGAACCCCGCGGATGATCCGCGGGGTTCTGCTCGATCCGGCCTTGGGGTGCCGGATCAGTACCAGTGCCTTCGTCCGCCGACCGCGCGGCCGGTCGCTCCGAGGATCCAGAACACTGCGCCGATCAGCAGCAAGATGACGCCGATCGTCCACAGGATCGAGATGTTGAGGACGAACCCGAGAATCAACAGGATCAGTCCGAGGATGAGCATGGAGCCTCCTTCGCAGGGGGCCGCCGGGCGGAAGTGGCGACCACGGACGTCAGGTGCCCACTCTTCGCGCCGTGAACCTCCAACACTTGTTTGATCAGCGCGCATCCGGCGAAGCCGATCGCGAGGAACACCCACACGCCCGCGAACGCGACCCGGTAACCGTGGGTCAAGGCGATCGGCGTAGTCCCCGACGTACTCGCTGTAGCCACCGCGGAGACAGCCGCGACGCCGACCGCGCCGCCGATCTGGAAGCTGGCGTTCTGCAGACCGGAGGCGACTCCGGCGTCCTCGCCCGCCGCGTCGCTGAGCGAGGCGATCGAGCCGGCGACGGTCCCCGCGCCCAGTCCGGCGCCGAAGATCGTCAGACCCCAGAAGGCCAGCTCGAAGTACCCGGACGTCACCGTGAGCTGGGTCATCAACGTCGTCCCCACTCCCGCGACCACCAAGGAGACGAACGCGACGCGGCGCGGTCCGACGCGTGTGACGAGGTGCTGACCGATCATGGACGCCACGACCGCGGACGCGGCGAGTACGGCGGACATGAGGCCGTAGCGGATCGCAGACGCGCCCAGTGCGAGCTGTGCGTACTGCGTGTAGACGAAGTTGAGCCCGAATGCCGCCAGGCCCCAGCTGATCGTGATGAGGTTGCCGCCGACCAGTGCGCGGGAGCGGAAGATCCGGAGCGGTACGAGCGGTGCGGCAGAGCGCTTCTCGACGACGACGAACAGTACGAAGAGCGCCGCGGCCAGGAGCAGCAGCAGAACAGTCCGGGACACCGATGCCTCCGGCGCCTCGATAACGGCGTACACCAGCACGATGAGCGCGGCAGTGACTGTGACGGCACCGGCCACGTCGAAGCCGCGTCGGCCCGGTCCGCGGCTGTCCAGCAGCAGTATGGGCGCCAGTGCGACGACCAGGACGCAGACCGGCACGTTGATGAAGAAGATCCACTGCCAGCCCAGTCCGTCGGTGACAGGTCCGCCGACGAGCGACCCCGCCGTACCGCCGACGCCGCTGGTCGCGCCCCAGATGCCCAGCGCCTTGTTGCGATCCGGGCCGGACGGGAACGTCGTCATGACGATCGACAACGCGCTGGGTGCGAGTACGGCGGCCGCGGCGCCTTGCAGGCCACGGGCGAGGACCAGTGCGTCACCGCTCCACGCGAACCCGCACAGCAGCGAGGATCCGGCGAACAGCACCAGCCCGGTCATGAACACGCGCCGCCGGCCCAGCAGGTCGGAGATCCGGCCGCCGAGCAGCAGCAGGCCGCCGAACATCAGCGCGTACCCGCTGGGCACCCACTGCACGCCGCCGGTCGAGAAGGTCAGTTCCCGCTCGATCGACGGTACGGCGACGAGCACGATCGAGGCGTCCAGGATGATCATGAACCCGGTCAGACAGAGCAACGCCAGCGCGAACCAGCGCTTCGAATGCGAAACCATCAGCCATCTCCAGTACGGCGGGGACGCCCGGGCTGAGCGTCACTCGCCGGGGACGTCGGCGCCGGCCCGTCGTACTTCGACATTCCGGATCTGTCGAAGTTCGGCGTCGCTGTTTCGACGTACCTGTTGACTGGGGGTCACAGCGGCCCTCGCCGGGGACAGGATGGTGACTGTGAAGTACATGCTGCTGATCTACAGCAACGCCGAGAGCTGGGAGAGCCTGTCGGCCGAGCAGCGCGACGGTCTGAGCCGTGCGCACGAGTCGCTCACGCGGGAGCTGCTGGAGCAGGGCCTGCTGGTCAGTTCGGCCGGACTGGCGGATCCGATCACCACACGGACCGTGCAGGTGCGTGACGAGACCACGACCACCACGGACGGACCGTATGCCGAGGCGAAGGAGCACCTGGCCGGGTTATACCTGGTGGAGTGCGAGGACATCGACCAGGCGATCGGCTACGCGGCACGGATGCCGGACGCGGAGTACGTCGCTGTGGAGGTGCGGCCTGTGATGGACATGTCAGGACTGGAAATGTGAGCGACTTTGAACTGCTGCTGCGGGAGCAGGCGCCGCAGGTGCTCAGTGCGCTGGTCCGCCACTACGGCCACTTCGACCTGGCCGAGGAGGCGGTCCAGGAGGCGCTGCTCGCGGCCACGCAGCAGTGGCCGTCCGAGGGCGTGCCGGACAACCCGCGGGGCTGGCTGATCAGGGTCGGGTCGCGGCGGCTCACCGATCTGCTCCGGAGCGAGTCCGCCCGGCGGCGACGGGAGGAGAACGCGGCGCAGCTCTCGGCGCCGGAGGAGTTCGTCGCCTCCGGCCCGGAGATCGACGATCTGGGCGGCCGGGACGACACGTTGACGCTGCTGTTCCTCTGCTGCCATCCGGCGCTGTCGCCGGCGTCGCAGATCGCGCTGACGTTGCGTGCGGTCGGTGGTCTCACCACGGCGCAGATCGCGGCCGCGTTCCTGGTGCCGGAGGCAACCATGGCGCAGCGGATCAGCCGGGCGAAGCGGAGCATCAAGCAGGCCGGCAGCACGTTCGAGATGCCTCCGGAGGCCGAGCGGGACGAGCGGATGGTCGCCGTACTCCATGTGCTCTACCTGATCTTCAACGAGGGCTACACCGCCTCGTCCGGTACGTCGCTGCACAGCGCGGAGCTGACCACGGAGGCGATCCGGCTTGCCCGTGGCGTGCGGAAGCTGCTGCCGGACGACGGGGAGGTCGCCGGGCTGCTCGCCTTGATGTTGCTGACCGACGCGCGACGGCCGGCCCGGACCGGCGACGACGGGACACTGATCCCGCTGGCCGAGCAGGACCGCTCCCGGTGGAACCGCGCCGCCATCGTCGAGGGCGAGGCGATGGTGAGCGATGCCTTGTCCCGCAGCCAACTCGGCCCGTACCAGGTGCAGGCGGCGATCGCCGCGGTGCATGACACGGCGGAGCGTGCCGAGGACACGGACTGGCGCCAGATCGTCGCGCTGTACGACGTACTGGAGCAGCTGGTCGACAACCCGATGGTGAAGCTCAACCACGCGGTCGCTGTCGGCATGGCGGTCGGCCCGAAGGAGGGCCTCGCCGTACTCGAGCCGCTGGCGTCCGACGACCGCATGAACCACCGGCTGGAAGCCGTCCGCGCACACCTGCTCGAGATGGCTGGTGAGCTGGCCGCTGCGCGCGAGAGCTACCTGCTGGCGGCGCGCCGTACGACGAGCACGCCGGAGCGGAACTACCTGCAGTCGAAGGCGGACCGGCTGACCTGAGGTCGCGTAGGTTGGACGCGTGGACCTCACGAGGGCGTCACTCCTCCGGGAGATGCTGACCGGTACCGAGCTGGGCAGCCGGACCACACAGTTCGGCTATGCGCTGCGACGGTTCACAACCAGGCGCAGCGGGCTGATGCTGTTCGGCCCGGTCGACGAGGAGCCGTGGCACCTGACGGCGCACCTGGACGACGAGTTGCACCGTGCGGGGATCGAGGACATGCGGCCGTCACTGGTCCGCTGGACCCCTCCGCCCGACGCACCACCGCACCTGGCGATCGGACTGGACCGGCTGCGCGACGCAGGGCGTGGTGAGTCGCTCCTGGTGGTGGCCGAGGACTCGCCAGGGGAGACGTTGCTGGAACGGATCAGCGACGTCCGCCGGCGCGGTACGACGATCTTCAGCATCGGCAACGGGCACAGCGAGCTGACATCGCTCAGCCACGAGACGCTCGTACCGGAACTGCTGATCCCGGAGGGCTTCGGCTGGACGAGCCGCGAGCTCTACGACGAACCCCAGGCCGCGGTGACCGAGGTGGAGCCGCAGACCGCGGAGGGCTTCGAGACGGCCCAGCACCTGGTCAGCCTGGCAGCGGCGGACGTGGAGGCCGGACAACCCGGCTGGCGCCGCCGGCTCCGCAACGCCATCGAACGCCTCGGCGGCGAACCGACTTAGACGTTGAGGTACAGCGCGGCCAGCCGGGGCAGGTGAGCTTCCAGGTCGTCCTGGTCGTCGAAGTCGATCTCGGTCCCCGCCGGGACGTCCGGAGTGTCCGGGGCGTCGGCGTCGACCGCCTTCCAGTACGCCGCCTCGTCGCCGGTCACGTTCTTGTAGGCGTGGCTGGCGACGTGCAGCATCCCTTCACCGTCGAAACCCTCGAAGTCCTCCGGCCGGTCCTCGTCCACCACGTCCGCGAGCGAGTCCGGATCGGCCAGCGCGGCGTCCCAGACCTCCCGGCCCTGGGCGACCAGCCAGCCCCGGAACGAGTCGAACCCGTCCTCCGAGGCGCCGGAGTTGACCAGGTATGCCGCGGCCCACAGGTCCCACCGGTACGACTCGACCTGCAACCGTGCGAGCTCGGTCCCGAACCCGACGATCTCCTCGGCCTCCGCCGCACCCAGCACTTTGGTCAACGCGTCCGCAACCCCGTCCGGATCAGCCACGGTGTCATCCACCGAGGCCCGCGCATCCTCGACCAGACCCCAGAACCCATCCCTGTCCACCCTCAAACCATCTCACCGACCCCCGGTCCAGGGGGAGGGCGAGAACTACCAGACCTCGTCGAGTTGGCGGCGCTGGTCGGGGGTGAGGGTGAGGCGGGTGCCGGTCAGGGCGGTGGTCAGGTAGTCGGGGGTGCTGATGCCGACGATCGGGGTGACGGCGGGGGTGCCGCCGGCGAGCCAGGCCAGGACCACTGCGGAGCGGGTGGTGCCGAGGGACTCGGCCAGGTTGGTCAGTGCCTCCAGGCGGCGGGTCGTGCCGGGGTGGTCGAAGGCGGGGTCGATCGGGCGGTCGGTGCGGTTCTCGAAGCCGCCGGACATCAGCGGGCTGTAGGCGAACAGTTGCTGCTCCGGCTTGTTCTCCGCGTAGTCGAGGACCTCGTCGGTGATCCAGCCGAAGCGGTGGTCGTGGATATGGTCGCGGACGAACGGCCGCGGCTGCAGGTACGAGTAGCGCAGCTGCAGCGCGCTCGGCGCCATCACGCCCAGCTGGTTCGCGAGATCGCGCATCCGCTCCACCCGCCAGAGCGCCCAGTTCGACAGGCCGAGGCGGCCGATCGTGCCGGCCGCGGCGTGCTTGCCGAAGGCTGCGACGGTCTCTTCCAGCGGAGCGGTCCGGTCGTCGCGGTGCGCCCAGTACAAGTCGATGTGGTCGACTCCGAGACGACGCAGCGAGGTCTCGAGCGCCGCGTCGATCGCCTTGGCGCCCAAGCCTTCCGAGTGCTCCGGCCAGCTGCCCGGCCAGAGCGGTTCACACCCCACCTTGGTCG
Organism: Kribbella sp. NPDC050459; assembly: GCF_040655315.1. Classification (NCBI taxonomy): domain Bacteria; kingdom Bacillati; phylum Actinomycetota; class Actinomycetes; order Propionibacteriales; family Kribbellaceae; genus Kribbella; species Kribbella sp. NPDC050459. The sequence continues at coordinate 27,130 of NZ_JBFAJQ010000009.1, read as the reverse complement.
CCAGCTTGACCCGGTCCCGGACGCCGGGTCGCTGCGCCAACCATCTCCCGAGCAGCTCCTCACTCTGCCCGCCATGACCGCTCGGGTCCTGCCAGAACGCGTAGCAGTTCGCGGTGTCGATCCACTCACCTCCGGCGTCCACGTACTCGTCCAGCAACCGGAACGACGTCTGCTCGTCGATCCGCGTTCCGTACTCCATTGCTCCCAGTGCGAGATTCAGCATGTTCCAGATCAAACCGGCTGGAGCGCGCTCTAGGTCAAGCCCGCGAATTCCCGCAGCACCGGAGCCAGGGTCGACGCCTCGGTCGCGTGGTTCTCGCCCGGGATCGCCTGCAACGTGGCGGTCGGCAGATGCTCGGCCACGGCCCGGGCGCCGGCGGACAGCGCGGGCCAGGTCTGGTCGCCGTGCAGCACCAGGACCGGCACCTTCACGCCGGCCCACCGGTCGGCCGGCAGCGGGTTGCCCGACATGGTGGTCCCCATGATGCGGCCGTCGTACGAGATCGTGTGCGCGATCTCCTCGACCGGCGCCCAGTACGGCGACTGCTTCATCCCCGGGATCGCCTCGGCGGGCATCATCGCGGCCGCGGTCATGAAGAGCTCGGCGGCCTTGTCCCGCCGCCCCTCGGCGACGAACGCGTCGAGCTGCTCGACGTAGTCGGACGGCAGCGGCGGCCGGACGTCGTCGACGACGACCGGCGGCTCGAACAGCGCCAGCCCGGCGATCGGCAGCCCGGCGGCCGCGGCGTCCAGCGCCAGCAGGCTGCCCGACGACCAGCCGAACACGATGGCGGGCTGCCCCGCGTCCTCGATCAGCGCGGCGATGTCCTCGATCTCCCGCTGGATCGCGTACGGCGCGGTGTCGCCGCTCCCGCCGCGGCCGCGCCGGTCGTACACGTACGTCCGGAAGCTGTCGCTCAGCAGCTTCCCGACCTCGTCGTTGATCGGGTTCACGGCCCGGTGCGCCGTCGCGCCGTCGACCAGGATCAGCGGTCTGCCCTCGCCGTACGCCTCGAAGGCGATCGCGGTGCCGTCGGCCGATGTCACGGTGCTCATGGTGGTTCTCCTCGCTCTGCAGAAACTAGACCGTACAGTACTCTGCAGAGAACTGGACTGTCTAGTATGATTTCGGGATGGAACAGGTGGAGAGCGAAGGCCGGACGCCCCGCAAGCGCCGCGCGATCCTGGCCGCGGCGACCGAGGTGTTCCTGCAGCACGGGTACCTCGGCGCGAGCATGGACGAGGTCGCGGCGAAGGCCGGCGTCTCCAAACAGACCGTGTACAAGCAGTTCGAGAACAAGGAGCGCCTGTTCACCGAGATCGTCCTCGGCACCAGCGACCAGCTGATCGACGGCCTCCAGCAGGCGTACGCCGAGACGCTCGAAGGCGCCGCCGATGCCCGCGAGGCCCTGCGGGCGCTGGCGTATCGGCTGCTCCAGAGCCTCACGGCCGACGGCGTGCTCCAGCTCCGCCGGCTGGTGATCGCGGAGGCGGACCGCTTCCCCGAGGTGTGCGGCGCGTGGTTCACCAGCGGCTTCGAGAAGTCGCTCGAGGCGCTGGGGCAGGCGTTACACCGGCTGAGCGAGCGCGGTCTGCTGCGTGAGCTCGACGACCCGACGCTGGCGGCGTACCAGTTCGCCGGGCTGGTGATGTACAAGCCGATGAACCGAGCGATGTTCGCGGGCACCCGGCAACGGCCCAAGCCCGGTGAGCTGGAAGGTCTCGCCGACCGCGCGGTCGACGTCTTCCTGGCGGCCTACGGCGCCTGACCCTCCTCGTCTTCCGTGACGGGAGGCGGCGTCTGGGCTCTCGATGGATCGGTGACGTGCCGATGGATCCTCCAGCCCGTCCAGGCCAGCAGTCCCACCGGGATCGGCAGCCAGAAGGAGACGAGCCGGTACAGGAGCGTCCCGATGAGTGCGGTGTCCGCGCTGACCCCGATCAGGACCAGCAGCGCGGTGAGACCCGCGTCGACGAAGCCGAGACCGCCCGGCGTGATCGGGATCATGGCGAGGGCCTGGGCTACGACATAGGCCATCAGCACCTCGGACGGGCGGGCGTGCGCATCGAGGGCCACCAGCGCGGCCACGAGTGCGGCGTAGTCGAACATGCGGTTCGCGGCGGCCGCGAAGGCCGCGGCCCACCAGTGGCCGTCGAAGGCGGCGGCAACCCGGTTCCGCTGCGTGACCAGCAGAGCGGAGCAGCTGTCGGGGGTCACACTGCGCTTGACCACGTGGATGATGCGACCAGCCACACGACCGATCCACACGAGGAACCGGTGCCACTTGAGCGCGGTGAGCCCGAGGCCGACGATCACGATCGCCATGATCAGCGAGACCAGGAGGCCGAGCTCGAGCTGCCTGGCCGGCGGTGGACCGATCAGCAGGGCGGGGATCGTGAGGAGCGGTAACAGCAGCAGCACGGCGGTGGTGATCAGGCCCATCGCGGTCAGCGCGGAAGCGACGACGCCGGCCGGCTCACCGGCTTGGATCAGGAGTCTGGCTTGGAGGACTCCGCCGGTGGCAGGGCCGCCCGGGACGACCTTCGCGGCAGCGTTGCCCGCCAGTTGCGCTGTCGCGATCGTGCCCCAACCCACGGGGACCGGTGGTGGCTCCTGGTCCCCGGCAGGGCGGGCCATGGCCAGCCTGGCGAGCCACCACAAGGCGGCGAAACTGCAGGCCTCCAGTACTGCGAGGACCGGGAACCACCACGGTTCGATATCCGCCAGGCGCGGCCAGGTCCCGAAGAGGGACAGCAGGCTCGGTGCCACGATGTAGAGCCCGGCACCGGTGATCGCCAGGCCGACCGCGCGGCCGCCCCATCGCCGTACCAAGCCCCCAGCGAAGCGCATGTCTCACCCCGCACAAAGATCCCCTCGCCTCGCCACCATACCGCGAGGTGCTGAGCTCAGAGGGTGCCTCGGGTCGAGGTCCGGACGACGAGCTCGGGGGTGAAGGTGACCCGCTGGTGCTCGTGGTCCGGGTTCGACGACTCGTCCAGCAGCAGCTCGGCTGCCGTCCGGCCGAGCAGTTGCCGAGGCTGGCGCACCGATGTCAGCGGTACGGCGGCCGCCTCCGCGAACTCGATGTCGTCGTACCCGACGATCGCGAGGTCCTCGGGCACGCGCAGTCCCAGACTGACGCACTGCTGCAGCAATCCCAACGCCAGCAGGTCGTTCGCGCAGAACGCCGCGGTCGGGCGGCGATCCGCCGGGAGGCCGGCGAGTCGTTGCCCCGCGCCCCTGCCTTCGGCGACGGTGAGGGCGCCGGTGGTCAGCTCGATCAGGTTCGACAGCGGCTTGCCGGCGGTCCGCAGTGCGCGCCGCGCGCCCTCGCGGCGGTCGACGACCTGACCGATCGTGTTCGGCCCGCCGACGTACGCGATCCGCTCGTGGCCGAGCTCGAGCAGATGCGAGATCGCCAGCTCGCCGCCGAGGATGTCGTTCACCGCGACCGAGCAGTGCTCCGCGTCGTCGAGTGTCCGGTCGACCACGACCACCGGCGTACCGCGCGACGGCAGCTTGCGCAGGCGGGACGAGTTCTGGTCGATCGGCGTGATCAGGATGCCCTGGACGCGTTGCTGCTCGAGCAAGTCCAGGTACGCCGCCTCGCGGTCCGCGTCCTCGCTGCTGGTGCAGAGGAACACCGAGAGCCCGGCCGCCTGCGCCGCCTCCTCGACACCCTTCGCGACGTCGGTGAAGAACGGGTTGCCGGCGTCGAGCATCAGGTACGCCAGGATCCGGCTCGAACCGGCGCGCAACTGACGGGCCGACTCGTTGCGGACGAAACCGAGCGAGGCCATCGCCGCCTCGACCTTGGCCCGGGTGAGCGGGCTGACCACCTCGGGGCGGTTCAGCACGTTCGAGACGGTGCCGAGCGAGACCCCGGCGGCCGCCGCCACCGCTTTCACGCCGGCCGCGTGCGGCTTCGGGGCGCGCCGGCGGCGGGTGCGCTCGGGCAGGGCTTCCGCATCGTCCACGGACACGAAACCTCCCGGCGCACTTGAAACGTGTTAGCTGCCGAAGGATACCCGCTTCCCGCCGGATCTCCGTGGCGGCAGTCCGGGATCGGTCGCGAAAGCTGGTCAGACTCTTGACGCCCACCCGCACCCGCGCATAGCGTCGTGGGGCGCTCTTGAAACCTTTCATCCTCGTCTGCGCAGTCCCGACCGCCCTACGTACAGGTGCCGCCGTGAATCGTTACTGCTTCTGCCTGCAGGTCCGGCCCGACCGGCTCGACGAGTACGTCGAGCGGCACCGCGACGTCTGGCCCGACATGCAGGCCGCGCTCCGGGACTCCGGCTGGCACAACTACTCGCTGTTCCTCCGCGACGACGGTCTGCTGATCGGGTACGTCGAGTCCGAGGACCTGGACGCGGCGCAGAAGGCGATGGCGGCCACCGAGGTGAACGCCCGGTGGCAGGCGGAGATGACCGAATTCTTCACCGGGATCGACGGCCGGCCGCCCGACGAGTCCTTCCTGCTGCTCCCCGAGATCTTCCACTTGAAAGAAGAGGACTGACCATGACGACCGATGCCGTAAGGGCCGCCCTGAGCCGCCAGGAGATCGAACTGCCGTCGTGGGCGTTCGGCAACTCGGGCACCCGGTTCAAGGTCTTCACCCAGCCCGGCGTACCGCGGTCGCCGGAGGAGAAGATCGCGGACGCGGCCGTCGTCCACAAGTACACCGGGGTGGCGCCGAGCGTCGCGCTGCACATCCCCTGGGACAAGGTCGACGACTACGCCGAGCTGGCGGCGTACGCCAAGGAGCAGGGCGTCCGGCTCGGGGCGATCAACAGCAACGTGTTCCAGGACGACGACTACAAGCTCGGCAGCGTCACCAACCCGGACCCGGCGGTCCGCCGGAAGGCCACCGACCACCTGCTCGAGTGCGTCGACATCATGGATGCCACCGGGTCCCGCGACCTGAAGCTGTGGTTCTCCGACGGCACCAACTACCCGGGCCAGGACGACATCCAGGACCGCCAGGACCGGCTCGCCACCGCCTTGAAGGAGGTGTACGACCGGCTCGGCGACGACCAGCGGATGCTGCTCGAGTACAAGCTGTTCGAGCCGGCCTTCTACACCACGGACGTGCCGGACTGGGGTACGTCGTACGCGCACTGTCTCGAACTGGGGCCGAAGGCAACGGTCTGTATCGACACCGGGCACCACGCGCCGGGGACGAACATCGAGTTCATCGTGGCGTTCCTGCTCCGCACGAAGAAGCTCGGCGCGTTCGACTTCAACAGCCGGTTCTACGCCGACGACGACCTGATGGTCGGCGCCGCGGACCCGTTCCAGCTGTTCCGGATCATGAACGAGATCGTCCGCGGCGACGCGCTCGACCCGGACCGCGGGATCGCGTTCATGCTCGACCAGTGCCACAACATCGAGGAGAAGATCCCCGCGATCATCCGCTCGGTGATGAACGTCCAGGAAGCCACCGCGAAGGCGCTCCTGGTGGACCGCGACGTACTGCGCGCCGCCCAGCAGGCGGGCGACGTACTCGGTGCGAACGCGGCGCTGATGGACGCGTACAACACCGACGTCCGGCCGCTGCTCGCCGACCTGCGCGAGTCCCAGGGGCTGGATCCCGACCCGGTCGCGGCCTACAAGCGCAGCGGCTACTTCGAGCAGATCACCAAGGACCGCGTCGGCGGTCAGCAGGCCGGATGGGGAGCATGAGAGTGAGCGACACTGCAGCCGAACTCGTTGCGCGTAGCAACCGACTGGGTGCCGATCCGCGCAACACCAACTACGCGGGCGGAAACACGTCCGCCAAGGGGACGGCGACCGATCCGGTGACCCAGAACCCTGTCGACCTGGTGTGGGTCAAGGGTTCCGGTGGTGATCTCGGGACGTTGACGGCAGCAGGCCTCGCCGTGCTGCGGCTCGACCGGCTGAACGCGCTGGTCGACACCTATCCGGGTGTCGAGCGTGAGGACGAGATGGTCGCCGCGTTCGACTACTGCCTGCACGGCAAGGGCGGTGCGGCGCCGTCGATCGACACCGCGATGCACGGACTGGTCGATGCCCCTCATGTCGACCACCTGCACCCGGACTCCGGGATCGCGCTGGCGACCGCGGCCGACGGCGAGAAGCTCACCGCGGAGTGCTTCGGCGATCGCGTCGTGTGGGTGCCGTGGCGGCGGCCCGGCTTCCAGCTCGGGCTGGACATCGCCGCGGTCAAGCGCGACAACCCGCAGGCGATCGGCTGCGTCCTGGGCGGCCACGGCATCACGGCGTGGGGCAACACGTCCGAGGAGTGCGAGGCCAACTCCCTCGACATCATCCGTACGGCGGAGCGCTTCCTCGCCGACCGTGGCGCCGCTGAGCCGTTCGGCGCCGTGGTCGCCGGATTCGAGCCGCTCGACCCGGCGGAGCGGCAGCTGAAGGCAGCCGCGCTGGCACCGGTGATCCGCGGGCTGGCGTCGACGGACAAACCGCAGGTCGGCCACTTCAACGACTCCGACGTCGTGCTCGAGTTCACCGCCCGCGAGAAGCTGGCCGAGCTGGCCGCGCTCGGGACGTCCTGCCCGGACCACTTCCTGCGGACGAAGGTACGCCCGCTGGTGCTGGACCTGCCGGCGAATGCGCCGCTCGAGGACGCGGTCGCGCGGCTGAAGGAGCTGCACGCGGCGTACCGCGAGGACTATGCGGCGTACTACGACCGGCACGCCGAGGCGGACAGCCCGGCGATGCGCGGTGCGGATCCGGCGATCGTGCTGGTGCCGGGGGTCGGGATGTTCAGCTTCGGCAAGGACAAGCAGACCGCGCGGGTGGCCGGCGAGTTCTACGTGAACGCGATCAACGTGATGCGCGGTGCCGAGGCAGTGTCGACGTACGCGCCGATCGACGAGCGGGAGAAGTTCCGGATCGAGTACTGGGCGCTCGAAGAGGCGAAGCTGCAGCGGATGCCGAAGCCGAAGCCGCTGGCCACCCGGGTCGCCTTCGTCACCGGGGGCGGCTCGGGGATCGGCAAGGCGATCGCCCAGCGGCTCGCCGCGGAAGGCGCCTGCGTCGTGGTCGCGGACCTGGATCTCGCGGCCGCCGAGGCGGTGGCGAAGGAGATCGGGTCGTCCGACGTGGCGGTTGCGGTCGGTGCGGACGTGTCGTCGGCGGACGCGGTCGAGGCGGCGTTGCGGCAGGCGGTGCTGGCCTTCGGCGGCGTCGACCTGATCGTCAACAACGCGGGTCTGTCGATCTCGAAGTCGCTGCTGGACACCACCGAACGGGACTGGGACCTGCAGCACGACGTGATGGCCAAGGGCTCGTTCCTGGTGTCGCGGGCCGCCGCAAAGGTGCTGATCGACCAGGGCATGGGCGGCGACATCGTCTACATCTCCAGCAAGAACTCGGTGTTCGCCGGGCCGAACAACGTCGCCTACGGATCGGCCAAGGCGGATCAGGCGCATCAGGTCCGGCTGCTCGCGGCCGAGCTCGGCGAGTACGGGGTCAGGGTCAACGGCGTGAACCCCGACGGCGTCGTCCGCGGCTCCGGGATCTTCGCGGGCGGCTGGGGCGCGAAGCGGGCCGCGGTGTACGGCGTACCGGAGGAGGAGCTCGGTGCGTACTACGCGCAGCGGACCCTGCTCAAGCGGGAGGTGCTGCCGGAGAACGTCGCGGCCGCGGTGTTCGCGCTGACCGGCGGCGACCTGACGCACACGACCGGTCTGCATGTGCCCGTCGACGCCGGCGTGGCTGCCGCCTTCCTGCGTTAGGAGTTGCCGGATGACCGAGCCCGCCGCCCACCAAGGTCTGCAACGGATCACGCCACGCCGGACCCGGATCGGTCTGGTCGCCGGCGGGCTGGGCGCGTACTGGCCGCAGTTCCCGGACCTGCTGCCACAGTTGCAGGCGTCCGCGCGGCGGGTGTCCGAGCGGTTGGCGGCGCTCGACTGCGAGGTGGTCGACGTCGGGTTCATCTCCGACGCGCAGGAGGGCGCGGCGGCCGCCGAGAAGCTGCGGGTGGCCGACTGCGACCTGATCGTCGGCTTCCTCACGACGTACATGACGGCGTCGATGCTGGTGCCGGTCGCGCAGCGCAGCGGCGCGCCGGTGTTGCTGCTGAACTTGCAGCCGACGGAGGCGATGGATCATGCCTCGTTCGACACCGGCGCCTGGCTGGCGTACTGCGGGGCGTGCCCGCTGCCCGAGATGGCGAACGCGTTCGAGCGGTGCGGGATCGACTTCCGCTCGGTCTCGGGATACCTCGAGGACGAGCGGGCCTGGGTGCGGATCGACCGGTGGATCCGCGCCGCCGGTGTGCGGGCGGCGTTGCGGCACGGACGGCACGGCCTGCTCGGCCACCTGTATCCGGGCATGATGGACGTCGTCACCGACCCGACCCTGGTGTCCGCGCAGCTCGGCGGGCATGTGGAGATCCTGGAGATCGACGACCTGCGGGTGCGAGTCGAGCAGGTTACGGAGACGGAGACGTCCGCCCGGATGGGGCTGGCGGGTGAGCTCTTCGAGCTCGACGACTCGGTGAAGCTCGAGGACTTCCGGTGGGGCGCGACGGTGTCGGTCGCGCTGGACCGGCTGGTCGAGGACTTCGCCCTCGACTCGCTGGCCTACTACCACCGCGGGCTGGACGGCGAGACGCACGAGCGGATCGCGGCCGGGATGATCCTCGGCGCCTCGTTGCTGACGGCAAGGGGTGTGCCGGCGGCCGGCGAGTACGAGCTGCGGACGTCGCTGGCGATGCTCGTGATGGACCGGCTCGGCGCGGGCGGGTCGTTCACCGAACTGCAGGCGCTGAACTTCCGCGACAACGTGGTCGAGATGGGCCACGACGGGCCTGCGCACCTGGCGATCTCGGCGCGGAAGCCGTTGCTGCGCGGGCTCGGCGTGTACCACGGGAAGCGCGGGTGGGGCGTGTCGGTGGAGTTCGACGTACAGCAGGGTCCGGTGACGTTGTGCGGGCTGGGCCAGCGGCGGGACGGGTCGTTCAACCTGATCGCTTCCGAGGGCACCGTCGTACCGGGACCGCTGCTGCAGATCGGGAACACGACGTCGCGGGTCGACTTCGGGTGCGATCCCGGCGAATGGACCGACGCGTGGTCGGCGTCCGGGGTCGCGCACCACTGGGCGCTCGGGACGGGCCACCGCGCCGCGGATCTGGCCGCGGTCGCCGATCTCCTGCACCTCGACCTCACGGTGGTCGCGCCGTGAAGCGGGTCGCCGCGGTGGACCTGGGCGCGTCGAGCGGGCGGGTGATGCTCGGCTCGGTCGGTCCTGAGGTGCTCGAGTTACGCGAGCTGAACCGCTTCTGGAACGGCCCGGTGCGCGTCCACGGCACCCTCCACTGGGACCTCCTTCACCTGTACCGCTCCGTACTGGACGGCCTCCACCTCGCCGGCCGGATCGACAGCGTCGGCATCGATTCCTGGGCCGTGGACTACGGCCTGCTCGACGCCTCCGGTCGCCTGTTGGGCAACCCCGTCCACTACCGCGACTCCCGCACCGACGGCGTGCTGGAGCAAGTCCTCTCGACGATCTCCGCCGCTGAGTTGTACGCCGTGACCGGGCTGCAGCAGCTGCCCTTCAACACCATCTACCAACTCGCTGCCGAGGAACTGCCGGCCGACGCTGCCACCTTGCTGATGATCCCGGACCTGCTGGCGTACTGGCTGACCGGAGAGATCGGGGTCGAGCGGACCAACGCATCAACTACCCAGCTGTACGACGTGTCGGGCCGGGACTGGAGCGATGAGCTGATCTCGCGGGTGCCTGCTCGGGTCGGGGGTGCGCGTTCGGGTGGCGGCTTGCCGCGGCGGGTGTTTCCGCGGCTGTGGGAGCCCGGTGACGTGATCGGGACCGCGTTGCCGGACGAAACTGGGCTGGCGCCGGGGATTCCGGTGGTTGCCGTGGGATCGCATGACACGGCATCTGCTGTGGTCGCGGTGCCTGCCGCGGACGATCGGTTCGCGTACATCTCGTCCGGGACGTGGTCGCTCGTCGGGCTCGAGCTCGACGCGCCGGTGCTGACGGATGCGGCGCGGGAGGCCAACTTCACCAACGAAGGCGGCGTGGACGGGCGGATCCGGTTCCTGCGCAACGTGATGGGGCTGTGGATCCTGCAGGAATGCCAGCGGGTCTGGGGTGACGACGACCTCGCCGGTCTGCTGCGGGACGCCGCCGACGCGCCGCCGTTCGCCGTACTGATCGATCCGGACGCGCCCGAGTTCCTTGCCCCGGGCAACATGCCGGCGCGGATCGAGGAGCACTGCCGGGCCACTGGGCAGGACGCGCCGCGGTCCCGCGGGGCGGTGGTCCGCTGCATCCTGGAGAGCCTCGCCCTCGCGTATCGCCGTACCCTGCGGTCCGCGCTGACGATCGCGGACCGGGACGTCGACGTCCTGCACGTGATCGGCGGCGGATCGCAGAACGAACTGCTCTGCCAGCTCACCGCCGACGCCTGCGGCGTCCCCGTGCTCGCCGGACCGGTCGAGGCCTCCGCGCTGGGCAACGTCCTCGTCCAAGCTCGCGCCCTCGGCGAGCCCTTCCCGGACCTGCGCGCGATGCGCGCCCTGGTCCGGTCCACCCATTCTCTGCGGCGCTACGCCCCGCAGGGCAAACCGGCCGACTGGGACGCCGCCGAGTCCCGGCTTTTCGGAACCAGGTGATCAGTATGACCGTCCTCTCCCAGGAATTCCGACCGCTCGCCCGGAGGGTGCCGCCGCGCGAGATCAGTCATGACGACCTGCAACTGCTGCGGCTGCTGGCCACCGGGCTGCCGGTGGACGGCGTCGCCCGCCGGCTCGAGTTGTCCGAGCGGACCGTGCGCCGGCGGACCCGCTTGATCTGCGACCGGCTCGGCTTCAGCACCGCGATCGAAGCCATCGTCTGGGCGGCGCGCCGCGGCCTGGTCTGAGTACACACGGCGTTAGGCGGCGACGGCTCCGGGTACCGGAGGTTCTGATCATCGAGCCTAGGGAGGACCGATGGACGGAATGACTGTTGTCTGGATCGTCGTCGCAGCCGCCGTGCTGGTCATCGTGATCGCACTGATCGCGGGTGCGATGTCGAAGCGCCGCAGTGAACGTCAGCGGCAGGAGGCCTACGAGCACGAGCAGCAGGCCAGGTCGAGCGCGATGCACGCCGAGCGGCAGCAGGCCGCGGCCGACGAGGTCGACGCCAGGGCGCGTAAGGCGCAGGCGATCGCCGACGAGAAGGCCGCCGAGGCACGCCGCCTGTCCGCCGGGGCGAGCGAGCGGCGCGACGCAGCCGCCGGTGCCCGCAGGGAGGCCGACGAGCACCGCGACGAGGCCCAGAACCTGTGGCCGGACGACAACACCGACGGCACCATGAGCCGCGACGGCAAGGCCGGTGCCATGGACGAGCAGCCGGTTCGCGACGAGAGCTGGGACGACGGGACGCATCCGCACGATCCGCGGCATCCGAAGCACTCCGAGCACTGACGCTCAGATCAGGTACCGGAACTCGGGGGAGTTCGGGTTGATGCGCTCGATGTCGAGTGGGGCGGCCTCCATCCGCGACAGCAGCAGCGGGAGGTCGTCCCGGCTGCTGATCTCGATGCCCACCAGGGCGACACCGGTCTCGCGGTTGTTGCGCTTCACGTACTCGAACAGCGTGATGTCGTCGTCCGGCCCGAGCGTCTCGTCGAGGAACGCCCGCAGCGCACCCGGCTCCTGTGGGAACGTCACCAGGAAGTAGTGCTTCAGCCCTTCGTACACGAGCGATCGCTCGAGGATCTCGCCGTACCGGCTGACATCGTTGTTCCCGCCGGACAGCAGACACACCACGGTCTCGCCCGGGCGGACGTCGAGACCGTTGCCCAGGGCACTTGTCGACAAAGCGCCCGCGGGCTCGGCGATCAGTCCGTCGGTCTGGTAGAGCGCGAGCATCTCCGAGCAGACGAGCCCCTCGGGCACCGACAGCAGCTCCACACCGGCGTCTCGCACCAGCGGGAGCGTCACGTCGCCGACGCGGCGCACGGCGGCGCCGTCGACGAAACTGTCCAAGTGCGGCAACGTGACAGGCTTGCCGGCCGCGAGCGCCGCCGCCATACTCGCCGCACCACCCGGCTCCACGCCGACGATGCGTACGCCGGGATGCCGCTCGGCGATCCACGTTGCAACCCCTGCAACGAGACCGCCGCCACCGACCGGGACCACGAGCACGTCGGGGGCGTGGCCGAGCTGCTCCACCAGCTCGACGGCGACAGTCCCTTGTCCCGCAACGGTTCTCGGGTCGTCGAACGCCGGCACCATCGTCGCGCCGGTCGCCGACGCCTCCGCGATCGCCGCGGCCGCCGCGTCGTCGTACGTGTCGCCGGTGACGATCACCTGGATCTGCTTGCCGCCGAGCGCCGCGATCCGGTCCCGCTTCTGGCGCGGCGTCGTCCGCGGCACGTACACCTTGCCGTGCACGCCGAGGATGTGGCACGAATACGCCAGCCCCTGACCATGATTGCCTGCACTCGCACACACCACGCCCGCGGCCTTGGCGGTGTCGTCGAGTTGCGCGATCAGGTTGTACGCACCGCGAAGCTTGTAGGAACGCCCGATCTGCAGGTCCTCCCGCTTCAGCCAGACCTGCGCCCCGGTGCGCTCGGAGAGGCGGAGGTTGCGCTGCAACGGTGTACGGACGGCGACGCCGTCCAAGCGCTTGATGGCGGCCTCGATCGCTTCGGCGTCAACAGTCGATACTGTCGATCGAGCCACTGAACTACTGCCCTGCATGGTGTTCCTTCCCGTGCATTTGCACGATCTTCGCCGATTCGCTCGCTGCACAAGACGATTCGCGTCCACAGTCCGGACCGGCGGATACCTTTGCGTATCAGACTCTTGCACCATGCGTGAAACGGCTCTTCACTGGGCATCTTAGTTTTCATACGCTCACTGGGTGTAACGGCCAGGCCCCTGAGAGAGATGAGCAGGGTAGAAGCCGGTCAGTGAGGACTGGAGGGCACATGGAACTGATTCCGTTCAGTCTGTGGGGCGACGCTTTGTGGTGCGGTCAGGAAGTCGTGCGGGAGGCCCCGCACGAGCAGGCGATCCGTAGCCTGTTCCCGGATCCCATCCCGGCGCGCGGCGCAGATCTGGACACCGAGGCGGATCTCGTCCCGGAACCGCACAACCGTTTCGACCCGCGGTCGATCGCCGTCCGGGTGCAGGGCAAGGTTGTCGGCTATCTGCCGAGGGACGACGCGCACCGGTACCACCCGGTGCTGTCAGAACTGGTGGCGCAAGGCCTGCAACCGCAGGTGCCGTGCCACCTGTGGGTCAGCGAGTGGACGGCGGCGAACTGGGAGGGAGCGGACGCCGGCGGCAACGGACCCCAGGGCACCGAGTTCCACGCCAGCGTCGCGGTCGCGCTCGGGCAGCCGCACATGCTGGTGCCGGTGAACCTGCCTCCGCCGGGCAGTTTCCACCTGCTACCGGCCGGGAGCGGCATCGTGGTGCCGGGCAGCGAGGTGCATCCCGACATCCTGGCGCCGTTCTTCCGCGCGGAAGGCGAGTGCTGGGCGTACGCCACCATGCACGCGATCGAGGAGGAGGACACCATCCAGGACCGGCACCGGATCGTGGTCGAGGTCCGGCTCGACGACGAACCCGTCGGCCGGCTGAGCGCACGGCTGAGCGCCGAGTTCCTGCCGGCGATCCACTATCTCACCGACATGCGCGCCGAGACCGCCGCCCGGGTCACCGTCCGCGGGGATCGGACCGCATCGGAGGTGATTCTCTACGCGGCGCGGAGTCACGACCTCCCGGCCACCTGGCCGGACGGGCTGACTCGCTCCCCAGTCGCGTCCCCGCAATGGCACTACTGGGCGACGAAAGAAGCCAACTAGGCGGCTGCGCAGTACTGACCATGCCTCACCAGGCCGGCACTGCGGAGCTACTTCAACAACTCGGAAACAGCGGCCGCGTTCGCCGCGCACCAGGACTCGAAGGTGCGTGGCGCGCGGCCGGTCAGCCGGCGTAGGGCGTCGGTGCGTAGTCCGACGGTGTCGGCGCGCATCAGCTGGAGACCTTCGACGATCGCGGTGGCCAACTCCGGCGGCGCGCCGTCGGGATAGCGGAACCGGACCGCCTCTTCCGGAGTCTTTATGGCACGTACGTCGAGTGCCCGGCCGAGCGCGGCGCCGAGGATCGAGACCTGCTCGGCAAGAGTGAACGCCTCGGGCCCGGTCAACGTGTAGGCCTGCTTCTCGTGGCCGTCTTCGAGGAGCACCACCGCTGCTGCCGCCGCGATGTCCGCGGGGTCGATCGGCGCCGCCCGTCCCGGTCCGATCGGGTCGAGGACGTACCCGCCGGCGCGGATCGTCGGCAGCCAGTCGAACACGTTCGTCATGAACCCGGTCGGCCGCAGGAACGTTGCCGCGATCCCCGAATCCGCGATCAGCCGCTCCCGCTCGTGATGCCACCGGCCCATCGCGGGGACCGGGTCGCCGAGTACGGCGTACGACGACAAGTAGCTGATCCGGCGGACCCCTGCGTGACGTGCCGCCGCGAGGACGTTGGCGGTGTGCTCGAGGCCGGTCCCGGGCACGAGCAGGAACAGCGTGTCGACGCCACGCAGGTCGAGCGGTCCGCCGAGGTCGCCCACGACCTGCTCGGCGGGTAGGTCCGCCCGCGGGCTGCGGACCAGCGCGCGGAACTCGGCGCCGCGTCCGTCGAGCTCGTCGACGAGAGCGCGACCGACGTGTCCGGTGGCGCCGGTGATGAGCAGCATGGCAAACTCCTTTACCGGTTAACGATTCGCCGAGAACGTTAACCGGTAAACGATTCAATCGTCAAGGAGTGCCGTCGTGCCCGAATTCCTCGAGCTGCACAGCAAGACGTCCAAGTTGCTGCGCGCCGCGGCCGACGCGGCCGTACAGCGGCACGGGTTGCGTCTCGGGCAAGACCATCTGCTCGCGGCGCTGTGGGCGGAGGACGGCCGGACGCCGGGGGAGATCGCCGCCGCGGTCAACGTCACCACGCCCGCGGTCACCAAACTCGCCACCCGGATGGCGGAGGCCGGACTGCTCGAACGGCGGCCGGATCCGCGCGACAACCGGCTCGTGCGGCTCTGGCTCACGCCGGCTGGGCGCGCACTGCAGGCGCCGATCGAGGCCGAGCGTCAGGCGCTCGAGGACCGCATCACCGCGACGCTCACCAAGACCGAGCGTGCGCAGTTGCTGAAGGCGCTCACGAAAATCCATCAGGCGTTGGTGGACGGGTCGTGACGTACCTTGGGCGTATGGCGAACGCACCTGCCTGCCCGGTCTGTGGGCAACGAGGAGTGCCGATCCTGTACGGGCTGCCGACCCCGGTCGCGCGGGAGGCGGCGGCAGCCGGCAAGGTGCGGCTGTTCGGGTGCGTGATCCCGCCGGAGCCGGACAACTGGACGTGCCCGCAGGACCACACCTGGCAGGCCGACGACGACCAGGCGCTGACGGCCGCGATCGACGCGGCACTCGGCCGGAAGTGAGCCGGATGCGGGAGCCGTGGAACCACAACATTCACTACCACCCGCAGATCCTCCAGGCCGTTCCGCCCGGCGCCGAACGCGCGCTGGATGTCGGCTGCGGCGAGGGCATGCTGGCCCGGAAGCTGCGCGGCGTCGTACCCCAGGTGACCGGGATCGACCTGCACACGCCGAGCTTGGAGTTGGCGCGCAGCCACGGCGACGACATCGAGTACATCCACGGAGACTTCCTGGAGTACCCGCTCGAGTCGGTGTCGTACGACGTGATCGGATCCGTCGCCACCATCCACCACGTCGACGCCCGCACCGCCCTGCTCCGCCTGCGCGACCTGCTTCGCCCCGGCGGCGCTCTGGTGGTGATCGGCGTCGCACGGTCGAACCTCCCGCGCGATCTCCCGCGTGAATTGGCCGGAGTCGCCGCCAGTTGGGCACATCGCGCCGTCAAGGGCCACTGGGAACACCCGTCCCCGACAGTGTGGCCCCCACCCGTCACCTTCCCGGAAATGCAGTCCCTGGCCGCAGACCTCCTACCAGGCGCGACCTTCCGTCGCCATCTCCTCTTCCGCTACTCAATCACCTGGAGAAAGTGACGAGGCCGTTGCGGCTTCGGTGTCCCACGTGGACAGGCAGAACGGGTGGCCGGCTGGGTCGGTGTAGACGTAGCAGTGGTCGGAGTTCGGCTGGTAGTCGTGGAGTTTGGCGCCCGCGGCAAGGACTCGGGCGCCGGTTGCGGCGAGGTCGTCGACGTAGAAGTCGAGGTGCATTCGCATGTCGCTGCCGGGCCATTGTGGTGGCTCGAAGTCGTCGACCTGTTGGAAGCCGAGGGAACCGTTCGGGCCCGTCACGGCGGCCCAATGCGTCGTACCGCTGGCGGTTCCGCCGGTGATCTCGGCGTAGAACCGGGCGAGGGCGAGCGCGTCGGGCGCGTTCAGCGTGGTGCCTTCCAGCCGGATCGTGTCAGACATCACTACCTCGGTACGCCGGGGTGAGCTCGGTCCAGCGGGCGTGCCACTCCGGCGCCGGCTTTTCCTCCGACCAGCCGTCGGCGTGGGCCGGGCCGTCGAGCGCGAGCGCACGGCCGAGGTCCTCCAGGTGGACCTGCCAACCGGCGCCGTGGAAGTGCATCGATCCGATCGGCAGGCCGCGCTCCTCCAGCACCAGCTTGGTCTGTGACCCGACCGGAGCGAGCCAGGCCTCGAGTTGGCCCTCGTCGTCGGTGCCGGGCTCGGTGGTGAGCAGCAGATGGTGCGGAGCCTCGCAGCTGTCGATCCGCACCGCGCCGCTCCACGTGCTCGTGAAGACGGCCTGGATCGTCCCACCCTCGTGCAAGCCGCCCGACACCTTGGCGATCCAGCGCGCCAGTCGCTCCGGCGTCGTACACGCCGCCCACAGGTCGTCGATATCCGTGTCGTAGACGTCCTCGACGCGCACCGCGCCGCGGGTTTCGTCCAGAGCCCGCATCGTCCCGGTCATCCTCACTGCGACGCCTTCTTTCCTCGTGCGATCTCGGTGTGCAGTGCGTCGAGCCGGTTCCGCCACAGCGCCCGGTATCCCTCCAGCCACTCGTCCACCTCGACGAGCGCTTCCGGCCGCAAGCTGTAGATCCGCCGCTGCGCCTCCTGCCGTACGTCGACCAGCCCGGCCTCCCGCAGCACCCGCAGGTGCCGGGACACGCCGGGCCGGGCGATCGGCAGCGCGTCGGCCAGCTCACCGGCCGTCGCCGGATGATCCCGCAGGATCTCCAGCACCGTGCGCCGGCTCTGATCCGCCAACGCCTGCAACACCATGTCCATGGCGCGAATGTACCCAAGTAGTTACGTAACCACAAGGGTACATTCAGAGCTTGGCGCCGATCAGCTGGAAGATGTCGTCGTGCGCGCCCGGGAGGTCGTCGTGCCCGAAGTCGGGGTAGCTGCGGACCTCCTTCGGCGAGGTGATCTTGTTGTACGCCGCGAACTGCGTGGACGGCGGGCAGATCTGGTCCTCGAGCCCGGTGAACAGCGTGACCTCGGCCCGGATCCGCGGTGCGAGATGCTGGACGTCGATGTAGCCGAGGGTGGTGAAGACCTCCTCCTGCCGGAGGTGCCGCGGGTCGCGCTTGCGGAACCAGGTGACGATCTCGTCGTACGGCGAGGTCTCCAGGTTCAGGTCCCACGTCCGCTCGTAGTCGGACAGGAACGGGAACACGCTCGCGGTGTACTTGATCGTCGGCGTCAGCGCGGCCGCCACCAGCGACAGCCCGCCGCCCTGGCTCCACCCGGTCGTCGCGATCCGGGCCGCGTCGACCTCCGGCAGGCCGCCGATGATGTCGGCCAGCCGCCGCGTGTCCAGGAAGACGTGCTTGTACAGCAGCCCGTCCGGCCCGGCGTCCAGCCCGTGCACGAGGTGGTGCTGCAGCGAGAAGGCGTTGGCTTCCTGCGACGGCGTACGGAACCCGACCTGCTCGCGGACGTCGAGCGCCGCGACCGTGAAGCCGCGCGCGGCGTACGGCAGTAGCTCGACCCACTTCGGCTGCTCACCGCCGTACCCGTGGAACAGCAGCACGGCCGGCCCGGACGGCTCGGCGGGACGCAGCACCTTCGCGTGCACGCGGTAGCCGCCGGTCCCGGTGAAGTACAGGTGCTGCGCCGTCGCGGTCGTCAGCGGGAAGTCGGCGGCGTCGACGAACTCGGCGTCGGCCGCGACCTCGTCCAGTGAGAGCAGCGCCTTGTCCCAGAATGCGTCGAAGTCCGCGGGACGCGGATTCGTGCCCTGGTAGGTCAGGAGTTCGTCGTACGACAGGTCGAAGGAAAGCACTGCATCATTCTGCGTCGCCGGCGTCCTCGGGGGCAGTCCCGTCCCAGATCGTGTACCCGTGTGCGGCGTTCAGCTTGTCCCGCAGCGCGGTCTCCAGTTCCTCGACCCGCCCGGGGGCCAGCCACGAGACCGGCAGCAGGATCGGGTGGTCGGGGTTCTTGGTCCGCAGCACGATGGCCTCGCCGTGCGTGGTCTCGACCCGGCCGACCTCGGTGATGTCGGTCCAGGGCGTGCGCAGGCCGCGGACCTCGATGTCGCGGTCGCGGAGCCGTGCGACCTTGGGCGGCCGGGCCAGGATCCACAGGCCGGCGATCGCGATCAGGCCGCCGAGGGTGACGAACACCGACACCGCGACGCTCGGCAGCCCCAGCGCCCAGAGCACCGCGGCCACCCCGAGAATGATCAGCCCGGCGGCCAGGATCCCGAGGAACCGTCCCGACCGCATCCGGTACGTCGTCCGCATCGGCACAGGATCTCATCCGCCCGGGGTGACCGGATCAGAAGGCTTCTGTCTCGGACTCCGTGGTGTTGCCGGCTGGGGCAGCTTGGCCGGCACCGACAGCGCGACCGGAATCGGTTTCGGGGTCGGCTCGGGCGGGTCAGTTGCCGGTCTGGCTCGGGTTGTAGGCGCAGGCGTCGTTGAGGTTCTGGGCCTCGCCCGGGGTGACCGTCGGCTTCGGCGGCGTCGTCGGGCGCTTCGTGGTGGTGCTGCTGGTCGGCTTCTTGGTCGGCTTCGCGCTCGGGGTCGAGGCGACCGGGTTCGTCTTCGGCGCGATCGCCTTCTGGATGATCTCCTGCATCGCCGTGTAGTCCGGGTTCTTGCCGGTCGGGAAGTTCTTGTTCTTGTCCAGGTCGATGTTGGTGACCTTGGCGTTCTTCACCTTCAGCGCGAGCTGGATGAACGCCGCCAGGATGTCCTGCGGGATGTCGGTGCGCAGCAGCTGCTTCCCGGCCTTCGCGATCTGCTGGTACGACGTCACCAGGGTCTGCGGGTTCGCGCTGCTCACCAGCGCGTGGATCGTGCAGCGCTGGCGCTCCTGACGCGACGGGTCGCTGAGGCCGTAGCGGCCGCGCGCGAACCACAGCGCGTGGTAGCCGTCGAGCTTCTGCTCCGGGCCCGGCTCGATGTACCCGCTGGGCTTCTTCTCGCTGTTCGACCCGGGGCCGGCACCGTAGTCGCCGCCGATCGGCACCCGGTAGTTCACGTTCACCGTGATGCCGCCGAGCGCGTCGATGATCTGCCGGAAGCCGGCCAGGTTGACCTGCATGTAGTAGTCGATGTCCAGGCCGAGCGCGGCGCTCGCGGCCAGCTTGACCACGTCCGCGCCCTCGTTGTCGGTCTGGCCGAGGATCCCCGGGTGCGCCTTCGGGACGTTCTCGTACATCGCGTCGAGGTAGTACTCCGGCTGCTCGACGTTGCCCAGGTTCGGGTCCCAGAAGCCGTCCGGGTACGCCTTGTGCAGCGGCGAGTCCTGCGGGAACGGCATCCGCATCCAGTTCCGGCTGAGCGAGATCAGCGCGGTGTCACCGGTCTTGGTGTCGATGCTGGCCACGATCACCGTGTCGGTCCGGACGCCGGTCCGGCCGACGCCGTCGTCGGCGCCGAGCAGCAGCAGGTTCAGCCGCGGGATCTTTGCCCACGGGTCGCTCTTGTTCACCTTCGGCCGGGTCGCGCTCTTGGAGTTGCCCTCGGACTGGAACACGCTGCCGACCAGGTCGCGCTGGGCCATCACGGTCTGCGCCGCGACGGTCGTCGGGACCGCGATCGCGAAACAGAGCAGCCCGACGAACATCGAGCCGGCCAGCCGGCCGGTGTAGGTCATGCTGACCGGGCGGAGCAGCTTGTGCGACGCCACCACGGTCCAGATCCAGCCGGCGCCGAGCAGCACGACCGCGCCGGTCGCGATCAGCAGCTGGCGCGGGGAGACGAGCAGGGCCAGCACCGAGTCTCGGTGCGTGAGGCCGACGTACGCGGCGATCAGCAGCAGGCCGATGCTGATCGTCAGGACGAAGGCGCCGAGCTTCTTCCGGCCGCCCATCAGCAGTCCAGTGCCGGGGACCAGGGCGCTGAGCAGGGTCAGGCCGATCGCCTTCGACGCCGTGCGGGCGCGGTGCGAACGGGCACGGGACCGGCTGGCCCGCGGCGCTGCCCTCCGACCGGCTGCGCGAGTGCTTCGCGACATGGCTCCGTTCCCTGATCGACGACGTGACGACCCCTCCGTCGGCCGCGCGCAGCGGCCCACGGTACATCAGACGCCCACGCCGCCCACTTGGTTGACGTGATGCTGTCGACCCCCGTCGATGCCCGCCAGCGTACACATCCACCGGCCGACACACCGAAGGTCCCACCCCGAACACTCAGAGTCGCCATCAACCACCCAGCCGAGCACCACCCACGCCGAGCACTTCCCAAGCCAAGCGAAGGTGAGTCGCCCTGCCGAGGCGAGCGCGCACCCAACCCGGCGCGGGGGGTCCGGGGGGCGAAGCCCCGCCGGGCGGGGTCTGGGGGTCGCACCCCCAGAAAACACAACCGGAGCGCCTCGCCTGCGCATTCTGCAGGCAAGGCGCTCCCAAAGCGGAGGCGGCGGGATTTGAACCCGCGAGAGGGGATTACCCTCAACCCGCTTAGCAGGCGGGCGCCATCGACCGGACTAGGCGACGCCTCCTCCGACGATCCCCACGCGGGGGACACGACGACGGCCAAGACTATCCGGTGGACCCGCCCGGCAGCAAAAGCGGGGTCAGCTGCTCAGCGATTGCTTCGCTTCGGCGACCAGTTCGACCGTCCGCGGCGTCATCGGCTCGGGCGAGACGATCAGGTGCTGGACGCCGAGCTTGCGGTACCCCGCGGCCGCCTCGGGCAGCTCCTGGACGGCGATCGCCTTCGGACTGGGATCCGGTACGGACTGGTCCGGGTCGCGCACGATGATCCCGGCCGTCGCGGTCACCGACCCCGCCGGCTTGCCGGCCGTCTCGACTGCCTGGCGGAGGGTCTCGAGGCGCTCTTCCACCTGCAGGTCGGGGGCGCCGTACCAGGCGGTGTTCCAGGCGTCGGCCCACTGGGCGGTCAGCCGCATCATGCGCGGGCGGTGGCCGGCGACCAGGATCGGGATCCGGTGCGGCGGCGCCGGGTCCAGGTCGGCGTCGTGGACGGAGTAGTACGTGCCGTCGTACGTGACCGTCTCGCCGTGGATCAGCCGCGCGACGATCTCCAGCCACTCGGCGAACCGTCCGACGCGGTGGTCGGTCGGCAGCCCGAAGGCCTCGTACTCCGGGTCGTGCCAGCCGGCGCCGACACCGAGCGTCAGCCGGCCGCCGGAGACCTCGTCCAGCGTCACGGCCATCTTCGCGGTCAGGCCGGGATCGCGGAACGATGCGCAGAGCACCATGTTCCCGAGCTCGACCCGCTCGGTGACCGCGGCGACTGCGCTCAGCAGGGTCCAGCTGTCGTGCATCCCGAAGACCTGACCCTCCGGGTCCCGGTAGAGGAAGTGGTCGGCCAGCCAGACCGAGTCCAGGCCGCCCTGGTCGGCCGCCTCCGCGACG
Source organism: Kribbella sp. NPDC050459 (assembly GCF_040655315.1). Lineage (NCBI taxonomy): Bacteria > Bacillati > Actinomycetota > Actinomycetes > Propionibacteriales > Kribbellaceae > Kribbella > Kribbella sp. NPDC050459. The sequence goes on along the minus strand of NZ_JBFAJQ010000009.1, from coordinate 5,346 downwards.
GCCCGCACGTCCTTCCAGCCCGGCATCCCGCCGCCCGGCCCGTCCCCGGCGCCGAGCGGAAGCATCACACCGATCTTCAGGTCCACGGTCCGACACCGCCGATCTTCTCGACACTGATGTGTGTGATGTACCCGGCCGGCAGGTCGTCACCCGGCAGGAACTCCGCGTCCGGACCGAGGTAGGTCTTCGCGAGCTCCCGCAGGACGCCGACCGCGCCGCCCTCGGTGATCCGGGCGGTGCCGGTGACGATCAGGTACTCCGCCAGGCCCATCTCGTTGACCCGGTCGGTCTCGATCGACAACGCGACCCGGCCGTCCCGGCGGATGTTCTTCACCTTGCGGTTGTTCGGCACGTGCGCGGCGATGATCTCGTCGCCGTCCAGGCCGACCCAGACCACCGAGACCTGCGGGCTGCCGTCGGGGTTGAGGGTGACCAAGTGGCCGAGGGCATCGGATTCGAGTACGGCTCGCGCGCTCTCAGGGATTCGCATGCGGTCAACGTACGTGGATCATGGGCGCTATGAGGAGGCCGTACCCGGATCGGGCGGCCGCGGGCCGCACGCTGGCCGACGAGCTCGGATCGGTCGGCGGCTCCGTTCTGGTCCTTGGGCTGGCGCGCGGCGGCGTACCTGTCGCGGCCCCGGTCGCGGACGCCCTGGACGCGGAGCTCGACGTCCTGATCGTGCGCAAGCTCGGCCTCCCGGGGCAGCCGGAGCTGGCGATGGGCGCGATCGCCGGCGTCGGCGAGGAGTTGCACGTGGTCCGCAACGAGCCGATCGCGGCGGAGGTCGCCCCGGAGACGCTGGAGGCGGTCCGGCAGCAGGAGGTCCTGGAGCTGCGCCGCCGCGAGCACGCCTACCGCGGCGACCGCCCGCCGATCGACGTCCGGGATCGCGTGGTGATCCTGGTCGACGACGGCCTCGCGACCGGCGCGACCATGCGCGCGGCCGTGGAGGCCGTACGGCGCCAGGGCCCGGCGCGGATCGTCGTCGCCGTACCCGTCGGCGGGATCGACAGCTGCCGGCGGCTGTCCCAGGTCGCGGACCAGGTGGTGTGCGCGTGGATCCCGCAGTACTTCACCGCGGTCGGTCAGGCGTACCGGGACTTCTCGCCGGTCGGCGACGAGGAGGTCCGCCGGGTGCTCGCGGAAAGCACGGCGCGGCGCCCCGGAGGATGATCCGGGGCGCCGCGCCGTGGTGGCCCGGCCGCCGGCTTCCGACTCGGCGGCCGGTGCTCTGGGGCCGCGCTGTCAGCCCAGCCGGGCCTTCAGGTGGTCGAGCTCGACCTTCAGCGACGTCGGCACCGTGTCGCCGAGCTTCGCGAACCACTCCTCGATCAGCGGGATCTCGGCCTTCCACTCGTCAGGGTCGACGTGGGACGCGAGCTCCAGGTCCTGTGCGGTCACGTCGAGCCCGCTGACGTCCAGCGCGCCCGGGGCGGGCACCCGGCCGATCGGGGTCTCGACCGCCTCGGCCTTGCCCTCGATCCGCTCGATCATCCACTTCAGCACCCGGCCGTTCTCACCGAAGCCCGGCCAGACGAACTTGCCCGCCTCGTCCTTGCGGAACCAGTTCACGTAGAAGATCTTCGGCAGCTGCGCCGCGTCGTGCTGCTTGCCCACGGTCAGCCAGTGGTCGAAGTACTGCCCGGCGTCGTAGCCGAGGAACGGCAGCATCGCCATCGGGTCGCGCCGGACGACGCCGACCTGGCCGACCGCCGCCGCGGTGGTCTCCGACGACAGCGTGGCGCCCATGAAGACACCGTGCGCCCAGTCGCGCGATTCGGTCACCAGCGGCACCGTCGTGGCCCGGCGGCCGCCGAAGATGATCGCGGAGATCGGCACGCCGTTCGGGTCGTCGTACTCGTCGGCGATGATCGGGCACTGTTTGATCGGCGTGCAGAACCGGCTGTTCGGGTGGCTGGACAGCTCGCCCGAGGCCGGCGTCCACTCGCGGCCCTTCCAGTCGGTCAGGTGGTCCGGCGGGGTCGGCGAGTAGCCCTCCCACCAGACGTCGCCGTCGTCGGTGAGCGCGACGTTGGTGAAGACCGAGTTGCCCTTCTCGATGGTGCGCATCGCGTTCGGGTTGGTCTTCCAGCCGGTGCCGGGGGCGACGCCGAACAGGCCGAACTCCGGGTTCACGGCGTACAGCCGGCCGTCCTTGCCGAACCGCATCCAGGCGATGTCGTCGCCGAGCGTCTCGACCTCCCAGCCCTCGAGGGTCGGGTCGAGCATCGCCAGGTTCGTCTTGCCGCAGGCGCTCGGGAACGCGGCCGCGACGTAGTGCACCTTCTTCTCCGGCGAGATCAGCTTCAGGATCAGCATGTGCTCGGCGAGCCAGCCCTCGTCGCGGGCCATCGCCGACGCGATCCGCAGCGAGTAGCACTTCTTGCCGAGCAGCGAGTTGCCGCCGTACCCGGAACCGTACGACCAGATCGCCCGCTCCTCGGGGAACTGGACGATGTACTTCTCGTCGTTGCACGGCCACGGCACGTCGTCCTCGCCGGGCTGCAGCGGGGCGCCGACCGAGTGCAGGCAGGGGACGTAGGACGCCTCGGTGCCGAGCCTCGCGAGCACCTCGGCGCCGGTGCGGCACATGATCCGCATCGAGGCGACGACGTACGCCGAGTCGGTGATCTCGACGCCGAACATTGGCTTCTCGGCGGTCAGCGGGCCCATGCAGAACGGGACGACGTACATTGTCCGGCCGCGCATGCTGCCGCGGTACAGCCCGGTCATCAGCGCCTTCATCTGCGCCGGGTCCATCCAGTTGTTGGTCGGACCCGCGTCCTTCTCCTCGACCGAGCAGATGAACGTCCGCTGCTCGACCCGGGCCACGTCCGACGGGTCGGTGCGGACCCAGAACGAGTTCGGCTTCTTCTCGTCGTTCAGCCGGACCATGGTGCCGGCCGCGATCAGTTCGTCGGTGAGCGTCGCATACTCCGCGTCCGAGCCGTCGACCCAGTGGATCCGGTCCGGCTGGGTGAGCTCGGCGACCTCGGCGACCCAGGCCAGCAGGCCGGCGTGCCGGGTCGGTGCGTCGGTCAGGTCGTACGTCGTGGCTGGTGCGGCCGGGAGGTCCGGTGCGGCTGCTGGGGCGGCGGTCTCGGTATGGGTCGGGCTGGCGGTGGTCGTCATCGGCGGCTCATTCCCTCTCGGCTGTCGGGCCCGGCAAACCGCGCGGCCCCCTCGACGCTGAGGAGGTACGGCTCCGGCCGCCGGGGTCTCCGGCGGTTCGATCCAGCTGGCTGGCGGTGTGATCTCTCGCAGACCAGTGCGTCCAGTGGACGTATACCAGTGTGCAAGTGGTACTACCGTACGGGATCGGCGCGAGTGCTGAGAACCCCTAGAACGTGAACCCGGTCACAAAGTTTTCGCGACAATCGCTTTCCGTCGAACCTTGTGAAAAAGAGAACGACCCGCGCTGTTTCGCGCGGGCCGTTCAGGAGATTTTGCGGCGGATCAGCTGGTCTGCCGCCAGATGTCGTTGACGACCCTCTGGATGTCCGGCGCCTCGCCGGTCTGGCCGACGACCATCGCGCCGACCAGCCACCACTGTCCGCCGCTCTGGAAGGCGCGCGTCATCGTGATCGTGTACGGCGCCTTCGCCGACACCGTCAGCCAGGTCCGTGAGTCCTTCGCGGCCGCCGGCGCCGTGGTCTTGTAGATCTTCGTCCACTGCTGGTCGAAGGCCGGCCGGTCCGCCACGCAGCCGGCCAGGCTCGCGCACGGGTGCAGCGCGAACTGCGCCTTCATCGCGTTCTTCAGGCCGCCCGGCTCGTAGTCGTTCTTGGTCACGATCCGCCGCAGGATCAGCTGCGACGACTCGCCCAGGAAGGCCACCTCCGGCGGCCGCGGCCAGCCGAGCGCGAACGGCAGCTCGGCGTTCGCGACCACCTGGACGTCGGCGCCGGCCGCGTAGGTGGCGCCGAAGATCCCGGCCGCTCCGTCGGGGCGTTTGTACGGCGCGGTCGTGACGCGGTTGATCGGCGGGATCAGGACGGTGGACGGGATCGGCTCCGGGCTGACCGCGGCCGCCGGGGCCGCCTCGCCCGGCTCGTCCTTCACGGCGCCGCCGATCGCGGTGCCGATCGAGTACGCGATGCTGAACACGATCAGCACCGCGACCGCGACGACGGCGTAGACCCAGGCGCCGATCTTGCGCCGGTACTGCCGGGCGATCTCGATCTTCGACTGCGGTGGCTCCTCCTGCCGTGTCGCCTGCTGGGGGCGGTCGACGTACGACGGGATGTCGCCCTGCGGGGAGCTGGTGTCGCCGGGCAGCAGCGTCGGCGGCGTCGCGCCGTACCCGGCGAGCTGGTTGCGGACCGCCTGCAGCGACTCGTCGTCGTTGCCGAGCACCCCGTCGAGCGGGTCGACCAGGCGCTCGGCGCCGGTCTGCCCGTGGACGAGCTGCGTGATCGCGTACGGGCGGCCGGCGCTGAAGTTCGCCGCCCACAGCGGGGTCTCCTGCCGACCGGGCACCAGCGCGGCGTCGCGGCTCGCCCGGGTCAGCCGGTCGACGACCGTCGGGTTCCGGGCGCCTTCGTCGCTGAGGACGAGCGCGACGACGTCCATCCCGGTGAACGTCCGGCCGTGCCACAACTCCGCCAGCGGGTGCAGCAGGATCCGCTGGTCGAACTGGTAGCCCGGGATCTCCGGCGCGCTGTTGCTCACTTGCTCTCCCAGATCGCTCGGTCCGCCAGCGCCAGCGCCGCCTTCTGCGCGGCGTCCGCGTCGATCGGGTTGGCCGTGTAGTCCACCAGGACGACGACGTCGGCGCGCTGCACCATCGTGTGGACGGCCCAGGTCTCACCGGCCAGTCCGCTCGCGGTCCGGCTCGCCTTCGTCGGGTACGGGCGGTTCTCGTCGTACGCCTTCAGCGGCGACCGGGTGAACGTCCGGCTCGCCACCTGGTCCGGCGTGAACGGCGCGTTCCCCGCGCCGGCGTCCTTCCCGCCGTACGCCGTGATCGTGACCTCCACGCTCGCCGACGTGTACGCCCGGACCTTCGCGCGGGAGCTGCCCGCCGCGCAGGTGACGGTCGTGGTCCCGCCCTGGGTCATCGTCACCGGCCCGTCCGATGCCTTCGGCAACAGGTTCGCCACGTCGCCGATCCGTGCGCACAGATCGGCCGGCAGCACCCGCGCCGGGAGGATGTCCTCCGGCGTCACCGGCTCGCCGACCGCGAAACCGACCCCTCCGCCCACCAGCGCGGCCACCCCACACCCGATCGCGGTCCCCCGCACCAGTCGACTAGGGCGTGTCTGCTAAATCGTCGGGGTTGGGTGGTTGATGCTTGTTCGGTGCTGCGTTCGGGTGTGATTTCTGATGAGTTGTGGGCGGTGA
>NZ_JBFAJQ010000008.1:0-359026 GCF_040655315.1 Kribbella sp. NPDC050459 | reverse complement strand
GGCCCTGTCTGGTGATCCATCGCCTACTGCGGGGCACTCGGCACGGCACCTCGCCGCACGGGTGCAAAGGCCACGATGCTCCGCATCGAGACCTTTGCCCCCGCACGCCGATGCACCGCACCGAGCACCTCCTCGCTACGGCGCTGGATCACCAGACAGGACCTCCGCGCATCAGTGTATTTCCGGCCGCCGGTGGCTGCCTCTGACCGAGCAGGAGCGCTCTGATTCCGCGTCGACCCCCGGAGGTCCCGATCATGCAGACCGGCTTGAGCCGAGCTGAACTCACAGCACAGTACCTGGACGAGATCAAGCGACGCGGGATCTCCGCCGCCGAACTCGTCAGCACCCAGCCCGAGTCCGTCGGGCTGCAGTCGTTCTACGGCGGGCGCTACCTGCCCCGGCCGGTCTTCCTCGGGGCCGAGGAGTGCGAACAGCTGGCGAACGACATCCTGACCATGCACGCCGCACTGATCAGCCTGCCCGACAAGCTGTACGGCGGCGACCTGGCCGCGTTCGGCCGCGCCGTCGGGCTGACCGAGGTGCAGGTCTCCGCTGTCCTGCGCAGCCGCGGGACGACCGTGACGAAGCAGAGCCGCGCCGACCTGTACATGGACGAGTCCGGCTTCAAGCTGCTCGAGTTCAACATGGGCAGCGCGCTCGGCGGTATCGACCAGTCCGACATGGCGCGGGCCCTGCTGGACCAGCCGGTGCTGGCGGAGTTCGCCCAGACGCACCGTCTCGGCTACATCGACACCATGCGCGAACAAGTGAACAACATGTTCGTCGAGTGCGGCTTCGAGTACGGGTCGCGGCCGGTGCTGGCGACCATCGACTGGCCGAGCAGCTACGAGACCCTCGAGCCGTACATGCACCACTTCGCGACGCGGCTGCACGAGATGGGCGTCGACGCCCACGTCGGGCACATCGGCCAGCTGGAGGTCCGCGACGGCGGCGTCTGGCTGGGCGACCTGAAGATCGACATCATCCAGCGGCTGTTCATGCTGCAGGACCTGCTGGAGGACCCGGACGCGCACGCGCTGATGGATCCGATCCTGGACGCCGCCGCCCGCGGCGAGGTCAAGATCTTCACGCCGATGGACTCGGAGATGTTCGCCAGCAAGGCGGCGCTCGCGATGCTGTCCGACGAGGAGAACCGCAAGTACTTCGACCAGGAGACCCTGGTCAGCCTGGACCGGATCCTGCCGTGGACGCGAATGGTGCGCTCCGGCCCGGTGACGCTGGAGGACGGCTCACAGGTCGAACTGCTCGACTACGTGCTGAGCCACCAGGAGGACCTGGTGCTCAAGCCGACCTCACGCCACAGCGGCGAAGGAGTGCTGCTCGGCTGGCGCGACGACACGAGCGCCGAGCTGTGGGAGGAGCGGGTCCGGGAGGCATTGGACGAGCCGTGGATCGTCCAGCGCCGGATCCGCCCGGTCCCGGAGCTGTTCCCGATGCCCGACGGCGACCCGGTGCCGTGGATCGTCAACTGGGGCGTCTTCACCGTCGTCAACGGCTACGGCGGCGTCTTCACCCGCGCCGCGACCGTCGAGTCCGACCTCGAGGTCATCCGGCTGTTCGCCGGCGCGTCCGCAGGTTGCTGCCTGCACGTCCTGCCCGAGGACTCCGACGTCGAGCCCGGCACAGCACTCCCGGTCCGCAGAGGCTGACCCACGAACAAACCGGCGCGGCGCCTACTGGGCACCGCGCCGGTTCGTCGTGCTTCGAGCGCTATTCAGAAGCCTTTGGAAAGGATAGAGAGTGGGAGTTGGCTGCGTGGCTGGGTTTGCCGGGCCAGCGACAGTCAGCGCATCAGAGCGCCGAGCTTGGGGTTGTTCGAATGCGGCTGGGAACGCATCCTGCACCAGCACACCTGGTACGCCGACGCCGCCTACTTCGGCACCACCGCCGCCGTCCCGTGCCAGCGCGGTCCGCGGTCGAACGCGAGGGCCACGCCAGGCGGGTGGGTTCACGCTGTCTCAGTTCCTATGGGGCTGGATCGCGAGGAGGTCGGCGAGTTGGTTTTCCGGCCTTGCCTGCCCAGGCAACGCAGGCCGAGCGGATGCAGTCGTATGGCGCGTGGTGTTTGCTGGTGTGGGCCCCCGAAAAGCCCACAAAATAAGGGGATTCCGGCTCGGAAACTGTCGGTGGCACCGTCTAAAGTCAATGCCATGGAACTCCTGGGCGAGCGGCCGGCGTGGTCGATGAGTGGCAGCGAACTGCTGTCCACCCTCGACACGCTGGAAGCCGAGCTCGCCCGCCTGGAGGCGTACCGGCTGAGCGTGATCGCCGCCATCGAGTCCACCGGGTACGCCGAAGAGCTCGGCGCCCGCGACACCGCTGAGCTGCTGCGCTTCCGGTACCGCCTGGACTCCCCGATCGCCCGCCGCACCCTCCGCCTCGCCCAGACCGCCACCCACTACCCGGCCGTCTCCACCGCCCTCGACCGCACCGCCTCGCCCGCCCCCGCCACGACCGCCGACATACCCGACAGCGGACCCGCAGACGCCGAACCCGGAGACGGCGTACCCGACGACAGCGGATCCGGGGACGGTGGATCCGGGGCCGATGCTGGTGGTGGTGATGGCTGGCTGCTACGTCCGGCGCAGGCGGCCGCGATCGTGTTCGGGCTCGACCGGGTCCGGTCGCGGGTTCCGGTGGAGCACCTGGACGCGGCCGCGGAGCAACTGGTCGGGCTGGCCGGTCACCTCTCGCCGGGCGAACTGCGCACCGCCGCCAAGGAGATCGCCGACCTGCTGGACTCCGACGGCCCCGAACCCGAGGAACACAAGGCGTATGAACGCGAGTCTCTGACGCTCTCGGCTGCCGACAACGGGGTGAAGTTCAAGGGCTTCCTGGCCAACGAGAACGCCGAACTCCTCCGGGCCGTCGTGCACGCCGGCGCCCGCCCACACAAGACCGTCGACGGCGAACACGACCCCCGCCCCCGCGACAAGCGCCAGGCCGACGCCCTGTCCACCGCCCTGAGCATCGCCGCCGCCGCATGGGACACCATGGGACCCACCGCGCCCACCGGACCCACCGGACCTGCAGCGGCGACCACAGCCGCCGCGAGCAGCGCCGGCAATGCGGGCGGTGCTGGCAGTGCTGGGAGCGCGGGCAGCGCGGGCAGCGCCGGGAGCGCCGGGAGCGCGGGGAAGGATCGTCGGGTGGCCGGGTACGGCGCGAAGGCGAACATCACCGTCACGATCGACCTCGAAGACCTCAAAGCCGCCACCGCGGACGCGATCGGCCACACCGTCTACAGCGGCGGCCTGTCCGCGGCCACGATCCGGCGGCTGGCCTGCGACGCGAACATCATCCCGCTGGTGCTCGGCTCGAACTCCGAACCGCTCGACGTCGGGCGCCGCGTGCGGCTGGTCACCGGGGCGATGCGCCGCGCCCTGGACGCCCGCGACCGCGGCTGCGTGGTCTGCGGAGCCCCGCCGATCATGTGCGACGCCCACCACCTGATCTCCTGGATCGACGGCGGCGACACCAAAGTCTCGAACCTGGCGCTGCTGTGCCGTCGCCACCACGTCGACCTGCACAGGGGCCGCTGGCACATCACCATCCTCGACGGCATCGTCCACGTCGCCCGCCCCAGCTGGGCCGAACCCGCACCCACCCCCGCCACAGCCCGACGCACCGCACCCCCGCGCGCCCGACCACCCAGCGGCAGGACGGGCCCGCGCGAGTCCGAGCCCACCCAGCCCACCCAGCCCACCGAGCCCAGCGGGTTCGCCGAGGCCGGCCTGCGGGCGGTCGAGGGCGTCGTGGTGGAGACCGTCGCCGACCGTTCCCGATGGCGGGCCGACGAGACTGTCCTCCGGGAAGCGGCCGCCTTCGCAGCCACCGGCTGAGCCCGGACAACACAACAACCTCCCCCGCGGACCTGCGGGCGGGAGGCTGTTGTGCTGTGGCGGGGTCAGGAGACGGCGGAGGCCAGGCGGCACAAGGGCCTCCTGCTCGCGGGGGTGTGGGCGGGAGGCTGTTGTGCTGTGGCGGGGTCAGGAGACGGCGGAGGCCAGGCGGCACAAGGGCCTCCTGCTCGCGGGGCTGTGGGCGGAAGGCCGTTGTGCTGTGGCGGGGTCAGGAGACGGCGGACGTCAGGCGACAAGACGGCCTGCTACTCGCGGGCCTGTGGGCGGGAGGCTGTTGTGCTGCGGTGGGGTCAGGAGACGGCGGAGGCCAGGCGATACAACGGCCTCCTACCCGCGGAGCTGCGGGCGGAAGGCTGTTGTGCTGCGGTGGGGTCAGGAGACGGCGGAATCGTTCCAGCCGTCTCCGGCAGCGAGCGGCTCGTCTTGTCGCCCACGCTGAACCGGTGAGGGGACCTGCCCGGTCGCGGACGGATCCGCCTCGCGCGTCGTTCTTTACCGGCCGTCCGCGCCCCTCCTCGACGTGCTCACCGAGCGCGAGCACGAGGAGGGAACCGGCCTGCCTGTGGGATGGGGCGACGTACAGGTCGCGCCGGCAAACCTCCGGCCAACCGCCGAAGCCGGCCACCAAGCTCAACTTCTTAGTTTCTTGCCCGAAGTCCCGTTCGACAAGATGGTGTGGGAGTTGGAATGCCGACCGTCAGCGGACCGCCGAACCAAGGCGGGCACCCAGCTCCCACTCCATCAGCTTGTATGTAGCCCTCCCTTTAGGTCGCCGCCTCCGGGGTGGTGGTGTCCGGCGCGGTCGTGTCGGTCTTGGCTTCAGTTGCGGCCGGCTCTTCGTCCGGGCGGCGCATGCCGATCCGCGCGCAGACCGCGGACAGCACGGCGACGCCGGCCGCCCACAGCCAGAACGTCTGTCCGACGTGGGCCCACAGCCAGACACCGACCGCCGGACCGACCGCGTTGCCCAGGCCGAAGACGCTGAGCATGGCGCCGGAGTAGCGACCGCGCAGGTGCGGCGGCGCCACCATGCCCGGGTACGCGAACGTGGTCGGTGCGCCGATGATCTCCGACATCGTCCAGATCAGCGTGCCGAGGATCAGCAGCACCGGAACCAGCGCGATCGCGTAGACGCCGTACCCGACCGCGACCAGACCGAACCCTGCGATCGCGGTCAGCCGCAGCGGCCAGGTCTGCACGTACTTGGTCGCCGGCACCTCGCAGACGGCCACCACGATGGCGTTGGCCGAGACGACCAGGCTGTACCACCACAGGCTGCTGCCGTCGTCGACGATCGCCAGCGGAAGCACCGCGATGTACTGGCAGTAGACGATCGTCACGAGGAACACGGCGGCTAGGTAGAAGTCGTACCGCCAGTCGGCCAGCACGGCGCGATAGCCCTGCTTCGGTTCCGTGGCCTTGGCGGCGGCGGTGGCGGCGGCCTCCTCCGGTGTGGCCTTCCCGGGCAGGTACCTCCAGGCGATTGCACTGTAGACGACGGCGGCGAACGCCTCGGCCCAGAACAGCAGGTTGTACGAGACCGACACCAGCGCGACGCCGACGATCGGGGTCACCGCGGTGCCCAGGTTGATTGCCAGCCGGTACATCGCCATCGTCATCACCAGCTGGCCCGGCTTGGTGAGCTCGGCCAGCATCGCCTGCGCGGCCGGCCGGTTCAGCATGCTGACGGTGCTGACCGTCAGGATCGCCAGCAGGATCACCCAGTAGACGTTGATGTACAGGATCGAGACGATCAGCGCGGCGGAGCCGAGCATGCTGATCAATGTCGCCGCCCGCGCACTCAACCGGTCGGTGAGCCAGCCGCCGACGAACGACCCCAGCACATGGCCGGCGCCGTAGACGCCGAGGGCGAAACCGGCCTGGCCGGCGCTGAAGCCCTTGTGCGTCATGAACAGCACCAGGAAGATCTGCAGGAACGCGCCCAGCCGGTTGACGAAGACGCCGAACAGCAGTGCCTTCGACGTGATCGACGTCTGGCGCCAGGTCGCGATGGCGCCGAGTCCCTCTCCGGGCTGCCCGGTCGAACTCGGTTCGCGGTCGACTTCTTCGCTCATCAGTTACTCCACCCCTCTGTGCCGGTGACCACGCTGCCCCCGGCGGGCTTGTGCCAGAAGGCATTCGGTCCTGCACGCTACCGCTCGCAGCGCCGTACCGACAGTCCCCAAAAGCAACAAAACAAGGCGTATCAGGGTGGGCCGGCCGACGCCTCTGATGAATGACGGCGACGCGTAGCGGAGCGCACGTGCGCCCCTGTCGACATGCCTTGTTCCCAGGAGGATCTGACCTATGACAACCGAAATGACGGAGGCCCTCCCGCGGATCCCGGACGACTTCATGCAGAGGCCGTACGAGATCCTCGAGCCGTACCGCAAGGCCGGCCGTGTGCACCACGTGGTCTTCCCGCACGGCGCCGACGTCTGGCTCGTCACCCGGTACGCCGACGTACGGACGCTGCTCCAGGACCCCAGGGTGAGCAAGGACGGTACGCGGATGAACGAGATGTTCGCCCGCCACACCGGGACCTACGTCGAGGACGAGAAGCCCGACGTCGGCTTCGACGACGAGCTGTCCCAGCACATGCTGAACAGCGACCCGCCGCGGCACACCCGGCTGCGGGCGCTGGTCAGCAAGGCCTTCACGCTGCGCCGGATGGAGGCGTTCCGGGAGCGGATCGAGGAGCTCGTCGACGACTACCTGACCAAGCTCGAGGGCCGCGACGACGTCGACCTGGTCGGCGAGTTCGCCCAGCCGCTGCCGATCGTGATCATCTGCGACGTGCTCGGCATCCCGTTCGAGGACCGTGAGCGGTTCCAGCAGTGGGCGGTCGAGCTGGTCGGCGCCGGCCACCCGGCGGAGGTCGTCGAGAACGCCTCCAAGAACGTCATCGAGTACGGCCGGCACATCATCGAGATGAAGCGCAAGAACCCGGCCGAGGACATGGTCAGCGCGATGATCGAGGGTTCGCCGGAAGGCGACCGGCTGACCGACGACGAGCTCGTCGCGATGATCTTCCTGTACACGGTGGCCGGTCACATCACCTCGCAGCACACGCTGTCGAACGCGATCCTCAGCCTGCTCACGCACCCCGAGGCGATGGCCCGGCTGCGGTCCGACCCGTCGATCATGGGGCACGCGATCGACGAGCTGATGCGGTACGACGGCGGCGTCGGCGTGGCCACCTTCCGGTTCACCGCGGAGGACATCGAGATCGGCGACGTGGTGGTCCCGAAGAACAACATCCTCGCGCTGTCGATCCTGTCGGCGCACCGCGACGACGAGCAGTACGAGAACGCGAACACGCTCGACCTGGACCGCAAGCCGAAGGGCGTTCTCGGCTTCGGTCACGGCCCGCACTTCTGCATCGGGCAGCCGCTGGCCAAGATGCAGACGAACATCGCGCTGACCCGGCTGCTGGAACGCTTCCCGGACCTGCGGATGACGGCCGACCCGAGCTTCCTGGAGTGGGAGCCGAGCACCCTCCTGCGCGGCATGCACCACCTGCCGGCGGCAACCATCCCGCCGAAGTCCTGAACCTCGCCGGACATGACACTGCCCCAGCCGATCGGCTGGGGCAGTGTTGTTTGTAGGTACGGTTCACTCCTCGACGTAGTACCAGTCCTCGGGTGTGATCAGGCCGTACGGGTTCACCGGCTCGAGGCCGCGCAGGTTCTTCGCGACCTCGAACATGCGGTTCGGGAAGCCCGGGGACCAGATCGTCGGCACCTGCTCGGCGATGTAGTCCTGGTAGTCGAACATCGCCTGCGGGTCGTCGCTGTGCACGGTCCGGTCGATCAGCTCGTCGGCTTTCGGGTCGCTGTAGTCGCCGAAGTTGCTGCCGCCGCCGGTGCGGAACAGCATCTCGCCGGTCAGGTGCCCGTAGAACGACCAGCCGCCGTTCCAGCTGTTGATCTCCCACAGCCGCTTCGCGGGACCGGGGCTGTGGTCCTCGGCCACCATCACCGAGCCGTACACCGGCTCCAGCTTCAGCTCGATTCCGGCCTTCGCCGCATCCTGTTTGAACATCTCCAGCATCCGGGTCAGCGCGACCTTGCCCTCGACGTACCGGATCGTGAAGGAGAGCCGGTCGCCGATCTCGACACCCTCGCCGGAGCAGCCGGCCACCTCACCCGGCTGGACACAGCCGGCCGGCAGCGTGCTGGTGTCCCAGCCGTGCGCCTCGAGCAGCCGCCGGGCCGCGTCGACGTCGAACGGCATCGGGTCGTTGCGCTGCTTCGGCGAGACGTGCGGGTTGGCCGGGGAGATCGGCACCGGGCCGTCCATCCGGTACGCGTTGCCGTGGAAGATCTCCCGGATCGCGCGGTCCTGGTCCAGGCACATCTGCAGCGCCTGCCGGACGTAGGCGTGCTTGTAGATCGCCGCGGCGGTGGAGTCGTTGTCGAAGTTGAACGGCATGTAGCGCACCACGAACAGGTCCTGCGCCACCAGGCGGTACGAGTCCGCGAGCGGGTCCTCGCCGTCGTCGGTGAGCCCCATCCCGAACGGCAGGTACCCGATCTGGATCCCGTCCGGCGCGTCCGGTCCGGCCTGCAGGCGCTCGTACATCAGCTCGTCGGTGTCGTTCTGCACCTGGCGGAACTCGTCCAGGTGCGGCTTGTTCGGGCCGGAGTACTTGTCGTTCGGGACGAAGGTGACGACGCCGTCGAGGGTGTAGCTCTTCAGCCGCCACGGGCCGTTGACGACGCTCCACACCGGGCTCTCCGCCCAGCCGCCGCGGAAGTGGTTCGCCTCGATCGTCCAGTCGCCGTTCTGGCTCACCAGGTAGTCGTAGACGGCCGGGATGTCGGCCTTGTCGAACGACGCACGGGCCGGCCCGTCCTCGGTCCGGTCCCAGGCCTTCGGCATCGGCGTGATCAGCGACAGCTGGTTCATCTCCACCCAGGTCTTGGAGTAGACCTCGTCGAAGGTGAAGCGGACCTTGTCCTCGGCGATCTTCTCGTACGACGTGAGGTTGTCGGGGAAGTAGCCGGGGACGTAGTAGCCGAGCCGGTCGCCCTTGACCGCCATCATGTTCACCCAGAACATCACGTTGTCGGCGCAGATCGGCTCACCGTTGGACCACTGCCAGGGTTTCAGCGTGACGGTGACGCTCAACCCGTCCTCGCTCCACTCCGGCGGGTAGGCCAGGCTCAGGTCGGGGTTCACCTCCGGCCTGCCCTCCCGGCCGAGCCAGTACAGCGGGCGGAACATCAGCACCTGGAACTCGTACAGGTTGCGGATGCCGATCCGCTCCCGCGGCGTGAACGGGAAGATGGCCGCGGGCGGGAAGCCCGGGTTGCAGGCCCAGGTGACGGTGCCACCCTTGATCGGCCGGCCGTCCTCGGACGGCTGGTCGGACTGGTGCTCGGTCAGCACAGTGGACATCCAGGTCACCTCTCGTGAGTTGGATCAGGCCGTCAGCTTGGTTGCCGGCGCGGCCAGGCGTACATCGATCTGGCCGGCGAACTCGTACGCCGTGCCGATCGCTTCGTCGAACGTCGCTCCGCTGGTACAGAGGAAGCCGAGGATGTTGTTGCCGTCGGGCGGCCGCCGGATGACGTCGCCCGGTTGCGCCGTGATCTTGAGGAAGAACACCCGGTCGGATTCGGCGACCTCGGCCGGCACGGTGATCTGCTCGATCACGCCCGCCGCACCGATCAGGCAGGTGCCGGCCAGGTGTACGCCGGTCGGGCGGTAGTGCTGGACCTCGGGCTTCCGGCCGGCGGCGACGGCCATCGTCGCGCGGATCGGGCAATAGCCGGTGCTGAGCCGGGCGAAGTAGTCCAGCCCGCCACCGCCCGGCCGCACCGCGATCTCCAGCAGGTGCGGCTTGCCGCGGTGGAAGCGGACCTCGGCGTGCATCACGCTGCGCCGCAACCCTTGCGCGTGCGCGGCTGTCGCCACCACTTCGTGCACGGCGGCCAACTGGTCCTCATCGAGGGTGGTCGGGGCGCGATGCGCGTCGTCGTCGAAGGTGTTGCCCTCGATCGTGATCCGGTCGACGATCGAGCCCAGGTACACCTCGTCGTCCCAGGCGAGCGCCTCGATCTGCATCTCGCGGCCGTCGAGGAACGACTCGACCAGCAGCCCGTACGGCCCGACGTCGAGGCCCTCGGCCTCCATCCGGAACCACGACATCCCGGCCATGCCCTCGAGCGCCTGCGGGAACCGGGTCCGCATCTCGTCCGGGGTGTCGATCTTGAACACGAAGTTGCTCGCGGCGCCCAACGTGGGCTTCAAGACGACCGGGTAGCCGAACTCTTCCGCCGTCGCGAGCGCAGCGTCGAGGTCGGCCGCCAGCCGGAACTTGGGCACCGGCGCACCGCCGAGCTCCTGGGCCTCCCGCATCAGGAGTTTGTTGCGGCTGATCCTGGCCGCGTCGAGACCGACACCGGGCAGCCCGAGCGCCTCCGCCACCGCGGCCACCGTGAGGACGCCGGACTCGGAGAACGTCAGGACGCCGTGGAAGTGTTCGGTGGCGTGCCACTCGCGAGCCGCCGCGATGATGTCGTCGATGTGCCGCGAGCCGGCGATCCGGTAGCGGTCGGCCGGCCAGTAGTCCGGCTCACCGAGTCCGTTCAGCACGAACAAGGTGCCGCCGAACTCCTCGATCTGGCGGTAGCGGGACTGGTAGTAGCCGGCGTTCTGCACGGCCTCCAGGGCGAGCAGTTTCATGGCACCTACTCCTCACCGACCGCGGCGAGCTGCCGCGGCCTGTCGATCGGGTCCAGGCCGACCGGCCGGGGCGGCGCGCCCACCGCGCGGTCAGCGATCGTCCGTGCGATCTGGGGCGCGAACTTGAAGGACATCCCGCCGCACGCCGCGTACGCCCAGACGCTGCCGCCGCCGTACGACGACAGCAGCGGTCCGCCGCGCGCACGCTCGGCGAGGTAGTAGCCGTCGGTGGCGTCGGTCACCGCGGCCGGATCGAAACCCGGGAGCACGTCGGCGAACACGGTCATCAGGTGTTCCCGCCAGCGGTCGGGAGTGGTCCGGTCGGTCATCTCGCGGGTCGGCCGGCAGGCGCTCGCGGCGCTCAACCGCAGCGGTGCGTCCGCGTGCGGCACCGTCGGCATCAGCCAGGCGTCGCGATCCGGGCCGAGGCCGAGCACCGCGGGCAGTCCCACCCACTCCGGTTGCCGGTACGAGAGCACGGTCTGCCGGTACAGCGTGAGCGTCGAGGCGATGACACCCGGCACGAGTTCACGCGACCAGGGACCGGCGGCGATCACGACCCGGTCGGCGGTCGCGGACTCGCCGTCGGCGAACCGGATCACGCCGCCGCGCCCGCTCCCGGACACCTCGACGACCCGTCGGTGCGGATGCAACCGGACATTCGGCCGGTCGCCCAGCCAGCGGGCCAGCGCGATCAGGGCCCGGTCGGCGAGCACGGCGCCCGCGGTGGCCTCCAGTACGGCGCCCGAACCGGCCGGGAAGCGCACCTGCGGATACCGGCGGGCCAACTCGTCCGGCGCGAGGCCCCACGCCCGCGCGCCGGCGGCAGTCAGAAGCGCGAGCGATGCCGCCGCCTCCGGCTCCGGCATCGCGGTCAGCGCCCCTGCCGGGTGGTAGAACCGCGCGCCGACCAGTCCCTCGACCTCCATCCAGGCCTCGTGGGACTGGGCGGCCGCGAGTGTCAGCGCCGGTTCGCCGCGATGCAGCGCGCGCACCACCCGGAGCCGATCGTTCGAGGTCGCCGTCGGCGAAGGGATCGGGCCGGCGTCGAACAGGTCCACCTGTTCGACGCCGGCCGCGCGACTGCAGTCGATCGCGGTCAGCAGTCCGATCACGCCGCCGCCGACCACGGTGATCCGCATCGGGATCACCGACCTCCGGCGAGCTCGCCGTCCGCCGTCCCGGCCGCCAGCAACGGCGGCACGAACGGCGTGACCTCGGCGAGCTCGAAGGATCCGGTGACCAGCACCCCGGCGTCCGGCAGTTCGTCGAACGCCCCGGCCTCACCGGCCGCGGCGGCGAGATCGATCAGCAGCGGCGACGCCACCGCGAGCAGGGCCTTCACCTCGCAGAACAGATCGCCCCAGGCCTCCGGCTGCTCGTCCAGACCGGTGCCGTCGAGCGTCAGCGCCTGCCGCCGCAACCGGTCGATATGGACCAGCACCGTGTCCGCCGAACGGTTCAGGTTGAACGTCGGCATTTCGTACCCGAGGTCGAACCGGTCGCGCATCAGCGCGACGCGCTGCCGTGCGGCGGCCGAGACCGGCAGCCGCGCGCCGTCGCCGCCGGCGTTCGCAACCGCCTTGGCGAGAACGCCGGCCAGCTGGTTCCACGGGCCGACCAACCGGTCCTCGGCCATCTTGTCGAGGCCCGCCCGGCTGAACGTCGACCGCTGGTACTCCGGTGCGGTGAGCGCAAGGTAGAGCCGGGCGACGTCGCGCGGCACCTCCTCGAGCAGCTCCTCGGGCGTCAGCACATGTCCCTTGCTGGTCGAGAACTTCGAGCTCTCCAGCTCGTAGAACTCGTTGTTGATGATCGACTCCGGCCAGACGTACTTGTCGCCGTGCGCCATCAGCATCGCGATGTGCGGCAGGCAGAAGTAGTACGCGTTGTCGAAGCCGAGGAAGTGCACGATCCGCAGGTTCGTCGTCTGATCCGCAGCCTTGCGCCACAGCTCGCCCGGCACGGTGTCCCGGCCGAGCTTCGCGGCGGCGTACGACGTGGTGAACATGCCGGCCGGGATCAGCTCGAGCCAGGCGTTCAGCACCTGCCCGGGGACCTCCGGGAACTGCGGGTCGATACCCCAGTTCAGCGGGAACGTGATCGGCACGTCCTGCAGCGGCCGGGCCAGCAGCTCGGCGATCATCTGCCGCACGTGCGGCCGCCGGTGCTCTTTGAGGTTCTCGTGGTACGTCGTCAGCTGCTCTCGGTACTCCTCCAGAGGCAGCACCATGATGGTGGCCTCACGGTAGGTGAGCTTGTCCTCGGGGTTGATCGTCGAGTGCGGGTTGATCAGCTGGTCGAAGTTGTTCGGGTGGCAGCAGGTCTCGCAGAGCCCGCCGCGGCTGGTCGTCAGGCAGACCGGGCAGTCGCCCTCGATCAGGCCCTCGACCATGAACTCGCCGGTCCGCTCCAGATACGGCAGGCGGACGGTCTTCAGCCGGAACACCCCGGCCGCGTGCAGTGCTTTGAAGTACTGCAGCACGGTCGCCTTGTAGGTCTGGTCGAACGGGCCGAACCCGTCGATCGAGATCCCGATCGCGCTCAGCGCCTCCTGGATCTTCGCGGTCGAGCGCTTGCACAGCTCCTCCGGCGTGATGCCTTCCCGGCCCGCCGACGCCACCACGTAGGTCTGGCTGTCGTCGGTCTCGGACGTGAAGATCACGTTGCGGCCGCGGGCCCGCTGGTACCTGGCGTAGACGTCGCCGGCCAGGTACGGACCGGCGATGTGCCCGAGGTGCATCCCGCCGTTCGGCGTCGGGTTCGGGCCGAGGACGAGAACCGGACGGTCGTCGTCGGACGGCAGGGGTCGGGTCATTGGCTGGCTCCTACTCGCTCGGCGGACTCGATGGCCTCGGCGGCCCGGCCGTTCTCGTCGACCTTCGCGGCCGCCTCGACGGCGAACCGCTCGGTGTCCGAGCCGGCGTACTCGGCGAGGAACTTGTGGGACATCTCCGGGTCCCACCAGATGCTGCAGAAGACGAAGTCCTCGTCGCCGGTGTTGTGCACCCGGTGCAGCTGGCCGGGCGTGAAGTACGAGACGTCGCCGGCGCGGAACGGCTGCCGTTCGCCGCCGCACTCGACGACGCACTCACCGGAGACGGCGACGAAGATCTCCTGCTCGTGGTGGGTGTGCAGCTTGGAGACCGTTCCCGCCCGGCAGACCGCGTAGCTGACCTCGAAGGGCGCGTTCAGCACCGGCCACGGCTGCAGGCGCTGGGTGTCCACGCCGTACTCGTGCAGCAGGTTGTCGCGATCCAGCCGGGAGATGTGTACGACCATGGCTACCGTCCCGAAATCTGTTCGTAGGTGTCCGGACCGTCCTTGGAGTGCCGGGTCTCGATGACTGCCTTGTGCGGATCGCCGGCCAGGATCAGGTCGATCACCGGCGTTCCGCCGGCGGCGCTCTGCACCGAGCGGCTGTAGAGCACGCGCAACTGGCTCGGTGTGAGTCCGCTGATCCGCTCCAGCTCGGCGTCCAGCGCGAGGTCGTCGCCCGCGCCGGCCAGCAAGCTGTGGATCTCGTCGAGCCGGTCGGACAGGTGCGGGTGCTCGCGCTCCAGGAACCGCTCCAGTCCGGCGCCGTGCCCGGCGAAGGGTGAGTACGTCATGCAGACCAGGTGATCGCCGGTGAGCCCGAAGGTCGTCAGCGCGTACTCCTCGGCGGCCTTCCGCATCCGGGCCGGGGCGTCCGGGCTGTCGTACCGGGCGCGCATCATCTCCACGAGTTGGTCGGGGATGTCCTTCTTGCGCATCAGGCCGAGCGCAAACTCGACGTACTCGGCCAGGCCCTCGTCGTACGACCGCTCGAACACGCGCTCGGCCTTGATCCCGCGCAGGTGCGCCATCAGGGCCGGGTTCGCACAGTCGGACTCGGTGAAGCTGAAGGCCAGGTCGTCGAACTGGAAACCGAGGAAACCGGTCAGCATGTCGAAGTGGTCGCCGGCCCGGTACGCCGTCTCGCCGTAGACCGTGAAGAACTTCAGCCGGTCCGGAACGTCGGTGCTCACCCGGCGCTCGCTGATCGCGTCGTCGGCGTCCGCCCCGTGGATGTCCGCGAAGTACGCCTGCGAGATGTCGTCGAGCTGGCCGAGGATCCGGCCGAACCCGTTTCCGCGCGTCCGCGGGTGTACGGCCGGGCCGGTGCGCAACCGGCGCGCCAGCCTGCCGACCCAGAAGCTGTACTGATGCTGCTCCTGCGGCGAGTCGCCGGTGATCAGCACGTCGGCGCCGTCACCGTAGGCGGCGGCCAGCCCGAACGCGTTGAAGACGCTCAGGTTGCACGAGTTGCAGAACGTCGGCCGCCCGTCGGCGAACGTGCGGTGACCGGTCATCAGAATGTCCAACCGGTTGCGCCGTACGACGTGTTCGCGCTGCGGGGAGTCGACGTAGAACTCGCTGATCTCGTCGCCGTCCACCAGCAGCAGCTCGCAGTCCGGGTCGTCGAAGAGTTCCAGTGCGCGGTACTCGCGGTCGATGTTCTCCATCACCGCACGCGGCATACCCGCGTGCCGGTTGGTCGCCACCCGCATCCGGAACGTGCGGCCGTGGACCCGGTCCAGGATCAGCTGCATCGCCCGGACGAAGGCCAGCGTGTACGAGCTGTCCTTGCCGCCGCCGAACGCCACCAGCACCAGGTTGCGCTCCAGCTCGGGCTGATGCGGCAGCTCCGCCAGAAGTTGGCCGCTGCACCGCAACGCTTCGTCCATGACGCCGGGCGGCATGGCTGCACGCAGACCTGTGAACGTCCGGTCCCGGGCCTGTGCCAGGCCGGGCGGACGGTCCAGTTCGAGTGTTGTCATCCGGTTCTCCTCGCGGGCTGGGGCTATTCCCATCCGTTAGAGCCCGGCCGGCCCGTTGGCTGATACAGCCGCCGCCGGGATCCGCTCCCGGTGCGCGACGATGTCCCGGCAGATCTCCTCGGACCGCTGCGCCAGCACACTGAGCAGCGAGTCGGAGATGCCGTGGGTCTCCTCGTTGACGCCCTGCAGGTAGCAGGCCGCGCTGCTGCCTTCGCCGCCGGTGCCGTTGAGGTCCAGACGGTACTGCCGGGTGACGTCGACGCGGTCCAGGCCGAGATCGTCGGCCAGGTCCCGCACCAGCCGGGGCATCCGGGTGTCGAAGCCGGTGCCGAGGAAGATCACGTCGCGGCGCAGCTCGGTGACGGCTCCGGTCCGCCGGTCGGTGAGCTCCAGCACCAGCTCGTCCTCGGCTTCGTGAGCGGCGGTGATGTCGACCATCGTGATGAGGCGCCGATCGGTGCGCTGCTGGAAGTGGTCCAGGTACAGGTCGGCGTACAGGTGCTCGAGCATCGGAGGAGTGACGACGGAGTAGTTGGTCCGGTACAGCTCGCGGAGGATCTGCTCCCGCGCGTGCGGCGGGGCGTCGAAGAACTCGTCGACGAACGACGGGTAGTACATCTCGTTGGTGAACTTGCTGGACTGGTCCGAACTGAGCCCGATGGACCGCATCAGCCACGCGATGTCGCTGTCGGGCAGATCGTCACGCAGCGCCCGGAACATCTCGGCGGCGCTCTGTGCACTGCCCAGCACCGCCACCCGGTACGGCAGGTCGCCGGACAGCTCCGCCACCCGGTGGCGGTACTGCGTGCTGTGGACAACGCGCTCCGGCGGCAGGCCGGCGAGCTCCGGCGGGATGTTCGGTTCACGGCTGCCGCCGTACACCAGGTACCTGCTGGTGATCGTCGTACCGTCGGCGAGGCTGGTGACCCACCCGGTCACCGCGCCGGTGTCGTCGCGCCGCGCGCGCACCCCGACGCACTCGCACCCCAGCCGGATCTGGACCCCGGTGAGTGATTCCGCCACCCAGCGCAGGTACTCGGTGAACTCGACCCGGTACGGCGTGAAGGTGCTCATGTTCACGAACTCGTCGAGCCGGCCGGTCTCGAACAGATGGTTCAGGAACGAGAACCTGCTGCTCGGATCCCGCTGGGTCACCAGGTCCTTGAGGAACGACACCTGGCTGGTCGCCCACGGCATCAGCATGCCGGACTGCCACTCGATCGCCGGGTTGCGGTCGATCAGCAGCGTATCCGCCGCCAGATCAGGCGCCAGCTCCTCGAGCGCCACCGCCAGCCCGAGATTCGACGGCCCCGCACCGATCGCAAGCAGTTCGACTTCCACAGAGTTGTGTTCTGACATCCGCGCCGCCTTCGTCTCAGATCACCATCACCTCCCTTCGAGAGCCCGACACAGCCGACCGTTGATACACCTCCCTGCCCAACCCCACCCGGACAGCCAGTCACAAGAGGCCTGGCGCGTGTGCTGGCGACGCCCGGGGCAGCGCGCCAGGCGTGGGTGGGGTGGTGGTGCCTGTTCGGGTGGGGAGGCGGCTCGCGGGCTAGGTGAGTCCGGACCAGGGGGCCGGTGGGGTGGTGGTGAAGAAGTGGAGGATGCTGAGCAGGCGGCTGGCGGTTGGGGCGGTCCAGTGGCGTTGGCCTGGCCAGGGCGCCGAGGAGAGTTTGGCGATGGCCCAGGACAGGTGGAACCAGAGGACGCCGGCGGCCAGCTCCTCCTCGGACTCGGGCGGCTGGGCGTACCGGAGGTAGTCCGGAAGCAGCACGGCGACCTGCGCGAGGGGGAGCTTGGCGAACTCCATGGCCCGCGGCGCCCAGGCCGCGTCGCCCCAGTCGATGAGCGCCCGAAGCTCTCCGTCCGGCCCGGCGAGAAGGTTGTGTGCGGCAACATCTCCGTGAATCAGCACCTTGGGCCGACTCCTGTCGACCCGCTCCGCGAGCCGCGTGAACCACCCGCTCAACCAACCAGCCGTCCCCAAATCCACATACCCCCGCTCACCAAGCTCCTCAACAGTCCTCCACGGATCCCCCCACCCCTCCTCACCCAACCCCACCAAGCCCAACCCAGCAGCCAGGCAAGGTTCGGCACGAGCGCCAGCCAGACCAGACACGCCGAGCGCACCAGCCACCCCGGGCGTGCCAGATACCCCGGGTACGCCGGGCGTGCCACGCACCCCGGGTGCGCCGGGTTCGTCACCTACCCCGGGCTCGCCGGGTGTGGTGGGTTGGCTGGGGAGGTGTGGGGCGCGTTGGAGTTGGTGTAGGTGGGCCAGTTGTTCGGCCAGGGCGGTGGGGAGGGTGGTGGGCTCGGTGCCGTGGATGCGTTCCATGACCGCGTACGGCGCGTCGATCAGGTGGTGGGTGGCGTCGTACTCGACGATCGCGGGGGTCAGGACGCCGGCGGAGCGGGCGGCGGGTACGACGTGGGTTTCCTTCAGGAGGTCGGGCTCGAATCCGGGGCGGCACACGCGGAGGAAGAGGTTCTCGCCGAGGACGAATCCTCGGTTGGCCACCCCGCCGGCGACTTCTCTCACCTCGGCGGGGTCGACGCCGTGGCGCCGGGCCACGGCGGCTACGCCGGCCAGGATGTCGAGTTGTTCAGCCAATCCACAGCTCCGTCGTCGGCGTGATCCTCCGGCCGGACCCCGTGCGGCCGCCGGTGGCATTCACCGAGTTTGATGTACTGCGGGTGTGCGTGTCGATGTGAATCCGGAGGCCGTCGGACGGCGGGAGTTCTATGCGCTGCTGAACTCGGTGGTCGTCCCGCGGCCGATAGCGTGGGTGTCGAGCCTGTCCGCCGCCGGCGTGCTGAACCTGGCGCCGCATTCGTTCTTCACCGTCTCGTCCGTGCAGCCGCCGATGGTGCAGTTCACCTCGGTCGGCCGGAAGGACAGCCTGAACAACGTCGAGGCGACCCGTGAGTTCGTCGTGAACTTCGCCGCCGAGCACCTCTACGAGCAGGTGAACGCGTCCGGCACGAACTTCCCGCCGGAGGTCTCCGAGTTCGAGGCGATCGGGGTGACCGCCGAGCCGTCCCGGACGGTCGCCGTCCCCCGCGTCGCGGAATCGCCGGTGGCGCTCGAGTGCACCCTGCACACCACTGTCGAGCTCGGCGACTGCACCCTGGTCATCGGCCAGGTCCGCCATCTCGCGATCGACGAGACGATGCTGGACGGCAACCACCCCGACATCCATCGCCTCCGCCCCCTCGCCCGGCTGGGCAAGGACGAGTGGACAACCCTCGGCGAAGTCCGCTCCATCACCCGGATCCGCTACTCCGACTGGCCCGGCCACTTCGAGAAACCGGATGGAGAAAGCCCCGAAGGCTGACGCAGACACCGCCAGAGTTTGCCATCAGCAACTTCCTCACGACGTGCCACGCGCCGGTGGCGGCTCCCGAGTGGCGAGAAGCTTCGTCAAGGACTCGAGCTCCGGGGACAGGCGGAGCGGGGTGTGGTCGGGGAGTGCGGTGGTGGCGGGGTGCCAGGTGAAGTCGGGGCTCACGAGGTAGACGTCCGGGGACAGCGGGCCGGGGTCGCGGGAGTGGCAGCGGGCGGCGACGTTGAGCAAGACACCGAGGGCGGGGATGACCGTGAGGTCCTCGATCACGTGCAGCAGCAGCGTATCCCGGGCCGGGACGGCGGCCAGGAGTCCGTGGGGCGCGTGCTGCAGGTGCAACGACTCGCGGAGAACGGTGTCGAGGACGAGTGCGCGGGAGGCGGCGAAGGCCGTCCCGGTGACGACGGCCAGGCGGAGGTCGTCGTGCTCGACATACTCGACCTCGTCCTGGATGCGGCGGAGGTTGGCGAGGCCGAAGCGCTCGGCGTCGGACCAGGTGAGATCCAGGTCGGCGGGCTCGAGGTACATCGTCACGATGCCGTCGGTCTGCGTGGACGGCACGGAGATCAGACCGGGCAGAAAGTCGGGCCGATCCGCGGTCCAGTCGGGCGGTAACGCGTCGCGCGGGACCAGCCGCTGGATCAGCTCGCGCTCGGGGTCGGCCGGTGGCGTCGGTGGGCCTTCGCGGAGTTGCTCCAGGATCTGGCGGAAGTGTTCCTCGGTCAGCGCCGGCCAGCTGTGCTCGTCGAAGCGGGACAGGATGCGCGCGAGGTTGCTCAGCCCGAGCACGGGGGTGTCGGCCGAGCGGTCGGCGGGCACGAGCGCGGCGCCGCCCTGGTAGCAAACGGCGACGCCGAGGTCGGCGGCCGTGCGCAGGGCGAGGTGCACGAGCCGATCGGCCTGCCGCCGGGACAACGGCGGCAGCACCGGGTCGGGAGAGCTGGTCTCGGGAAAGTCGTTGCTCTGGGCATGTTCGGTGGTGTCGGTGGGCATCGTCGGACCTCCTTGTCGGCAGAGAAGTCGGCAGAGAAGGTACGAGGATCGGGGCGTGCCGGAGCACGCGAATCCATGCCTGTGGACAAGCCGTCGGGATACTGTGCGGCAGACCCAGACCCAGACCCAGACCCAGACCCAGGCCCAGACCCAGGCCCAGGCCCAGACCCAGGCCCGGACCCAGGTCCAGGAAACAAGGAGCGCGCATGTCCAGCAGCCCGTCGTCGCGGCCGACCTCGGAGACGCGGCTGTCGCTGTCGCACCTCACCGCGCAGAACGAGACGAACCTGCTCGGCACCGTGCACGGCGGTGTGATCATGACGCTGGCCGACTCGGTCGCGGGGGTGGTCGCCGCGCGGCACTCCGGTGGTGCCGCGGTCACCGCGTCCATGGACGAGATGGTGTTCCTGGTTCCTGTGCGCGTCGGTGACGTCGTGCACTTCAGCGGGCAGGTGAACTGGACCGGCCGGAGCTCGATGGAGGTCGGCGTCCGGATCACCGCCGACCGCTGGGACGCGGTCGGCCCGCAGGTGCACGTCGCGTCGGCGTACCTGGTGTTCGTGGCCGTGGACGAGGAGGGGAAGCCCCGCGAGGTGCCGCAGGTGGTGCCGGAGACCGACGAGGACCGGCGGCGGTTGCGCGAGGCCGAGATCCGCCGCAGCCACCGGCTGGCCCGCCGCGCCGCGATCATCGCCTCCCGCGAGGAATCCCGGTGAGCGTTCTCGCACGCCCGGCGGAACCCGTCCGCCGTGCTGCTCGTGGTGCAGTTGCTCGGCGTACTCGTCTACCCGGCGATGGAGGGATCGCGCCCCGGCCGCGTCGCGTTCGAGATCCTCGGCATCGTCGTCCTCGTGCTCGCGGTCTTCTCGGTCCGCGCGACCCCGGGGCTCACCTGGGTCAGCGTCTGCCTGGGCATCCCGGCGGTGGCGCTGTCGCTGCTCGACGCGTTCAACCCGACCGAGCCGGTGGTCGCGATCTCCGGCGCGCTGCACGCGGCCTTCTACTTCTACGCGGCCTACAGCCTGCTCCGCTACATGCTCTCCGACCACGACGTCAGCGTCGACGAACTCTTCGCGACCGGCGCCACCTTCACCCTGGTGGCCTGGGGCTTCGCCTATCTGTACGTGTTCGTCCAGGTCCTCGTACCGGACAGCTTCACCGCGGCCGTTGACCCGGCCAACGACCGCACCTGGATGGAGCTGCTGTTCCTGAGCTTCACCACACTGTCCAGCACCGGCCTCAGCGACATCGTCCCGATCACGTCGTGGGCCCGCTCGGTGGTCATGCTCGAACAGCTCGCCGGACTCGGGTACGTCGCGATGGTCGTCTCCCGCCTCGTCGGCCTAATGATCACCAAGCGAAGCAACACCTAGCCCCGGGGCCACCCCGCCAGCAGATCGGCCGCCGCCCGGGCCGCGACCTCCGGCGCCGACGTCATCGCGGCGACCCGGTAGCTGACCATGGCGCCCTCATGGAGGAGCAGCAGCCGGTCGGCCAGCTCGCCGGTGTCCGCGAACCCCGCCGCGCGCGCCTGCGCCTCGAACTCGGCCCGCATCCACCGCTTCTGCCCGACGATCACCGGCATCGCCGGATGGTCCGGCGCCGCCAGCTCCACGCTCGCGTTGATGAATCCGCACCCGTTGCGCGAGCCGGCCAGCCAGTCCGTCAGCGCGGCGAACAACGCCAGGATCACCGCCTCGGGCGTGGTCGGGTTCCGCGCGGTCAGCTGGTCGTCCAGGAACTCGTGCCAGGCCCGGTCCCGCTGCTCGAGGTACGCCGCGATCAGCCGGTCCTTTGACCCGAACCGGTCGTACAGCGTCTTCTTCGTCACGTCCGCCGCCGCGGCGATCGCGTCGACCCCGACGGTCCGGATCCCCTGCTCGTAGAACATCGTCGACGCGGCCGCCAGGATGCGCTCGCCGGCCGGCGTCAGCCGGGGCGCCGCGGGAATCTCCCGGTCCACGATCAGTCTCACCTGCTGGTCGAGCATACTGACAGTATACCGACCGGTGTGGTTACCGTCTTTCCATGACCACGCACAAGGCGCTCACGCTGGCCGCCGGCACCGGGTTCGTCGTGTTCTGGAGCTGCGGCTTCATCGGCGCCCGCTGGGGGACGCAGTACACGAACGCGTTCGACCTGCTCGCCTGGCGGTTCCTCGTCGCGGGCGCGATCGCCGCCGCGGTGCTGGCGATCCGGCGGCCGCGCATCTCCCGCCGGGATCTGGTGACCCAGGTGTGGATGGCCTTCCTCACCCAGTTCGTGTACTTGGGGCTGATCTTCACCGGTATCGACCACGGCATCACGGCCGGTGTCACCGCGCTCATCGGCTCGCTCCAGCCGCTCCTGATCGCGACCGTCGCCGGACCGCTGCTCGGCGAGCGCGTCAGCCGGCGCCAGTGGCTCGGGCTGCTCCTCGGTCTGGCCGGCGTCGCTCTGGTGGTGGCTGACGACCTCCACGCCGGGCACGGCTCGGCGCTGCTCTTCCTGCTGCCGATCGGCGGCCTGCTCGGTCTGGTCGCAGGCACGTGTCTCGATCGGCTCCGCAAGCCGGCCACGACGTCGCTCGATGCGCTGGCGGTCCAGAGTCTCGTGTCAGCGATCCTCTTCGCCGCCCTGGCCGCGTCGACCGGCCGGCTGAGCGTGCCCGCTGCTCCAGGCTTCTACGGTGCGGTGTTCTGGCTGGTGCTGCTGGCAACTGGTGGCGGTTGGGGTTTGTACCTGGTCAACCTCAAGCTGTCGGGCGCAACGCGCATCAGTTCGCTGCTGTACCTGGTGCCGCCGACCACGATGGTGTTCGCGTTCCTGCTGTTCCACGAGACGATCGGCGGACTCGCCGTCGTCGGCATGCTGGTGTGTGCTGCCGCCGTACTGCTGATACGGCTCGGGCAGCAAGTACGCTGCGGGGATGGTGGAACCCCGGTGGCTGGATCAGCAGGAGAGTCACGCCTGGCGTGCGTACATCGCGGCGCAGCGCGTGGTGAGCAGCCGGATCGAGCAGCAGCTGCAACGCGACGCCGGAATCCCGCACACGTACTACGAGATTCTCGTCCGGCTGTCCGAGGCGCCGGGCAACCGGCTGCGGATGAGTGAGCTCGCGGTCGCCACGCTCGGCTCCCGCAGCCGGCTGTCGCACGCGGTCAACCGGCTCGAGCAGAATGGCTGGGTGAAGCGCGAGGGCATCGAGTCCGACCGTCGCGGCCAGGTCGCGATCCTCACCGAGCTCGGCCGGCAGAAGCTGGTGGACACGGCGCCCGGCCATGTCGAGGAGGTACGCAGGGCGATCTTCGACGCGCTCACGCCCGAGCAGGTCGAGCACCTGTACGACGTCTGCGCGACACTCGCCCGGCATTCCGGCGACACCGTCGACCGTGCGGCGTGGGAGCGGACCTGAGATGAGGCGTCCGGTCGCGCTGATCGCGCTGACTGCCCTCGCTGTGACCGGCTGCGGTGACAGTGGAACCCCGACCGCGGGGCCGAGCACCGTGCCGTCCTCGTCGATCCCGACGACCGCCGAACCGAGCCTGCCGCCCACCACCGCGACGGAGTCGCCCACCACCGCCACGGAGTCGCCCACAGCATCGACGTCCGCGCCGCCCCCGTCGTCGAAGCCGACGGCCGCGAACTGCGTCGACCAGAAGCTCAAGACCCTCACCCTGCGCGAGCAGGCGGCGCAGCTCATCATGACCGGCATCAACGCCGACGGTATGTCGGACGCCCAGCAGGCCGTCGTACAGCAGCAGAAGTCCGGCAGCGTCTTCCTGATCGGCAGCAGCGGCAGCCTTTCGCACACCCGCACGGCGATGGCCGCGGTGACCTCGGCCGCGACGGTGAAGGGCATCCGCCCGCTGATCGCCGCGGACCAGGAGGGCGGGCAGATCCAGCGCCTGAAGGGCCCCGGCTTCGATCGCATCCCGGCCGCGACGGTGCAGGGCACTTGGTCGAGTTCCAAGCTCACCGCGCAGGCCCAGGAGTGGGGCAGCCAGCTCAAGCAGGCCGGCGTCACCGTCGACCTCGCGCCGGTGGCCGACGTCGTACCGAGCTCGCTGAAGTCCAGCAACGCGCCGATCGGCCAGCTGGACCGTGAGTACGGCAACACGCCGACGGAAGCGAGCAGGGGAGTGCGGGCCTTCGTCCAGGGCATGCGGAACGCCGGTGTCGCGACCTCGGTCAAGCATTTCCCCGGGCTAGGACGCGTCCGCGGCAACACCGACTTCTCGGCCGGTGTCGTCGACGACGTCACGGTCCGCGGCGACGCCGACCTGCGGCCGTTCGCGGAAGGGATCAAGGCCGGTGCGTCGATGGTGATGATCTCGACCGTGACGTACACCAAGATCGATCCGAAGAACCGCGCGGTGTTCTCGCCGACCGTCATCCAGGGCATGGTGCGCGGCGATCTCGGCTGGCGCGGTGTCGTGATCACCGACGACGTCGGCGCCGCCGCGGAGGTCGCGTCGGTCCCGGTGGGGGAGCGCGCGACCCGGTTCGTCGCGGCCGGCGGCGACGTCGTCATCAACGCCAAGGCCGGGCTGACCGCGACGATGGTGACGGCCCTGGTCAAGAAGGCGGAGGAGGACGAGTCCTTCGCCGCGCAGCTGACAAGTAGCGTGCGTCGTGTGCTGATCCTCAAACAGGACCACGGTCTGGTGACCTGCGGATGACGGACGAAGAGCCTGACTACCGCTTCACGCTGGCGAACGAGCGCACGTACCTGGCGTACCTGCGGACCTCCCTCGCCTGCTACGCGGGCGGGTTGTCCGCCGTCCAGTTCCTCGACCTCGGTCCGGACCGCTGGCCGGCCCGGATCATCGGCATCGTTCTGGTTCTTGCCGGAATCGTCACGACCGCGGGTGCCTTCCGGCGCTGGCAGCTCAACCTGACCGCGATGCGTCGCGGCGGCGCACTCCCTGTCACCAGGCTGCCGCTGATGCTCGGAGCAACGATCGCCGTGGTCGGACTGATCGGCCTGTTGTTCTCAGTGTGGCGATGAGCACACCCGATCCCGGTCGGCAGCCGGAGCGGACGCTGCTCGCGTGGCGGCGTACGGCGCTCGGACTGATCGCCAACGGCGTCCTGCTGCTTGCCTCCGGCCACGGTTCGTCGGAGGTCCGGACGGGCCTCGGAATCGTCGTTCTCGTGCTGGCGCTGGGCTGCTGGGCCGCGGTGAGCGCCGTCTACCGCCGCTCCGAGGGGGGCGCCGTGCACGCGCTCGGCCATCAGAACATCCTGCGGATCGCGGCCGGCCTGGTCCTCGTCGTCGGACTTTTCGACCTGTACGCCGTGGTCACACGGTGAAATCGCTCAGTTACTGATCGTATATCGTCCGGCGGCGAGTTCATACCGACGCGGTACGTTGACATGGCGGATGCCACGTCAGCGGTCCGTTCCCCCTAGCATGTTCACGGTTTGTCCCTCGTTCATCCGGAGCTTGAAGTGCCGTTACGTCTGCGTCCGAACGACCCGACGTTCTACGACCTTTTCACCGAGTCTGCCAATCACCTGGTCGAAGGATCCAGGATCCTGGCGGAGCTGCTCGGCAGTACGGCGGGGACCGGGCTCTCCGCGAGTCATCAGATCGCCGCCCAGATGAAGGACGCCGAACACGCGGCCGACGAGACCACCCACTCGATCATCCGCCGGGTGAACTCGACCTTCGTCACGCCGTTCGACCGGGAGGACATCTACCGGCTGGCCTCCGACCTCGACGACGTCATGGACTTCATGGAGGAGGCGGTCGACACCATCCACCTCTTCAACCTGGAGAAGCTGCCCGAGGAGATCGCCGAGCAGATCGAGGTGCTCCAGCGGGCCGCGCAGCTGACCGCCGAGACCATGCCGCGGCTGCGGACCATGAAGGACCTGGCCGAGTACTGGATCGAGATCAACCGGCTGGAGAACACCGGCGACGCGGTCCACCGGCGACTGATCGCCAAGCTGTTCAGCGGTGAGTACGAGGCGCTGACGGTGATGAAGCTGAAGACCGTGGTCGACCTGCTGGAGGCCGCGATCGACGCGTTCGAGCACGTCGCCAACACGGTCGAGCAGATCGCGGTCAAGGAGAGCTGAGCGTGGAGCTCGCGCTCGTCATCGCCGTCGTCGCCATTGCGCTGGCCTTCGACTACACCAACGGCTTCCACGACGCCGCCAACGCGATCGCGACGTCGGTGTCCACCCGGGCGCTGACGCCGCGGGTGGCGCTGCTGATGGCTGCCGCGTGCAACTTCCTGGGCGCGCTGGCCGGCACCGAGGTGGCCGAGACGGTCGGCAAGGGCATCATCACCGCACCGTCCGGGACACACGGCCTGGTGGTCGTGATCGCAGCCCTGGTCGGCGCCATCACCTGGAACCTGATCACCTGGTACTTCGGTCTGCCGAGCTCCTCGTCGCATGCGCTGATCGGCGGCCTGGTCGGGGCCGGGCTGGCCTCGGCCAGCACGGTGCTGTGGTCCGGCATCCTCGACAAGGTCGTGATCCCGATGGTGCTGTCGCCGGCCATCGGCTTCACCGGCGCCTTCCTGCTGATGCTCGCGATCCTCTGGCTGTTCCGGCACCGCAACCCGGGCAAGACCACCCGCGGCTTCCGGATGTCGCAGTCGCTGTCCGCCGCCGCGATGGCGCTCGGGCACGGTCTGCAGGACGCGCAGAAGACGATGGGCGTCATCTTCCTGGCGCTGCTCACCACGGGGCACGTGCAGCAGGGCGACGGCATCCCGCTGTGGGTGAAGATCTCGGCCGCGACGGCCATCTCGCTCGGCACGTACTCCGGCGGCTGGCGGATCATGCGAACCCTCGGGCGGCGGATCATCCACCTGGACCCCGCCCGCGGGTTCGCCTCCGAATCCATCGCCGCGGGCGTTCTCTACGTGATGGCGATCGGACTGCACGCGCCGGTCTCCACCACGCACACGATCACCTCCGCGGTGATGGGCGCCGGCGCCACCAAGCGCCTGTCCGCCGTCCGCTGGGGCGTCGCCAAGGGCATCGTCACCGCCTGGGTCCTGACCATCCCGGCCGCCGGCATCGTCGCGGCCGCCGTCTACGGTCTGGCCCACCTGATCCTCGAGTAAGGTCCCAGACCCCCGCGCCGCTAGCGGTTCCAGCGGCGTACGGCCTTGGCCACGTCCTTGGAGCGGATGGAGCCGAGGTTGTACTCCCATGCGGCCAAGAGGCGGTCGCCGAGCACTTCGGCGTCCAGGAACGTGCGCGGCCGTACGGCGACGGCCCAGGTGGCCGCGGCCGCGTGGCCCTGCTGGTGGAGCAGGTGGTCGACGGTCGCCTCGATCCGTGTCGCCTGCTCGCTGTCGAGATGGTCCGTGGCCCACTGCTGCAGGATCCGCGAGTCGTCGCCCGTCATCCGGGCCAGATAGGTCAGCGGGCCCCGCCAGAAGCCCTTGCGGCCGATGTTGTCCAGCGTCTCGAGTGGGAACCAGCCGTTCTGGCTGCGCCGGCCGTTCACCGCGGACTCGATCTCCCGGGCGCGGTCGGCGGACAGCCCCCGCACCGCCCAGTCGACGAAGAACGCCCCGGCGTCCGGGATGTGCTCGGCCACGTGCGGCGCCGGCGTCAGCGCTCCCGGATCGAACAGATGCAGCTCTTCGGGTGTATCGAACAAAACCTTCCCCGCCCGCTCGTGTCCACGGACCCACCGACGCGGACCCGCTGCACAGGGACCCCCCAGGTTCCTGCTCTGTCAAACGACAGCCCTTCGTACCCTCGTTCCGGCCCGAGGGTCAAGCTCTCGTCCGGTAGCCGGTGCCGTGCTCACGTAAACGTTTGACGCCTGTGCTGTCGGTGCCCGGCAGGTGCATGATGAGAGGTGGGGTGGGCCCGCGGGCCCCGGGGGTGATGTGTCGTGATCAGACTCGAACGACCTGCTGTGCCGGAGGTCCTCCGGAGCACGACCCGGTCTGTGGAACCGGTTCGAGGACGCCGTGGTCGCGGTCCGGGAGACGTTCACCGACGACGACGAGTACGTCGCGATGACGCACCAGGTGATCAAGGCCTACTTCGCACGACTGTTCGGGGGATGACATGACGACCTACGTACCCGCGCCGCCGCGGAGCTGCGACGTACTGATGAAAGGCGGCATCACCAGCGGGGTGATCTATCCGAGCGCGGTCTGCGAACTGGCCCGGCACTACAAGCTGGCGTCCGTCGGGGGATCGTCGGCGGGCGCCATCGCCGCGGCGGCCGCGGCGGCGGCAGAACTGGGCCGCGACGCCGACGGGTTCGGAAAGCTCGAACGACTGCCCGACGATCTGATGGCTCACCGCCCGGGAGGCGCCTCGTTGCTGTTCCGCCTGTTCCAGCCACAGCGCGGTACGGCGTCCTTGTACAAGGTCTTCACGGCCGGACTCGGCACCTCCGGCGTCGGCCGGGTGGCGCGCATCGTTCGCGCCGCGCTGTCCGCCTTCGCCCTGTGGGCGCTGGCCGGCGCTGTGCCCGGCGTCGTCTTGCTCGTCCTCGGGATCCTCGGTCAGGGCGTGGCGGCCTGGGCCGCGGTGATCGCCGGTGCGCTGCTAGCCGTCGTCGGTGTCGTCGTGGCCGTCACGGCCGGCGTGCTCCGGAGCCTCGCGAAGAACGTGCCGGACAACAACTTCGGGCTGTGCAACGGGATGGCGGGCAGGTCCGAGGGCGGCGCGGAGCCGCTGACCCGTTGGCTGCACGGCAAGTTGCAGGACTTCGCCGGCCGGGCCGGGGACGCGGATCCGATCACCTTCGGGCAGCTGACCGCGGCTGGTGTCGAGCTGCGGATGATGACCACCAACCTGACCCGGCACCAGCCGATGCGGATGCCCTGGCCGGAACGCGAGTACTTCTTCGACCCGGGCGAGTTCAAGGAGCTGTTCCCGGCCGAGGTCGTGGACTGGATGTGCGAGCACCCGCCGCCGTTGTCCCCGCAGCCGGCCAAGCAGTGGGCCGGCGAGTTGCGCCGGTTGCAGGCCGCACCGAAGCGGCCGTTCCCGCTCGCCGCGGATCTGCCGGTGATCGTCGCGACCCGGATGAGCCTCAGCTTCCCGTTCCTGATCTCGGCCGTGCCGCTGTACGCGATCGACTTCACGCACCCGGCGTACAGCAAGGTCAGTGCCGCGGTGTCGGACTGGCGGGACGCGAACCCGCAGGCCGGGCCGGAGCAGGCGCTGCCCGCCGTACCCGCGCCGGACTTCGAGGTCAACTGGTTCTCCGACGGCGGCATCGCAAGCAACCTGCCGGTGCACTTCTTCGACTCGCCGCTGCCGGGCCGGCCGACCTTTGCGGTCGACCTGGCACTGTTCCCGCCGGGCGTGCCGAAGGACCTGAAGGACCAGGCCGAGAACACGCGGCTGCCGGTCGTCAACCAGGGAGGGCTGGACCGGCGCTGGACCCGGTGGGACGGACGTGGGCTCGGCCTGGTCGCGCTGTTCGGCCGGTCGATCCTGGACACCGCGCGCGGTTGGGTGGACGAGGCGCAGCTGGTGATGCCCGGCTACCGCGACCGGATCGTCACGATCTACCACGATCACGACGAAGGCGGCCTGAACCTGACGATGAAGGACACGGTGGTGACCGACCTGGTCGAGCGTGGTGAGGCGGGCGCGAAGAAACTCGTCACCCGCTTCGTCCTCGGCAACGGCTGGGACAACCACCGCTGGATCAGGTTCCGCACGGCCACGGCCGGCCTCGAGACCTGGCTGGCCGGTTTCCGGCACGGGTACGACGAACCGTCGCCGGACGCCCTGCCGTACGCCGACCTCGCCGGCACACCCGGCACCGCCGTACTGCCGTCGTACTCGATCAACGGCACCCAGCGAAAGGCCGTGAACCTCCGAACCGACGCACTCCTGACTCTGGCCTCGAGCTGGCAGGACCCTCCCACCGACGCTTTCACCCACGGCTCGCCCAGCCCACAACCGTTCCTGCGCCTGGTGCCCGGCACCCTCTTCGACCGGAGCGGCTGAGGTCTACTTCTTCTTCAGGGCGCGGCGGGCGAGTTCTTCCTGGTCCAGGCGGGCGGCCTCGGCGGGTGTTGGCGCGCTGCCGCCGTACGCGGCGGGCAGCCACCAGGCACCGGGTGGCTGCTCCGGGTACGCGCGGATCGTCTCGTCGAGCATTCCGGCCATCGTGGAGCGCAGCTGGGCGGTCGCCTCGATCGGATCGTCGTCGCGGGTCACCGTGATCGGCGCGCCGATGCTGATCGAGATCGGCCGGTGCCGGCTGAAGTCCCGCGGGTGGTCCTTGGTGAACATCCGCTGCGTGCCCCACAGGATCATTGGCAGCACCGGTACGCCGGCCTCCGCGGCCATCCGGACCGTGCCGGACTTGAACTCCTTGAGCTCGAACGACCGGCTGATCGTCGCCTCCGGGAACACGCCGACCAGCTCACCGGCGTTCAGGTAGCGGATCGCCTGCTCGTACGACGCGGCGCCGGCCTCGCGGTCCACTGGGATGTGGTGCATGCCGCGCATCAGCGGGCCGGAGTACCGGTTGCGGAACAGCACCTCCTTGGCCATGAAGCGCACCAGCCGCCTGGCCGGCAGCGCGCCGTACCCGCCGAGGATGAAGTCGACGTAGCTGATGTGGTTCATCGCGATCAGGGCTCCGCCGGTGCGCGGGACGTGCTCGGTCCCGGTGCGGCGGATCTTGAGGTCCAGCACCGTGAACGCGGTCTTCGCGAAGGCGATGACAGGCGGATAGACGAGGTCGCGCATCCCTCGACGTTACATGGTTCGTCTAGGGTGTCCGTGACAACTCGATACCGCGGGAGCTCGCACCGTAGTGGGCTGAGAGGGCGGCTGGCTTGATTCGCCGGCGCCGCCGACCGCCGAACCTGTCCGGGTAATTCCGGCGTAGGGAGCAGCAGCATGGTGAATGTCAGCACGATCCGTCCGGCCGTCACCACGGGCCCGATCTCGGGCTCGGAGAAGATCTATCGCGGCGAGCTCGGGGTACCGGCGCGCCGCGTGCATCTGACCAATGGCGAGCACTTCGACCTCTACGACACGTCCGGTCCGTACACCGACGCTTCCGCCGGGATCGACGTCCAGGCCGGTCTGCCCGCGCTGCGGCGCGAGTGGATCGCCGGGCGGGAGCCGCGGACTCAGCTCGGGCACGCGCGGGCCGGTGTGATCACCGAGGAGATGAGGTACGTCGCACTGCGGGAGGGGCTCGATCCGGAGTTCGTCCGGGCCGAGGTGGCGCGCGGGCGGGCGGTGATCCCGGCGAACCGGCGGCACCCGGAGAGCGAGCCGATGATCATCGGGAAGAAGTTCCTGGTGAAGGTGAACGCGAACATCGGCAACTCCGCCGTGAGCAGTTCGATCGAGGAAGAGGTCGAGAAGCTGGTCTGGGCGACCCGGTGGGGCGCCGACACGGTGATGGACCTGTCGACCGGCAAGAACATCCACGAGACGCGGGAGTGGATCCTGCGGAACTCGCCCGTCCCGATCGGCACGGTGCCGCTGTACCAGGCGCTGGACAAGGTCAAGGGCGATCCGGCCGCGCTGTCGTGGGAGGTGTACCGCGACACGGTGATCGAGCAGTGCGAGCAGGGTGTGGACTACATGACCGTGCATGCCGGCGTCCTGCTGCGGTACGTCCCGCTGACCGCGCGGCGGATCACCGGGATCGTGTCGCGCGGCGGGTCGATCATGGCCGCGTGGTGCCTGGCCCACCACCAGGAGTCCTTCCTGTACACGCATTTCGAGGAGCTCTGCGAGATCCTCCGCGAGTACGACGTGACGTTCTCGCTCGGCGACGGGTTGCGGCCGGGATCGATCGCGGACGCCAACGACGAGGCGCAGTTCGCGGAGCTCCGCACGCTGGGCGAGCTGACGAAGGTCGCCTGGGAGCACGACGTCCAGGTGATGATCGAGGGCCCGGGGCATGTCCCGATGCACAAGATCGCCGAGAACGTCCGGCTCGAGGAGGAGCTGTGCGGGGAGGCCCCGTTCTACACTCTGGGGCCGCTGGCAACGGATGTGGCGCCGGCGTACGACCACATCACGTCGGCGATCGGCGCGGCGCAGATCGGCTGGCTGGGGACGGCGATGCTCTGCTATGTCACGCCCAAGGAGCACCTGGGACTGCCGGATCGCGACGACGTCAAGACCGGCGTGATCACGTACAAGATCGCCGCCCACGCGGCCGACCTGGCCAAGGGGCATCCCGGCGCGCAGGCCTGGGACGACACGTTGTCCAAGGCAAGGTTCGAGTTCCGCTGGGAGGACCAGTTCAACCTCTCGCTGGATCCGGACACGGCCCGGTCGTTCCATGACGAGACGTTGCCGGCCGAGCCCGCGAAGACCGCGCACTTCTGCTCGATGTGCGGGCCGAAGTTCTGCTCGATGCGGATCACCGCCGACATCCGCGCGTACGCCGAGGAACGCGGCCTGACGTCGGCCGAGGCGATCGAGGCCGGCTTCGCGGAGATGTCCGAGACCTTCAAGTCCGCCGACCAGAAGCTCTACCTGCCGATCACGGACTGAGTCGGTGCGCCGTCCGGCCCGGCGTGCGCCGCACTCCGGGCCGGATACGGTGAGTGACGGGCTGAAGCGATTCAGGTTTTGCCCTTCACTCTACGTGAATAAGACTGTAGCCTTAACCCGTTCGGAAGGAGGTGCAGGGTGATGGTCTTCGTTCTCACGGTAGATCAGCGCGGCAGCCGAAGCACGAGCGATCTCGTACCCGAGCTACTGAACTCCCTGAACCGCCGGCCGCGGCGGACCGGACTGCTGCGCAAGTTCGAGCGGACCGCCGGCGACGAGGTGCAGGGCGTGCTGTCCGAGGCCCGCGCGACCATCGACGTGATCGTCGACCTGCTCCGGGCGGACAGTTGGTACGTCGGACTCGGCATCGGCGGGGTCACCGAGCCGTTGCCGCGCAGCACCCGCGCCGGCAGCGGCGAGGCGTACGTGTTCGCGCGCGAGGCGGTGACGCGGGCGAAGTCCAGTCCGCACCACGTGAACGTGGTCGGTGCGGACCCGCGCATGGCCGAGCATGTGGAGACAGTGCTGTGGTTGATGGCGTCCGTCCTGCGGCGCCGGAGCGACCGCGGCTGGGCGGTGGCGGACCTGTTGGGCGAGGGACTGACGAGGCGGGAGATCGGCGTGAAACTCGGAATCAGCCAGTCGGCGGTGACCCAACGCGCCCAGGCTGCGGGATTCGCCGAGGAACAGCGCGGCCGGGTGCTGGCCGCGGACCTGCTGGCCGGCGGGGTCGCTGCGTGACGGCTCTGGTCCTGTCGTTGACCGCTGCCGCACTGGTGCTCGCCGTCCTGGCATGGGTCCCCAAGTCCGGTTCCACTCTCGAGATCGCCCTCAGCGCAGTCATGCTGGCCTGTCTGGTCGCTGTCGGCGTACTGCTGCTCGCCGGTGACGGTGTGGCCGGCTGGGCCGAGCGTTGGTGGAACGTGCTGCTCCTACTGGCCGGAGCGCTGGCAGTGACAGGTGGTGGGCCGCTGACGACCTCTGTCATGGCGCTGGCCGACCGAGGCAACACCCGCGCCCAGTCGACGCAGAAAGCCGGTGAGGTACTGCGGGGCGGCGCGTTGATCGGTGCACTCGAGCGAACGGCCATCTACGCGGCGCTGGTGTCCGGCTGGCCGGAAGGCATCGCCATCGTGCTGGCGATCAAGGGACTAGCCAGGTACCCGGAGCTGCGCAGCCCGGATCAGCCCGCGTCCGTGACCCCGCAAGCCGTCGCCGAGCGGTTCATCATCGGCACGTTCTCCAGCGTCCTGTGGGCAGTGACGTGTGCAGGTCTGCTGCGGTCACACTGACGTCTTGATCACGTAGGTGTTGATGACCTTGTCGTGCCAGGTCTGCCGTTGGTCGTCCCACAGCGGCCACAGCACGT
The DNA here is from genome assembly GCF_040655315.1 of Kribbella sp. NPDC050459. Taxonomy (NCBI): domain Bacteria; kingdom Bacillati; phylum Actinomycetota; class Actinomycetes; order Propionibacteriales; family Kribbellaceae; genus Kribbella; species Kribbella sp. NPDC050459. The sequence goes on along the minus strand of NZ_JBFAJQ010000008.1, from coordinate 325,467 downwards.
TCAGGAAACAGGCGTTGTTGAACAGACCGGCGAGGAAGTCGCGGAGGAAGGACCGGCCGGCGCCGATCGGCTCGCTGGTCGCGGCGTCGATCAGCCGGATGCTCAGGGCCGTCTTGCCCACGCTCTGACCGGTCCGGCCCTGCCGGAAGACGCGGTTCCACAGGCTCAGCGCGATGCTCGCGACGAAGCCGAGGAAGAACAGGATGATCGCCCACCACTCCGGATTGTCCGCCGGGTACGGGTTGTCCTCCCGCGCGGCGACGTTCGCGATCAGCACGCCGAACCCGAGCAGCAGCGGCACCATCGAGATCAGACTGTCGAGGAGCGACGCCGCGACCCGTGGACCCCACTCGGCCAGCGGCGGCGTGGGAGCGCCGTACCCGTAGCCGTAGGCACCGTACGGCGGCTGGCCGTAGCCGGGCGCGTACGGCGACTGCCCGTACGGCTGCTGCTGAGGGTGCGGCTGGGGGTATGGGTAGGCCGGCTGCTGCCCGTAGCCCGGCGGCGGGGTCCCGTACGGCTGGTCCTGGGGCCGGTTGTCGTCGGGCGGCGTCGGTGTGCTCATCGGATTCCGTCCCTCGGTCGATCGGGGGACACAGTATCGCGGCACCTTCCCGACCTGGCCGGCCTTGGCTGGGGTTACCGTTGCTGGGTGACTTTCGCCGCGACGCTCCGCCGACCCGGGCCGGTGAAGCCTGTCGACCGTCGTGTCTGGGGCTTGGCCGGGGTCGGGATCGGCGGCTTCGCACTGGCCGGGATCTACCGGCTGACAGGCCTCGGCGTTCCGTGCCCGCTGCACACGTTGACGGGCCTCGACTGCCCGTTCTGCGGCGCGACCAGAATGGCCGCGGCACTCCTCGAAGGCGACCTGAACGCCGCCTGGCACTTCAACGCCGCAGTCCTCGTGCTCGGCCCACTCATCGGTGTTGCCATCGGCTACGAAGTCCTGGCGTGGTCGCTGGCCCGCGCCGGCTGGCTCAGCCTGCCGAGACCGCGCCTCAGCCCGCGGGCAGTCTCGGTCCTGACGAAGGTTGCTCTGGGCGCCTTGCTGCTCTTCGGCGTCCTGCGGAACTTCTGAACTTCTGAACGCAGGTCAGATCAGGCCGGCGCGATGCCAGCCGGCCTGCACGAAGGGCGGTACGACGAGGTCGATCCGCCGGTTGAAGGCGACGTGGTTCAGCATCACGTCGAACCAGACCGGCCGCGGCACCCGCAGCTTGTACTGCGTGTCCCCGTAGGCGAGCACGGTCCCGTCGTGCTCGGTCCACATCCGGGTCACGGCCGCCAGCCCGAAGACCTGCTGGCCCATGCGGTTCAGCAGCAGGACGCGGTGCCGCGTGAGGACCGCCGTACCGTTGTCGATGGTGCGCCACTGGGCAGCCGACGCGTTGCCGTGGGAGCTCCCGAAGGCCAGCCGGATACCGTCGAACCGTTGCACCTCGCAAGGTTCGACGGCGTGTGCATACTCACCGGGCTCCAGGGGCACCGGCGGCGGGAGAGGTTGTAGCTGAACACCCTGGCCCAATGCGTTCCACAGATTCCACGCATCCCACCAGTCCTGCTCGAACGGATTCAGCACAACCCCTCCCCAGACCGTCTACCGACTAGCGAAGCCCGATCACCAGCGTGTTCGCGGCCTTGTCGTGCCAGCCCTGCACCCGCCCGGAGCTGTCGAACAGCGGCGACAGGTAGACCAGCAGCGCGCCGACGTAGCACAGGAACGAGCCGATCATCGGCAGCAGCCAGCGCATGAACGCCGGGCCGAAGCCAGGGACCTGGCCGTCGGCCGAGCGGACGACCTTGATGCCCATGACCATCTTGCCGACCGTCTGGCCCTTGAACGCGGTGAGCAGCAGCTCGTACAGCACCGTGATCAGGACCGAGATGCCGAGGAAGGCGAAGAACCCGCCGAGGATGCCGGCGGTCTCGCCGTCGGACACCGTGCCGTCGTTGGTCGCCGCCGCCGTACCGCCGATGAAGAGGAAGTACAGGATACCGACGATCGCATACAGGATGACGCTGTCGATGATGCGCGCGAGTGCACGCGAACCGATGGTCGCCACCTTGACGGTGCCCATGCCCGGGATCTGCACGAGACCGCTCTGGGCCTGGGCGACCTGACCGTAGTCAGGGCCCTGCGGGTAGCCGCCGGGCTGACCGTAGCCAGGCTGCTGACCGTACTGCGGCTGGCCGTAACCGGGCTGACCCGGCTGCTGGGCATACTGCGGCTGGCCGTATCCAGGCTGGCCGCCCTGACCGGGCTGGCCGTAACCGGGCTGCTGACCGCCCTGACCCGGCTGCTGGCCGTACTGCCCCGGAGCACCGTAACCAGGCTGACCCGGCTGGCCCGGAGGCGTCGCACCGGGGTTGCCGTACGGGTTCTGCCCTGGGCCTTGGGCGCCCTGTCCATAGGACGGCTGCCCACCGGGCGCGCCCGGTCCCTGGCCCCGGCCGTCCTCCGGTCCGGTGCCCGGGGGTACGTTCTGGTCGCTCACGATGGTCCTTTCGTCACAGTTCACCCGTGTTTACTGGGCAAAGGCTAGCGGTCGAAGGGCCACTCTGGTGGGCACGGCAAGCGCGAAACGCCCGATCTGTGGACAGTTGCACCAATTGACACCAAACACAGCTGCGGACCGGCGAATCGCCGGCCCGCAGCTGTGGATAACTTGCCTGACGGCCTAGCCGAAGCGGCCGGTGATGTAGTCTTCGGTCGCCTTCTCGGCCGGGTTGGAGAAGATCTGCTTGGTCGGCGCCATCTCGATCAGCCGGCCGGGTTTTCCGGTCGCGGCCAGATTGAAGAACGCCGTCTGGTCCGAGACCCGGGCCGCCTGCTGCATGTTGTGCGTCACGATGACGACGGTGAAACGGTCCTTGAGCTTCTCGATCAGGTCCTCGATCGCCAGCGTGGAGATCGGGTCCAGGGCCGAGCACGGCTCGTCCATCAGGATCACCTCGGGCTCGACCGCGATCGCCCGGGCGATGCAGAGTCGTTGCTGCTGGCCACCAGACAGGCCCGCGCCGGGCTTGTCGAGGCGGTCCTTCACCTCGTTCCACAGGTTGGCGCCCTGCAAGGACTGCTCGACGACCTCGGTGAGCTTCTTCTTGTCCTTGACGCCGTTGAGCTTCAGGCCGGACGCGACGTTGTCGAAGATCGACATCGTCGGGAACGGGTTCGGCCGCTGGAACACCATGCCGACCACCCGCCGGACCGCGACCGGGTCGACACCGGACCCGTACAGGTCCTGCTGGTCCAGCATCACCTTGCCCTCGACGCGGGCGCCGGGGATCACCTCGTGCATCCGGTTCAAGGTGCGCAGGAACGTGGACTTGCCGCAGCCGGACGGGCCGATGAACGCGGTGACCGAGCGGGGCTCGACCGTCATCGACACGTCCTCCACGGCCTTGAAGTCGCCGTAGTAGACGTTGAGGCCGCTGACCTCGATGCGCTTCGCCATATCGACTCAGAACCTCTCGTGACTATTTCGACTTGATGGTGCTGAACCGGGCGACCAGCCGGGCCAGCAGGTTGAGGACCAGGACCAGCAGGATGAGCGTCAGGGCCGCCGCCCAGACCCGGTCCGCGGCCGGCTGCAGGGCGAGCTCGGTGCGGTCCTGGTTGATCATCGTCGGCAGCGCGCCCATGAACCCGTCGAACGGGTTCAGGTTGATGTTCTTCGAGTAGCCGACCAGGATCAGCAGCGGCGCGGTCTCGCCCATCACGCGGGCCAGACCGAGCATCACGCCGGTGACGATGCCGCCGAACGCGGTCGGCACGACCACCTTCAGGATCGTCTTCCACTTCGGTACGCCGAGCGCGTACGACGCCTCGCGCAACTCGTCCGGGACGAGCTTCAGCATCTCCTCGGTGGACCTCAGGACGACCGGCAGCATCAGCAGCACCAGCGACAGCGACACCGCGAAACCGACGCGGTTGAAGCCGAACACGGTGATCCAGACCGCGTAGACGAACAGCGCGGCGACGATCGACGGGACACCGGTGAGGATGTCGATCATGAAGCTGACGACCTTCGCGGCCCGGGTGCCCTTGCCGTACTCGACCAGGTAGACGGCGCCGAGGATCGCGATCGGGACCGCGATCACCGCGGTGATCAGGGCCATGATCAGCGTGCCCATGATCGCGTGGTACGCGCCGCCGCCCTCCCGGCGTACGGTGATGCCGCGCTGCGACTGGCTCCACCAGTCGGCGCTCAGCAACAAGTGGTAGCCCTTGCTGATCACGGTGAAGAGGATCCACAACAGCGGGATCATCGCGACAACGAAGGCCAGCACGATCAGCACGGTGGCCAGCGTGTTCCTGAACGCGCGGGCGCCCGACTTCCCGGTCAGGTCCAGGACCTTCCCGTCGTAGGCGGGCCTGTTCTCGGCGATCGCGGTCATGCGGACGCTCCTTCGGCCGCTCCCGCGCGGCGGTTGCGGCGGGGACGCTTGGCGCCCGGGGTGCTGCGGTCGACGATGATCCGGGCCGCGGAGTTGACCAGGAACGTGACCACGAACAGGACCAGGCCGGCCGCGATGTACGCCCCGGTCTTCTCCGGCGAGTCGAACTCGGCGGCGTTGTTGGCGATCTTCGACGCGAACGTCTCACCGCCGGCGAAGATCGACGAGTTCCACGGGTCGTTGCCGTTGGGCACCGACAGGATGATCAGGACCGCGACGGTTTCACCGAGCGCCCGCCCGAGGCCGAGCATCGAGGCGCTGACCACACCGGAGCGCCCGTACGGCAGGACCGACAGCCGGATCATTTCCCAGCGCGTCGCGCCGAGCGCCAGCGCGCCCTCGCGGTGCGAGATCGGCGTCTGCGCGAAGATCTCCCGGCTGATCGCGGTGACCACCGGCAGGATCATGATCGCCAGCACGACGGACGCGGTGAAGACCACGCCGACGTTGTCGCCCGGCGGCTTGTCGAACAGCGGGATCCAGCCGAGCGCCGTCGAGATGCCGTCGATCACCGGCCGCAGGATCGGGGCGAAGAACAGGATGCCCCACAGGCCGTAGACGATCGACGGTACGGCGGCCAGCAGGTCGACCGCGTGCGCGACCGGAGCCGCCAGCCGCTTCGGGGCGTAGTACGTGACGAACAGCGCGACGCCGATCGCGATCGGGACCGCGATGATCATCGCGATGATCGAGCTGACCACGGTGGTGTAGAAGAGCGCGGCGATGCCGAACCGCGGGTCGTCGCCGCCCGGCTCCCAGATCCGCGAGAACAGGAAGTTGCTCTTGTCATCGGCCAGCGCCGGAATCGCCAGCGCCAGCAGGAAGATGCCGACGAACGCGACGATCAGGACCACCAGGCCGCCGGACCCGCGGGCGAGCCCGCCGAACAGCCGGTCGCCGAGGTGCCCGACCGCACCGAGTTCGAGTTTGCCGTCAGGGTCCGGGGCGGTCGCCGTCCCGGCGCGCTCGACGCCGGACTCGGTCATCACCTCGGCGGGCTCCTGCGCCGCCTCGTGGTCGGCGTGTTCGGACGCCAGACCGCCGAACTGCGGGGCCGGGCCGGCGTCTTCCTGGACCAGATCCTCGATCCGGGGTGCTTCTTGATCGGCCGTGCCGTCCGGCCGGTCGGGCGGTGCCGTGCCGTCTGGACTACTCATCGTTGGTGCTCCAAGCGCCTGAGTCGTGATGTGTCACGTGTGGTTCGAAACGGGGCCTGCATGGGTACGAGCCCCGGCCGTCCTCCGATGACTCGGACCGGCCGGGGCTCGCATCAGGACCGCTCCGCGATCAGCTGATCGCCTGGATCGCGGCGTCGACCTTGGTCTGGATCTCGGCCGGCAGCGGCGCGTAGTTCAGCTCGGTCAGCGACGACTGGCCGTCCTTGCTGACGAAGTAGCTCAGGAAGCTCTTCACCAGCGCGGTCTTCTCGGCCGGGAGACCCTTGGTGCAGGCGATCTCGTAGGTGACCAGGATGATCGGGTACGCCCCCGGGGCCTTGGTCGCGTAGTCCAGCTTCAGGGCCAGGTCCGACCCGGTGCCGGCCGGCTTCGCGGCGGCCAGCGCCTTGCCGGCGGACTCGGCGGACAGGTCCACCGGGGTGCCGGAACCGTTGTCGATCGAGGCGACGCCCAGCTTGTTGTCGACCGCGTACGACCACTCGACGTAGGTGATCGAGTTCTTGGTGCTCTTCACGCCCTCGGCGACACCGGCCGACTTCTCCTTGCCGGCGCCGGTGCCGGTCCACTTCTTGGCCGGCTCACCGGTCCAGGCGCCGCCACCGGCCGCCTTCAGGTACTTGGTGAAGTTCTCCGTGGTGCCGGACTCGTCGGAGCGGAAGAACACCGAGATCGGTGCCGACGGCAACGAGACGCCAGCGTTCAGCTTGGCGATCGCCGGGTCGTTCCAGGTCTTGATCGAGCCCTGGAAGATCTTCGCGGCGGTCGGGCCGTCGAGGACCAGCTTGGACAGGCCGTCGACGTTGTAGGCGATCGCGATCGGGCCGATCACCATCGGCAGGTCGACCGCCGGGTTGTTCTGGCAGCGCTTCGTGGCCGCGGTCATCTCGTCCGGCTTGAGGGCCGAGTCGGAACCGGCGAAGTCGACCTGGTTCGCGTTGAACTGCTTGATACCCGCGCCGGAACCGGTCGGGTTGTAGTTCACCGTGACGTCGGCGCACTTCTCGTTGTACTTGCTGATGACTTCCTCGATGGCGTTCTTCTGCGCCGAGGAGCCCTCAGCGTTCAGCGTGCCCTTCGGGCATTCGGCACCGGCCGACGACGACGCGGAATCGGGGGTCGACGAACCCGACGGCTCGGGGTCGCTGCCACAGGCGCTCAGTGCGAGGACGCCGAGGGACGCCACGGCGACGGAGCCGACGCGGAACAGGCGATTGACGGACACGAGAGTGTTGCCCTTCTGCGGGAATCAGACTTCTGAACTTCCACAGACGGTAGGGAGACCAGGTGACCGACCGGTCCGTCGCTGGTGAACGAGCGGTGAACGGTTCCGGTAGCGTGTGCGACGGTTGGCGTGCCGCCAGGCGGCCATCAGGTGAACTGAGTTAAGAGCCGTCACTTTCCGTGGAGATCAACGGCGTACGGCTCACATTCCGGTAACTCTCAGCGCACCGTCAAGGTGAACGATCGACTGCCCGCGGTCCGGACTGTCAGCTGGAGAAGTCCTCCGGCGCGACGCCGTCCAGGAACTGACGGAAGCGCTCCAGCTCGGCCTGCTCCTCCTCGGGAGTGGCGACGCCGGCCTCGCGCAGCACCTCCTCGGTGCAGCGGATCGGGGTCCCCAGCCGGACCGCGAGCGCCACCGAGTCACTCGGGCGGGCCGAAACCCGGGCGCCGTTGGCGAGCACGAGCTCGGCGTAGAACACGGCATCGCGCAGCTCGACGATCTCGACCGCGTCGATCTGGACGCCGAAGGCCTCGATCAGGTCGCGCATCAGGTCGTGGGTGAGCGGACGCGACGGACGCAGGCCCTGCTCCTCGTACGCGATCGCGGTCGCTTCGACCGAGCCGATCGAGATCGGCAGGTAGCGGTAGCCCTCGGTCTCGCGCAGCATCATCACCGGGGCCCGGTTGGGCGATTCCATCCGGATCCCGATCAGTGTCAGTTCTCGCATCATCGTCATGGTGCGCCCCGAACCTCTCCTCAGACCGGCGCCCGGTGGGGAGCCGGTTCCTCGGGTAGGAACATACCCGTCACCTCCAGTGTCACCCGATCGCCCCTTCGGCTGTGCCTGGATCGTCACCGAGCCGTGTCGCGCTCTACTCCTACGGCGCGCTGAAGCGTTCGTGGATCACAGTGCCGTCCGCCAGCCGGTGCGCGGCCAGGAACGCACCGGTGGAGAACTTGCCCACTTTCAGGCCCAGTTCCCGCGCGAGTGCGGGCAAAACCGGCCGGTGCGAGCAGATGGCCGTCACCTTGCCCGGTTTCCACACCCGCTCGGACAGACCGTGCATCCCGTCCGGGTCGGTGTTGTACCCGCGCTCGGAGATCTGCGGCCACAGGTGGATGTGCCGGTCGATGAGGGCGCCGTACGGCGTGACCGTCGCGACACACCGCTCCGCGTCGCTGCTGATGATCCGGTTCACGCCGAGCGCTGCCAGTACGCCGGTCAGCCGCTGCGCAACCGCCGTACCTGAGGTGGAGAGCGGGCGGAGCGAGTCCTTGTAGTCCCAGTCCTTCCGCTTCAGCGCCTCCGCGTGCCGCACCACGATCACCGTGGCAACGACGGGCACCACCCGGTCCAGCACGTCCAGGATGTCCACGTCGCGCGGGTAGCTCAGCTTCGCGCGGGCTTTGTCCACGGGCAGCCAGCTGATCTGGTCCACCTCGTCGTTCGGCTCGAAGTCACTGTCACTGACCGGCTCGGCGGACCAGTAGTGCACGAGCTTCTGCGCGATCCCGCCGTTCTTGCGGATCTGGTACCGCTGGACGCCGAGCGGAGGGCCCAGGACGACCTGCAGCCCGGTCTCCTCCTCGATCTCCCGCCGCGCACCGAGCAGTACGTGCTCATGGGCGTTCAGCTTGCCTTTGGGGAGGGACCAGTCGTCGTACCGGGGACGGTGCACCAGCAGCACCTGCCGGGTGCCGCGGCGCTCCCGCCACACGACACCACCCGCGGCGATAACCGTCGCCGGGTTGCTCATGTCTTCACTCTAAGACGCGACTAACTGATTCCGTCGGAGGTCCGGCGCCGGCCACGAGTCGCGATCAGCCGCTCCTGCAGGTCCCGCAGCGGCTCACCGTCCGGCCCGCTCAGCCGGGGCTGCCAGGTGTCGTCGGCCTGCAGCCACCAGGAGCCGGTGCCGTCGTCCAGGGCCTGGTCGAACAGGTCGCCCAGCTCGGTCACGTGGTCCTGCTGCTTCAGCTGCACGAGCACCTCGACACGGCGGTCCAGGTTGCGGTGCATCAGGTCGGCCGAGCCGATCCAGACCTCCGGCTCGCCGCCGTTCTCGAACAGGAACACGCGGCTGTGCTCGAGGAAGCGGCCGAGGATGCTGCGGACCTGGATATTCTCCGACAGGCCCGGTACGCCGGGACGCAGCGTGCAGATGCCCCGGATCCACAGGTCCACCGGCACACCCGCCTGCGACGCCCGGTACAGCGCGTCGCACAGGGCCTCGTCGACCAGGCTGTTCACCTTGATCCGGATCCGCGCCGGGCGCCCGGCCAGGTGGTGCTGTACCTCGCGGTCGATCCGCTCGACGAGCCCCCGCCGTACCGACTGGGGAGCGACCAGGATCCGCCGGTAGCCGGCGCTGCGGCCGAAGCCGGACAGGTGGTTGAAGAGCAGCGCGACGTCCTCGGTGACCACCTTGTCGCTGGTCAGCAGGCCCAGGTCCTCGTAGAGCCTGGCCGTCTTCGGGTGGTAGTTGCCGGTGCCGATGTGCGCATAGCGGCGCAGACCGTCCGGCTCGTCACGGACGACCATCGACAGCTTGCAGTGCGTCTTCAGGCCGATCACGCCGTACACCACGTGGCAGCCCGCGTGCTCCAGCTGACGGGCCCACTTGATGTTCGCCTGCTCGTCGAAACGCGCCTGGATCTCCACCAGGACCAGCACCTGCTTGCCTGCCTCGGCGGCGTCGATCAGCGCGTCGACGATCGGGGAGTCACCACTGGTCCGGTACAGCGTCTGCTTGATGGCCAGCACGTGCGGGTCCGCGGCGGCCTGCTCGATGAAGCGCTGCACCGACGTGGAGAACGAGTCGTACGGGTGGTGGACGAGCACGTCGCGCTGCTTGAGCGCGTGGAACATGTCCGCCGGGTTGGAGGTCTCCACCTCGGCCAGGTGCGGATGCGTCGACGGCACGAACGCCGGGTACTTCAGCTCGGCCCGGTCCAGGCCGGCGATCGTGAACAGGCCCCGCAGGTCCAGCGGGCCCGGGAGCTCGAACACCTCCGCCTCGGTGACGCCCAGCTCGGTCAGCAGCAGCGCCTTGACCTGCGGGTCGATCGACTCCTCGACCTCGAGCCGGACCGGCGGGCCGAACCGGCGGCGCAGCAGCTCCTTCTCGAGCGCGGCCAGCAGGTTCTCCGCGTCGTCCTCCTCGACCTCGAGGTCCTCGTTGCGGGTCACCCGGAAGGTGTGGTGCTGGATCACCTCCATGCCCGGGAACAGCTGGCCGAGGTGGGTGGCGATCACGTCCTCGAGCGGCACGAAGCGGCCCTCGGCGACATTCACGAACCGCGGCAGCAGCGGCGGCACCTTCACCCGGGCGAAATGCTCGCCGCCGGTGTCGGGGTTCCGGACCACGACGGCGAGATTCAGGCTCAGGCCGGAGATGTACGGGAACGGGTGCGACGGGTCGACCGCCAGCGGGGTCAGCACTGGGAACACGCGCTCCCGGAAGAACCGGGTCATGTCCTCGCGCTCGTCCTGCTCCAGCTCGTCCCAGCGCAGGATGTCGATGCCCTGCTCGGTCAGCGCCGGTTGCACCGACTTCCGCCAGGTCTCCGCGTGCCGGTCCATCAGCTCGCGGCTGCGCGCCAGGCTGCGGTCGAGGACCTCGCGGGGGAGCAGGCCGCTGGCCGCCTTCACCGCGACCCCGGCCGCGATGCGGCGCTTCAGACCCGCCACGCGGACCATGTAGAACTCGTCCAGGTTGCTGGCGAAGATGGCGAGGAACTTGGCCCGCTCGAGCAGCGGGATCCGGTCGTTCTCGGCTAGCTCCAGGACCCGCTGGTTGAACGCCAGCCAGCTCAGCTCCCGGTCGGAGAACCGGTCCACGGGGAGATCACCGGCCGCACTGATGTCGTACGGCGGCTCGACGTCGTACTCCCGGTTGTGGGATGCCAGCAAATCTCCTGCCACGCTGACCAGGATCCCACCCTTTGGTGAACAACGGGTAGCGGTCAGCGCGTTAGTTGCTAGCGTCACACCTTGTGAACCTACGACCGGATTCCGTAGTGCGTGACACGGTGACCGCCATTCAGGCGAACGCTCTGGCCCCGCTGTACGCGCTGCCCGCCGCCGTACGCCGACGGCTGGCCGGGGCACCGATCCAGATCGACGGGAACACCCTGGACCCGGACCTGCAGCTGCTCGTCCGGGTCGACAACTTGTTGCCACATACAACCAAGACCGACGCCGCGGGCGCGCGTGTCCGGTTCAAGAACCTGTTGAAGCTGGTCCCCGGGACGCCCGTGGATGTACAGCGCGTCACCGAGCTGACCGTGCGTGGAGCCGACGGGCAGCTCGGGGCCCGGCTGTACGTGCCGTTGGCCGCGGACTCCCGCGGCCTGCTGGTGTTCTTCCATGGCGGCGGCTGGGTGGTCGGCGACCTCGACACGCACGACGCGCTCTGCCGGGCGATCGCCGCCGACGCCGGGATCCGCGTCCTGTCCGTCGACTATCGCCGCGCCCCCGAGGCGCCCGCGCCGACCGCGGCCGAGGACGCCATCGCCGCGTTCACCTGGGCCGTCGACCACGCCGAGGACCTCAACGCCGACCCCGCGCTGATCGCCGTCGGCGGCGACAGCGCCGGCGGCAACCTGGCCGCCGTCGTCGCCCAGCAGACCGTCCGCCGCGGCCTCCCGCAGCCGGCCCTCCAGGTCCTGCTGTACCCGGCACTCGACCTCGTCGCCCGCCGCCCCAGCCGGGACCTCTTCGCCGAGGGCTTCATCCTCACCGAGGACGACATCATCTGGTACCGCGACCACTACACCCCCGACCCCACCGTCCGCCCCGACCCGATCGTCTCCCCCCTCCGCGCCGAAGACCTCACCGGCCTCCCACCCACCTACCTCACCACCGCCGGCTTCGACCCCCTCCGCGACGAAGGCATCGAATACGCCAAGGCCCTCGAATCAGCCGGCAACACCCTCACCCACGCCCACCACCCCACCCTGGCCCACGGCTACGCCAGCCTCCTCACAGTCCCCGGCACGACCCGCGAAGCCCACACCCACCTCACCAACCACCTCCGCGCCACCCTCCAGTAACCCCTGTGGATAACTTCCACGGCACCACGCAGCCCGCGACTATCGTGACGATCGGTTGATCTACGGCTCTGGAGGTCTAGATGGCGTTCGACGTTGCGCGGTTCAACTCGGCCTTCTCGGCGGCGCGGTACCAGCAGGACACCGACCGGGATTTCGACCTGGAGGCCGCTCAGCAGAAGCTTCGCGACTTGATCGCGGACGAGCCGGAGGGTGATGACCGCGACTGGGCGGTGCGGCTGATCGGCAAGCTCGCCGAGCCACGGCCCGCGCCACGTGAATGGAGCGCGCTCTACTACGAAGCCGCCGCGATCCAGGCCGCGGCGTACCCGGGCGAGGGGACGGACGAAGAGAAAGCAGCGACGATCGCGGACGCACGGCGCAAGATCTGGGCGATCGCCGACCGCGCCTCCCAGGAAGAAGAGGCGCCCATCCGGGCGATGACGCGATCCCTCGAGCACATCGAGAATGAACTCCGCGAGCCCACCTGGCCCCGAGACTGACCATGAGCCTCGAGCGCCGCATCGACCCTGATTCGGCCTCCTATCACGAAGTCGCACGCCTCTACCGCATCGCGAGATCCCTACGCCCCACGGCGGTCGACCGCTGGAGCGGCGAGCTGTACGCGACGAGCGCGGACACCTGGGGCGGCCTTCATCCCAGGTCCGGCGCCCTCAAGCTCTCCGAACATCGGGTACTGCAGTACCTCACCGGATCGGTCTCGTCCACCCATCCACAACAACAGGCCGAGGCTCTGGCAACCGTCCTGCACGAGGCGACACACGGTGGGATGGAGATCGATGCTCCGACGGAGCCGAACGCCGTACGAAGCGAGCACTCGCTCGGCCTGATCGAAGGATTGGCGGAGGTGCGCGCCTTCGCAGACTTCGAAGCGTTCGCGGAGCGAGCTGGCTATCCCGGTCTGACGCTGGACACGCCGCAGTACCCGGGGGCCTACGCCGCAACTCGCGACCTGATGGCGCACGTCACCGGACCGGCCTGCACGAGGGACGATCTGCTCGACGCGGCGAGCCGCGGCCCAGGCGTGATGCACTTCGATCAGTTCGCCCACGCAGTCGTCGCGAACAGGCTGGCCGACGTCCTGCCGAGCTCCGAAGCAGACCATCGAGCCGCCCGGGCCGCGCTCATCGAACCGATGCTCCACGCCACTGGCCAACGCTCCCAAAAACCTCTGCCGAAACCGGCCAGATGGTCGCCCGGGACATCCGATCAGCCCTGGATGCAAAGGTCGACGAACTCCGCCGCCACTACCGCCTGACCGGCGGCGACCAGCTCACTCCCGCTTCTGAGCGCCAGCCGACGTCATCCGCCGCCCGCCAAGACACCCTCGACGGCCTCCGCTTCCTGGCCTCCCAGCCGTCACCCACCGGTGCCATCATCCACCGCCCCCAACTCGGCCAAGGCACCCGCTACGCCACCCCGACAGTCAATCCCCACACTCGCCCGAGCCACACGCCGCTCCGAGACTGAGGCCGGAGTCCACGACGACCGGGATGGCCTCGCGAGAGCGTCGCAACCCCTGTGGATAACTTCCGCGAACTCACGGCACGCGTCGATATCGTGGCGAGCAGTAGACGACGAACTCTGAAGGGGCCGGAATGGCTTTCGACATCGCGCGATTCAACTCCGAGTTCGCGCAGGCACGCCACGAGCAGAAGACCGATCCGACCTTCGACCTGGCGGCGGCCCAGCGAAAGCTGCGTGCACTGATCGCAGACGAGCCGGACGGTGAAGACCGGACCTTCGCCCTCGGAATGATCGAGGACCTCGCCGAGCCGCCCCCTCCGCCCCGCGAGTACGGCCCGCTCTACCACGAGGCGGGCGCGATCCATGCGGCCGCGTGGATCGCGGAGGGCACGGACGAGGAGAAGGCGGACGTACTGGCGGAGGCCCGGCACAAGATCTGGGCGATCGCCAATCGGGCCCCGGCCGACGAGGCGCCGCATATCCGGGGCATGACGCGGGCGCTGCATCACCTGGAGATCATGCTGCGTGGGCATTGGCCTGAGGACTGACGGTGAGCCTCGGCCAGCGGGTCTCCCCGGACTCGTTCGTCTACCGAGAGGTCGAGCGTCTGTATAGGATCGCGTTCTCGCTGCGGCCGGCGGCAGCCGACCGCTGGAACCGCGAGCTGTACAAGACGAGCCTGGACACGTTGGGCGGTCTTGATCCGAAGACTGGCATCCTCCGACTGTCCGAGACTCGAGTGTTGCTGCACCTGACGGGATCTGTCCTCCCTGGTCAGATGGATGACCAGTCCGAGGCATTGGCGACAGTTCTGCACGAGGCGACACACAGTGCGATGCAGATCAAAGCGCCCGGTGAGCCGAACGCGGTGTGGACCGAGCACTCGCGCGGCGTCATGGAAGGCTTCGCCGAGGTCCGCACGTCCGCCGACTTCGAGCTCTTCGCGAAGCGTGCAGGGTACGGCGCCTTGGCCTTCGGCGATCCGCACTACCCAGGGGCGTTCGCGGCAACTCGAGACCTCATGGCCCACGTCACCGGACCGGCCTACCCGGAGAACGCCCTGATCGACGACGCCTGCCGGGGACCTGGACTGCTGCATTTCGACCAGTTCGCTCATGCCGTCGTCGCCAACCAATTGAATGAACTGACGCACCGCGACCGACCAACCCAACAGGCCGTCCGGGCTCAGCTCATCGAGCCGATGCTGCACAACTACTGGCCGACGCTTCCGGGTGCGTCCGCGGCCACGGGCCGGATGGTCGCCCGCGAGATCCGCTCCGACCTGGACGCAAAGGTCGACGAACTCCGCCGCCACTACCGCCTGACAGTCCCGCGCCTGGTAGGCGGACCCACTCCCGCTTCTGAGCGCCAGCCGACGTCATCCGCCGCCCGCCAAGACACCCTCGACGGCCTCCGCTTCCTGGCCTCCCAGCCCCCACCCACCGGTGCCATCATCCACCGCCCCCAACTCGGCCAAGGCACCCGCTACGCCACCCCGACAGTCAATGCCCACACGCGCCCGGGCCACTCGCCGCTCCGAGACTGACCTGCCACCTGCACCTCTTGAACCGCGTGAGAGTCAGCGACCAGGGTCCACCAGGACCGGCACGGCCTCGCGGACCAGGAGTGGTGTGGCCGGGCCGGTGATGGGAACGGTGCCGTCGATGTACTGCCAGCCGGTGTCGGCGACGTTGAAGCGGGCGGCGTAATTGGTGGTCAGGCTGATGCTGACCCCGCCGCGCTTCATGTACTTGTGGGTGATCTCCTTCGACGGGTACGGCTTGCCCGGCGTACTCGTGGTGAGCGCGGGCGAACCGTCGCCGAAGTGCCACGTGTAGCTGACCGGCGTCGCCTCGACGACCACCGGGAACCCGAGCAACGTCACCGTCGTCGTCGAAACCTTGCTGTCAGTGGTGTAGACGATGGTGTCCAGATTGACCAACGTCCGCCCCGCAGGCTGCACCTTCACCGAGAGCCCCGGAAACACCACGTTCTTCGTCTCCGACCGCACCTGCTCCCACGTGACATCCTGAGGCCGAGGCCGCACAACCTCCGGCGGAACCGTCCGCAACGTAACCCGCCGCTCGTCCCCACCCGGCTGACACCGATAAGGCCCAGGCACCGACCCATCGGACTGCACCCGCCCACAGATCCCGGTGTTGATTTTCAAATCGGTTCGTGCCTCGGACTCGCCGCCCTGGTCCTCTTTCGAGAGCGGAGGGTCAGTTCGCCTTGGGGTTCTTACCGAAGTCGGCTCTGTGCGTTTCGCGGTGGGAACCGTCTTCTCGGAGCGAGTGGGCTTATGGCCGTCGAGGCGGGTCGTACCCTTCATCGTCGCCCCTTCCCTGGTCGGATTCACCTCAACGGTTGTCGTCTTGGTCGTCGGAGCCGGAGAGGCAGCGATCACGGGAGCGAGAGGCCGATCGGCAACTGCCGAGACGTATCCCGCCGCGACAGTTGTGACCATCGGTACCGTGCTCACGGCTACAACTACGCCAATGATCTTGTTCATTGCTTCACGAGTTTCATCTCGTACATCACCCAGTTCCCGCCCTGCGGGGACAACGCGAACTCGCGGGTGTACTTCGCGGCTTTGAGGTTGATCGGAGTGGCGGTTTTCGACTGCCGACTGACGTAGGCGCCGACAGCCACAGTCGCCGAGCCGCCCAGCCGGCCGCTCTCGCCACGGTACAAATCCGGGACATCGGTGATCTTCTCGAGATAGTCGCCCTGAGCAGGCCGTTCGCGGCGTTCGACTGCACGACGAATTTCGCATACGACTTGCAGTTCTCGCAGCCTGCTTCACTTACGCCGAGCATCGGCGCGGTGTCGCCGGTCGCCGAGGCGTAATTGAGCAATTCGCTGTAGTAGCGAACGAACTGTTCAGCCGCCGCGAGCGTGAGGCCCTTTGCGTTCGCCGGACGCTCCGGCGGCTCGTTCGCGGGCACGGGGTGCGTCGGCGTGGAGGTCGCCTGACGGGCGCTCGTCGGAGCCTGAGTCGAGGTATTCGACGGTGGCGCCGTGTTGGGGCGGCCTGCTTCGGGGCTGCCTGAGGTGCAGGCGGCTAGCAGGGCGGTGGTGCTTAGACAGGCCAGAAGTGCGAGCGTCCGCCTGTTGCGGTGTGTCACGAGTGTCAGCCCTCCGTAGTCGTCACGATCGTAACGGGCGGTGGGCGGAGGGCTCCATGTCAAAAGGTGCAGGCTGTGGACAACCGGGTTTGGGGCCAGGAGCCGCCCGGCTGGGGGGTAAGAGGCTCGGACGGCTCCTGGTTGCTGGTGGGACGGGGGTGGGCTGGGTTTATGACGCGGAAAGCTTTTGTGATGTCGTTCACAAGGAGCGCGGGGCGTACTGGACGTCCAGGGCGGCGGTGGTGAAGCCGAGGGAGTTGTAAAGGGCTCTCGCCGCGGTGTTGGTGCCGTCTACGTAGAGGACGATCTCGTCGAGGTTGCGGGTCGACTGGAGGTAATGGAGGCCCTGGAGGGTCAGCGCCTTGCCCAGACCCAGGCCCTGGTGGGTGGGGGAGACACCTACTACATAGACCTCGCCTACCCCCTCCTCGACCTTGGTCCAGTGGAAGCCGGCTACGTCGCCTGCGGCGTCGACGGCGAGGAAGAAGCCGTTCGGGTCGAACCATGGCTGGTGGAGGCGCTCGGTCAGGTCGGCCTCGGTCCAGCTGCCCTGTTCAGGGTGGTCGGCGAAGGCTGCCGCGTTGACTCGCAGCCAGGCGGTGTCGTCCTGTCCGGGAACGAACGTCCGTACGTCGATGCCGTCGGGCCAGACGGGTTCCGGGAGCTCGGCCCTGGTACGGCGGAGGAAGTACAGCTCCCGCGCTACCTCGAGGTCGAGGCGGTGGGCCAGCTCGTCGGCGCCAGGAAGCCGGCCGTGGGCCCAGACGCGGGTACGGCTGCCGCCGTGGTCGAGCAGCATGCGCAGGAGCGCGGCGCCGAAGCCTTGCCGGCGGAAAGGTGGGGCGACGAAGAGTTCGGCCGAGCCGTCGGGGGACAAGGCGCCGTACCCCACGAGGTTGCGGGCGCTCTGCAGGCCGGTGACCTCGATGGTGCCCGGATCGCCTTCGTAGGCGAGGACGTGGACGTCGTCGGGGTGTTCGCCGTCGAGGTGCAGGAGGGTGCGTTCGGAGAGCGGGTTGACGCCGTCGCTGTGTGCTGCGGCGCGAGCGAGTTCCGTGACGGCGGCGGCGGTGGCCGAGGGCAACGGTGAGGGAACGGCTTCGAGAGTCACCTGAATACCGTAAAAGGTCCGGTTCAGTTCATGCCCAGGTCCTGGCGAGGGCGCGTCGTCACCGGTAACTTTCCCGGCACCGCGGAGGATTTCGCGGCCGCAAACAGCGGTGACCGAGACGACGACGGAGAAGAAATGGCCATCACAGGACGAGGCAGGGCGCGGTGGGGGCGGGCAGTGGGGCTGCTCGCCGCTGGGACGGCCGCGGCGCTCGCCCTGGCTGCGGGGGGATCCGTGAGCCAGGCAGGAGCCGCGACGCAGGACGCTGCGGCGCAGGAGAACGCACAGGCGCAGGCCAAGCCGAAGCCGACGCACAGTCAGATCCAGTTGCTCGCGATCAACGACTTCCACGGCAACCTGGAGCCGCCGTCCGGCTCGAGCGGCAACATCAACGGCACCCCGGCCGGCGGCGCGGTGTACTTGGCGACGCACCTGAAGCAGCTCCGGGCGGCTGCCGCCGCGAAGGGGCAGGACTCGGTGACGGTCGCGGCCGGTGACCTGATCGGCGCGTCGCCGCTGCTGTCGGCGGCGTTCCACGACGAGCCGACGGTCGAAGCGCTGAACGGGATGGGACTCGCGGCTGCGTCGGTGGGCAACCACGAGTTCGACGAGGGCTGGCACGAGCTGCTCCGGATGCAGACCGGCGGCTGCCTGCCCGACGGCGACGGGCAGAACAACCAGAACTCCTGCCCCGACGCGGCGCACCCGTTCGAGGGCGCGAAGTACAAGTACCTGTCCGCGAACGTGTTCTTCGAGAACACCCGCAAGACCCTGTTCGCGCCGTACACGATCAAGACCTTCAAGGACGGCAAGAAGGTCGGCTTCATCGGTATGACGCTGGAGAACACGCCGAACATCGTGACCAAGTCCGGCGTCGAGGGGCTGACCTTCAAGGACGAGGTCGACACCGCGAACGCGCTGGTCCCGGAGCTGAAGAAGAAGGGCGTGGAGTCGATCGTCGTGCTGCTGCACGAAGGCGGCTTCCCGGCCGACCCGAAGGCGTACGACAGCTGCCCCGGGATCTCCGGCCCGATCGTCGACATCAATGCCGGCCTGGACCCGGAGATCGACGCGATCATCTCCGGCCACACCCACCAGGGCTACAACTGCTCGCTGCCGGACAAGGACAAGAACCCGCGGCTCGTCACCAGCGCGTCGTCGTTCGGCCGGCTGGTCACCGAGGTCCGCCTGAGCATCGACAACGCGACCGGTGACGTCGACCGCCTGAACACCATGGCGAACAACCAGATCGTCACCCGGGACGTCGTGCCGGACACGAAGACCGCGAACCTGATCGCGAAGTACAAGACGCTGGTCGCCCCGATCGAGAACAAGGTGATCGGTCACCTCACCACCGAGTCGGTGGTGCGGACGAACGACGACTCGCTCGAGTCGCCGCTGGGCAACCTGATCGCCGACGCGCAGCTCGCCGACCCGAGCGTCGTGACCGGCGGGAAGACCCCGGTCGTGGCGTTCATGAACCCGGGCGGCATCCGCGCCGACCTGCTCTCGACGAACGGTGAGGTCACCTTCGGGAAGGCGTTCACGGTCCAGCCGTTCAACAACTTCCTGGTGTCGATGGACATGACCGGGACGCAGATCAAGGCTCTGCTGGAGCAGCAGTTCTCCGGGGTGAACGGTCCGGAGGCGCCGAAGTTCAAGGTGCTCCAGGTCGCGGGCATCACCTACACCTGGAACCCGGCCGCACCGGCGGGCTCGAAGGTGGTGGCCGATTCGATCAAGATCGCCGGGCAGCCGCTGGTCGACGCCACGACGTACCGCATCGTCACGAACAACTTCCTCTCCGACGGTGGCGACGGGTTCCCGGCCTTCACCACGGCGACGAACAAGTTCTTCGGCGGGCTGGACATCGACGCGTTCGCCAACTATCTGACCGCGCACGACCCGTACACGCCGGTCGCGACCGACCGCATCTCCGTCGGTTCCTGATCGCAGCCGGCGGCTGAAACGAGGGCCGGTACGTCGCGCCGACCGCGGCGTACCGGCTTTTCGTTCTCGTCAGAGTTGCTGGTACCTTGCGTACTCAGGTGCTTACGGAAGGTGAGCGATGGCGCACGTTGCTCCGACCTCGCACCGGCGGGCCACCAGGGCTTCGCATCGCGGGCATCGCAGCGCGGACGGGCCGGTGCAGATCACCAGTTGGCTCGGGTTGACGTTTGCGTTCGTGGTTGGCTGGCTTCTGACGCTGCAGTCGCACGTCGGCGTTCACGCGGCCGGGGTCACGTTGCTGGTGATGCTGGTGCCGATCACGATCGGGGTGTTCGTGGCCGCGGTCCGGCAGGGCATCGGGTCCGGGAAGGCGGCGCTCTTCACGGCGGCCGCGCTCGCGTTCACCCTGCTGAAGTTCTTCCTCTGAGGTTCCTTCGTGCGAGGTTCTTTCCTCCGAGTCAGGAACTGTGAGTCAGGACCTGGCCTCGGCGGGCTCGCGGGTGGTGGGGGCCGGCGGGACGACGAAGCGGTAGCCGACGTTCCGGACGGTGCCGATCAGCGCCTCGTGCTCGGGGCCGAGCTTGGCGCGCAGACGCCGCACGTGTACGTCGACGGTGCGGGTGCCGCCGAAGTAGTCGTAGCCCCAGACCTCTTGGAGCAGTTGTTCCCGCGTGAAGACCCGGCCCGGGTGCTGCGCGAGGAACTTGAACAGCTCGAACTCCTTGTACGTGAGGTCGAGCGCGCGGCCGTTGAGCTTCGCGGTGTACGACGCCTCGTCGATCACGACGTCGCCGCTGCGGATCAGCGTGGACTCGGGCTCGTCGTTGCGGGTCGCGGCGAGACGGCCGATGACCAGTCGCAGCCGGGCCTCGATCTCGGCGGGGCCGGCGGTGTCGAGCAGGACGTCGTCCGCGCCCCAGTCGGCGTTGACCGCGGTCAGGCCGCCCTCGGTGACGACGAGGATCAGCGGGACGTCGATACCGGTGGTGCGGATCAGCCGGGAGGCGCTGCGGACGGCGACCAGGTCGCGGCGGGCGTCGAGCAGCACGGCGTCGGCGTCCGGCGCGTCGACCAGCGCGGCGACCTCGGCGGGCAGGATGCGGATCTGGTGGGGGAGCAGGGCGAGCGACGGCAGCACCTCGGTGGAGGCCTGCAGGGCGTTCGTCAGCAGAAGCAACGTGCTCACGCCGTCTCCTTGTGCTGATCGTCGGATCCAGAGCCAGCGATCCGGTCCTCGTGCACGTCAGGCCCCGACGGCGTCGTTGCCGGGGGCCTGAGACACACTGGGTCTAACAGCAAGCTGACATAATAGCCGAGACTTAACCGATTAGTGAGGCGCGGACCAGATGCCGGAAGTGACCATCAGGTACTTCGCTGCCGCGCGTTCGGCGGCCGGCGAGTCGACGGCGACCGCCGACGCGGGCTCGATCCGGGACCTGGTGACGACCGTGTCGACCGACCGTCCGGAGTTGGCGCGGGTGCTGTCGATCTGCACGTTCCTCCTCGACGGCGAGCGCGCCGACCCAAGCACGCCGCTCACCGACGGCGCCCTCGTCGACGCGCTACCCCCCTTCGCCGGCGGCTGACCCCCCCCGGCCGACTACCGCCTAACCGCCGGCCGACCCGCGCCGACTGGCGGCCGACCAGCACACCGGCGGCCTGACCCGCGCCTGACCGGCGGCCTGAGCCGCGCAGACGGGCACCCGACCGCGGCCCACTCGCGGTTGACCCGCCGCCGACTGGCGGCAGACCGGCAGACCGGCGGCTGACTCGGCGCCCGACCCGCGCCCCGACCGGCGGCTGACCCCGCCTCCGACTGGCGGCTGATCGGTAGGCCGGCGGAGGGGTGGTGAGGACTTGTTGGGAGGTAGATTCTTTGCCGTGGCGATGGAGTCGGGGACGTTGCTCACTACGGTGGGGCGGGCGGGGGTTCTGTTCGGGAAGGCTTGGCCGCGCCTGCTTGCGGTGTTCCTGGTGGCGCAGTTGGCGCACCGGGGCCTGCAATGGGTGGCGGTCGAGGCGGGTGCCAAGGCGCAGGCAGCCGGCATCGCCGTGCTGGCGCTGCTTGTCGTGGTCTCGCTCGCGATGTACGTGACGATGTTCCTGGTCCTGCGCGGCGAGCTCCCGTTCCACCGCCGCGCGGTGGCCGAGGGTGTGCTCGCCCCAGACGGTGTAGAACCAGGCCGTGAGAACCATCTGCTCGACGCGATCGCGGCGGCGCTGCTGCCGTTCCTGGCGTTCTACGCGGCGTACAAGTTCCTGCAGACCGAGGCGCTCGACTACGAGTACCAGCTGGCCGTCCACAAGGTGAACGAGACGGCGGCGACGGTGCTGACCGGTGGCACGGTGGCGCCGCAGTCCACGGGCCTGCAGTCGCTGTCCACCTGGCTGTTCATCGGGCTCGGCGTCACGGCCTACCTGCTCCGGTTCGTGTTCAAGAAGTGGAAGAAGGACGAGGAAGGCCCGGTCCGCAAGCTGTTCGTCACCTACCTGGAGGCGCTGTGGATCTTCGTGGTCATCTACCAGGCGTCCTCGTATATCCCGTCACCGAAGACCTGGCTGAAGGAACGCCAGGTCTGGCAATGGCTGCACGACGGGTACACGTGGGTGCTCGACCACGTGCTCGGCGTCGACCAGGTCCGTGCGGTGTGGGACACCGTCACCGGGTTCGTTGCCGCCGGCATCGCCGACCTCTGGGACGCGGCCGTGCTCCCGCTGATGTGGATCACGATGACCGCGGTGATCTACGGCCGTGTCGTGCAGAAGCTCGACAAGCCGCGTTGGCGGTTCGACCGCATCACCCATCGCTGGCAGCAGACGCCGCGCATCGTCCGCGTCGCCGGGAACTCGGTGGTGTCGGACTGGAAGGACCGTTGGACGCCTGTCGTGGAGGCGTTCCGGCTGGTGGTCCGCTCCGGTCTGCGGCCGATGCTCGGGTACTTCCTGGCCTGGGCGGTCGTCACGTTCGCCGCGAGTGCCGTGTGGATCGCCCTGAAGGTGTGGGTCCTCGGGCCGCACACGCTCCAGTTCTGGCAGGTCATCGACGAGCCGCTGAACCTGGTCACCGACGGCCTGAAGATCATGCTGCAGGTCAGCCTGCTCGCCGCGGCGTACGACCGGATGATCGGCGGCCTGGCCGGCTACCTGACCCCGCGGACCCGGGCGGTCCATGAGCAGCCGGCCGGTGACCACGGCGTGACCGACCTCAGCGCGGCTACCTCGGGAATGCCAGGTACTGAGGGAGCTTCGTAGCCCAGGTGACCGTCGGCTGCACACTGCCGGCGACCGACGACGGTACGACGAACACCGCCACCGTCTCGAACGGCTTCCCGGCCACCGGCTTCAGGTAGTACGGCGCCGCGGCGCCACGCCAACTCGACGGCTGGTCGTCGCTGCCGCCCGTGCAGCCGGTCGGACGGTCCTGGTAGTCGTCCGCGAGTTGGGTCTCGTCCCAGATCCGGCCGTCGGGCGCGCGGAGGTGCATACGGCATCCGCCGAGCCCGTCGAGCGCGGACAGGTTGTCGACCTGCAGCCGGAAGTACACCCGGATCCGCGTCGTCCCGTCGGGCAACTCGTCCTGATCGGAACCGGCACGCGACGGTCGCGGGCTCTCCTCGACGCTCGCGGCGTACCAGGTCGCGCCGTTGTACGACGTACCGCCGGCCGCCACGTCGACGGCGTCGCGGGGCTCGTCGTCGTACCAGGACTTGTAGTCGCTGCGCGTCGTCCACCACCCGGCCAGCGGGATCGCCACCACCAGGGTCGCGAGCGCGACGGTGTTCCTGCGGAACCACCCGCGCCGGGCCCGCCGGGCGCCGGTCACGTGTCGCTCGCAGCGGTCAGGGACACGACGTCCTCCACCGCGGGAGCGTCGTCGCCGAGCGGCACGGTGACCTGCGGCTCGAGGTCGTTCAGCATCGACTTCTCCATCACCAGCAACGTTGCCCCGGGCACCTTGTCGGCCGGCATCTCGATCACGAACGAGCCGCGGACCGGGATGTCCGGCGCGAACTCGGTTCCGGTCAGGTCGACCTGGTCCAGGCCGCTGCGGTTGGCGCCGAGGTACGTGACGCCGTCGGCGGAGCGGATCCGGACGTCGAAGATGTGCATCGGCTCCCGGTTGGCCGTGACGGTGGCGTCGACGACCACGAAGGCGGTCAGCGAGTCGCGGTCCGGCGTCGAGCGCGGGATCCGGAGTTTCTTGCCGGCCCGGACGTCGTCGACGGTCAGGTCGAACCGCGGCGTGTGCACCACCCGCCCGGGGATGCCTTTCACCCCGGTCGGGTCCTGGATGTCCTTCTGCGTCGGGGTGAGCCGGTACAGACCCACGATCGCGACCAGGACGGCGAGCGTGAGGCCGGCGTTCAGCAGTTTCCGCCGGCTCACTTGGTGTTGTCCTTCACCGTGACGGTGCTGTCCGCGACGATCGCGTCCGGCAGCCACTTCTCGTGGTGGTCCAGGATCGACTCGTCCTCGTGCTGGTAGCCCTGCACGGTCAGCTTGATCTCGGTCGGAAGCTGGTTCGCGTTCGGCAGCTTCCAGACGTACGCGACGTCCTCGGCGGCGTCCGGCGTGAGCACCGGGTTCATCGTGGCGTCGCGGAGGTTGGTGGTGCCGAGCGGCGGGTCGGTGTCCTTCACGCCGGGGACGCCGATCAGGCGGATCAGGTCCGGCGGAGGCGTGGTGCCGGTGTCGTCGGTCACCTTCAGCTTGGTCACGACGCCGATCAGGGCGCCGCCGTCGTCCGGGGTGAACAGCGGCTTCAGGTCCTTCACGGTGACCACCCGCTGGATCGTCACCTCGAACTGGCCGGCGTCGATCGCGGTTCCGGCGTCCACCTGCGGAGTCTCGTCGCCGGCTTTCTTCAGTCCGCCGAAGGCCGCCGAGATCGCCAGCAGGACGGCGCCGGCGCTGAGCCCCCAGGTCCGCAGCGAACGCCCGCGCACCTTGAGGTCCTGGAACTCCGGAAGCTCCTCCGGCTCATGCTGCTCAGATCCCCCGCTCCCCGTTTCCTGCACGGCGGAAGCCTATCCAGCGAAGGGGCCGCGCTAGTCGTTCGGGCGGCCGCGCAGGCGCTTGGTCTCGCCGCGGCGCTTCTTGTCGTCCAGCCGGCGCCTTACGGATGCCTTGCTCGGCTTCGTCGGGCGTCGTTTCCGGGGCGGCGGAGCGATCGCTTCGCGGACCACGACGGCCAGCCGTTCCCGCGCCGCCTCCCGGTTGCGCCACTGCGACTTGTACTCCGACGCGGCGATCGTGAGCACACCGTCGACCAGCCGCGACCCCAGCCGCTCGAGCGCCCGGGCCTTCAGTACGTCGCTCAACGCCGACGTCCCCGCGACGTCGAAGCTGAGCTCGACCCGGCTGTCCGTGGTGTTCACCGACTGCCCGCCCGGTCCGCTCGACCGGGAGAACCGCCACGCCAGCTCGGCCTCGGGAATCACCAACCCGGACCGCACTGTCACTCCGCTCTCCACAGGACCTATTAGGGCATGACCCGCGACCCCACGCCTACTGCGCGGCACTCGGCACGGCACCTCGCCGCACGGGTGCAAAGGCCACGATGCTCCGCATCGAGACCTTCGCCCCCGCACGCCGATGCACCGCACCGAGCACCTGCTCGCGACGGCGTGGGATCGCGGGTCATGCCCGACAAGAGGAGAATCGACAGATGGATGCCTGCGTCTTCTGCGGTCTGATCTCCGCCGACTCGGCCCGCTGGATCGCCAAGGAGGACGTGGCGGTCGCGTTCCTCCCGTTGCCGAGTGAAGAGATCGCTCCGGGGCACGCGCTGGTCGTGCCCCGCCGTCACACCGGCGCGGGGTTGCTGGACGCCAAGCCGGATGACCTGACTCAGGTGATGGACCTGGCCCAGCGCATCGCGCAGCGGATGGTGGAGAGGCTCGGCGCAACCGGTGTCTGCCTGCTGAACGCGAGCGGGCCCGGGTCCGGCCGCAGCGTCGACCACCTGCACCTGCACGTGGTCCCGCGGTACCCGGGTGACGGCGACGACTGCCTGCCCTGGCCGACCGGCCGGTCGAGCCACCGCCTCGCTGTGGACCCGCAGGTGCTTCTCAGCACGTGAAACGGGCAGTTGAATCGTGAACGGCGCGTCGTACCGTGGGTAACTGTGAGCCTGGGCCTGTGGGTACTCGTCGCGGCGGTCGTAGCCGGCGTGGCGCTGAGCGTGCTCAAGGCCTGGGTCGACGGGCGGTTTCGCGGGAAGAACGAGGTCGACGTGGAGCGGGTGACGGCTGCGGAGCTGGGCGCGGAGCTGGGCGAGCGGGCGACGCTGCTGCAGTTCTCGTCGGCGTTCTGCGCGCCGTGCCGGGTCACCCGGCGGACACTGGCCGAGGTGGAAGGCATGGTCGACGGCGTGCGCCACGTCGAGCTGGACGCCGAGGCGCACCTCGATCTGGTACGCCGTCTGGACATCCTGCGTACGCCGACCACCCTGGTGCTGGACAGCACCGGAGCGGTGGTGAAGCGCGCCAGCGGGGCTCCCCGGAAGCCTGACGTGATCGCCGCGCTGGCCGTCGCGATCGACCGCCAGCCCAGCTGACCGCGTCCGGTAGTCGCTACCGGATGGCCAATGGACCTGCGGGTAGGCAAGACTCTCCCGGTGAGCTCTCAATCAGCAGGCTGGTACAACGACCCCGAGGACCCGAACCAGGAGCGGTACTGGGACGGCAGCGCCTGGACGGATCAGCGCCGGCCGCAGGAGGGCCCAGCGCCGTACCAGGGCCAGTTCGGTCAGTCGAGGACCGCCGACGCCCCGCAGTACGGTCAGCGCGCTGAGCACGGCCAGGTGTACGGCCAGCAGGCCGAGCCGGCTCCGCAGTACGGCCAGCGAGTCCCGCAGCAGGGCGGTTACCCGGCGTACCCCCAGGCCGACTCGGGCTTCGGGTACCAGGGACAGAGCTCCGGCACCACGCCGGACGGCCAGCTGCTGTCGGGCTGGTGGCGGCGTGTCTTCGCGCTCATCCTCGACTCGATCATCGCCTGGTTCATCGCCTTGCCGCTGACCGGATACTTCTACTACCAGTCCAGCCAGGTGATGACCTCTTGGCTGGAGGACGTGATGGACGCCGCGCGGGCAGGCAGTACGACGCCGGTCGCGATGCCGCCCGAGGTGTTCAAGTACGCCATCCCGGCCTCGGTGATCGGGTATCTGGTCTTCTTCGTGTACGACTACCTGTTCCTCGTCACGAAGGGCCGTACGCCGGGCAAGATGGCGACCGGGATCGCGGTCCGGCTGCGGGACGTCCCGGGCCCGCCGCCGCGCGGCGCCGCGGCGAAGCGCTGCGGTTTCGACCTGGTCCTGTACCTCGCCGGATCGATCCCGGTCTTCGGCATCTTCGCCTCGCTGGCCATCCTGCTCAACTACCTCTGGCCGCTCTGGGACGACAAGAAGCAGGCGCTGCACGACAAGGTCGCCGGCACTCAGGTGGTCAGGGTCTGACGCACGGGCCGTCCACGATTTGATCAGTTGTCTCATGTGATGGGACCACGGGTGGTGGGTCCGCCCGGGTTCCGTAGTCTCAATGCGTGGTTTACACGACTTGGCTGACGAAGCGGCGCGCGGTGGACAACTGCCGCGTGCGCTCGTCGCTGTGTCGACGCCGCTGACCAGGCGGCGTCCCGAGCGCTGCGGAACCGGTCGCTGAGCACGGTTCCGCGTACGTCGCCTCCCGCGTACCCGGGCGGGTTCCGGCTCGACATCCCTCTCCTCCGGGAGTCGTCATGTCCGAAAAGACAGCCAAGGTGGATCCGCGCGGGCTCCGGTTCGCCGCGGGTGTGACCACCGTCGTCCTGGCGCTGACGCTCGTCCTGAACAACCCCTGGCCGCTGGCGGTGCAGGCCGTCGTGTTCGCGGTGTCGGTCGCCTTCGGCGTCGGCGCGTCGCCGTACGGGCTGCTGTTCAAGCGGCTGGTCCGGCCCCGGCTGGGGCCGCCGAAGGAGCTGGAGAACGCGGCGCCGCCGCGGTTCGCCCAGTTGGTCGGCCTCGTCTTCGCGGTCGTCGGCCTGGTCGGGTTCCTGACCGGCGCCACCGTTCTGGGCGTGGTCGCCACCGGATTCGCCCTGGTCGCCGCGTTCGTGAACGCGGCCGTCGGGCTCTGCCTCGGTTGCGAGGCCTATCTGCTGATCCATCGCATTCGTACGCCAACCACCGCTACCAACTGAGAAGAGGCAGCACACATGAGCAGGGAATCCGCGCTCGTCTCGGCCGACTGGGTCGAGGAGCACAAGAACGACGACGGCGTTGTCCTGATCGAGGTCGACGAAGACGTCTCGGCGTACGACGCCGGCCACATCGCCGGCGCGATCAAGATCGACTGGCAGGACGACCTGCAGGACCCGGTCCGGCGCGACTTCGTCAGCAAGGAGCAGTTCGAGGCGCTGTTGTCCGACCGTGGTGTCAAGAACGAGGACACGGTCGTGCTGTACGGCGGCAACAACAACTGGTTCGCGGCGTACGCGTACTGGTACTTCAAGCTCTACGGCCACGGTGACGTCCGCCTGCTCGACGGTGGCCGCAAGCGCTGGGAGCTCGACAGCCGTGAGCTGACCGACGAGGTCGTCAAGCGTGAGGCCACCCAGTACACGGCGCAGCCGCAGAACCTGGAGATCCGCGCCTTCCGCGACGAGGTCAAGGACGCCATCGGCGTGAAGAACCTGGTCGACGTGCGCAGCCCCGACGAGTACGCCGGCCGGCTGCTCGCCCCGGCCCACCTGCCGCAGGAGCAGGCGCAGCGTGCGGGCCACATCCCGACCGCGGCCAGCATCCCGTGGAGCAAGGCGGCCAACGACGACGGCACGTTCCGCGCCGACGACGAGCTGAAGCAGCTGTACGCCGACGCCGGCGTGGACTTCGGCAAGGACACCATCGCGTACTGCCGGATCGGCGAGCGCTCGGCGCACACCTGGTTCGTGCTGCACGAGATCCTCGGCCAGGCGAACGTGAAGAACTACGACGGATCCTGGACCGAGTGGGGTTCGCTGGTCGGCGTACCCGTTGCCCTCGGCGACGAGCCCGGAAAGGCGTGACACATGTGCGGAGCTAAGCAGGGCGGCCTCGACCTCAAGGGCGTGGACGTCGACAAGGAAGCCGTGATCCAGGGCCAGGTGCTGCGCGGCGAGGAGCCGGTCGGCGGCGCGTACGTACGGCTGCTGGACTCCACCGGTGAGTTCACCGCCGAGGTGCCGACCTCGGCGACCGGGCACTTCCGGTTCTTCGCGGCGCCGGGCAGCTGGACGCTGCGCACGCTGGCCCCGAAGGCCGACCCGGTCGACCGTCAGGTCGTCGCGCAGTACGGCGAGGTTGCGGAAGTGGCCGTCACCGTCTGAGCAGTCGTTCGTTACTGAAGGTGCCACCACCACCCGAGGTGGCCCACCCTGAAGTAAGCACCGAGGGGCCCGGACCTTGCGCGTCCGGGCCCTTCGGCATGTCCGGAATCGCTCATACGACAAGGGGTTTCGGTCATCGCAGCCGAGTTACGGCTGTGGCCGGGAAATCTCGTGGAGCGAGCGGCAAGGTAACGGTTTGGTCTCGGAGCGGGGTCGGCTCGTCACCTACCGCAATCGGCTGAGTTGTGTCTGTGTCCTGACCCGCGCTGCGGGTCACGTCATCACTCAGGGAGGAGGGGTCAATGCGACCCCGCATCGGATACAAGAAGCTCGCTGCCGTCGGAGTTGCGGCGGTTGTCGGCGTGGCTTCTACGATCGCGCTGACCTCGGGTTCCGCGTCCGCCTCGCCGGTTTTCGGCTACAGCGGCTACTCGTACGGGACCGATGTTCAATCCGGGCTGGCGAACAGTGGCCCGCAGGTGATCAGCAAGTTCGGTTGCACCACGGACGCCAACAAGGCTGACAAGAACGACATCGCCGCGGCGAACGTGAACGGGCAGGCGATCGCGCGCTCGGTGAAGACCGACACGCACGGCTTCAACAACGCCAGCGGTACCGGCGTCACCAGCACCGCGGTGGCCGCCGACATCCGCGTCGGCAGCCTGCTCACGCTGACCGGCGTGAAGACCACCACCACGTCGAAGTACTCGAAGGGCCAGCTGTCCTACACCGGCAGCACCACCTTCGCGGGCGTGCGGATCGGCGCGATCTCGGTGCCGTCGCTGCTGAACCCGAAGCCGAACACCAAGGTCGCGGTCCCGGGCCTGGGCTACATCGTTCTGAACCGTGTCGGCGGCGTGAAGACCGCGTCCGGCATCTACTCGTACGCACAGGCGGTCGTGCTGCACGCGACGGTGAAGAACCAGTACATCCCGCAGGGCGTCGACGTCGCGGTGCTGAAGACCCGCGCGGAGATCTCGAAGCCGGCGACCGCGCTGGTCATCGGTGACGCCTACGGCACCAAGGCCACGGCCGACAAGCTGGTCGTCTCCGACGCCACGTCGCTTCAGACCACCTGCCAGGGCACCGAGGGCAAGACGGTCCGGGTCGCGGTCGGCGAGCTGAACATCCCGAAGGTCGCCTACGTCGGCGGTGTCTACACCACCAAGAACGGCGCCA
This sequence comes from Kribbella sp. NPDC050459, assembly GCF_040655315.1. Classification (NCBI taxonomy): domain Bacteria; kingdom Bacillati; phylum Actinomycetota; class Actinomycetes; order Propionibacteriales; family Kribbellaceae; genus Kribbella; species Kribbella sp. NPDC050459. The sequence goes on along the minus strand of NZ_JBFAJQ010000008.1, from coordinate 295,353 downwards.
TCGGCGAGGGCAAGTCCTACATCAACTTCACCTCGCACGTTGCGGGCGTGAAGGTCGGCACGCTGTCCATCGGCGCCATCGAGTCCTCGGCGTCGGCGTGGAAGACCAAGGACGGCACGGCCGGCGTGAGCTCGTCCTCGACGATCGCCTCGATCAAGGTCGGCGGCAAGACCTACGCTGTCCCGACCGGCGAGAACAAGACGCTGGAGATCCCGGGCATCGCGCGGCTGACCTTCAACCAGGTCATGCGGCAGAAGCGCTACATCTCGGTGAACGCGCTGGTCGTCGAGGTCCAGGGCCTCAACACCAAGGTCGTCGTCGGCCACTCGGCCGCCGGTGTCGTCGGCTGATCTCAGCAGACATGGTCTGAGTCGAACCTCACCGACCCAGAATCCCGGCCCCCGGATCCCGCACGGATCCGGGGGCCGGCTCTGTTATGCGTCCAGGATGAGCGTGACCGGGCCGTCGTTGGTCAGCGTGACCTGCATGTCCGCGCCGAAGACGCCGCGCTCCACCTTGGCGCCGAGGGCTTCCAGCGCGCCGCAGAACGAGTCGTAGAGCGGCTCGGAGACCGGGCCGGGGGCGGCGGCGCTCCAGGAGGGGCGGCGGCCCTTGCGTGTGTCGGCGTACAGGGTGAACTGGCTGACGGCCAGGATCGGGGCCTGCTCATCGGCCGCGGAGCGTTCGTCGTGGAGGATCCGGAGGGTCCAGATCTTGGTGGCCAGCGCGGCGGCCTTCTCGGGGGTGTCGTCATGGGTGACACCGAGCAGGACCACCAGCCCGGGCCCCTCGATCGCCCCGACCACCTCGCCGTCCACGGTGACCGACGCCCGGCTGACTCGCTGTACTACGGCTCTCATGGCGACATCTTCTCCTGCCGGAGATCGTCCGGTCATCGGACCCTTCAACCGGCAAATATCCGTTTCGAGACCCGATCTGGCAGGATTCGTCCATGGCGTCGACTCTGATCACTGTTGCTCCCACCGGTGCCGAGACCGCGAAGGCGGACTGCCCGGCGTTGCCGACCACGCTCGACGAGCTGGTCGAGACCGCGAAGCGCTGCGAGGCCGCGGGAGCGGCGATGATCCACATCCACATCCGGGACGGCGAGCACCGGCCGACGCTGGATCTCGGCCGGCTGACCGACACGGTCGCCGCCGTCCGTGAGAACACCGCGCTGATCGTCCAGCTGTCCACCGGCGGCGCGGTCACCGATCCGTACGAGGACCGTCTCCGGGTGCTCGACGCCGCCCCGGACTCCTGCTCGCTCACGATGGGCACGGTCAACTTCGGCGACGACGTGTTCATGAACCCGTGGCCGTTCGTCACGCAGCTCTTCCAGCTCACCCAGGAGCGGGAGGTCGTCCCGGAGTTCGAGCTGTTCGACCTCGGCCACGTCGCCGCGCTGCACCGGCTGCTGGACAAGTACGGCCTGCCGTACGGCGGCCGCGTGCACTGCGACCTGGTGATGGGTGTCCCCGGCGGCATGCCCGGTACGACGGACGCGCTCGTGGCGGCCGTCAACGCACTGCCGGGCGCGGTCACGTCCTGGTCCGCCACCGGCATCGGCCGTACGTCGCTGACGGTCGCGCTGGCCGCGCTGTCGAAGGGCGGCAACCTCCGTGTCGGCATGGAGGACACGCTGACGCTGGCGAAGGGGCACCCGGTCACGCACAACGCCGAGCTGGTCGAGCGCGCGGCCGCGCTGGCGACCCTGGCTCAGCGGCCGCCGATGTCACCGGACGAGGCCCGCGACCTCCTGAACATCAAGCAGAGGTAGCCGACCGCGACGATCGTTGCTTCCAGCAATAACCAGTCGCGCAGATAGTCGCGGGGGAGGACGGTCGGATTCGCGCCCGTGCCCTGTCGTAACAGCAACGGCAGGGCGATCAGGCTGGTGATTCCGACGTACAACAAGGTCGTCCGCACCACGCCGACCGTACGGTGCCGCCCAGGCCCCGCGGACCAGCGAGTCACCAGCCAGCCGATTCCGACTGCCAGTGGCACGATCACGAAGTCGTCTGCCACCACGGCTCCGCCCAGCCAGAGCGGCAACCGCACCAGAGCTGGAAGGTCCACGGCCCTGATCAACTCCCAAACACCCCACAGGACCGTCACCGCGCCGGCAGCCAGCAATCCGATGCGCAACCTCATGTCATGACCTCCAGTGAATGCACCCACTTGGTCTGCAACACCCCGGGCCGATTCGGCGCGATGATCCGCGCCGGAAACCCGTGGTCAAGCGCGAGCTCGGCACCGTTGAGTCGTAACGCCAGCAACGTCAGCGGGTCAGCGGCGAACTCCTCCGGCACTTCACTGGTCGCATAGAAGCCGCCCTTCTCCATCGACACGACTCGCACTCTCGAGCTCGGCGCGGCGCCGGCGGCCGCGAGCAGGTCGCGCATCCGTACGCCCTCCCATCGCGCGCCCTGACTCCAGCCCTCGACGCACGCGATCGGCAGGTCCGAGCGGTTCTGCGGCAGCGCGCGCAGTTCCTCGAGCGTGTAGGACAGTTGCCGTGGGCCCACGATCGTGAACCGCCAGTCCGCGTCGATCCCGGTCACTCCGGCCGCTTCCGCCGTACGGTTCACCGGCAGACCCTGCGGACCGACGTTCGGCTTGCGCGGCGCGAGGACGGCGACAGGGCCGAACGCCGGTGCAGACTGGCCGACCGAGGCGATGCCGACGAGCGTGGCCGCGCCGGCGACCGTACGGAACAGGCCGCGGCGGGTCAGGCCGGTCGTTTCGGCGGGCAGTGACTCAGGCGCGGGTTCCGGCGTACGGCGCCAGTTCGCGCGGATCAGCGGGAGCTTCACGGCCAGATGGACGAGGAGTGCGCCGACGATGATCCACGCGAGCGCATAGTGCGTCTGCCGGAACGGGAACGGCCAGGGGTACCACTGCAGCGTGTTGACGAACCCGATGAAGAGTTCAAGTGCCATCGAGGAGACCAGCACCAGGATCGACAGCCGCTCGATCGCCGGGCGGATCGCCTTCGGGTCGAACTTCGCGAACAGCTTCGGATAGACCGTCCACAGCTTTGCCAGTAGCAGCGGGACGGCGACGATGCCGCTGAGTACGTGCAGGCCCTGCGTCACGCGGTACAGGTTTGCGGGACGGCTGGGGATCGGCAGCCAGCACGGTGTGTCCTGCAGGAAGTGGCTGTAGAGCCCGGTCAGGAAACAGACCGCCACGGCGGTCCCGAGCCAGCGGCCGATGACGGTCGCCACCCGCGGATGGTGCAGCGGCGACGCGAACGACTTCTCCGTCGGTGGTACCGGAAGCTTCATGATTCCACTACAACGCAGCCGGAGCCGTGCGGGCGGCGTTCATCGGTTACTGCTCGCGAACGGCGGCGTCGGAACCAGTTATCCACAGGTCTGCGTCTGTACGTCGGCCGGTGGCACCGATCGGGGCATACTCTGGGCAAACTTGACGGAAGGAGAGTGGCGGCGTGAAGACGCAGGAGCGGTCGTCCGACGATGACGAGCGGGCGATGGCGGATCTGGCCGAGGTCGTCGACTGGCGACCGATCTGGGGACCGCCGGCCACGGGGATGGACGCGATCCGTGCCCTGGTCAACCGCGTCACCACCGCCACCGGCTGGCGTCCGTGGGCGCCGGGCAACATCGACCCGGACCGGTACACCTGGGGGCTGGTCACCCAGCGCGAGACGGTGATGCTCGTGCTGCCCGACGCGGTCCTGCCGGAGAGCCCGCGGAGCGGCTGGTCGGCGTACGAGATCGGTGCGTCGGAGCTGCAGCTCGCCGAGGAAGGTCTCGACGCGCACTGGCCGATCCAGCTCGAGCTCGCGCGCCGCTACTGGGGGCCACCGGTGTATGTCGGGCCGGGTGACGACCTGCGCATCCCGCCGGAGTGGCGCGGCCGCCGCCGGCACCTGGCGGTCTGGCTCCGGCCGGGCGCCGAGTTCCACCTGTACGCATCCCAGCCGGGACCGGACGACACCGCCGCCGGCTTCGGGTACTCCGTCTATGCCAACGAGGTGGCCTGATGGCTGAGGAAGTCGACGCCGATGACCTGCTCCGGATCATGGTCACCGAGCTCCGGAAGTTCGTCCGGACCGCTCGGGTCCGCGGGCAGCAGATCTGGCGGTTGCTGACCAAGGGGCAGCGGCGTCGCTCCGCGATCGAGCGCGGGCTCAACCAGGACCGCTGGGGCCCTGACCGCGAACGTGACGACGCCCGGGACCGGACCGCCGAGCTCGAGCGCGAAGCCGAGCGGGCGGAGCAGCAGGTCGACGATCTCGAGCGACAGAACCGCGAGCTGGAGGGCGAGCTCGAGCGGGAGCGCCAGCAGCAGGACACGGATCTCAACAACGACCGCGACCGGGACGGGATCGACGACCGGGTCGAGAACCGCACCGACCTCGACCGGGACCACCGCGACGACGCGACCGAGCGCCGCGACGAGGTCGACCGGGACAACGACGACGCACACGACCGCGACGGAGACGGCGTCGACGACGCCGTCGAGCGCCGCGAGGACGAGCGGGAGCAGGCCGACGAGGACCGCCGCAGGCGCGAGGAGCAGGACGGTCAGCAGCGCGACCGCGAGGACGGCATCGACCCCGCCACCGCAGCCGGCGCGGCAGCCGGCGCCACGATCGCAGCCGACGAGATCGGCGACCACCTGGACGAAGACCGCGACGCGGAAGCCGACAACGCACTGGACGACCCGTCGATCGACGCGGACACCGGCCAGGACACGGACGTCAGCGCGGAGCAGGACGGCGTCAGCCCGTACGTGGCCGAGGAAGGCGCCCTCGATGCGACCGACCGGACGCAGGAGACCGACCTCGCGCAGGACGATCTGCAGCAGGACGCGACCCTCGACGCGGACACCGGTCAGGACACCGACGTCAGCGCGGAGCAGGACGGCGTCAGCCCGTACGTGGCCGAGGAAGGCGCCCTCGACGGGACCGACCGCGCGCAGGAGACCGACCTCGCGCAGGATGATCTGCAGCAGGACGCCGCCCTCGACGCGGACACCGGTCCGGACACGGACGTCAGCGCGGAGCAGGAAGGCGTCAGCCCGTACGTGGCCGAGGAAGGCGCCCTCGACGCGACCGACCGCGCGCAGGAGACCGACCTCGCGCAGGACGATCAGCAGCAAGACGCCACCCTCGACGCGGACTCGGACGTCAGCGCGGAGCAGGACGGCGTCAACCCATACGTCGCCGAGGAAACCGGCCGTGAAGGCACCGACCTGAACCAGGACGGCGCCGACCTCGAGCAAGACGGCACCGACCTCGGGCAGGACGGTCAGCAGCTCAACGGCCAGCAGTTGAACGGCCAGCAGGTCGACGCCCAGCAGGTTGAGGCTCCGCAGGTGGACGGGCAGCAGTTGAATGGCCAGCAGCTGAACGGCCAGCAGTTGAACGGGCAGCAGGTGCAGGCTGGCGAGGTCGAGGCGCCGCAGGCTGACACACAGACGCAGCAGGTGCAGGGCCGTGAACAGGGAACCGACCAGGTCCCACAGGCGAAGGGCCCCGACACACAGCAGCTCGCGAACGCCTCCCAGTCCGCGGTCGACGAGACCGCCGGCCTCGGCCAGGACGGGCAGGACGGCCAGAGCCCGGGTGCTCAAAGCGACGGCCGTCAAACAAGCGAGGTACAGGGCTCCCAATGGCGCCCGCCGGAAGACCCGGCGATCGCCGAAGCCCGCCAGACAAACCAGCCGAAGAGCGGCCCCGGCCAACAACTCCCGCCCGACGAGCGCGCCCAGCTCGACCACATCAGGCAGGACCAAAAGCCCCTCAGCGCAGTAAAGGTCGAAGGCGGCAACGTAGCCACCACCGAACGCCCCGGCACCCCCGCCGCCCAACGCGACCAAGACCGCACCCGCGGCGACCGAGGCCGGGGCGACGACGGCGGCCGCAGCCGCTAACCCACCCCGCCTGGCGCCCCCACCCCAGGTGCGCCGGGCCCACCAGCTGAGCGCCCACGAACGCCAGCCGCCGCTTCAGCCATCGCCCCGCGCCTACTGCCCGCCCACAATCGGCACCGGCGCGGCCACCCGCACACGCCGGCACCTGCGCGCCACCCGCGCCTGCTGCCGCCGTACGCCGGGCGCCTATGACCAGTGCTGTGCCGCGTGCGTGCCCCGTACCACCCGTTGGCCTCTCGGCCCGGCGGGTGGCACGCGGCCACGCCGCCCGCGGTCATGCGCCTCGGCGGGGTGCAAGGCGAGGCACCATCCAGCCTCCCGCCTGCCTCCGCCGAGTATGTGCGGCGAGTGCGTACGCCATGCCTGACTGATTTACTCCGTACCGCCCGTTGGCCTCGGGTGGGGTGGTGGCACGCGGCCACGATGTCCGCTGGCCAAGCGCTTCGGTCGGGCGGCGTGCGAGACGACATGTGCCCCGAGCTGTCCGCCCGCCTCCGCCGTACGCCGCGTGCCTGTGGCGGGTGCGTGTGCCGCGTGTGTACGCCGTCGTCGGCTGACCAACCCGTACCACCCGTCGGCCACTTGCGCCGGGTGGCAGCCGGCCGCGCCGTCCGCCAGTTGAGCGACTCCGTTGTGCGCCGGGCGAGGCGACATGTGCGCCGCCGCGGTTCACCTGCCGCCGCCGTACGCCGCCTGCCTCCGACGTCCGCCGCCTGCACTTCGGCGTACGTCGGGGGCCCGTGGCGGGTGCTGTGTGCTGTGCCGCGGGTGTAGGTCGCCACCGGCTGACTGGCCCGTACCATCCGTTGGCCACTGCGCCGGTTGGTGGCCTGCTGCCGCGCCCTCTGCCGGGCACGCGCGTCGGTCGGGGCGCGGCCGCGACGTATGCGCCGCCGCGGTGCGCGCCTGCGCGTCACCTGCGTACACCGGGCCCCGACCCGGGGTGCCGGGCGCCACGTGCGTACGCCGACTTGAGCTGGCGGCGTGTGTGTCGGCCTGCTGTCGCCCGTGGGCACGTCGGGTGCTGGACGTCTGCCTCAGGCGCCCGGACCACCGCCCGGCCGCCGGGCGCCACATGCGTACGCCGATCCGAGCCGGCAGCCTATGTGTCGGGCTGCACGCCTACCCCGCCCACGCCCTCACCAAGGCATGGTGAGGCTAGTAGACGATTGCTTGGGTGTTGTCCGTCAGGATTTCTTCGGTGAAGGCGGGGGCGCCGGCGATTCGGGTGCCGGGGTGTAGGTCGGCTTCGGTGAGGGAGCGGCGTTTGGCGCATTGGGTGCAGACCGTGAGTTGGCCGCCTTCCAGGACTGCGGCCAGGAGGTCGGTGAGCGGCGCGGCGTGGGGGAGTTCGACGGTTTCGGCGCGGCCGGGGACGGCGAACCAGACGGCCTCGCCGGTCAGCCACAGGGAGACTGTGGCGCCGGACGCGACAGCGGTGGCGGCGACGGTGAAGGCCTGGTTGGCGCGTTCGGGTTCCTCGGCGCCTGCGGTCAGTTTGATCACCAGCGTGCGGGGCATCACGCCACGGTAGCCGAGACGGGCGTGCGGGATGTCACCGTGGAGGCGGGCGAGGACCGGCGTACGCATCCTCTAGACTGACCAGCGTGCTGCATGTCGTCTTCACCACGTTGCTGGTCCTGGTCTGTGTGTTCATGGGCTGGTTCTCGGCGTTCGTCGTCTACCGGCTGTACCGCGGCCGCAGTGCGAACTGAGTGATCGCATGCCGTTCGAGATCCCGCAGGACCTGCACCCGGACCTGATCCCGCTCGCGTGGCTGCTCGGCCGCTGGGAGGGCCGCGGGCACGGTGACTACCCGACGATCGAGAAGTTCGAGTTCGGGCAGCAGATCGACTTCACCCACAACGGCAAGCCGTACCTGCACTATGTGAGCCAGACGTTCGTGGTCGGCGAGGACGGCACCAAGGAGCGCCCGCTCGCGGTCGAGACCGGATTCTGGCGGCCGCAGCCGGACAACAAGGTCGAGGTCATCCTCGCGCACCCGACCGGTATCGCCGAGATTTGGTACGGCGACATCGACGGCGCGAAGATCGAGCTGCAGACCGATGTCGTGGCCCGCACCGTGACCGCGAAGGAAGTCACCGCCGGGCACCGGCTGTACGGTCTCGTCAACGGCGAGCTCCTCTGGGCGTACGACATGGCCGCCGAAGGCCAGGCGCTGCAGCCGCACCTGTGGGCGACGCTCGTCCGCTCCTAACTCTCGGCCACCCAGGAGTACTCGACCTTCGGCCGTCCGCTGCGCCCGTCGTAGCGCTGGGTCCGCAGCGCTTGCCCCTGGTCGGCCAGGTGCTCGAGGTAGCGCCGCGCGGTGATGCGGGACGTGCCGAGCGACGTCGCGACCTCCTCGGCGGTCCACCCTTCACGGTTCGCGAGCAGCTGGACGACGCGGTCGAGTACGCCGCCGGCCAGGCCCTTCGGCACCGACGAGACGGTTGCCGGGTGCAACAACCGGTCGACCTCCTCCTGATCCGCGACGACCTCGCCGAGCGCGGCGGCCCGCCGCTGCCTCGCGTACGCCGTCAACCGGTCCCGCAACGTCTCGAACGCGAACGGCTTCAGCACGTACTGCACGACGCCGATCCGCGCCGCCGCCTGCACGGCCGCGACCTCGCGCGCCGACGTCACCGCGACCACGTCCGTTTGGTTGCCGAGGGCCCGCATCCGGCGGACGATGTCCAGCCCGTGCCCGTCCGGGAGGTGCATGTCGAGCAGTACGACGTCGACGTCGCCGCGCGCGAGCACCTGCAGCGCACGCCCGGCCGTACCGGCGATTCCGACGCAGGTGAACCCGGTCAGCCGTTCGACGTACGTGCGATGGGCTTCCGCGGCGACCGGGTCGTCCTCGACGACGAGGACCCGCAGGTCAGGCACTGGCGCCCACCGCCCGCGGCAACCGCACCCGCACGGTCAGCGCCGGTACGTCGTCCAGCTCGGAATCCGGATCCACCATGAGTGAACCTTGCCACCGCTCGACCGTGCTGCGCACCAGCACGAGCCCCAACCCGTGCCCCGGCTCGGCCTTCGTCGTCCAGCCGCGCTCGAACATGTGCGCCAGCTCCACCGATCCCAGCTCGGCGCCGGTGTTCGTCACGATCAGGTCGACGGCGTCCGCGGTGGTCGCCGCCCGGAACTCGACCTTCCGCGGGGCCGGACCGCCGCGCGCGGCCTCGATCGCGTTGTCCAGCAGGTTTCCGACGACGGTCACGACGTCCTGCGCCGGCAGCCGGGTGTTCAGCGCCTCCTGCCCGAGATCGAGGCTCAGCACGACGCCGCGCTCCTGGGCCTGCGCCAGCTTCGCCAGCAGCAGCGACGCGAGGACCGGGTCACCGACCGTGCCGACGACGCGGTCCGTCATCGCCTGGGCGAACTGCAGCTCCGACACCGCGAACTCCCGGGCCCGCTCCGGCTTCCCGATCTCGATCAGGCTGACGACCGTGTGCAGCCGGTTCGACGCCTCGTGGTTCTGTGCCTGCAGGGATTCCGCCAGGCTGCGTACGGCGTCCAGCTCGCCGAGCAACCGCTGCAGCTGGGTGTGGTCCCGCAGCGTGACGATCCGCCCGCGCCCGGACGGCTGCTGGTTCACGACCACGACGCCGCGCGCGCCCAGGTGCAGCTCGTCGTACGCCGTCCGCCCGGTCGCGAGCAGCTCGGCGAGCGGAGCGCCGAGGTTGAGCTCCTCCAGCGGCGTACCGGGATCGACGGCGCGCAGCCCGAGCAGCGTCAGCGCCTCGTCGTTCGCGAGCTGGACCCGGCCGTGGAGATCCAGCAGGATCAGTCCCTCGCGCGCCGCGTGCAGCACGCCTTCGTAGAAGTCGAGCATCCGCGCCAGCGACTGCGTACCCACACCGCGGGTGGCTCGCCGGACTCGCCAGGTGACGAGTGCGTTGCCGGCGATCGCGACCCCGAGCATCAGACTGGCGATACCGAGCATCGAACGGAGGTCGAGCCGGGCCAGCTCCCACCAGCCCGGGACGGGGATCCCGCTCGCGGCGTGGTCCCGCAACGCCTGGGCGCGGGAGCGGCTGACCATCACGATCCACACCATCGCGATCAGTACGGTGACCGTGACGGTCTGCAGCCAGAGAACCTGGCGGCGCAACTCCCACGGCCGACGTTTCATGGCGAACAGTCTGCCCCGACTTCACGCGGCGAACGACGCGGCGAACGATATGGGCGAACGATATGAACGAAATGCGCGGTTCTCCTGTGCGTCACGTCACAGTTACTCGAACACCCCTCCGCCAGGCCGATACAGGGAGTCCCGACCATGTCGAGCCCGACCGAACCCCGCCCGACTCCGGTGCGCAACGACCGGACCCATTTCCTCTACATCGCCGTCATCGTCGCCGTTCTGCTCGGCATCGGTGTCGGGTTCCTGTTCCCGGACTTCGCGGTCGAGCTGAAACCGCTCGGTACCGGGTTCGTGAACCTGATCAAGATGCTGATCAGCCCGATCATCTTCTGCACGCTGGTGCTCGGCATCGGCTCGGTCCGCCAGGCCGCCAGTGTCGGCAAGGTCGGCGGGCTCGCCCTCGTCTACTTCCTGGTGATGTCGACGGTCGCGCTCGCGATCGGCCTGCTGGTCGGAAACCTCGTGCAGCCGGGCTCCGGACTGAACCTGACCGACAAGCTCCGCGAGGCCGGCCAGAAGCAGGCCGCCGGGGCGCACGAGACCACGACGGAATTCATCCTCGGGATCATCCCGAAGTCGCTGCTCTCGTCGCTGACCGAGGGCGAGGTCCTGCAGACCGTCCTGGTCGCGCTGCTCGTCGGCTTCGCGCTGCAGGCGATGGGCGCCAAGGGCCAGCCGATCCTGACCGGCATCGGTCACATCCAGCGGCTGGTGTTCAAGATCCTGTCGATGATCATGTGGACCGCGCCGATCGGCGCGTTCGGCGCGATCGCCGCGGTGGTCGGCGCGACCGGCTGGGACGCCCTGGTGAGTCTCGGCAAGATCATGCTGGCCTTCTACATCACCTGTCTGCTGTTCGTGATCGTTGTCCTGGGCACCATTCTCCGGATGGTCACCGGGGTGTCGATCTTCCAGCTGCTGCGCTACCTCGGCCGGGAGTTCCTGCTGATCGTGTCCAGCTCGTCGTCGGAGACCGCCCTGCCCCGGCTGATCGGGAAGATGGAACACCTCGGCGTCGACCGGTCCGTGGTCGGTATCACCGTCCCGACCGGCTACTCGTTCAACCTCGACGGTACGGCGATCTACCTGACGATGGCGTCGCTGTTCATCGCGGAGGCGATGGATCAGCCGTTCTCGATCGGTCAGCAGATTTCCCTGCTGCTGTTCATGATCGTCGCCTCGAAGGGCGCTGCCGGCGTCACTGGAGCCGGTCTGGCCACGCTGGCCGGCGGTCTGCAGTCGCACCGCCCGGACCTGGTCGACGGCGTCGGCCTGATCGTCGGTATCGACCGGTTCATGTCCGAGGCCCGGGCGCTGACGAACTTCGCCGGCAACGCGGTCGCGACCGTGCTGGTCGGCCACTGGGTCGGCGAGTTCGACAAGGAACAGGCCCGCCAGGTGTTCGCCGGCGAGGACCCGTTCGACGAGGTCGCCTTCGCCGCCGGCGACACCCACGCCGGCGACGTCCCGCTCACCGCCCCGGTCGGCGACGCGCCGGCCGGTCACTAGCCACTTTCCCACCCCTCCAAGCGCTGCCCGCCGGGCCACAGACCGGCGGGCAGCGCTGTTCAGCGACCGTTGAGCAGCTCGACCACGGGTGCGAGGTCCTCGAGGTACGTCGCGTTGACGCTGATGTACGACGTGCCGAACTCGTCCCGGCGGCGCTGCAGTTCGTCGGCCATCTCCTGCGGCGTACCGCGCAGCATCATCAGCGAGTCGCTCGCCTCCAGCACTTCGGGCTCGACGCCGGCCGCGCGCTTGGTCCACGGCGGCAGCTCGCGGGTCCCGGCTGCGAACAGGTTCATCGCCAGCTCGATGTCGTCCGCCCGCGAACCGGCCAGCTCCCGCAGGTCCCGGACCAGCTGAGCGACCTCCGCGCGCGGCGTCATCGCGTCCTTCGCCAGCGAGACGATGTCGGCGCGGGCGGCCGCCAGGGCGAGCGCTCGCGGGCCACCGGCGGCCAGCATGATCGGCGTACGGCGGTCGCCGTCGAGCTGCTGCAGATGGTCGAGCGTCTGGCGCACCTGATCGCGGCGCTCCTTGGCCGAGCCCCACGGCAGGCCGAGCTCGGCCGTCTGCTGCTCGGCGACCGGCCGGCCGGTGCCGATGCCGAACTCGAACCGGCCGTCGGTGAGCACGGTCAGCGTGTGCGCCTCCCACGCGGCGGCTCGCGGCGTACGCAACGGAGCGGCCGCGACGAACGTGCCGACCCGGATGTCCGCGACCGCGGCGGCCATCGCCAGCGACGGGAACGGCGACGGCAACTGCAGCCCGTCGGGCATCAGCACGGTCGAGTACCCGAGATCCGCCGCCTGCCGAACCGTCTTGATCCACTCCGAACCGGTCGTCGGACTGCCGACCACACCGAACCGGAACTGCTTGTCGTTCATCACCCTGCTCCCTTCGCCTGTCGTACTCACAGCGTCTCCGGGCAGGGGGTCTGTCCACATCCCACGACGGGAGGCGTTCGCCGTACGCCGCTCGACGTACTCTGGTGACATGTCACGCAAGCGCAGCCCCCTACTGGACCGGCCCGGCGCGGTCGAGGCCGACGGACTCGACGCCGGTGTCGCGGCGCACTACGGCTCCGACCTGCGCGAGCAGCGGGCCCTGGTCGCCGGTGAGGCGTTCGTCGACCTGTCGCACCGCGACGTGGTCACGATCACCGGCCCGGATCGGCTCACCTGGCTGCACGCGCTGACCACGCAGTACTTCGAGGGTCTCAAGCCGGGGACGTCGACGACGGCGCTGCTGCTGTCGCCGACGGGACACGTGGAGCACGTCATGTACGGCATGGACGACGGCGAGACGTTCTGGTTGCACACGGAGCCGGGTGCGGCGGCTGCGCTGGTGGAGTGGCTGCAGAAGATGGTGTTCATGTCGCGCGTCGAGATCACCGATGTGACGGACGACTACGCGATCATCTGGAAGTCAGGCCCCGCTCAAGGTGACCACCTGACCCGCAGCGGCGAGGACTCGCTCGGCGGTCACGAGGTGTTCCTGCCGCGGGCCGAGCTGGCTGGTCTGGAGGGCCCGGCGGCCGGGGTGTGGGCCTATGAGGCGTTGCGGATCGAGGCGGGCCACCCGCGCTTCGGGCTGGACACCGACGAGCGCGCGATCCCGAACGAGCTCGGTTGGCTCGGCGTCGGCGTACATCTCAACAAGGGCTGCTACCGCGGCCAGGAGACGGTGGCCCGGGTGCACAACCTCGGCCGCCCGCCGCGCCGCCTCGTGCTGCTGCACCTGGACGGTTCGGTCGACCACCTCCCGGCGCATGGGTACGCCGTCAAGGCCGGCGACAAGCAGGCCGGTTTCATCGGCTCCGCCGCCCGTCACCACGAGCTCGGCCCGATCGCCCTCGCCCTGGTCAAGCGCAATGTGGACCCAGAGGCCGTGCTGGAGATCGTCGCCGAGGACCAGCCCACGGTGACCGCAACCCAGGAGCTCCTGGTCGACCCCGAGGTCGGCCTGCACGTCCGCTCGCGTTTGTGAGGGGAATCATTCGCAACACGGCGTTTTGCACCTGTACAGTTCAGCCGTGACCGAACCTGTGCTCCTGGCCAACGTCGTCCGCAGCGACTTCGTCGAAGGCCACCACCGCGGCTCCGTCGTGGTGACCGACCCCGACGGCACCGTCGACTGGGCCGTCGGCGTCGTGGACCAGCCGATGTTCCCGCGCTCGTCCAACAAGCCGATGCAGGCCCTCGGCATGCTCCGCCGCGGTCTGCCGCTGACCGACGAGCTGCTCGCGCTCGCGGGCGCGTCGCACTCCGGTGAGCAGTTCCACCTGGACGGTGTCCGGAAGATCCTCGCGGAGGCCGGGCTCGAGGAGTCGGCACTGCGGACGCCGGTCGCGTACCCGCTGGACGACGACACCCGGGACGCCTGGGTGCGCGGCGGTCACGGCAAGGAGCGGATCGTGATGAACTGCTCCGGCAAGCACGCCGCGATGCTGCTGACCAGCAAGCTCAACGGCTGGTCGCTCGAGGACTACCGCTCGCCGGATCACCCCTTGCAGAAGGAGATCCGGACCGCGATCGAGGACACCGCGGGCGAGCAGGTCTCGCACGTCGCGGTGGACGGTTGCGGTGCGCCGATCTTCGCGCTGACGCTGGCCGGCCTGGCGCGGTCCTTCGGGCGGTTCGCCGGCGCGGCCGCGGACACGCCCGAGGGCCGGATCGCCGACGCGTTCCGGGCGTACCCGGAGTACGCCAGCGGGAGTACGCGTGACGAGGCCGAGCTGATGCGGGCCGTCAACGGCCTGTTCTGCAAGGCCGGTGCGGAGGGCGTGTACGCCGTCGGTCTCGCGGACGGCACCGGGATCGCGCTGAAGCTCGAGGACGGTACGCCGCGCGCCCGCAAGGTCGTGATGGCGGCAACCCTCCAGCGTCTCGGCATCACCAACGAGACGATCGCGAACCACCTGCACTTCGACCTCACCGGCGGCGACGCAGTGGTCGGCGCAGTCCGGCCGCACGCCCCGACCTTCGCCTGACCCGCCGGGCTATTTGGCGCGCAGGCGGTCGACCGGGGGTGACGTGATCGGCAGCGGTACGGCGGGGGCGGGCAGGTCGTACCCGGCGTACAGGCGGCGGCGGATGTCCTCGAGCGGGAACGTCTCGCGGTAGATCGCGAGCTTGACGGTCACGCCCTCCAAGGTTGCTCTGAGCAACATCTCCTCGATCGCCGGGTCGGCGGCGTCGCGGGCCGCGAAGACGTCGCGGATGGCGTCCTCGACCAGGGACAGCCGATCGGACTTGGCCTGCTCGACGCGGGCGAAGACGTCGTGGGTGCTGGGCTGCATCATCAGCGTGATCGCCAGCCGCTGGATCGGCAGCGTGGTCGCGGCGGCCATCAGCGCGCCGTCGATGATGCCGGCCAGACGTTCATCAGGAGTTCCCTGGATGGACAACAGGCCGGCGATGCCGTCCAGCCAGCGGTCCAGGAACTCGGCGGCGAGTTGTTCCTTGGTGGCGAAGTAGTACGACACCAGGCCGCGGGAGACGCCCGCGGCGGTCGTGACGTCGGAGATCGACGCGGCCTCGTAGCCCTTCGCGGCGAAAGTTTCCAGGGCCGCGGCCAGGATCCGTTCGCGGGAGCGTTCCCGCAGTTCCTGATTGACAGTGGCCGATCGCGGCACGAATTCCTCTTCCGAAGGTCGAAGCCTGAAGCGCCGGGCAACCCCTCATTCACGTGCCCGGCGCCCCGGGCTGACCCCCCGTTGTTGCGGCCCCTCCCCAGGCGCCGCTTATAGACTGGACGTCCAGTCAACGAATGTAAAGGGCTTGCCCGATTCGTGGGACACGATCCGTGACGGGTAGGATGTGAGGGCTGCGCCCTGTGTCGAGTGGCACGTGAAACCAGCCGTAGCCACCGCCTAACACCCATCGATGACTTGGAGCGCTCCTTCATGCCTGTCCGTAACGACCTGCGCAACGTCGCGATCGTGGCCCACGTCGACCACGGGAAGACCACCCTCGTCGACGCGATGCTGTGGCAGTCCGGCGCCTTCGGAGCCCACCAGCACGTGGACGAGCGGGCGATGGACTCCGGCGACCTGGAGCGTGAGAAGGGCATCACGATCCTCGCCAAGAACACCGCCGTCCGGCACAAGATGGCCAACGGCGAGCAGATGACGATCAACATCATCGACACCCCCGGCCACGCCGACTTCGGCGGCGAGGTCGAGCGCGGGCTGTCGATGGTGGACGCGATCGTGCTGCTGGTCGACGCGTCCGAGGGTCCGCTGCCGCAGACCCGGTTCGTGCTGCGCAAGGCGCTGGCGCGCAAGATGCCGGTGATCCTGGTGGTGAACAAGGTCGACCGCCCCGACGCCCGGATCTCCGAGGTCGTCGACGAGACCTACGAGCTGTTCCTCGACCTGCTCGACCACGACGCCGACCAGTCCGCCCTGGACTTCCCGGTCGTGTACGCGTCGGCGCGGGCCGGCCGGGCGTCGCTGACCCAGCCGGCCGACGGCGGGATGCCGGACTCCGAGGACCTCGAGCCGCTGTTCGAGACGATCCTGAACAACGTGCCGGCTCCGGAATACACCGAGGACGCGCCGCTGCAGGCCCACGTGACGAACCTGGACGCCTCGCCGTTCCTCGGCCGGCTCGCGCTGGTCCGGGTGCACGAAGGCACGCTGAAGAAGGGCGCCCAGGTGGCCTGGTGCCGCCACGACGGCTCGATCCAGAAGGTCAAGATCACCGAACTGCTGGTCACCGAGGCGCTCGAGCGCGTCCCCGGCGACTCGGCCGGGCCGGGCGACATCGTCGCGATCGCGGGCATCCCGGAGATCATGATCGGCGACACCCTGACCGACCCGGACAACCCGAAGCCGCTGCCGCTGATCACCGTGGACGAGCCGGCCATCTCGATGACGATCGGTACCAACACCTCGCCGCTGGCCGGCCGGGTGAAGGGCACCAAGGTCACCGCCCGCCTGGTCAAGGACCGGCTCGACCGCGAGCTGGTCGGCAACGTGTCGCTGAAGGTGCTGCCGACCGAGCGTCCGGACGCCTGGGAGGTGCAGGGCCGTGGCGAGCTGGCGCTGGCCATTCTGGTGGAGCAGATGCGCCGCGAGGGCTACGAGCTGACCGTCGGCAAGCCGCAGGTGGTCACCCGTGAGATCGACGGCAAGCGGCACGAGCCGGTCGAGCGGCTGACGATCGACTGCCCGGAGGAGTACCTCGGCACGGTGACGCAGCTGCTCGCGGTCCGCAAGGGCCGGATGGAGCAGATGACCAACCACGGCACCGGCTGGGTCCGGATGGAGTTCCTGGTGCCGGCCCGCGGCCTGATCGGGTTCCGGACCGAGTTCCTCACCGACACCCGCGGTACCGGTATCGCCCACCACGTGTTCGAGGGGTACGAGCCGTGGTTCGGCGAGCTGCGCACCCGCCCGTCCGGCTCGCTGGTCTCGGACCGGGCCGGCGCCGCGACGTCGTACGCGATGATCAACCTGCAGGAGCGCGGCACGATGTTCGTCGAGCCGGCCACCGAGGTGTACGAGGGCATGATCGTCGGCGAGAACTCGCGCGCCGACGACATGGACGTCAACATCACCAAGGAAAAGAAGATGACCAACGTCCGCTCGAACGCGGACGAGTTCGAGAAGCTGGTGCCCGCCCGGAAGCTGTCGCTCGAGCAGTCGCTGGAGTTCTGCCGCGAGGACGAGTGCGTCGAGGTCACGCCGGACGCGATCCGGATGCGCAAGGTCGCCCTCACCCAGATCGAGCGCGCGAAGCTCGGTCGCAAGACGAAGAGCTGAGAGATGCTGGATCGTGCTGTGATCGACGGGCTGTTCCCGACCGACCTTCCGGAGCCGCAGCACTGGGAGGACCGGTATCCCCTCCGGCAGCTGCCGGAGGGGGCCAAGGTCACCCGTCTCGGCCCCTCGCCGACCGGTTTCATCCACATCGGCGGCGTCTACGTCGGCATGATCGACCGGGACATCTCGTCGAACACCAGCGGGGTGTACCTGGTCCGCGTCGAGGACACCGACCAGTCCCGTGAGGTCGAGGGTGCGCTCGAGCAGTTCGCGCGCGCCTTCGAGTACTTCGGCATCAGTTCCGACGAGGACCGCGACCACGGCTCGTACGGGCCGTACCTGCAGTCGCAGCGCGAGCAGATCTACCTGACGTACGTGCAGCACCTGCTCCGCCAGGACAAGGCGTACCTGTGCTTCGCCACCAAGGACGAGCTGGCCGACATCACCGCCCGCCAGCAGGCCTCGAAGGTCCCGACCGGGTACTACGGCAAGTGGGCGATCTGGCGCGACGCTGACCCCTCCGACGTCGCGGCCAAGCTCGCCGAAGGTGCGCCGTACGTCGTGCGGTTCCGGGCACCTGAAGGCGAGACGCGGACCAGCTTCGTGGACGCGATCCGCGGCCGGCTCGAGCACGAGGCCAACCGCAACGACGCGGTGATCCTGAAGGCCTCGGACCAGTCGCCGCGGCTGCCGACGTACCACTTCGCGCACGCGGTCGACGACCACCTGATGCGGGTGAACCTGGTGATCCGCGGCGACGAGTGGATCTCCTCGGTGCCGTTGCACCAGCAGCTGTTCGCGGCGCTCGAGTTCGACCCGATCACGTATGCGCACATCGCGCCGCTGATGAAGCAGATCCCGGGCGGCAAGCGGAAGCTGTCGAAGCGCAAGGACCCCGAGGCCGGGGTGGACTTCTACATCGGCGCGGGCTACCCGGCCGACGCGGTGCTGTACTACCTGCGCGGCTTGGCCAACGGCCGGCTCGCGGAGATGCCGCTGGCCGAGGCGCTGTCGACGCCGATCGACCTGAGCCAGTGCGGTGTCGCCGGTCCGCTCGTCGACCTGGTGAAGCTGGAGGACATCAGCGCCGACCACATCGCGACGCTGAGCGGGCCGCAGATCCTCGAGGCCGTCCGGGCCTGGGCGGTGGAGTACGACGCCGAGCTCGTTCCCGTGCTGGACAACGAGAAGGAGCTGGCGTTGCGGGCGCTGGCGGTCGAGCGGGACGGGGTCGACAACCCGCGCAAGGACTTGCGCAAATGGTCGGACTTCCGCCCGGCGTACGGCTTCTTCTTCCCCGAGCTGTTCGTCCCGGTCGACGGGCCGTCTGACGAGCGGCTGGTTCCGCTCGGGGTGGCCGCGGACGTGGTGACCGCGTTCGCCACGGACCTGGTGGAGAACTACGAGCATCTGGACGACCCGCAGGAGTGGTTCGACCAGATCCGTACCCTCGCCGGCAAGCACCGATTCGCGCCGAATGCCAAGGAATACAAGAAGGATCCGGACGCGTACGTCGGCTCGATCCGGGAGGCCTCGCAGCTCGTCCGGGTCGCGATCACCGGCGCCACCAAAAGCCCCGACCTGCACGCGACCGCGCAGGCGCTGGGCGCCCCGGAGGTCCTGCGCCGGCTGCGGGCGCTGACCTCCTAGAACACGAACTGGAAACGGTCGCCGACGGAGCGCGCACACGGCTCCGTCGGTGTGATACTCATTTCTCGGTCAGTGGCGGGGAAGAAAGTTTTGATTCGTTACCAACCAGACGTGAAGTAGCGACGTCTGTCTTGTGGAAGCACTCTTTGGGGGAAGGACAAGGGAAACATGGGCATTCTGCGTAAGTTCGGCGCAACCCTGACGGCCGCCGCGTTCGTGGGCGTCGGCGCACTGTCGGCGACCACTACGGCTGAGGCCGCGCCGCAGGTCGCGACGTCGGCGCAGAAATCGACGACGGCTCCGGCTCCGGTCGGTCTGCCGCCGAGGGCCGCGACGGCGAAGGCGACCTCGACCAGCAAGCTCATCGCGAAGTACCGCATCGACAGCCGCTGCATCACCAAGGGGCGGGTGCTGTGCATCAACAAGAAGACCCGCAAGCTGGTCTACATGGTGAACGGCAAGCCGGTGCAGGTGCTGGACGTGCGGTTCGGCTCCAGCAAGACCCCGACGCGGAACGGCGTGTTCCGCGTCTACCGCAAGTCGAAGAACCACGTCTCGTCGCTGTACCACACCAAGATGCCGTACGCGATGTTCTTCAGCGGCGGCCAGGCGGTGCACTACTCGTCGGACTTCAAGGCCCGCGGCTACAACGGCGCCTCGCACGGCTGTGCGAACGTCCGTGACAAGAAGAAGATCGCCTGGATCTTCGCCCGGGTGAAGGTCGGCGACCGGGTGGTCGTCTACAGCAAGTGAGATCGGCGTACCGACAGCGGCCGGGGAGCTACTCCCCGGCCGCTGTCGCGTTCTGGAAGGCCTTGTAGAGCCGCGGTTCCACCAGGCAGAAGGTGGCCTTGACGACGCTGCTCGGCGTCCGGCGCACCGTCTGTACGGCGATATCGGCCGCCGACTGTGCCGGCCAGCCGTAGATCCCGGCCGAGACCGCGGGCAGCGCCATCGTCCGCACCCCGAGCTCGTCCGCGATCCGCAGTGCATTGCGGTAGCAGGACTCGAGCAGCGCGGGATCCCGTTGGCCGGCGGTGTAGTTCGGCCCGACGACGTGGATCACGTACGACGCCGGCAGCGCACCGGCTGTGGTCCAGACCGCCGTACCGGTCGGTGTGCCGTTCGGGTACCGCTCGATGAGCTCGTCGAGGATCTCCCGGCCGCCGGCCCGGTGGATCGCGCCGTCGACGCCACCGCCGCCGCGCAGGGCGTGGTGAGCGGCGTTCACGATCGCGTCCGCCGGCACCGTGGTGATGTCGGCGGTGCTCAGCACGATCTCCATGGGCAGCTCCATCCTTCAGACGGTGGGGATCCAGTCGAGGAGCGCGGCGGAGATCTCCGTCGCCGAGTCCTCGGGCAGGAAGTGCAGTCCGGCGACCGTCACCTCCCGTTGGTTCGGCCAACGGCGGCACTGCTCGCGCAGCGTGCCGCTCGGCAACACTGCCTCGACGAAGACGTTGTCCGTCAGCACGAGCTGCTCACCCTCCGGGCTCCGGAGTCTGCGGAACAGCTCCGGAGCGGGAGCGTTCGGGCTGTCCCAGGTGACCGGTGCGACGAGCGTCTCGAGGTAGGCGATCGGCGTGCCCAGGTTCACAGTGCCGACAACGGTCTCCATGCGGTCATCCTCCAGGTACGCTGGGCCAACCGAAATGGCTGTGAGGACGTCCTACAAGTGTAGGAACGGGGCTACCGGAGGGTTTTGTCCGATGCGTGGGCTCATGATTCGCAGGGTGCTGAGCGGGCTGGTCGTCGCGGGCACGATTGCTGCGCTCCTGAGTTCCGGAACCAGCGCGACCGCGGCCCCGCAGGACCTGAAGACGGTGCCGTTCGAGGTCAGCGGCGAGCTGCCGATCTACCCGAAGGCGCTGTGGAAGAACGGCTCCTCCGGCGTGAACGTGCGCAAGGTCGAGGCACGGCTGGTGCAGCTCAAGGTGCTCGAGAAGCGCTACCTGGACAACGAGTTCGGCACCATGACCCGGTCCGCGGTGAAGAAGTTCCAGAAGACGCACGGGATCCCGGCGCTCGGGTACGTCGACCAGAACACGTGGGACCAGCTCGTCAAGCTCACCCACGAGCCGACGCAGACCGAGCTGTACCCGCCGGTGCCGGTGGTGAACGGCAAGAAGCTCGACGCACGCTGCGCGACCGGTGTGGCGCTCTGCATCGACAAGACCAGCCGCAAGCTGCGGTACGTCGTGGACGGCGTGGTCAAGATGCAGCTGGACGTCCGGTTCGGCGCCGTGAAGACCGCGACCCGCGAGGGCAGCTTCACGGTCGGCTGGAAGAGCCGTAACCACGTCTCGAAGCTGTATGACTCGAAGATGCCGTACGCGATGTTCTTCAGCGGCGGCCAGGCCGTGCACTACTCGTCAGACTTCGCCGCGCGCGGCTACAACGGCGCGTCGCACGGCTGCGTCAACGTCCGCGACCTCGCCAAGATCAAGATCCTCTTCGACGAGGTCCACGTCGGCGACAAGGTCATCGTCTACCGCTCGTAGGTCAGAGCGGGCGGGGGCCTCGGCGGCGGCGCAGGGCGCCCCAGCCGCCGCGGCCTCGGCCGGTGGCGGCGCGGAGGGCGGGGCGGGCGTCGACGAGGTAGACGGCCGAGGCGACGATGCCGATCAGGCCGAAGAAGCTCAGCCAGCCCTGGAACACCTGGCTGAGGGTGAACACGGTCAGGATCAGCACCCAACCGGGCTTGGTGAGTTTGTCGGCGGCGATGAAGACCGCCCGGGGCCGGAAGACGGCGTCGGCGAGCGCGACCAGCTTGATCGCAAGCAGCACCCACCAGATGACCGACAGCGGATCGTCGAACCCGGGGATCAGGCTCTGGAAGGTGATCATGCTACGAGCCTAACCGACAGACCGGGCGGCCCACCGCTGCTCAGGCGCAGCTGTGGACCGCCCGGTCCCAGGATTCACCGCGAAGTGGGCGAATCGTCACTGTCTGTGGTGAGGCGAGACTTTCAGTCGCCGACCTTGTCGGCCGCGGACTGGGCGGCCTTGGTGGCGGCCTTCGCGGTCTTGCGGGCGCTGGTCGCGGTCGCCTTCACGGTCCGGGTCGCGGACTGAGCGGTCTTCCGGGTGGTGGTCCGGGTGGCCTTGGCCTTGCTCGCGGTGGTCTTGGCAGAGGCGACCAGGTCCTCGGTCGCCTTCTGGTGGCGGATCCGCTCGACCAGGTCCTTGCCGCGGCCGGCCAGGTCCTCGTAGGTCTCCTCGGCCTGGCCGAGGACGACGGTGAAACCGGCCTGCGCGGTCTTCGGCAGCTCGCGCAGCTTGGCCGGGGCGGTGCGCGCGTCGGCGACGATCGCCTCGAACCGCTTGGTCAGCTCGCCCTGCGCCTTGGTCAGCTCCTTGGTGAGCTCGGCCTGCAGGGTCTTCTGGTCCAGCTTGGCGAACCGGGCGGTCACGTCCTCGCCGACGGCGCGGACCTTCTCGACCGCGAGGTCGCCGGCGCCGGCGATCGCGTAGAACGGGGTAACAGGCGTACGGGTAGCCATCAGGCTTCTCCTCGGGATATCAGCAGGTACGGGGTCATTCGGCAGGGGTGTTCTCGCGGACGAACGACGTGTAGACGTCCAGCAGCACACGCTTCTGCCGTTCGTTCAACGCCGGGTCGAGCAGGACGGCGTCGACCACACCGGAGGACTGCTTGCCCTCCTGGCTCTCGTCCGGATCGAGGATGCCGGCCCGCACGTACAGGGTCTCCGCGGAGATCCGCAGCGCCTTCGCGAGCTGCTGCAGCACGTCGGCCGACGGTTTCCGCAGGCCGCGCTCGATCTGGCTGAGGTACGGGTTCGACACTCCGGCCAGGTCGGACAACTGCCGCAGCGACAACTGCGCCTGCCGCCGCTGCTCGGCGAGGTACTCCCCGAGGGAGCCCACCGCCCCAGCTGCCCGATCACTCAACTTGGCCATGTCCCCAGTGTGCTAGCAGAGTGCTTGCAATTGCAAGCACCCTGCCCGTGAGGCGGCTCACGTGAACCGTTTACTGCTTCTTACTGCTCCCGGAAGACCTTGTGCTGGGCGGCCTGGGCGCGCGGGCGGACCGTGATGCGGTCGATGTTCACGTGCGCCGGGCGGGTGGCGATCCAGGCGACGATGTCGGCGACGTCCTCGGACGTCAGCGGCTCGCGGACGCCGGCGTACACCGCGTCGGCCTTGGACTGGTCGCCGTCGAAGCGGGTCAGTGCGAAGCCCTCGCTGCGGACCATGCCGGGCGCGATCTCGCTGACCCGGACCGGCTGGTCGTACAGCTCGAGGCGGAGCGTGTCGACGACGGCCTTCGCGCCGTGTTTCGCGGCCACGTACCCGCCGCCGCCCTCGTAGGCGACCTGGCCGGCCGTCGAGCCCATCACGATGATCGTGCCGCGCCCGGCGATCAGTGCCGGGAGCAACGACTTGGTGACGGCCGCGACCGCGATCACGTTCACCTCGTACATCCGCCGCCAGGCATCCAGGTCGGCCTCGGCCACCGGCTCGAAGCCGAACGCCCCGCCGGCGTTGTTGACCAGCACCTGCAGCTCGTCACCGACGGCCGCCGTCAGTGCGGCGACGTCGTCGGCCGACGTCACATCGCACTGCACCGCACGGCCGTCGATCTCCTTGGCCAGCGCCTCGATCCGGTCCAGCCGCCGCGCGGCGCAGATCACCTCGAAACCCTCGCGGGCGAGGTAGCGCGCCGACGCGGCCCCGATCCCACTGCTAGCACCGGTCACCACGGCCAGAGGACGCTCGGAAGTCATAGCCCGAGTCTCTCAAACCCTCTGGCCGCGGAAGCCGGGTGTCTCAGGACCGGCCGGCTACGACAGGCTGCCGCGACGCCGCGTGGGCGGGTACGGCGGGACGCCGGCGGGCGGATGCGATGACACCCGCGAGTGCCACGGCACTGACGGCCAGGAATCCGCCCAGCATGGCCAGCGTCTGCCCGTCCGGGTGGATGAGCGCCTGCCCCCGGAAGGCCTGGACGGTCACGGTGAGCATCACGCCGGTGTAGCCGAAGGCCGCGACGCCGATGAGCCGGTTGCGGACCCGCTCCGGCCGCAGCCACTCGATGCGGGCGGCGAGCAGGCTCAGCGCCAGGACCGCGAGCAGCAGGAAGTGGATCGCGTGCAGTCCGACGAAGTGCGGGATCCGCAGGTCGCCGCCGACCGTGCTCCAGTTCGTCAACGGCATCCCCGGACCGCCCGCCTCGACGCCGATGCCGTGGCTGCCGGCCAGCGTGACCGGGTGCCCGTACGCGTCCGTGACCTCCTGCCGCTGACCCTGCGAACCGACCAGGTAGAACGCGAGCGCCATCCCGGCCACAGCCAGCCCCAGGCCGACCCGGATCGCCCGGTTCAGTGGCCGGTCACCGACCCGCTGGAACAGCAGCATGATCGCGACCACGAGGCTCGCGCCGAACAGACCCAGGACACCGGACATGAAGACCTTCTGGCCGACCTGGTTGAACGTGTCGGAGTTGTCGTTGAAGTGGCTGAACGTGCCGCGCGCGGCCTGGACGGCGATGAACCCGACGTCGACGATCCCGGTCACCGCGAACACCGTCCCGGTCCACCAGCCGAAGCGTTTCGCCTTGCGCAGCTTGGAAAGCAGCCAGGCGAGCGTCCCGCCGTACAGCACGAACGACAGGCCGAACTTGAACGGCTTCAGCCACACGGACTCGTTGAGGATCTCGCGGCCGTCGACGAGCAGACCGATCCCGGACACCGCGACGAGACCGGACATGACGAGCACCATCAGCACCAGCGGACGATGCCAGGACCTGACTTCTTCGAGGACTGTACGCATGTGATTCATGCTGTCCGGGAGCAGCGCACGAAGCAGTGGTGCGAATCCGCCTTCCGGGGTGGTGGTAGACCCACCCCGGGCGGACGTCACGCCTGGCGGGTCGGCAGGGCGACGACCTGACGGAGGTTCAGCTCCCGGCGCCGGCTCACCGCGAACGTCACCACGTCGGCGATGTCGTCGGCGTGCAGCGGGCCGATCTGCTCGTTCATCGACGCGATCAGGTCCTGGCCCGGGGCGTCGAGGTGCGTCGCCAGTTCGGTGTCGGTCAGCCCGGGCTCGATGTTCGTCACGCGGACGTCGTACGGCGCGAGGTCGGCGCGCAGCGAAGCGGACAGATGGGTCAGCGCCGCCTTGGTCGCGCCGTACACGGCGTACCCCGGGAAGACCACGTGCGCCCCGATCGACGAGATGTTCACCAGGTCCGCGGTCCGGCCCGCGCCGGCCGCCGCGATCAGGTCCGGCGTGAACGCCCGTACCAGGCGCAGTGCGCCGGTCAGGTTCGTGTCGATCATCCTGGTCCAGTCGTCGAGCCGCCCGTCGGCGATCGACGCTGCCAGCATCACGCCGGCCGCGTTCACCACGAGGTCGACCGTCTCCAGCCGCTCGTGGATCCGGGCAACCCCGGCATCGACGGACTCCTGCGATGTGACGTCCAGTCCGACGCCGAACGTCCGCGGTCCGAGCTTGCCGGCCAGGTCGTCGAGGCGGTCCTGCCGCCGCGCGACGAGCGCGACCGAGGCGCCGGCGTCGGCCAGTTGGGTGGCGATCGCGGCGCCGATTCCGCTGGCGGCACCGGTCACTACAGCGTTGCGAATGCTCAAGTTGGTCATGTCACCGATCCTGGGGCGGCCGCCGAGGCTTACCCAGGTGTCTGCTGAGCCTGGTTCTGGCAGGACCAGGTTGGGGGCCCGGGTGATCTGGATACTGGAAGGCATGGATCGCCGTGCGGAGCTGACCGAATTCCTGAAGTCGCGCCGGGCACGCGTGCAACCGGAGGAGCTCGGCATCAAGGTGTACGGCGGGCGGCGCCGCGTACCCGGCCTGCGCCGCGAGGAACTCGCTCAGGCCGCCGGAGTCAGCGCCGACTACTACGTCCGCCTCGAACAGGGCCGGACCGACAACGTCTCGCAGGAGATCCTGGATGCGGTCGCCGACGTCCTGAAGCTGACCGAGGACGAGCGCAAACACCTCGCCCTGCTCGCGAAACCCGTCCGCCGCGCTCCGCGGCGCCGCCCGCAGCAGCGCCTGCGCCCGGGAATGCAGCGGCTGCTCGACTCGATGCCGGACGTGCCCGCGTTCGTCCTCGGCCGCCGGATGGACGTCCTGGGCTGGAACCGGCTGGCCGAGGCGCTGATCGCCGACTTCGGCAGCCTGGACCGCAAGGACCGCAACATTCCGCGGCTGGTCTTCCTCGATCCGGCGTCGCGCGACTTCTATCCGGACTGGGACGCGGTCGCGGAGGAGACCGTCGGCTACCTGCGGATGTACGCGGGCCGCTACCCGGACGATCCGGAGCTGACCGAGCTGATCGGCGAGCTCTCGATCCGCAGCCCGGAGTTCCGGGAGTACTGGGCCCGGCACGACGTGAAGGACAAGACGTTCGGCACGAAGACGCAGCACCACGCGCTGGTCGGCGACATCACCGTCCAGTACGAGACGCTCCAGCCGCCGGGCGAACCGGATCAGCTGCTGGTGACGTACACCGTCGAGCCGGGCTCCACCTCCGAGCAGAACCTCCGGCTGCTCGCGAGCTGGACCGCCGCGGATAGGGAGAAGTCCCGATACCCCGCCGAGACCCCGGAGTTACCCTGACCAGGTGACCGACTTCTCCGCCGACCGTCCACTCCGGCGGGTCGCGATGATCAGCCTTCACACGTCACCGCTCGACCAGCCCGGAACCGGCGACGCCGGCGGCATGAACGTGTACGTCGTCGAGCTGTCCAAGCAGCTGGCCGGACTGGGCATCGAGGTCGACGTGTTCACCCGGGCGACCGCGTCCGCGCTGCCGGCCCGCGTCGAGCTGCTGCCCGGCGTGGTGGTCCGCAACGTTGCCGCCGGCCCGTACGAGGGCCTGACGAAGAACGAGCTCCCGGCGCAGCTGTGCACGTTCGCCCGGGCCGTCCTGCGCGCCGAAGCGATCCACGAGCCCGGCTGGTACGACGTCATCCACTCGCACTACTGGCTGTCCGGGCAGGTCGGCCTGCTGGCCCGCGATCGTTGGGCGGTCCCACTGGTCCACACCATGCACACGATGGCCAAGGTGAAGAACGCCAGCCTCGCGGACGACGACGTACCCGAACCACCCGCGCGACTGCTCGGTGAGGAGCAGGTCGTCGAGGCCGCGGACCGGCTGCTCGCCAACACCGACGACGAGGCCCGCGAGCTGATCGACCTGTACGGCGCCGCGCCGGCGAAGGTCGGCGTGGTGAATCCCGGTGTGGACCTGGAGCTGTTCAGTCCGGGGTCCCAGGAGGCCGCGCGGCAGGAAGTGGGGTTGCCGGCCGCTGCCGTCGTCCTCGCGTTCGTCGGCCGGATCCAGCCGTTGAAGGCGCCCGACCTGCTGATCCGGGCCGCGGCGCGGATGCTCGAGCGGGACCCGTCGCTGCGGTCCCGCCTGGTGGTCGCGATCATCGGCGGGCCGTCGGGCAACGGGATGGAGCACCCCGAGTCGCACGCCGAGCTGGCCAGGGCGCTGGGGATCTCCGACGTGACGCGCTTCGTGAAGCCGATGGAGCGGGCGCGGCTGGCCTCGTGGTACCGCGCGGCGTCGGTCGTGTGCGTCCCGTCGTACTCGGAGTCCTTCGGGCTGGTCGCGCTGGAGGCGCAGGCCTGCGGTACGCCGGTGGTCGCGGCGGCCGTCGGCGGCCTGAGTACGGCGGTGCTGCACGGGCGGACCGGGTTCCTCGTCCGCGGGCACGGCGTGGACGACTTCGCCGACGCGCTGTCGCGGATCGCGACGGATCCGGCCACCCGCGAGAGCATGAGCCACGCGGCGGTCGAGCACGCCCGGGGATTCGGCTGGGAGCTGACCGCCCGCAAGACGCTGGCGGCGTACCGGACCGCCACACAGACGATGGCGGCGGAGATCGCGGCGGAGGTAGCTGGGTGAGAGTTTCGGCGGCGGACGTGATCCGCCAGGTGCTGACCGAGAACGAGCTCGACTTCACCGAGAGTGAACCGGGCGCGTTCGTCGTGGACCTGCCGGGGGAGCGGAAGCTGAAGACCACGGTTTCGCTGACCGTCGGCCCGCAGGCGGTTCAGGTGCACGCGTTCGTCGCGCGGCACCCGGACGAGAACCACGCGGCCGTGTACCGCTGGCTGCTGGAGCGGAACCTGAAGATGTACGGCGTCGCGTTCGCCGTCGACCACATGGGCGACATCCACCTCGACGGCCGGGTCTCGCTGCACGCGATCACCCCGACCGAGGTGGACCGGCTGCTCGGCGCGGTGCTCGAGTACGCCGACTCGTCGTTCAACACGATCCTCGAGATGGGGTTCGCGTCGTCGATCCGGCGCGAGTACGAGTGGCGGGTTGCGCGCGGCGAGTCGACTCGAAACCTGGACGCGTTCAAGGGCTGGCTGGAGCCTCGATAACATGCAGGTATGACCTATCGCCTGATCCTGCTCCGCCACGGCCACAGCGACTGGAACGCCAAGAACCTGTTCACCGGCTGGGTCGACGTCGACCTGAACGCGCAGGGCGTCGAGGAGGCGCACCGCGGCGGTCAGCTGCTGCTCGAGCGCGGGCTGCTGCCCGACGTGCTGCACACGTCCGTGCTCCGGCGCGCTATCCGGACCGCGAACATCGCGCTCGAAGAGGCCGGGCGCCAGTGGATCGACGTACGGCGGTCCTGGCGGCTGAACGAGCGGCACTACGGCGGCCTGCAGGGCAAGGACAAGAAGCAGACGCTGGAGGAGCTCGGCGAGGAGCAGTTCATGCTGTTCCGCCGGTCGTACGACACCCCGCCGCCGGCGATCGAGCGCGGTTCCGAGTACGACCAGGCCGGCGACCCGCGGTACGCCGGACTCCCGCCGGAGATCCTGCCCGCGACCGAATGCCTGAAGGACGTCGTCGAGCGGATGCTCCCGTACTGGTACGACGCGATCGTGCCCGACCTGAACGCCGGCAAGACCGTCTTGGTCACCGCCCACGGCAACTCACTCCGCGCCCTCGTCAAGCACCTCGACAACCTCGACGAGAAAACCGTGGTCGGCCTGAACATCCCGACCGGAATCCCGCTCTACTACGAACTCGACGACAACTTCAAGCCCGTCACCCCCGGCGGCGAATACCTGGACCCGGCCGCCGCCAAGGCCGCCATCGAAGCGGTGAAGAACCAGGGCCGCTGACCTACTGGATCTCCGCCGCGCGGAGATGGTCGAGCCGCGCCTGGAGTTCGGGGCGGTCGGCGACGATCTCGGGACTGCTTTCCAGGAGCTCGAGCTCGGTCTTCATAAGCTCCTTCATCCGCTGCTCGACCGCGTCGAGATGCTCCAGCATCTCGACGCCGGTCAGCGCGGACACATCGGTGTTGATCAAGCGGTCGGTCTCGGACGCGTCAGACATACCGACGAACCTATCCGGGCCCGCCTCCGTGATCCAGTGGGCGGGGGCGTGCACGCAAAGGCGCCCCCGGCAACTTGCCGGGGGCGCCTGTTGGGGGTTGGGTCAGTTGCCGTTGGGGTTGGGGGTGGAGGCGCCGGCGCCGGAGCCGGCGGCGGTGCCGCCGACGGCGACGGGGAGTTCGCCGGTGACGAGGTAGACGACGCGGCGGGCCATCGCGACCGCGTGGTCGGAGATGCGCTCGTAGTAGCGGCTGAGCAGGGCCATGTCGACGGCGACCTCGACGCCGTGCGGCCAGTGGTCGTCCATCATCAGCCGGAACTGGTTGGAGCGGAGCTTGTCCATCTCGTCGTCGCTGGCCTCGAGCCGGCCGGCGGCCTCGACGTCGCGGGAGGCGATCACGTCGCCGGCGGCGTCGACCATCTTGCCGGCGACCGAGCCCATCGACTCGATCACGTCGTGCAGCTCGGCCGGGATCGCGGGCGCCGGGTAGCGCAGCCGGGCGATCTTGGACACGTGCGCGGCCAGGTCGCCCATCCGCTCGAGGTCGGCGACCATCCGCAGCGCGGCGACGAGCATCCGCAGCTCGTTGGCGACCGGGGACTGGCGGGCCATCAGCTCGAAGACCTTCTCCTCGACGCCTTCACCGGCGGCGTCGAGCTGGATGTCGGCCGCGATGACTTCCTCGGCCTTGCGGATGTCCGCCTCGAGCAGGGCCGACGTCGACCGGCGGACGGCGGTGGACACTGTCCGCGTCATCCGCTCCAGCTCGGCGAGGATGTCGTCGAGCTGCTCGTGGTACGTGTCACGCATGGTGTTCGAATCCGATCTGTGGTGTCCGGTGCCGCGGCGGGACCGGGTACGGCGCCCCGCCCAACGGTGACCGTACGGCGTCGAGGTTGCCGGACGGCGACTAGTGGTGAACGCCTGATGAACAGTTGAGTCGTGTCCCGGTCATCCGGTGCTCATTCGGTCTTTCCCTGCTGGTCGCCCGCGTAGCATCGTTGCCGTGGACCCCACGCTGGCTGCGGTGCTGGGCGGCGTCATCGGCGCGGCCCTGGCTCTGCTTTCGCTCGGCGCGATGATGCTGTCGGAACGCGCGCAGCGCAAGATCCCGGAGTCCCCAGAGCCGGCTGTGCCCTCGGGCGTCGCCACGGTGCTGTCGGTGCTGCGGTCCTCGGCGGTCGTGATGGGGCCCGAGGACCAGGTGCTCCAGGCCAGCGCCCCGGCCCACGTGCTCGGCATCGTCCGTGGCGAGCGGCTCGTGGTCGACGACATCCTGACGATGGTCCGCCAGGTCCGCCGCGACGGCGAGATTCGCCAGCAAGACCTGGAGATCGTCCGGGGACGGCTCGGCGCCACGCAGTACGTCAGCGCCCGGGTGGCGCCGCTGGGCAGCCAGCTGGTGCTGGTGCTCGTCGAGGACCGCACCCGGGAGCGCCGCCTGGACGCGATCCGGCGGGACTTCACCGTCAACGTCAGCCATGAGCTGAAGACCCCGGTCGGCGCGCTGATCCTGCTGGCCGACGCGGTCTCGGAGGCCTCGGACGACCCGGAGGCGGTGCAGCGGTTCTCGGACCGGATGCGGGTCGAGGCGTCCCGGCTGAGCCGGCTGGTCAAGGAGATCATCGAGCTGTCCCGGCTGCAGGGCGACGACCCGCTGGAGAATCCCGGTCCGGTCGACGTGAACGCGGTCATCGAGGCGGCGGTGGACCGCTGCCGGATCGACGCCGAGGACCGCGACATCAAGATCGTGGTGAAGACCGAGCCGGAGCTCGAGGTGCTGGGCAGCGAGGACCAGCTGGCGATGGCGATCGGCAACCTGGTCGAGAACGCCGTCAACTACAGCCCGGACGGCACCCGGGTCGCGGTCACCGCGCACCCGATCGGCGACCTGGTCGAGGTGACCGTGTCCGACCAGGGCGTGGGCATCCCGAGCGGCGACCTGGAGCGGATCTTCGAGCGGTTCTACCGCGTCGACAGGGCCCGCAGCCGGGAGACCGGCGGCACCGGGCTGGGCCTCTCGATCGTCAAGCACATCGCGTCGATCCACGGCGGTGACGTGCGGGTCTGGAGTGTCGAGGGCCAGGGCTCCACTTTCACCGTGAGACTTCCGTTGCGGCTCGACCCCGCTTCGGGACAAGCCGACTCCGCCAGCCAGGAGGAGGCGGCAACACACCTGACGCCTACCCCGTCAGGTCAGATCGCAAAGGAGACAGCTTCGTGACCCGAGTGCTGGTCGTCG
Organism: Kribbella sp. NPDC050459; assembly: GCF_040655315.1. Classification (NCBI taxonomy): domain Bacteria; kingdom Bacillati; phylum Actinomycetota; class Actinomycetes; order Propionibacteriales; family Kribbellaceae; genus Kribbella; species Kribbella sp. NPDC050459. Next base: position 263,768 of record NZ_JBFAJQ010000008.1, on the reverse strand, counting down.
AAGACGAAGAGAGCTACAGCGACGCGCTGTCGTACGTGCTGCGCAAGGAAGGGTTCGAGGTCGCCGTTGCGGAGACCGGACCGGACGCGCTGGACGAGTACGACCGCGCCGGTGCGGACATCGTCCTGCTCGACCTGATGCTGCCGGGTCTGTCCGGCACGGAGGTCTGCCGGGCGCTCCGCAGCCGGGGCAACGTCCCGGTGATCATCGTCAGCGCCAAGGACACCGAGGTCGACAAGGTCGTCGGGCTCGAGCTGGGCGCGGACGACTACGTGACCAAGCCGTACAGCCCGCGCGAGCTGCTCGCCCGCGTCCGTGCCGTACTGCGGCGTGGGCAGGACGTCGAGCTGCTGCCGGACACGCTCGAGGCGGGCCCGGTCCGGATGGACGTCGAGCGGCACGTGGTGACGGTGTCCGGGACCGAGATCCGGCTCCCGCTGAAGGAGTTCGAGCTGCTCGAGATGCTGCTGCGGAACACCGGGCGCGTGCTCACCCGGGGGCAGCTGATCGACCGGATCTGGGGCGCCGACTACGTGGGCGACACCAAGACCCTGGACGTGCACGTCAAGCGGCTGCGTTCGAAGCTCGAGAAGGACCCGTCGAACCCGCAGCACCTGGTCACGGTGCGTGGTCTGGGCTACAAGTTCGAGTCCTGAGTCACACGCCCGCGGGTCGCGACGGCCCGCCGGGTTAGCTTAGGCTCTCCTTAGTTGAGCAAGCTAAGGAGAGTCATCCATGTCCTGGTCCCGTAGCAAGGTCGTCAGTGCGGTCAGTGCCGTACTGCTCGCCACGACCACGCTGGCCGCCTGCGGCAACGACGGCGACAAGCAGGCCGAGTCGTCGGCCGGCGCGGCACAGTCCGGGTTCCCGGTCACGCTGAAGAACACGTTCGGCGAGACGACCATCACCACGAAGCCGGAGCGGATCGTCACGCTCGGCTGGAACGCCCAGGACGTGGTCTACGCGCTCGGCGAGACCCCGGTCGGGATGCCGAAGGTCACCTACGGCCCGACCCCCGAGGGCGTCACCGCGTGGGACGCCGGCAAGTTCGACAAGTCGAAGACGACGCTGCTGGACACCGGCGACAAGTACCCGTTCGAGCAGATCGCGGCGCTGAAGCCGGACGTCATCCTGGCCCCGTACGAGGGCTTCGACGAGGCGGCGTACAAGACCCTGAGCGGGATCGCGCCGACCGTCGCGTACCCGGGGGCGCCGTGGCAGACCACCTGGCAGGACCAGACGCTGCTGGTCGGTGAGGCGCTCGGCCGGAAGGCCGACGCGGAGAAGTTGATCACCGGGATCCAGGACAAGATCAAGCAGGTCGCGGCCGAGCACCCCGAGTTCAAGGACAAGACCATCACGGTCGGCTCGTTCGGCCCCGAGAACTACATCTACATGCCGGGCGACCCGCGCGTGCAGATCCTGAACGAGATGGGCTTCAAGAACGCGCCGGGCGTCGAGGCGCTGGAGAAGACGAACGCGAAGAAGGAGTTCTCGCTGGCCGTCAGCAAGGAGAAGGTCGCCGACGTCGACGCGGACGTGCTGATCGCGTACGTCGACGGGATCGGGACCCAGAAGTTCCTGGCCGACCCGGTCTACTCGTCGCTCGAGGCAGTCAAGACCGGTGGCGCGTACCCGCTGCAGGACCAGCAGGTGATCTCCGGGATGAGCGCGGTCAGTGTGCTGAGCGTCCCGTGGGTCCTCGACAAGGTCCTGCCGGGCCTCTCGAAGGCAGCCTCGGCCGGCAAGGGCTGAGCAGGAAACGGGCCGTCCCGCGCCGGGGCGGCCCGTTCTGCTGTTTCGTTCGGGGCGGGGAGAGTTACTCGGCCGGGGACGCGGACGGCGAGTAGTGGTCGTCGGTGAGGACCGGGATGTAGGTGGAGATCGGCGCCGCGGTGCCGAAGGTGATGGTCACGTTGACCATCTGGCCGGGCTTCGCGCCGGTCACGACGACCGTCGGCCCGCCGTCCTCGGCGCCCGGGGTCGGGGCCGACGGGGTCTCGGTCGGGGTGTCCGTCGGAGTGGCGGACGGGGTCGCGCTCGGGGTCTCGGCGCCGGTGCCCGGCAGTAGCAGCGCGGAGTGCGGTGCGAGGTCGACCGGCTCCTTGATGCCCTCGAACGTGACCTCGGTCGGCTGGTCGCCGCCGGCCTGGCCGTCGGAGGTCCCGGGCGGGGCCTGCTTGATGCTGACCAGGGTGTCCGCGGTGTCGCCGTCGTTGACGATCACGCTGTGCAACTCGCCCTTGCCCTCGGCATCGGCCAGCACCAGCATGTTGCGGATCTTCAGCTGGCCGGAGTCGACGTTCGTGCCCTCGGCGGCCTGGTACGGCTGCAGGGTCGGCGCGGAGAAGCTCGCGCTGCACGCCGCCAGCGCGATACTGAGAGTGGCGGCGGCACCCGCCAGCGCGGTACGCCGGGCGAACCGCGAGGACAACGTGATCGGCACTGGAATCCCTCTCGTGCAAGCTGTTTCGGGTCTGTCGCGGCACGGTGTGCGGCGACTGCGGACCGTCTGTGGATGCCGTCAGGCAGCGGCCTCCGGCGCACCACAGCGTAGCCCTCGGGGTCGGCGAGCCGGACGCCGGGATACCTCCGGAGGGGGTCCGCGGCGGTGTCCGGAGCAGCTGTGCGCGCGCGCACGAGGCACGCGACCGATTGTTTGTCAAGGCGAGATGTGGGCCCTGACCAGCGCAAACGCCCCAACCGGACCACCGACCGCGTGGTAGGATAGATCTTGGAAAGGGGCACTTCACACATGACTTTCACAGTCGGCGAGACGGTTGTTTACCCCAATCACGGAGCGGCCGTCATCGAGGACATCGAGACCCGTCAGATCAAAGGTGAGGACAAGACCTATCTGGTCTTGAGGATCGTCGCTCAGAACGACCTGGTCGTCCGGGTCCCCGCGTGCAATCTCGATCTCGTCGGCGTGCGTGACGTCGTGGATCAGGCCGGGCTGGAGCGCGTCTTCGACGTGCTGCGCGCACCGCACACGGAGGAGCCGACCAACTGGTCGCGACGTTACAAGGCGAACCTGGAGAAGCTGCACTCCGGTGACGTGCTGAAGGTGGCAGAGGTCGTCCGCGACCTGTGGCGCCGTGAGCGTGACCGCGGCCTGTCCGCCGGCGAGAAGCGGATGCTGGCGAAGGCTCGCCAGATCCTCGTCTCCGAGCTGGCCCTGGCCGAGCACACCAACGAGGACAAGGCCGAGGCCATCCTCGACGAGGTCCTCGCCTCCTAACAGCCGAACGCAGTCCGAAGCAGCTTTGTATGAGTAGCGCGGTCGTGATTCCCGCGGCCGGGCTGGGGCTGCGACTCGGTGGTGAGACCCCGAAAGCGTTTCGAGAGGTCGGTGGCGACTCGCTGCTGGTCCACGCGGTGCGTGGGCTGAAGGCAGCGGCCGCCGCCGACCTTGTCTGTTTCGTGGTTGCGGTGCCGGCCGGCTCCGAGGAGACGGTCGCCAAGGAGCTCACGCCGTACGTCGGGGACGCCCAGCTGCTCGTGGTGGCCGGCGGCGGTGAGCGGGCCGACTCTGTGCGGGCGGCGCTGGACGTGGTGCCGGTCGACGGGATCGACTGCATCCTGGTCCACGACGCGGCGCGGGCGTTCGTACCGGTCGAGGCGATCGAGCGGGTGGTCGCGGCGGTGCGAGGCGGCGCCGAGGCTGTCGTACCGGTGGTGCCCGTCACGGACACGATCAAGCGCGTCGGTTTGGCGGGTGAGGTGGTTGACACGCCCGACAGGTCAAGCCTGGTCGCGGTGCAGACGCCGCAGGGCTTCGCACCCGACGTACTGCGACGTGCGCATGCCGCCGGTGCGGACGCAGGCGTGACCGACGACGCGATGATGTGCGAGAGGCTCGGGGTGACGGTGCGGACGGTCGAGGGCTCGCCGGACGCGTTCAAGGTGACCCGGCCGCAGGACCTGCTGCTGGCCGAGGCGCTGCTGGCGGAAAGGCGGCTCGGGTGAAACTCCCGCGGGTAGGAAACGGGATCGACGTCCACCCGTTGGAGGAAGGCCGCCCGATGTGGTTGGCCGGCCTGCACTGGCCGGCGGAGACGTCCGGCCCGGCGGGTCATTCCGACGGTGACGTCGCGGCGCACGCGATCTGCGACGCGCTGCTCAGCGCGGCACGGCTGGGCGATCTCGGCTCCAACTTCGGGACCGCCGAGCCCGAGTGGGCCGGAGCGTCCGGCGCGGCACTGCTGGCGGAGGCGGCCCGGCGGGTCCGCGCGGCCGGCTTCGAGATCGGCAACATCACGGTCCAGGTGATCGCCAACCGCCCCCGCTTCGCCGCCCGCCGCGAGGAGGCCGAGAAGGCCCTGAGCGCCGCCTGCGACGCCGAGGTGTCGGTCAGCGCGACAACCACCGACGGCCTGGGCCTCACCGGCCGAGGCGAAGGCATCGCCGCCCTCGCCACCGCCCTCATCTACTGACCCTCGCCTCCACCCCGCACCGCGCGTCTCGTCTTTGGGCGCGCACCAACCATTTCTCGGTCCGGTTCATGGTTGGTGCGGACCCGAGGACGGCAAGTCGACGGGGTCGGGGGAGAAGCGGGCGGCGCGGGGGTCGAGTTCGTTGCCGATCGGCTGGGTGAGTGGCGTGTAGAGCTCGGGGCGGCGGCCGCGGAGCCAGCGGCGGCCGGTTGCCAGCGGCACCAGATCGAGGTCGAGGTCGGCGGTGACGACGGCCTCGTCGGGGACCGGCGTCTCGGCGACGATCCGGCCGTAGGGGTCGAGAATCATGCTGTTGCCGGTGCGGACCTCGTCGTCGTCCCGGCCGACGCCGTTGCTGAACAGCACGAACAAGCCGTTGTCGTGGGCCCGCGCCGGCAACCACCGCATCAGCCACCCGCGCCCGCTCGGCCCGTTGAACGCCGCTTCCACGGCGGCAGGGTCCACCGCGCGGTTTTCCCAGACCGGCAACGGGATCGGCTTCATGCCGTACGGACTGCGGGAGTCGGTCCCGCCGGTCTGATGCGGCGCGAGCAGAACGGTTGCGCCGAGCAACGCGGTGATCCGCACGTTCTCGACCAGGTTGTTGTCCCAGCAGATCAGCACGCCGGCCCGGAATCCCCACGGTGTGTCGAACACCGTGTACGTCGACCCGCTCGCGATCTCCTCGTGCTCGAACGCGTGCAGCTTGCGATGCACCTCGACCCGCCCGTCCGGCAGGCACACGGCGTACGCGTTGAACAGCGTGCCGTCGGCATCTTCCAGGAACCCGACGCCGATCCCGGCCCCGAGTTCCTTGGCCAGAGCAAGCACCCGGCCGACCAGCGGCCCGTCGACGGGCTCGGCGAGCTCCCGTAGCCGTGACGGCGGATGGCGTCGGAGATGCCAGTAGCCGAGCAGACACATCTCCGGGAACACGACCAGCCGGGCGCCGTCGCCGACCGCATCGCGGGCCAGTCGCTCGACGGTGGCGAGATTGGCGGCGGGGTCGTCGGGGGTCGGCTCGAACTGGACAACGGCTGCGCGGAAGGACGTCATGTCCCTATCGAAACGCGCAGGCATCTATGACGTCCAATAGTCGTTCGGACCGATTCCATATCCTGAGGTTATGGATCTTCGTCTGCTCCGGGCGTTCGTCACGGTGGCCAGGCTGCGGAACTTCGGCGCCGCGGCCGCGGAACTGTCGACCAGCCAGCCGGCGCTGACCAAGCAGGTCCAGGTGCTGGAGCGCCGGGTCGGCGCGGTGCTGTTCGACCGCGGCCGTCACGGCGCCCGGCTGACTCCGGCGGGTGAGCTGCTGCTTGCTGACGCTCTGGAGTTGCTGGACCGCTCGGAGGCCTTCGAACGACGCGCCGCGCAGGTGGCCTCCGGGGCCGAGGGATCGTTGGCGATCGGGTTCGGGCTGTCCGGGATCGAGCTGGCCCCGCGGGCGGTGGCACTGTTCCGGAGCCGGTGGCCGGGAGTGACGATCTCGCTCGAGGACATGTCGTCGGCGAGGCAGTGCGAGCGGCTGCTCGCGGGCAGCCTGCACATCGGGTTCGTCAGGCTGCCGGTGCCCGCGGGGCTCGAGCACCTTCGGTTACGACGGGACCGGCTTGCTCTCGCCGTACCCGCCGATCAGGAGTTGCCGCGCGATCTTGTCGGCTGGATCGACGCGCGGCCGCTCGTCCGCCTGACGCCGGGCCGCGGGCCGGGGCTGACGGCGCAGATCAACACGCTGTACGCCGAGCTTGGTTGCCACCCGCAAATACTTCAGGAAGCCGGTGACCTGCAGACCGTCCTGGCTCTGACCGCGGCCGGCGTCGGGCCTGCCGTCGTACCGCAGACCGCGGAGCGGATCGCCCCGCCCGAGATCCGCCTGGTCCCACTTCCCGGCCGTGCCGCGACCTGGTGGACAGGCGCGGCCTGGGCAACCAGGACCCCGCTGACGGAACGCTTCGTGAAAGCCGCCGCCGAGGTCGCACGAACCTAGCCCAGACGAGACCTAGCGCCGACGCGGCAACGGCGGCAGCTCGTACGAGTCCAGCCAGGCGGCGAAGAGGTGCCGCAGCGCCTCCTCGTCCGGGCTGAACGTCGAGGCGAGCGCGATGAACTCCGCCGTGGTGACCGACCCGTGCCGGTGCGTCTTGGTCCAGGTGCGGAGCAGGTCGAAGAACGGGGCGTCACCGAGGTGGTTGCGCAGTACGTGCAGCGTGATCGCGCCGCGCTTGTACAGGCGGTCGTCGAACATCAGGTCCGGCCCCGGATCCGACAGCATCAGGTCCTGTGGCAGACCCTTCAACCGCGAGTACGCCTTGGCCACCTGCTGATCCGCGGTCAGCCCGCGCGACTCCTCCGACCACAGCCACTCGGCGTAGCAGGCGAAGCCCTCGTTCAGCCAGATGTGCTGCCAGTTCGCCGGCGTCAGGCTGTTGCCGAACCACTGGTGCGCCAACTCGTGCGCGACCAGCCGCTCCGAGCCGTTCCGCCCGTCGACGTGGTTGCTGCCGAACACCGAGATGCCCTGCGCCTCGAGCGGGATCTCCAGCGGGTCGTCGGTCACCACGACCGTGTACCCGCCGAACGGGTACGGCCCGAACTGCCGGCAGAACAGCTTCATCATGTCCTGCTGCCGCCCGAAGTCGTGCCGGAACTCGCGGATCCGGCCGGCCGGCAGCACGCCGCGGATCGTCACCGGCGACACCGCCAGGTCCACCTCGTCGTACCGGCCGATCTGCACGGTCGCGAGGTACGTCGCCATCGGCGCGGCCTGGTCGAACACCCACGTCGTACGGCTCGCCTTCACCCGGCGGGACACCAGCCGCCCGTTCGCGACCACCTGGTACGGCGAGTCGGTGGTGATCGAGATGCGGTAGTGCGCCTTGTCGCCGGGGTGGTCGTTGCACGGGAACCAGGTGGCCGCGCCGCTCGGCTGGCTGGCGACGATCACGCCCTCGGTGAGCTCCTCCCAGCCGAGCTCGCCCCACGGGCTGTCCTCGGGCCTCGGATTGCCGCCGTACTGGATGTCGACCGAGAACTCGGCGCCGTCCGGGATCGGCGTCGCCGGGGTGATGTGCAGTTTGCCGCCGCGATGGGCGTACCGCTGCGGCCGGCGGCCGTTCACCGACACCTTCGAGACGCGGAGACCGGACAGGTCGAGGCTGAAGCGGGAGAGCGACTGGGTGGCGTAGGCGGTGATCGTCGCCTTGCCGGTCAGGCGGTTGCTGTTGACCCGGTAGTCGAGCTCGAGCTCGTACGACTCCACCTTGTAGTCGGTACTTCCATGGCTCGGTACATAGCGGTCAACCATCAGCCCTGCCAGGGAGCACTGTGCTGCCATGGCGCAATGGGGTTCCCGGCCCAGCGCGTACCCGCCGGCACACCTTCACCACGCATCACGAGCGACACCGGGCCGATGGTAGCGCCTGCTCCTACCGCGGCGGCCGGGAGGACGATGCCGTGCGGGCCGAGGGTCGCCCCGGGGCCGAAGGTGACTGTGTTCATGGAGAGAACTCGATCATGAAAAAGGTGCGTCTGCAGCACGCAACCGCGATTCACCGTGGCGCCGTCGCCCAGGGTGACCAGATCCGCCTCCGGCAACCAGTACGTCTCGCACCAGACGCCCTTGCCGATCTTCGCTCCGAGTGACCGCAGCCAGAGGTTGAGCACCGGGGTACCGGCGGCGGCGTTCGCGAACCAGGGCGCGGAGACGAGCTCGACGAAGCTGTCGACCACCTCGTTGCGCCAGACGAACGAGCTCCACAGCGGATACTCGACGGCTCTCGTCCGGCCCACGATCAGCCACTTGGCGACCGTCGCCATCCCGCCCGCGACGGCGCCGGCGGTGAGGATCACCGCGCCGGACAGCAGCATCGTCCACCACGGCCCGAGCCAGAGGTCCAGCGCCTGCAGCGCGAACAGGACGCCGAGCGCGATCAGCACCGTGCACATCATCGGGACGAACCGGCACAGCTCGACCAGGGCGCGCGCGACCTTGAGCTTGTACGGCGGGTTGAAGGTCCGGCTCTGGTCACCCGCGACGGCCTGGCGGCGCAGCTTCACGGGCGGCGAGCCGAGCCACGACGTACCGGCCTTGGACTTCTTCGGCGCCGCGGACAGCACCGCGACCAGGCCGTTCTTCGGCACGCTGCGGCCGGGCGCGGTCATCCCGGAGTTCCCCAGGAAGGCGCGCTTGCCGACCTTCGCGCCGGCCACGTGCAGCCAGCCGCCGCCGAGCTCGTACGACGCGATCATCGTGTCGTCGGCGAGGAACGCGCCCTCGCCGACGGTGGTCATCTTCGGCAGCAGCAGGACCGTCGACGCCTCGACATCGCGACCGATCTTCGCGCCCAGCGTCCGCAACCACCACGGCGTCAGCAGGCTCGCGTACAGCGGGAAGAGCAGCGTCCGCGCCGAGTCGAGCAGGCGCTCGGTCGCCCAGACCTGCCACCCGATCCGGCTACGGACCGGGTAGTGACCGGGCTTGATCCCGATACCGAGCAGCCGGACGCCGGCCAGCGTGAGGACCGCGATGGTGGCGAAACCGACCAGCGTCATCAGCGGCACCGCGCCGAGGGCGTGCAGCGCCGCGTCCTGCAGGTCCTGAGTGCCGCGCAGTGCGTTCCCCAGGACCGCGAACGCCGCGGCGGCCCCCGCGACGGGGATCAACGACATGGCGGCCGACTGGGCGCCGTACGCCGCCACCCACCACGGAGCGCGGTCGGGACGGTGGTCGGGCCACGGGTGCCGTGCGCGGCCGATCCGCGCCGCGGGGGAGCCTGACCAGCGTTCGTTCTCGGGGACCTTCCCGGACACGGCCGACCCGGCCATGATCTCGGCGTTGCGGCCGATCTCCGCGCCCGGGAGCAGCGTGCTGCGGGAGCCGACGACCGCCTCCGCGCCGACGGTGACCGCGCCGATGTGCAGCTGGTCGCCGTCGATCCAGTAGCCGGCCAGGTCGACCTCGGGCTCGATCGAGGCGCCGCGCCCCATGGTGAGCATGCCGGTCACCGGCGGCAGCGTGTGCAGGTCGACGCCGCGGCCGATCTTCGCGCCGAGCGCGCGGGCGTAGTACGCGATCCAGGGAGCGCCCGCGAGGTTGGCGGCGCCGGCCGCGTCGGCGAGGTTCTCCGCGGCCCAGAGCCGGACGTGGACGGTGCCGCCGCGCGGGTACGTCCCGGGTTTCACTCCCCGCAGCAGGATCCGGGCGCCGACGACCGCGATACCCATCCGGCCCGCGGGGCTGATCAGGATCAGCCAGCCGGCCAGGATCCACCACCAGGACACGGTCCGCGCCCACGGGAGCGGGTCGATCAGTGCGGCGAGGAGGTTGTTCAGCGTGAACAGGTAGACCAGCCAGCGGAGGCCGACCACGGTCTGCAGGATCAGCGTCAGCCCGGTCTGCAGGACCTGCGTGCCCTTCGGGGTCGGCCGGATCTCGCGGACCTCGACCGGCTCGAGCGCGACCGGCTGGACGTCGTCGAGCCGTTCGGCCAGGGCGCCGAGGCGCGGGTACTCGTAGATGTCGCCGACGGTGACTTCCGGGTACCGCTCACGCAGGGCGGACACGAGCTGCGCCGCGGCGAGGCTGCCGCCGCCGTGCAGGAAGAAGTCGTTGTCGGCGCCGGTGACCTTGGCGCCGAGGACCTTCGTCCAGCGCTCGGCCAGCCAGCCCGCCGTACCGTCGAGGTCCGCGGCCGGGCCTTCGCTGTCCATCCCGGCCAGCGGCCAGGGCAGCGCGTTGCGGTCGACCTTGCCGGAGGTCCTGGTCGGCAGGGTGTCGACGACGGCCAGCAACGGTACGAGCGCGGCAGGCAGCGCCTCGCGCAGCCGCTCGGTGGCCTTGGCGGTCTCGAACGCGTCCGGCTCGTCCGGCACGACGTACCCGACGAGGAGCTGATTGCCGGCGGCGCTGTTGCGTACGGCGGCTGCCGCGCCGGAGACGCCCGGGAGCGACTGCAGGGCCGCGTCGACCTCGCCGAGCTCGATCCGCCGGCCGCCGAGCTTGACCTGCTCGTCGGCCCGGCCCTGGAACAGCAGGCCCAGTGGGTCGGACCGCACCAGGTCACCGCTGCGATACGCCCGCTCCCAGCCGAGCGTCGGCATCGGGGCGAACTTCTCGGCGTCCTTGACCGGGTCCAGGTACCGGGCCAGGCCGACGCCGCCGATGATCAGCTCGCCGATCTCACCGTCCGCGACTTCGTTGCCTGCAGCATCTACTACGGCCAGATCCCAGCCGTCCAGCGGCAGGCCGATCCGGACCGGTCCTTCGCCGGTGAGCTGGGCCGCGCACGCGACGACGGTGGCCTCGGTCGGGCCGTAGGTGTTCCAGACCTCGCGGCCGTCGACGGCCAGCCGCTCGGCCAGCTCCGGCGGACACGCCTCGCCGCCGAAGATCAGCAGCCGGACCTGGTCGAGGGCGTCCGGCGGCCAGAGCGCGGCGAGCGTCGGCACGGTCGAGACGATGGTGATGCCTTGGGCAACCAACCAGGGACCGAGGTCCATACCGGTACGGACCAGTGAGCGGGGTGCGGGCACCAGGCAGGCGCCGTGCCGCCAGGCCAGCCACATCTCCTCGCAGGACGCGTCGAACGCGACGGACAGGCCGGCCAGGACCCGGTCGTCGGGCCCGATCGGCTCGCTCTGCAGGAACAGCCGGGCCTCGGCGTCGACGAACGCGGCCGCCGAGCGGTGCGTGACCGCCACACCTTTCGGTACGCCGGTCGAGCCGGAGGTGAAGATGATCCAGGCGTCGTCGCCCGGCTCGGGGCCGGCTGTGCCGCGCGGGGTGTCGGTCGTGCTCGTGGCATCCATGCGGGCGGAGTACGGGTAGTCGAAGGCGCCGTTGGCCGCGTCGTTGTCGGCGAGCGGCGGTTGGTACGGGCGGGTGAGGGTGAGCTCGAGCTCGTCACCGACAGTGGCCGCGACGGCTGCCTCCCCGAAGACCAGCTCGGCGCGCTCGTCCGGGTCGTCCGCGTCGACCGGGACATACGCGGCGCCGGCCTGCAGGGTGCCGAGAATCGCGACGTACAGGTCGTTGTGCCCGGACGAGATCCGGATGCCGACCCGGTCTCCCGGTCCGATCCCCGCCGCGGTCAGCCGGGCGGCGAACTTGGTGGTCTGGGCCAGCAGTTCGCGATAGCTGAGGCTGACGCTGCCGTCGTCCAGCGCCGGCTCGTCGGCGAACTGTCCGGCGGTCTCCTCGAACACCTGCACCAACGTCCGCGCCGCCGTCGCCAACTTCCCGCGTCGCAACGTCACGGCCGGATAATACGCCGCCTGATTACCACTCCGATAACCCGAAGCGAACAGCGGGTGCGTCCATCAACCGCTTGTTCACGACGCGGTGGAGCGGATCGGTCACTTCACCAGGTCCGCCGGTACCGCGAACGTGTCACACGCCTTGTTCTCGCCGATGTTGAAACCGTTCTGGATCCAGAAGCCCTGGCTGGTCGCCAGACCGTGCGTCCGCTCGTCCTCGGGTGTGCTCGGGGACTCGCCGAAGCTGTTGCTGGACTGCTCCTTGAACTCGTCCAGCCGGTCCGTCAGCGGGTACGACTTCGCGACCGCCTTGCTGAACACGCCGCCGAAGCACGACGCCTGCAACTCGTTGCGCCGCGAGCTCTCCAGCTTCTCGTCCGGGTGGTCCTGCAGATAGGCCATGCGGGCGTAGAACAGCCCGGTGACGCCTTGGACGTGGTGACCGTACTCGTGCGCGATCGTCATCAGATAGGCCAGGTCCTGCTGCGGCCCGAACGCCTTGTTCATCTGCTTCACGTCGACGTACATCACCTGGTTGCCGTAGCAGTAGAACGCCAGCACCCGCCCGGACAGCGGCTGGAAGTTACCGCATGCGGTCGTCACCGGCTGGTCGAAGACGACCAGGCCCGGGTCCGGCTTGTCCTGCCCGAGTTCGTGGAAGGCCGGGCGCCACGCGTCGTTCAGGCACTTGAAAAGGCGCTGGTAGTAGACCTTCTGCGCCGCCAGGCTGGCGCTGCCAAGGTTGGCCGCGGGGCAGTTCTGCTCCGGCAGCGGACCGGTGCGGTAGACGTCGGCGTTCAGCAGGAAGTCCTCGGCGGTGCCCTTCTCCGGGGTCGTCGTGGGCGTCGGCACGATCGACGGGCCGCCGCTCACCGTGGGCTCCGCCGTCGTGTCGGGGCCGCTGGAGCCCAGCAGTGCGGCCAGCACCGCCACGGACACGCCGATGAAGGTGAGGAGCACGAAGCCGAGCAGAACCAGGCGCAGCGGTCCGCCCCGCTTCCGCGGCGGCTGGAACCCGTTGAACTGACCCGGGCCCCCGTAGTACGGCTGCCACTGGGGCGGATACTGCTGGCCCGGGTACGGCATACCTTGCGGAGAGCCCTGCATCGGCCCAGGTGCGTACTGGCCCTGCTGCGGCGGCCACGGTGCGGACTGCGGTGGGGGCAGGACACCGGGCGGCGGGCCGACCGGCCTGCCTTGCGGTGCGCCCTGCGGCGGTCCGCCGTAGCCGTACGGGCTGCTCACGCTCTGGCCTCCATGTGGTCGGTCGGTCGAGTTCGCTGCGCGAACCGGCACGAGACTACTCTCGACCCATGTCACCGAAGCGCCGCCTCCTCACGGCTGCCCTGCTGATGCCTCTGACCGCCCCACTGGTCGTTGCCCTCGGCATGCTGCCTGCCCAGGCCGGGATCCTGGCCGACGACCAGATCACGGCGTACTCCGCGGAGGCGACGCTGACCAAGGACGGTGAGCTGCAGGTCAAGGAGACCGTCGACCTGACCGCCGGCGGTACGACGTTCAGCCGCACATTGGCCGACCGGGTCCGGTCCGACGCCGAGCGCGACCGGACGTACGAGCTGAAGGACGTCTCCGCGACCGTGAACGGGCAGCCCGCCCAGGGCTTCCAGAACGAGAGCACCGACGACGGCCGCAAGCTGACGCTGAACGTGTCCGGCGAGTCGAAGATCGTCTACAGCTACACCGTCGGCAACGTGGTCGCCGACTCGATCGACGGCCGCCAGGTGAGCTGGCCGATCGTGCAGGGCTTCGGTACCTCGATCCCGAAGGCCGAGCTGAGCGTCGGCGTCCCGTTCGCGACCTGGGTGACCTGTTTCGCCGGCCGCGCCGGATCGAGCATGCCGTGTACGTCGTCGCAGCTGGGCGAGTCGGCCGCGCTGGAGATCGAGCAGAACGGCGTACCCGCCGGTGGCCGGGTGACGTTCCTGACCGGGCTGAGCGACCAGGCGAGCGTGCAGCCCAACGCGCAGTACTCCACCCGCTGGTCGCTCGGGCGGGCGTTCACCGTGGACACGACCACCGGCGGCCTGGCGGTGCTGGTGTTCGGGCTCGGGCTCCTCGGTGCGGTCGGCCTGTGGTTCTTCCGCGGCCGGGACGCCGCGAAGGTCGGTGACGGCGCGCCGGAGCGTCCGGTGCTCGACGGCGCCAACGGCCCGCAGTTCGCCGCGCCGGACGGCATCCGGCCGGGCCAGGTCGGCACCGTGGTGGACGAGACGGCCGACGTCGTCGACATCACCGCGACCCTGCTGGACCTTGCTGTGCGCAACTACCTGACCATCGTCGAGCAGCCGCGCGAGTCGCACTTCGGCAAGCTGGACTGGGAGCTGCAGCGACTGCACCCGGGCGGCCCCGAGCTGCTGGCGTACGAGAAGGCCCTGCTGGACGCGGTGTTCGCCGACGGCGACACGGTCCTCGTCTCCACACTCGGCCCGTCGCTGCGGCCGCGCCTCAACCTGGTCCGCGAGCAGCTGTACGCCGATGTTGTCACGCAGGGCTGGTTCAACAACCGTCCGGACGCGGTCCGGAACCGGTGGACCACCGCCGGCATGGTGCTGCTCGGTGCGGGCGTCGTGCTGACGATCGTGCTCGCGATCGTCAGCAAGTTCGCGTTGGTCGGCCTTGCGGTCATGGCGGCCGGTTTGGTGCTCGCGCTCGTCGGACAGGCCGCACCGGCCCGCACCGCGCGCGGTGCCGCCGTACTGGGCCGGGTGGCCGGTCTGCAGCACTACCTGGCCAACGAGTCGTCGGCCGACCTCCCGGACAGCCACCGGCTCGAGTTCGCGTCCCGCTGCCTGCCGTACGCCGCGGTCCTCGGGCTGACCGAGAAGTGGGCGCTGGAGATCGCCGCGACCGATGACGACGACGACCCCGACGCGGGCATCGGCTGGTACTCCGGTCCGGAGAACTGGCACCTGTCCGACATCGGGGAATCGCTCAGCAACTTCGTGACGTCGTTCGGCGGCTCGCTGACCACCGCCCGCCGGCTGTTCGGCTGACGGGCGGCGGTCGCCGTACCGCGGTCTAGTTCACCCGGACGTCGGCCGCGGTGAAGGTGTTGCAGGAGTCCGGCTTCTTGGTGTTGTAGCCGGCGAGCGACCACTGGTAGTTGCTGACCCGGTTGCCGTGGTCGTGCACCCGCGGCCGGGCGTAGTCGTCACCCGAGTGCGAGATCAGGAACTTCCAGTTGTTCAGCAGCACGCCGTTCATCGGGACGTACGCCGCGTTCGCGCCGAGGTAGACCGCGCCGAGACAGGTCGCCTGCAGCTCGCGCCGGCGGCTCTCGGTCAGCTTCTGGTTCGGCGTCATGCTCTGCTGCCGCGACATCGACGCGGCGAGGATCCCGCTCAGCTTCTGGACGTGATGGCCGTACTCGTGGACGAAGTTGTTCAGCATGATCGCCCGGGTGTAGGCCGGGTTGCTCTTGTAGTACGCGTTGTCGCGGCTGAACGGCAGGTAGATGGTCTCGTTCGCGGTGCAGTACGCCGCCCGTGCACTGCGCTGGATGCCGCACGGCGAGGGGACCTTGCCGACGTACACGACAGCCTTCGGGTTGCGGAACGGGAGGTTCGCCTTCTTCATCGCGAGCCACCAGGTGCGGTTCAGGCAGGGCAGCAGACGGTTGTAGTACTGCTGTGCCGCCGCGACGGTGACCGGTGCGAACGGCGGCTCCGCGCACTTCGACGCGGCGACCGGGCCGATCGAGTACAGCCGGCTGCCCTTGACGACCTCGTCGACCGTCGGGCCGCGCGGCGTCGACGGGGACGGGCTCTCCGAGGGCGTCTGGGACGGGGTCTCCGACGACGGGGCCGTCGTCGGAGTCTGCTTCGCCTCGGGTTCGCCGCCGCTGAGGCCGCGGACGAGGAGCGTGACGCCGCCGCCGACGACCAGGACCGCGAGTACGACCAGGCCGATCAGCAGCAGGCGGGACATCTTCTTCTTACGCCGCCGCCGGCCGCCCGGCGGCTGCGGGATCGGGATCGGCGGGTACTGCCAGTTCGGGGACTGCTGGACCGGCTGGCCCATCGGACCGAGCTGGTTGCCTCCCTGCGGGGCGGCGTGGCGGGGGCCGGACTGCTGCTGCGGTGGGAGGGCGTTGCTCCACGGGGAGGCCGGCTGCTGGCTCTGTCCACCTTGCGGGCCCCAGAGATAGGAGCCCTCCGAGTGCGGCCCGCTTTGCTGCGGCCGAGCAGGCTGCTGCGAAGGCGAAGCCTGCCAAGCACTCGACTCCGACTGCCCCGTAGCCGACCACCCCGCCCCACCCGGCCCGCCGGACTGCGGCGAGTTGGTCTGCGAGTCGCCTTGGGTGCTGCCGGTCTGCAGCGTCCACGACTGGGTTCCCCAGGAAGCTCCCGCGGCCTGCGAGGCCTGGTTCGGTTCGGGCTGGCCGGGCCGGCCCTGGTTCGGCTGGGAGAGACCGGATTGCGAGGGACCGGACTGGGGAGCCGACTGCTGCGGGCTCGACTGCCACGGGCTGGTTGCGGGAGGGCCCGACGGGATCGACCCGGACTGCCAAGAACCGGACTGCCCAGCACCAGGCTGCGATGCCCCCGGCCGCCCAGACCCCGACCCACCGGCGCCGCCCGGCGCCGAACCGGCCTGCCCGGGACCGCTTTGAGACGGACCACCCCACGCCGGGCCCGACTGCCCCGGGCCGGACTGCGGCTGGCTGCCCGACGAAGGGCCGGGCTGACCCGGACCCGATTGACCTGAGCCGGACTGGCCCGGTCCGCCTTGCCTCGGGCCGCCGTGCGCCGGGCCGGGTTGGGATGGGCCGGCCCATGGGGAACCGGGCTGCGGAGAGGCGGACTGGCCTGGGGCGGGCTGGTCGGGGTGTTCTCGGCGGGTGGGGTCCCAGCCGCCGTCGAACCAGTTGTTGGCGGGTTGTTCGGACTGGCCCGGATTGCCGAACTCCCGCTTGGCGTCGGTGTCGCCGGTCCACCAGGTGGCCGGCTGACCTTCCCCACGGCCCTGCTCACCGGGAACGTCCCCACGAGGTCCGCCCTCGTTGTCCCGGGAGCCGAACCACCCACGACCTTGGTCCTGACCGGGAACGGGCTCCTGCGGGCGGTCCGGCTGATCGTCAGCCGGGTCGCTCCCCGGGGGCTGGTTCCTGTTGTCCGACATCGATGCTCCTCACGACCTTGCTTCCGACAGCTCGTTGGTGGGGCGCCGAAGCCGCCTCCCCCCGGACATACTTTGCGCGATCCGGATCCACCAGGCTAGCTATCTCGGCCGGTCGCCCCGAACTGGACCGCTCCAGCCCCTCACTGCACCTTGGCGGCAGGTGCGACGAAGGTGTTGCAGGCGCTCGGGTTGCGGGCGTTCCACCCGCGGGTCGCCCAGTATTGGTGGTTGTTCGCGTCGCCGTGGTCGTTCGCGTCGTCGGTCACGTGCCCGATCAGCCAGCGCCACTGGAACAGCGACTGCCCGGTGATCGGGTAGCTGCGCCGGTTCGCGCCGATGAAGATGTCGGAGAAGCAGGACGCCTGGAGTTCGAGCCGCCGGCTGTCCTGCAGTTCCATCGCGTACGTCGGCCGCTCGTACCGGATCCGCGAGTACGCCTGCAGGATCCCCATGTTGTTCTGGACGTGGTGCCCGTACTCGTGGGCGAACTGGTGCAGCATCCACATCCGCGCCCACACCTTCTGGTAGCTCTGCGGGTAGCGGTTGTAGTTGCCGATGTCCTCGGTGAGGTTCATGTAGATGGTGTCGGTGGTGCCGCAGAAGAACGGCGGCCCGGAGTCGCTGTGGGTCCCGCACGGCGTCGTGATCGTACCGCTGAAGATCTGCACGGCCGGCGCCCGGAACCGCCCGCCGGCCTTGGTCACCAGCGGCGCCCATGCCTTGTTCAGACAGCCCACCAGGTTCTTGTAGTTGGCCCGCGCTCCGGCGACCGTGCTCTGCCGTGCCCTGGACTCCCTGCAACCCACCGAGGCCATCGCGCCGGCCTTGTACAGCCTGTTCCGCAGCACCAGGTCGCTGTCGGTCGGACCCGGGTTGGTCGTCGGCTTGCTGGTCGCGGTCGTGGTCGACCGGGACGTGGTCGGCCGCGGCGCCTGCGTGGTCGGCCGGGTGGTGGTCGGCTCGGCGCTGGTCGGGCTGGCGGACGGCTTCTGCGTCGGCTTGTTCGTCGGGCTGTACGACGTCGTGGTGGTCGGTTCCGCGTACGACGGGTCGCCGTTGTGCTTGAGCACCGTCGACACGATCCTGAGCCCGATCACACCGACCACGAGCACACCGAGCAGCACGAACACGGCGATCAGCCCGCCGCGTCCCTTCTTCGGCGGCTTCGGTCCGCCAGGCGGTGCGCCCCAGCCGAACTGCGGCTGCCCGGGACCCGGGAGCGGCTGCCCCTGGTACGACTGTCCGTGGAACGGCTGCCCGGGAAACGGCGGCCCCTGGTAGGGCGGCCCTTGCGGCGGCCCCTGGTACGGCGGGCCCTGGGGTGGTCCTTGTGGTGGGCCAGGCGGTCGACCAGGAGGCGGTGTACCGCCGTACCCCGGCCCTTGCTGCCAGGGCTGAGGCGGCTGCTGCGGCGGGTACTGCTGCCCGGGCGGTGGGCCCCATTGGTTGCCTGACACACCCGGGACGCTACCGGAGCCAGGGCTCAACTTACTCGGGCAGGCGACGCGGACCAGGTGTTGCAGCTGGCCGGGTTACGGCTCTGGAACGCTGCTCGGCTCCAGGCTCCGTGGTTGGTCGTGCTGCCGTGGTCCCGCGGGTACGGCGGCCGGTCGCCGCTGTTGTTCACGTCGTACAGCCACATCTGGTACGCGTACCCGGTGATCCCGTAGCTGCCGCGGTTGGCGCCCAGGAACACGTTGCCGAGACAGGAGGCCTGCAGTTCGAGCCGTCGGCTCAGCTGCAACGCTCCGGCGGCGGACGCGTCGTACCGGAGCTTCTCGTAGGCCACGCCGAGCCCTGTCATCCACTGCACCGCATGCGCGTACTCGTGCGCCATGGTGAAGGTGCCGACCATCCGGCCGAACGTCTGGTTCTGTTTGTAGAACGTGACGATCGACGGCGACTCCATATAAATGGTGTGCGTCGTCGGGCAGTAGAACGAACGGCCGACGCCACTGCCGCACGGTGTAGTAACAGAGCCGCCCCAGACGATCAGTCCGGGTGACCGGTAGCGGCCGCCGGAGGCGGCGACCTGCTTGGGCCACGCACGGTCGAGGCAAGTCTTGATCGCTTTGAAGTAGGCCAACGACTGTGAGCCGTTGCCGAGCCCGGTCCGGGCCTGCTTGCAGTTCACCGTCGGCATCGCACCGGTCTTGTACAGCCGGTGCGTCGCGTTGAACGTCGCCGGGCTGACGGTCTGCACCGGCTTCGGCGGGGTGACCTTCGTCGTCGTGGTGGTCGTTGCCCGAGGCGGCGGTGCGACGGTCTTCGACGGCACGGTGGTGGCCGGGACAGATGTTGTTTCCGGCTCAG
This sequence comes from Kribbella sp. NPDC050459, assembly GCF_040655315.1. Classification (NCBI taxonomy): domain Bacteria; kingdom Bacillati; phylum Actinomycetota; class Actinomycetes; order Propionibacteriales; family Kribbellaceae; genus Kribbella; species Kribbella sp. NPDC050459. The sequence continues at coordinate 244,620 of NZ_JBFAJQ010000008.1, read as the reverse complement.
GCGTTGCGGACTCCGTGGCGACCGGCGCGGTCGCGGCCGGTCCGTCGCCGCCCTGTGTGAGTTTCACAACCAAGAACACGCCGCCGGCCGCGACCACCGCGAGGAGTGCGACGGCGAGCAGCGCCGCACCCCCGGACTTCTTCCGGGGCGGCGGCGGCAACGGTCCCCATCCGTACTGCGGGCCGGGCGGCGGCGGAGGCGCGTAGTACTGCGGGGGCACGGAGTACTGCGGCGGAGGACCACCCTGGTAGCCCTGCTGCGGCGGCGGGCCGAATTGGCCGGGTCCCGGTCCCCATTGGTTGCCTGACACTCCCCAGACGCTATCGTGCCCGGTGTCAACCTGACCCTCTCTCTACGGTGTGATTGGGCGATGCGTCTACGTCTCCTCGGGGTATCCCTGTGTGCCCTCGGCCTGCTCGGCCTGTCCACTGTCCCAGCCGGTGCGAGCAGCGCCGCAGCCGCGGACGCAACCAGCGCCGCCGCCGATCCGGTGGTGACCAACTACGACAGCCAGGTCCGGGTCGAGCGCGACGGCCTGCTCCGGGTCTCCGAGACCTGGAAGCTCAGCAATGTGAACGGGACCTTCACCCGGTTCATCGTCACGCGGGACCACCTGCCCGACGACATCGACCACGTCCAGGAGATCGGCGACCTGACGGTCAAGGCCGGCGGCCAGGACAAGAAGGCCGAGCTGAAGACCGAGGGTGACGTCACGTCGATCGCCGTCCCGGACGTCAGCAGCGGTACGACGCAGCTCGACTTCACGTACACCGTGAAGGGCGCGGTGGCGAAGACCCTGGACGGCACCGAGGTGCGGTTCGCGCCGCTGACCGGGATCAGCCTCCCGATCCAGACCGCGAACGTGGTCTTCAGCGTCCCCGAGGTCTCGCACGTCTCCTGCTTCGCGGGCCCGATCGACAGCAATATCCCGTGCTCGCTGGCGCAGATCGGCGAGACCTCCGGCCCGACCTTCCAGCAGACCGCGCTGCCGCCGGGCAACACGGTCCGGATGGCCGTCGGCTTCCCGAAGGGCCAGATCGCCGACAACTCGATCATCGAGTACCGGCACACCTTCAAGCGCGCCTTCTCCACCGACACAGCCCAGCTGATCACCGCGCTGGCGGTGCTGCTGCTCGGCGCGATCGCGCTGTTCGCGCTGTACCGGCTGCGCGGCCGGGACCAGGTCGACCCGCGGCGCGTCGTCCCGGCGTCGCTGTTCAGCCTCGGCACCGACGCGCGGATCGACTTCACGCCGCCGTCCGACCTGCGCCCCGGTGAGGTCGGCACGCTGATCGACGAGCGGATCGACCCGGTCGACGTGACCGCGACGATCATCGACCTGGCCGTCCGCGGTCACCTGACGATCACCGAGCTCGAGCACAGCACCGAGTTCGCGCGGCCGGACTGGGAGCTGCGCCGAGTCTCGAGCGCGCCCGCCGAGGAGCTGCAGCGGTACGAGAACGTCCTGATCCGCGCGATCTTCGGCGACGCCGACTCCGTGCTGGTCTCGGAACTGGGCAAGCAGGTCCGCGCGAACCTGGCGCAGGTCCAGGACGCCCTGTACGACGGTGTGGTCAAGCGCGGCTGGTTCACCGAGCGCCCGGACCGCACTCGGTCGCTGTGGGCAACGATCGGTATCGCGACGACGGTCGTCGGTGTCGTCGCCACCGTCCTGCTGGCCCTGCTGACGACCTGGGGCCTGCTCGGACTGGCCATCACGCTGGTCGGTGTCGGCCTGCTCGTGGTCGGCCGCTACATGCCGGCCAAGGCCCCGGCCGCCGGTCGCGTCCTCGGCCAGGTCGCGGCGATCCGCGGCGAGCTGCTGGAGATGGACGTCAGCGAGCTGCCGACCGACCAGCACGCAGAGCTCTGCTCACGCGCCCTGCCGTACGCCGTCGTGCTCGGCGGCTCGGAGCGCTGGATCGACGCACTCGTCGCGACCGACACCACGCCGGACGAGGCGGACGAGGGCTTCACCTGGTACCGCGGTCCGAGCGGCTGGCACCTGCACTACCTGCCGGACTCGCTGCGCAACCTCACCACGAACCTGACGGGCGCACTCTTCGCCCGCTGAGGTCTTCATGAACAGTGCCCGCCACGCCGCCCCGGCGTGGCGGGCACTGTCGTTTCTGGTGGCCTTACCAGTTGTGCTGCGGATCTGTTGGCGCGGGCAACGGTGTGCCCTCGGGGTGGAGCACGTAGACCAGTCCGCCCGAGTGCGGCACCCAGGCGTTCTCGAACGCCTCGCGGTCGTACGTCGTCCGCACCTGGTCGTTGCTGGCGATCAGATGCGACGCCGGGTCGTTGACGACCACGTTGCCGGCCTGGTCGAAGCCGACGATGACCATCAGGTGCCCGTTGGTCCCGTAGCCCGCGCCGGGCAGGTCGCCCTTCTTGAACGACAGTGACGCGATCAGCGGGATCCCCGCCTTGATGAACTGCTCTGCCTCGGTCAGCGAACGCAGCCGGGTGACGAAGGCGTCCACGCCGCGCGAGCCGGCGTACGCCGTGTTGAACGGCCAGTTGCCCGCACCGTCGTACGCGTAGTCGAAGACGGACCGCGCCGAGTGGTCCACCTGTGGATCGGGATCGGTTGGATCGACCCATGCCGTTTCGGCCGCGGTCGGACCGGCGCCCCAGTAGTCGAGGACCATTGCCGTCGAGGTCGCCGAGCACCAGGCCTCGCCACCGCCGTCCCACTGCGGGTAGTGGCCGATGTGCGTCTCCTGCGAGTACGTCGGTACGTCGAGAACGATGCCCTCCGCGCCGCCGAGGGGGCTGACGGCAACTTTCTTGTCCGACGGCAGCCGGGATGCCATCGCCCCGACGGAGCGGACCACCGGGGACTGCGTCGTACCGCTCAGCCGGTACAGGGTGACCTTCAGCTGCCAGCGGTCCAGCCACTTGCCGGTCGCGGCCTGGAAGGTGTCGACGGCAACGGAACCGTCGGCGTCGCCCTGGCTCGGCACGGACGTCCGGTGGATGTCGCCGGCCGCGGTGTCGTCGCCGCCGGACCAGCGGCCGAGCACGTACCACTTCGTGGTGGTGCCGAGATTCGTCGTACCTGCCAACGAGACCTCGACCCAGGTCCCGGGCGGCGTGGTCGCGTTCCAGGAGGCGACCAGCTCGGTCAGCCCGAAGCCGGTGCTGACCTGCGGCGAGACCCAGCTGGTCCGGTCGTAGGACTTGGCGGTGCCGTCGCCGAACGGGTCGACGTACGACGTGGTGCCGGTCGACGTACCGAAGGCGAGGGCCCCGTCGGCGACCGTGGTGCCGAACTGCTGGCCGGACTGGAAGTCGGCGCTCGAGGTCCAGGTCCGATAGGCGACCTGCCGGGCCGGTGCGACCTTGACGGCTTCGCTCGGCAAGGTGCCGGCGCTGAGCACGACCACCCCGAGCATCAGGGCGGTGACGGAACGGGCGGAAGTCATGTTCCGACGGTAGCTGCGGCGGCAGTTGCTGTCATCAAGACGGCGCGCCGGGGGCAAAAACTTACGAACGCTTGTCCCACTCGCTGTAGAGCATCGCGAACACCAGCTCGTCGGTCCACTCGCCCTTGAGGTACTCGTTCTGCACGAAATGCGCCTCCCGTCGCAGGCCGAGCCGCTCGAGCAGCTTGACCGACCCGGTGTTGCGCGCGTCCAGGCGGGCGATGATCCGGTGCAGGCCGAGCTCCTCGAAGCCGAGCCGCAGCAGCTCGGCCGACGCCTCCGCGGCGTACCCGTGGCCGTGCGACTCCGAGTGGAAGACGTACCCGATCTCGCCGGTGCGCTGCTCGACGTTGTTCATGAACAGCGTGACCTCACCCAGGTGCCGGCCGGTGTCCCGCAGGACGACCGCGACGGTGAGCGCTTGACCGTCGCGCCAAAGAGAAAGATCCGTCATCGGGACATCGGCCAACCGGCCCGTGAGGGCCTCCTTGACCTGCTCCGGCGTCCGTACGTCGTACAGCAGATAACGGGTGACGTCGGGGTTGGACTGCAGCTTCAGCAGGTCGTCGTAGTCGTTCTCGACGTAGCGTCGAAGGGTCAGGCGGTCAGTCTCGATCGGCAGCGAGTAGCTCACCGATCGAGACTATGCGACCACCGCAACCCGTTTAGCCGTTGGCGAGTGCCTGCAGCCGGTCGTACGCGCCGTTGAAGTGGCTCTGGTCGATCGGCGACGAGGTGAACTGCCAGAACGTGTAGAACGGCCAACTGCCCGGGAGCGTCCCCACCGTGGAGGAGTAGCGCGCCACCCACAGCGGGTTCGTCGAGTTGAACGCGGTGGTGTTACCGGTGCACCGGCTCCACCAGTCGTAGTTGGTGTAGATCACCGCGTCGCGTCCGGTACGGGACTTGTAGGTGTTGAGGAAGTCGCGGATCCAGCTGACCATCGCCGACGCGCTCAGCCCGTAGCAGGTCGCGCCGTACGGGTTGTACTCGATGTCGAGCGCACCCGGCAGCGTCTTGCCGTCACGGGACCAGCCGCCGCCGCTGCTGGCGAAGTAGCTGGCCTGCGTCGCGCCGCTGGAGCTGTTCGGCAGGGCGAAGTGGTACGCGCCGCGGATCATGCCGACGTTGTAGGACCCGTTGTACTGCTGGGCGAAGTACGGGTTCTTGTACGACGTACCTTCGGTCGCCTTCACGTACGCGAACCGCTTGCCTTGACCCCACCAGTAGGCCCAGTCGACGTTGCCCTGGTGACTGGACACGTCGATGCCTTCGACGGTGGCCGCGGTGCCCATGTCGGCGGGCGCGGCGGCACTGCTGCTGGTGGTGGTGTTCTGCGTCCAGCCCATGTAGGCGTCGCCGGCCTTGCTGATGCCGTGCTGGCGGGCCTGAGCGGTGGGCTGTGGGGTGGGGCTTGCTTGGGCGGAGCCGGTCGTGGCCAGGATCAGGCCAAGAGCGACGGCGGCACCCGTGAAAAGGGCGGACTTCACGGTTTCCTCCAGAGCGATGAGGGGCGGACAGAGCGCTCGGCGATGGTCTTACCCGCATTCGGCAACAACCAACCCTGGAGACGGTTTGTTCGGTGATTATTTACCGGCGTCACCTCCCGTTACCCTTGACCGGTGACACTTCGCTTGTACGACACCGCAACAGCAGCAGTGCGAGATTTCGAGCCGGTCCACCCGGGCAAGGTCGGGATCTACCACTGTGGGCTGACGGTGCAGGGTGCCCCGCATGTCGGGCACATCTACAAGGAAGTGGTCTTCGACGTCCTGCGGCGCTGGCTGGAGCGGTCCGGCTACGAGGTGACCGTGATCGCCAACGTGACCGACATCGAGGACAAGATCCTCGCCAAGTCCGCCGAGCGCGGCATCCCGTGGTGGGCGCACGCCTACGAGTTCGAGCGCGAGCTGCACTGGGCGTACGACGTGCTCGGCTGCCGCCCGCCGACGTACGAGCCGCGCGCCACCGGGCACATCCCGGAGATGCTCGAGATGATCGAGCAGCTGATCGACCGCGGGCACGCGTACGTCGCGCCCGACGGATCGGGTGACGTCTACTTCGACGTCCGCTCCTGGCCGCAGTACGGCGCCCTGTCGCACCAGCGGATCGACGACATGGAGGCCGCCGAGGACGCGGACCCGCGCGGCAAGCGGGACCCGCGCGACTTCGCGCTCTGGAAGGGGTACGTCGAGGGCACGCCGCGGACCGCCTCGTGGCCGACGCCGTGGGGCCGCGGCCGCCCGGGGTGGCACCTGGAGTGCTCGGCGATGGCCGGCAAGTACCTCGGCGACGAGTTCGACATCCACGGCGGCGGGCTGGATCTGCGGTTCCCGCACCACGAGAACGAGTTGGCCCAGTCGACCGCGGTCGGGCAGAAGTTCGCCCGGTTCTGGATGCACAACGCGCTCGTCACCACGGCCGGCGAGAAGATGTCGAAGTCGATGGGCAACAGCGCGATCGTGCGGAACGTGGTCGAGCGGGTCCGCCCGATCGAGCTGCGGTACTACCTGGTCCAGTCGCACTACCGCTCGGTCGTCGAGTTCTCGTTCGAGGCGCTCGACGAGGCGGCGAAGAGCTTCCAGCGGCTCGAGGGCTTCGTGCACCGGGCCGCCGAGGTGACCGGCGGGGCCGAGCCCGCAGCCGAGCTGCCCGGCGACTTCGTGGCCGCGATGGACGACGACCTGGGGACGCCGGCGGCGATGGCCGTGCTGCACAACACCGTTCGCGACGGGAACAAGCTGGTCGCCGACGGCGACTCGGAGGCGCTGCGCGAGGTGCTGGCGGCGGTGCGCGGGATGCTCGGCGTGCTCGGCCTGGACCCGCTGGCCGAGCCGTGGGTGTCGCGTGCCGGCGGCAGCGACGCGCTCACCGAGGTCGTCGACGGGCTGGTGAAGGCTCTGCTCGAGCAGCGGCAGGCGGCCCGGGCACGCAAGGACTACGCCGCCGCGGACGACGTCCGCGACCGGTTGAAGGCGCTCGGCGTCGTCGTCGAGGACACCCCGCAGGGACCGCGTTGGTCTCTCGCGACAACTACCACCGACGAAGGAAACTGACGTGCCAGGCAGCAGCCAGCGCAAGGGTGCCATCCGGAAGAAGCCGCGGGGCAACCCGACAGCCGGTTCCGGTGGCCGGGTCCGCCGCGGACTCGAGGGCAAGGGTCCGACGCCGAAGGCGGTGGACCGGGTCAAGCACCCGGCCCACAAGCGGGCGAAGGCGGCCGAGCGGGCCAAGGAGCGGGAGCAGCGTTCCCGGCGCCCGTCGCGCAAGGACGGCGACTCCACGGTCGAGTGGGTGTACGGGCGGAACCCGGTGGTCGAGGCGCTGCGGGCCGGCGTACCGGCCGCGGCGCTGCACGTTGCCGAAGGCACCGAACGGGACGCCCGGCTGCGGGAGGCGCTGCTGGTCGCGGTCGAGACCGGTGTGTCGGTGCTCGAGGTGCCGCGCACGGAGCTCGACCGGGTCACCGCGGGCGGCGCCCACCAGGGCGTCGCGCTGCAGATCCCGCCGTACGAGTACGCGCATCCCGACGACCTGCTGGACCGGGCGTACGAGGCGCAGGAGGTGCCGCTGATCGTGGCGCTCGACGGCGTCACGGACCCGCGCAACCTCGGCGCGATCACCCGCTCCGCGGCCGCGTTCGGCGCGCACGGCGTCGTCGTACCGGAGCGCCGGACGGCGTCGATGTCGGCCTCGGCCTGGAAGACCTCGGCAGGCGCCGCGGCCCGCATCCCGGTCGCCCGCGCGGGCAACCTGAACCGGGCCCTCAAGTCCTACAAGGAAGCCGGCCTGCTGGTCATCGGCCTGGACATGAACGGCGCCGTCGACCTCCCGTCCTTCGAGGCCGCGACCGAGCCGCTCGTCCTCGTCATCGGCTCCGAAGGCAAGGGCCTGGCCCGCCTGGTCCGGGAGAACTGCGACCTGATCGTCTCGATCCCGATGACGTCCGCCACCGAGTCGCTGAACGCCGGCATCGCGGCCGGCGTCACCCTCTACGAGATCTCCCGCCGCCGCGCGAGCTGACCACGACTGCGCCCCGGACCAGGATGGTCCGGGGCGCAGCTGTGTGGATCAGTAGACGCTCACGCCGTAGCGGGAGAGTACTTCGGTGACGGGCTGGAAGTAGGTGGTGCCGCCGGAGGAGCAGTTGCCGGAGCCGCCGGAGGTGAGGCCGAGGGCCACCGAGCCGGCGAACAGCGCGCCGCCGGAGTCGCCGCCTTCCGCGCACACCGTGGTGCGGATCAGGCCGGTGACGGTGCCTTCGGCGTAGTTCACCGTGGCGTTGGTCGCGGTGACCGAGCCGCTGTGCACACCGGTCGTGCTACCACTGCGCTTGACCGCCTGCCCCACCGAGGCGTTGCCGGCGGACGTGATGTCCTGGGACGAGCCGTTGTAGAGGTCCACCGTCCCGGGGTGGTTCGTGTACGACGTGCTGTACTTCACGATCGCGTAGTCGTTGCCCGGGAAGCTCGACCCGTAGGTGGTGCCGAGCAGGGTGGTCTTGCTGGAGTTGGCGTACCAGCTGGACGCGATGTTGCCGCAGTGACCAGCGGTCAGGAAGTAGTACGTGCTGCCGCTGCGGACGTTGAAGCCGAGCGAGCAGCGGTACTGCCCGCCGTAGATGGCGTCGCCGCCGGCGATGTACTTCGTCAGCTTGCCGGACATCTTCTCGAGCTTGATCCGGTCGCCGAACTGCTTGGTCACACCGGTCAGCTTCGAGAACTTCGCGCCGGTGACGGTCTCGTCGTACGACACGATGATGCGGCCGTTCGGGTCGGTCTGCCACGCCGTCCCGGGGATCGTCGCGTTCTCGCTCAGGGCGGACGTGATCGCGGCGGCCGACAGGCTGGACGGGTTGACCGGTGCGGCCGAGGCCTGCGTCGCCAGAAGTCCGGTGGCAGCAAGCCCGGCCGCGGCCAGGACAGCGAGGGTACGGCGGAAGGGGGACATGTTCATGGTTGATGCCTCCTCACGATGAGGACGCCTTCGGGGCGGGGCGTCCTTGACTCAACCGTGACGAGTCCTACCCACTATCTCCCTGAGTATTCAGACAATCTCGGAGAGTAGGGGAAACCTGCGCTCAGTAGATGTAGACCCCGTACGCGTTCAGCGCCTGAACGACCGGCTGGAAGTACGTCACGCCGCCCGACGTGCAGTCGCCGGAGCCGCCCGAGGTGAGACCGAAGGCGTACTGCCGGTAGAACAGCGGCCCGCCCGAGTCGCCGGGCTCGGCGCAAACGTTGGTCCGGATCAGGCCCACCACGCGCCCGTCGCCGTAGTTCACAGTCGAGTTCAGGCCGGTCACCCGCCCGCTGTGCAGGCCGCTGGTGGCGCCCGAGCGGTACACCAACTGGTTGAGGCCCGGGTTCATTGCCCGGGTGATGTCCTGCGAGCGTCCGTTGTAGAGGTACACGCTGCCGCCCGGCACCTTCAGCGGGATGTCGGTCCGGTACACGACCAGCGAGTAGTCGTGGTACGGGTACGCGGCGTGGTGGACCGCGCCGGTGAAGACCTTGTGGGCCGGGTCCTGGTACCAGCGGGCCGCGTCGACACCGCAGTGACCGGCCGTGAGGAAGTAGTACTTACCACGCCGCTGCACGTTGAAGCCGACGCTGCACTTGTACTCGCCGCCGTACGTCGCCATGCCGCCGCTGATGTACTTCTGCAGCTTGCCGGGCAGCTTCTCGAGCTTGACGTTCGCGCCGAGCTGCTTGGTCAGGCCGGTCAGCTTGTTCAGCTTCGTGCCCGTGACCGTCGGGTCGTACGACACCAGCACGGTCCCGTCCGGCCGCGTCATCCACGCCGTACCGGGGGTGTGGATCTGGTCGTTCAAGGTCGCGGTGATCGCCCTGGCGGACAGCTTGGGCGGTTTGACCGGGTCGGCCCCCGCCGGCACGGCGGCAGTCAGAGCGAGGGCGGCAGCCGCCACCATGGCCGCTGTTCGTCGCAAAGATTTCATCGGGTTTGTTGCGGGGAGAGCCCATCCTTCAGAGCGGGGGCGAACCGCAACTGCCTCCCTTCAAGTGATAACTGTCGGTGTTGTCTGTTTTGGTGTGTGGTGTGTCTCGCTACCGCCTCGCACCGACTCCTGCCCAGGTGTCTGGGTTGTTGGAGCACTGCCGGCATGCGCGATACGTGTGGAATCTGGGGTTGGAGCAGCGATTGATGTGGCGGCCCGGCCGCCCCGCAACCCCTGCGTACGTGGCGCAGTCCGGGCAACTGACCGAGGCCCGCGCGGCGGAGCGGTGGTTGAAGGCCGGGTCGCAGACAGTGCAGCAGCAGGCGCTGCGGGACCTCGACCAGGCGTGGCGCAACTTCTACGCAGGAACTCACGGCCGCCCGACCTGGCGCAGGGAAGGCGTGCATGAGGGGTTCCGTATCGTCGGGCCGCAGGCTCAGCGGGTAGAGACGCTGAACCGGAGGTGGGGCCGGGTGCTGGTGCCGAAGGTCGGCTGGCTGAAGTTCCGGCTGTCCCGCAAGCTGCCGGACGCGAAGTCGTACCGCGTCACACGTGACCGGGCCGGCCGGTGGCACATCGCGTTCGCGGTCATCCCCGGCCCCATCCAGGCACCCGGAACCGGTGACGTGGTGGGGGTGGATCGTGGAGTTGCCGTGTCCGCGGCCTTGTCGACCGGGGAGCTGCTGTCGTGTCCTGGCCTGTCGGGACGGGAGCAGCGGCTTGTCAAGCGTCTGCAACGTAAGCTCGCCAGAGCCGCGTGGGGTAGCAACCGGCGCGGGAAGATCCGGGCCGCGATCGCGCGCTCCAGGGCGCGGGAGGCCGACCGGCGCAAGAACTGGGTCGAGCAGACGTCCACCGACCTCGCGCGGCGGTTCGATCTGATTGGTCTCGAAGACCTGCGGATCCGCACCATGACGAAGTCGGCGCGAGGCACCCGCGAAGCGCCAGGCCGCAACGTGCGGCAGAAAGCCGGCCTCAACCGAGGCATCCTCGCCCAAGGCTGGGGCCTGCTCGTTCAGCGTCTGCAGCAGAAGGCGCCAGGCCGGGTCGAGAAAGTCAATCCTGCGTACACGTCGCAGACCTGCAGTGCCTGTGGGCATGTCGCATCGGAGAACCGCGAGAGCCAAACGGTGTTCCGATGCGTCGCCTGCCGGTACGAGGCCAACGCCGACGTGAACGCGGCCGTCAACATTGCAGGTATCGCCGCGGCCGGGCGGGCCGTGAACGCACGCCGAGAGACCGCGGTACTGGCCTCTGAGAAGCGTGAACCTCAACTCGCGCCTCCAATGGTCGCGTAGTTGGAATCCCCGCCGGCAGGCGAGGAGGACGTCAACAGCCTTCCGGGGTGTACGGCTCTGATGCGCGAACTGGCAGTAAGAGGACGCGAGAGACACCTTAAAGGTGTCTACGGTTCAGTCGAGCCGCAGAGAGTGCAGCACGAACGAGGCCAGCTCGCGGTACGCCTCGGCGTCGTTCAGGCCGGTCCGCCGGGCGATGTCGCCGCGCTGGATCGCCTGCATGGTGTGCGCGATCATCTCGGCCGCGAACGCGATGTCGACCTGCCGGAAGGTCTTGTGGTTGATGCCGTCCTCGATCAGCTGCCGGACCCGCTCGGCCGCGATCCGGGTGTTCCGCTCGTACACCGAGCGGGCCGGCGCGAAGGTGGCCACGTCGTCCAGGAAGGTCCTGCTCGCCGGCCGCAGGGCGTCGGCGACCGCGTTCAGGTACGCCGCGATCCGCCGGTCGTGCCGGGTCTGCCGGGCGACCGCGGACTCCACCTGCGCGGTGGCGTTCTTGAAGTAGTGCTTCACCACCTCGACGGCCAGCTGCTCCTTGCTCGGCGCCAGCGCGTAGAGGGTCGTCTTGCTGCAGCGCAGCTCGGCGGCCAGGTCGTCCAGGGTGAACCGGCTGAACCCCTGCTCGAGGAACAGGGACAGGAGCCGGTCGAGCAGCTCGGACTGCCGGCGGGTCCGCCGCCCCGGAACGACTGTTGTCATATCGAGACAGCATAGAACGATACTGGACTATGTGCTCCAGTATCGTTCCGAGTATCATTCCGGGAGTTGTTGAGAGGGGGCTCTGATGGCTGTCGACCGACTCCTGCCCACTGACGAATCCATCGATCTGCTCGCCCTGGTGCGAGACCTGTGCGAGCACGAGCTCGCTCCGCACGCCGCGCACGCGGAGGAGAGCGAGACCTTCCCGCGATCCGCGTTCCGGACGCTGGGGAAGGCGGGCCTGCTCGGCCTGCCCTATCCGGAGCAGTACGGCGGCGCCGAGCAGCCGTACGAGGTGTACCTGCAGATGCTCGAGGAGATCGCGTCCGCCTGGATGTCGGTCGGCGTCGGCGTCTCGGTGCACACGATGACCAGCTACGGACTGGCGCATTTCGGCTCCGACGAGCAGCGCGAGCGGCTGCTGCCGGACATGATCGGCGGCGAACTGCTCGGCGCGTATGCGCTGTCCGAGCCGCAGGCCGGCTCCGACATCACCGGGATGACGACGCGGGCCGTCCAGGACGGGGACTCGTACGTCCTGAACGGGACCAAGGCGTGGATCAGCCACGGCTCGCACGCGGACTTCTACACCACCTTCGCGCGCACCTCCGACGACCGCACGCGCGGGATCTCGGCCTTCCACGTGCCGGCCGGCACCGACGGCCTCAGCTTCGGGGCCCCGGAGCGCAAGATGGGCCTGACTGGATCCACGACCACGCTGGTCAACTACGACGACGTCCGGGTCCCGGCCGGCAACCTGATCGGCGCGGAGGGCGACGGGATGCGGATCGCACTGTCCGCGCTCGATTCCGGCCGGCTCGGGATCGCGGCCTGCGCGGTCGGTCTGGCACAAGCGGCGCTCGACGTCGCCACGTCGTACGCGAAACAGCGGCAGCAGTTCGGGCAGTCGATCGCGGACTTCCAGGGTGTGCAGTTCCTGCTCGCCGACATGGCCGCGGCGGTCGAGTCCGGGCGGGCGACGTACCTGCACGCCGCGCGGCGCCGCGACCTGGGCCGGACGTTCACCCGGGAGGCCGCGATCGCCAAGCTGGTCTGCACGGACGCGGCGATGAAGGTCACGACCGATGCTGTCCAGGTGCTCGGTGGGTACGGTTACACCCGGGAGTTCCCGGCCGAGCGGTACATGCGCGAGGCCAAGGTGACCCAGATCTTCGAAGGTACGAACCAGATCCAGCGGCTGGTGATCAGCCGCGACCTGTTAAGGGTCCTGTGAGTGCTGTGACTCGACGCTATCGGCGCCCAGGCACGCACCTCGCGGCACTTGGCCAGCGCCCACGATGCTCCGCATCGAGGCCACTGACCAAGCACCCCGATGCACGCACCTGGACACCGCTATCGTTCGATTCACAGCACTCACAGGACCCTAGGAGCATGTGATGGAGTTCAGCCCGTCCGACGTCGCCCTGGTCACCGGTGGTGGTTCCGGGCTCGGAGAGGCGACGGTACGACGCCTCGCGGCGGACGGGCTCGGGGTGGTGATCGTCGACCTGCCCTCGTCCGCGGGCAAGGCCGTCGCCGACGAGCTGGGTGACCGGGTGGTGTTCGCGCCGACCGACGTCACCGACGAGACCGCGGTGGGCGCTGCGCTCGACGCGGCCGAGGCGCTCGGCACGCTGCGCGTGGTCGTGAACTGCGCCGGCGTCGCGACGCCAGGCCGGGTCGTCGGCCGCAAGGGTCCGTTGCCGCTCGCAACGTTCCGGCAGGTGATCGAGATCAACCTGATCGGCACCTTCAACGTGCTCCGGCTGGCCGCCGAGCGGATGATCGCCTCCGAGCCCGGCGCCGACGGTGACCGCGGCGTCGTGGTGATGACGGCGTCGATCGCGGCGTACGACGGGCAGGTCGGGCAGGCGGCGTACGCGTCGAGCAAGGGCGGGATCGTCGCGCTCACGCTGACCGCCGCACGGGACCTCGCCGACAAGGGCATCCGGGTCGTCACGATCGCGCCGGGCACGATGGAGACGCCGATGCTCGCCGGGCTTCCCGAGGAGACCCGCACGGTCCTCGAGCAGCAGGTCCCGCACCCGTCCCGCCTGGGCAAGCCCTCGGAGTATGCCGCGCTGGTCCGGCACATCCTCGACAACCAACTCCTGAACGGCGAGGTCATCCGCCTCGACGGCGCCCTCCGCATGCCACCACGCTGATGCGCGTCCGCGCGGTCCTGCTGCGCGCAGGCTCGCCCTTCCTCCAACTCTGGTGGCGAATCCGCAAACCCACCACCTTCGGCGTGAAGGCGCTGCTCCGCCGGCCGGACGGCCGCTTCCTCGTCGTCCGCCACTCGTACACCGACACCCGCCGCTGGGCCCTGCCCGGCGGCGGCTACAACCCCGCCCGCGAAACCCCCGCCCAGGCCGCTGCCCGCGAGGTGCACGAGGAACTGGGCCTGCTCGTGCCACCGGAGTCCTTCACCTCGCTCGCCACCGTCGTCACCACGCTGCAAGGTAAACACGACACGCTCACCACCCTCACCGCGTCCGTCTCCGACGACGCGCTCACCCTCTCGCCGGAGATCGCCGAGGCGCGGTGGGTGAAGGACCTTCGGGAACTGGGGGATGCGCCACTCTCGAAGTGGTTGCTTGCGGCCCTCATCAAGTAGCTTTCGGCCCCTTTCGGGGTGATCCGAAACGGGGTGCGCGTGGCTGGTTCGAGCGGCACTCTCGAAGTGTTCGACCCAACCACGAAAGGCACGGATCATGAACATTCGCAGGGTTTTCTACGGTGTCCTGGCCGGTGGAGCGATCGCGGTGGGCAGCCTCGCCGTACCCGGCGCCCAGGCGGCCGACGCGCCGGTCGCGGCTCCGGCGTCGTCGCAGGCTGTTTCCGCTGACAACTGGGAGTACGTCGGCGACTTCTTCTGGCAGTCCGACTGCCACGCCGCCGGTGCGGCCGGCACCAAGTGGACGAAGTACAAGTGCATCAACGGCTCGGCCTTCCCGGGCGACGACTACGAGCTGTGGGTCGTCTACAAGTAGGCCGGCGCTCAGAGCGTTGAGCTGAGCTCGAGCCAGCGTACGCCGTGCGGAGGCACGGTGTACGCCCGCTCGGTCGTGGGGGTGCCGGTCCACAGGTCGGCGGCCGGTGCGGGAAGCTCGGCAGGGAGCGCGACCTCGCGCGGCGCGGCGCCGGTCCAGAACAACGCTGCGTACGAGCAGCCCTCACCTTGGGCCGTCCAGACGATCAGCTCGCCGTCGTCGAGCGGCTCGCGGACGATCTCGCGGCCGTCGGACGAGGTAGCGAGGACATTCGCGAGCGCCGGATTCGCCAACAGTGCAAGGGTTTCCGGCGACGTGGTGGGCAGGTCACCGCCCATCATCAGGGGTGAGCGGCCCATGACCCACAGGGTGAGCAGCGTCTTCTGCTCGTCGACGGTGAGGCGGCTGTCCCGGTCGGCGCCGCGCTCGGCGCGGATGCCGATGTGGCCGAGCGGCAGCATGTCTGCGTCCGCCCAACCGCCGGCCTGCTGGAACGGCGCCCAGCGCGCGAGCCGCGCGAACTGCGCGTGCACGTCCTCCCACCGATCCCACAGATCGTCGGAGATCCGCCACAGCTGCGCGTTGGCCCGCAGATGCTCGACGTGGTGCGTCGACAGCTGGGTGCCGGGCGACAACGACAGCACGATGTCCCGCCCGCTCCGCTCGATCGCCCGCGCATACGCCGCGATCTCCCGATCGTGGTACGGCGCGAGCATGTCGTCCGCCTTCACGAAGTCCACGCCCCAGGCGGCGAACTGCGCGACCTGGGCGTCGTAGTACGCCTGCGCGCCGGGGTGGTCGTGGTTCAGCCCGAGGTTGTCCGGGTTCCACGGGCACACGTGATCGGGATCCGCGATCTGCCGCGCCGTCCACTCCGTCCCGTACACCGGGAGGTCGAGCTCGACCGCCCGCCGCGGAATGCCGCGCATGATGTGCAGGCCGAACTTCAGCCCGAGCTCGTGCACCTTCGCGGCCAGCGGCGCGAAGCCGGCGCCGCCCGCGGCTGAGGGGAACCGCAGCGGCGCCGGCAGCTGGCGGCCGTGGTCGTCCAGGACGACCGGCGCATTCTCGTTGTAGCCGTGCGAGCGTGCTGTCGGGTCGTACCAGGCGATGTCGACGACGACCGTGTCCCACCCGAACGGCAGCAACCGGTCGTGCATGACCTGTGCGTTCGCGAGGACTTCGGCCTCGGTGACCGTCGTCCCGAAACAGTCCCAGCTGTTCCACCCCATCGGCGGGGTCGGCGCGCTCACCATTCGGCGAACGAACCGTCGTCGTGGCGCAGCACGGGCGACCGCCAGCGGTGCGGCTCCGCGGCCGCGGCCCGGACGGCGTCCTCGTCGACCTCGATGCCCAGACCGGGACCGGCGGGGCGTTGCACATGCCCGTCGGTGAAGGCGAAGACGCCCGGGTCCACCAGGTAGTCGAGCAGCGCGTTGCCGCCGCCGTACTCGATGCCGAGGCTCTGCTCCTGGATCAGGAAGTTCGGGACGGCGAAGTCGAGCTGCAGGCTCGCGGCCAGGGTGATCGGCCCGAGCGGGCAGTGCGGCGCGACGCTCACGTCATACGCCTCGGCCATCGCGGCGATCCGGCGCACCTCGGAGATGCCGCCGGCGTGCGAGATGTCCGGCTGGGCGACCGCGATCCCGGTGGGCAGCACGTCGCGGAAGTCCCAGCGGGAGAACAACCGCTCGCCGGTGGCGATCGGGATGCTGGTCGACTCGGTGATCCGGCGCAGGTCGCGGGCGAACTCGGGCAGCACCGGCTCCTCGACGAACATCGGCAGCAGCGGCTCGAGCAGCGGCAGGATCTGCCGCGTGGCGGCCGTGCTGAACCGGCCGTGGAAGTCGAGCGCGATGTCGACGCCGTCGCCGAGCGCGTCGCGAAGCGCCTCGACCCTGCTCACCGAGGCCCGGAGCTGGGCGGCCGACGGGATCGGGGGCAGCGCCTCGGACAGGTTGAGCTTGACGGCCGTGAAGCCCTTCTCCACCTTGGCTTTCGCCTCGTCGACGAGCTGTGCGTTGTCATGGCCGTGGACCCAGGTGTAGACGCGCACCCGGTCCCGGACCGGCCCGCCGAGCAGCTCGTGCACAGGGACGTCGTGGAAGCGCCCCTTGATGTCCCACAACGCCTGGTCGATGCCCGCCAGCGCGCTCGACAGCACCGGGCCGCCGCGGTAGAAGCCGCCCTTGGCCATCACCTGCCAGTGCTCTTCGATCCGCAGCGGATCCGTGCCGACCAAGTACTCCATCAGGGCCGCGACCGCGCCCTGGACCGCCTCGGCACGTCCCTCGACGATGGGCTCACCCCAGCCGCTGATCCCTTCGTCGGTGTCGATCCGCAGGAATTGCCACCGCGGCGCCACCAGGAACGTTTCGTATCCGACGATCTTCACGAGGCCTCATTCGGTTGCCGGTCGGGAGCGGAGAGCAGGGCGGCGACCAGCTGGTCGGTCTGGCGGAGCACCAGGGCGGCGGCGCCGGACGCACCGGCGCGGGCGCCGAGGTCGAGCTCGGCCGCGACGACGTCGGCGTCGCGGGTCAGCGTCATCGCCGTCCGGCGCAGGGTGGCGCGGATCGGGTCCAGGATCAGGTCGCCCGCGCGGGCGAGCTCACCGCCGACGATGATCCGCTCCGGGTTGAGCAGGTTGCAGATGTTCGCGAGCACCCGGCCGGTCAGCTCACCGGCTTCACGGAGCACCCGTAAGGTTTCCGGCTGTCCGTCGGCCGCGGACGCGAGCAGCTCATCGAGGCCGGCATCCTCGCCGAGCACCGGCGCCAGCGCCGCGAGCACGGCCTGCACCGACGCATACTGCACCAGGCAGCCGCGATTCCCGCATGGGCACGGCGCTCCGGACGAGTCGGCCGACAGGTGGCCGATCTCGCCGCCGCCCCCGCGCGCGCCGCCGTGGTGAAGGTTGCCGTCGACCAGCAGTCCGGACCCGATCCCGGTGGACAGCCCGAGGTAGAGCACGTCGCGGACGTCCCGGCCCGCGCCCCAGGTGAACTCGGCCACCGCTTCCAGCCGGGTGTTGTTCTCCACCAGCACAGGCACCGCGAGATGCCGGCCGAACTCCGCCGCCACGTTCACCCCGGCCCACGCCTGGCCCGGGAGTGACGGACCGACGACACCGGTCTGCAGGTCGAGCGGTCCGGGCACGCCGATCGCGACTCCGACCAGGTTGTCGCGCTGGCGCCCGGTGCTCTCGAGCAGTTCGTCGAGCAGGGCGATGCCGGCCGTGAGTCGCTCCTGCCATGGCGTGTCCCGCGCCGTGCGAACCCCGTCGCTGGCCAGCGTCTCGCCGGACAGGTCGGTGAGGTGGCACCAGACGCGCTCGAGGGTGAAGTCGAGGCCGGCGGCGGCACCGGCGGCCGGGTTCGCCCTGAGGAAGCCGCGGGCCCGGCCGTCGACCTCGGACGCGTCGATCCCGGCCCGGGCGACCTGGTCGCCGACCACCTCGACGACGACCCCGCCGGTGATCAGGTCGGCCACGATCGTCGACACCGTCGTCCGCGAGACGCCGCAGATCCGCGCGAGCTCGGCGCGGTGCAGCGCGCCGTGCTCCATCAGCGCCGACAGCATGCGCTCGGAGTTGGTGCGTCGCAACGCTCGCAGGGATCCGGTGTCCTTCGCAGTCACGACGACGAGTATCGGCGAACCGGCGGTGCGGAGTCAATTTCCCTGACAGTCTGTGTACGAAGACTTGACACAAACGCCGAAATACTCGAACAATTTCGGCCACAGTCCCGGGGATCACCCGGGCCCGGCGACCGGACGACCGACATGGACGCTGAGCTGAGCAAGGCACCGCTGGTGGTGGTGACCGGCGGACTGGGGCGTGTCGCCACGGTGGTTCTGCCGTGGTTGCGCAAGCACTTCCGGGTCCGGCTGGTCGACAGCGCCGCGGCGGCGCGACGGGTCGAAGGGCTGGTGCAGGCCGACATCGGTGATCCCGACGAGGCCCGCCAGGTCCTGGCCGGCGCGGACGCTGTGCTCCACCTCGCTGGCAACAGCAGCCCATGGCAGACCTGGGACAGCGTGTATGCCGCCAACGTGTGGACCACCCAGGTCACCCTCGAGGCCGCCGCGGCCAACGGCGTGCCGAAGGTGGTGCTGGCCAGTTCCCTCCACGCCGCGGGGGAGTACAACCGCCCGCAGTACCGGCCTGTCGATCCACGGCTCGACCCGCGCCCCTGCTGTCCGTACGGGTTGGGCAAGGTCGTGCTGGAGGCGCTCGGCCGGATGCACGCCGAACGCACCGGCGCGTCGGTCACCTGTCTGCGTCTCGGCCTCACCGGCTGGCCACCCGCAGAGCGCCGCTACCTCGGGCAGTGGCTGTCCGACGACGACGCAGGGCGGCTGATGCTCGCCGCCCTGGGAGCGCGGGAGCGGTTCGGCGTGCACTTCGGCGTCTCCGCGAACACCCGCAACCACTGGGACATCACCTCCGCCCGGCACGAGCTGGGCTACCGCCCCGAAGACGACAGCGAAGCCCTCGCGGACCGGGCCGGGCCCTCCTCCGGCCCGGTCTGCCGGCTCTTCGACCCAGAGACATCCGAATGAGAGGTTGGCCATGACCACAACGAACCCGGGGTTCTCCCGCCGCAGGTTCCTCGCGCTCGGCGGCGCCGTCGCCGGCAGTGCGGCGAGCGGAGCGCTCGCGGTGGGCTGCTCGCCCGCCTCGTCCACGAACACCCCGGCCGCCACCGGCACCGGATCGTCCGCCAAGGGCGTGGTGACGGTGATGTCGCAGTCGGGCGAGTTCGGTCCGAAGGAGGCCAAGGCCGCGTCACAGGCCCTCGGCCTGACCGTGAAGACGGTCGAGTACGACCTCACCAAGCTGACCGCGATGCTTGCCAGCGGCAACCCGCCGGACGTGGTCCGCGGCATGGGCGCGACCGAGACGCCGTACCTGGTCGCCCGGCAGGTCGCGGAGAACCTCGATCCGTACTTCGCGAAGAGCACGCTGATCAAGGCTGACGACATCGACCCGGTCAACGACGTCTGGCGGTACGACGGTGAGAAGCAGGGCAGCGGGCCGCGCTACGGGTTCGCGAAGGACTACTCGCAGGACTGCACCATCTGGTACAACGGTGCGCTCTTCGATGCGGCGAAGGTGACCAGGCCGAGCGCGACGACGCCCCTGCTGCTGGACGAGCTGCTCGACGAGGGCAGGCGCCTGGTGAAGCGGCAGGGCGCGAAGGTCAGCGTCTACGGCCTCAACCCGAACGGGCTCGGCCTGTTCGGCCAGTTGACCTGGATGACCGACCTGGCGGGCGGGAAGCTGACCGCCGACGATCTCGCCTCGGTCGACTTCAGCACTCCGGAGGCGCAGCGGGCGCTCACCTGGTACCTGGAGTATGCGAAGGCCGGTATCGGCCCGACGGTCCTGAATCCGGATCCGAACGGCTGGGACGGTCCGACGTTCCAGGCCGGCCGGATGGCGACCACGCTGAGCGGCTACTGGCTGGGCGGGTTGTTCGCCGGTGATCCCAAGTCCGCGAAGGTCGCCGGCTTCGCGCCCGCACCCCAGTTCGACACCGGCCGCCGGGTCAGCCCGTGCTTCGGGGCCACCGGCCTGTGGATGCCCAAGGCCGGCAAGAACAAGGACGCGGCCTGGGCGGTGATGGAGTGGTATCTGGCCGGAGATCCTGCCAAGGCACGGGCGAGCGGCGGCTGGGGTATCCCGCCGCTGAAGTCGCTGCAGAAGCTGATGCCGCAGAAGCTGCCCTACCAGAAGCAGGCCTACGACGTGCAGATGGCGGAGAAGGAGCACTTCTCGGTCACCTCCTACACCCCGTACGTGCGGCAGGACGCGATCAACGCGGTGATCACCCGCGAGCTGCCGAAGGCGATCAAGGGCAGCACCTCGGTCGGCCAGTTCGCCGACACGCTGAACACCCAGATCAACGCGCAACTCGCCGACGGAAAGAAGCGGTTGCGGTGACATCGGCGCTGACCGAGGTACGCCGTCGCGCGGCGCCCGCCGAGGCGCCGTCCGCGGACCGGAGGAAGAAGCCGCCGAGCCTGCGCAAGGCGCGCACGTTCTACCTGTTCGTCGCACCGTGGATCATCGGCTTCGTCGCGCTGACCGTGTTCCCGCTGGGGTACGCGTTCTGGCTGAGCCTGACCGACTCCGACGGGCTGTCGCCGCGGACACACTTCGTCGGCTTCGACAACTACGTGGAGATCTTCAAGGACCCGCTGACGCTGAGCTCACTCGGCAAGACCGGGCTGTTCGCGCTCGTCACCGTCCCGCTGTCGATCCTCGCCGGCCTCCTGCTGGCGGTGATGCTCAATCAGCCGATCAAGGGACGTGGTCTGCTCCGCGGCCTGATCTATCTGCCGGCGGTCGTCCCGCCGGTGGGGGCCGCGCTCACGTTCCGGCTGATCTTCGACCGCGACGCCGGCGCCGCGAACGGCGTCCTGAGTGGTCTCGGGGCCAATCCGATCACCTGGCTGGTCGATCCGAACGTGCGCTACGTGCTGTATGCGTTGGTGCTGTGGGGCTGCGGCGGGTCGATGATCATCTCGCTGGCCGGGTTGCAGGACATTCCTCGTGAGCTGCTCGAGGCGGCCCAGGTCGACGGCGCGTCGTACTGGCAGTCGTTCACGCGGATCACCGTGCCGCTGCTGTCGCCGGTGATCCTGTTCCAGGTCATCACGGGGGTGATCGGGTCGCTGCAGTCGTTCGCGCCGCTGCTGCTCTCGTCGGGCTCGCTGAGCGGAGCAGGCACAGTGCCGCAGGGCAACTACCTCTACATGATCCACGTGTTCGCGCAGTACTTCAGCGCCTCGCGCTTCGGGTATGCGTCGGCGATGTTGTGGATGCTGTTCGCGGTGATCCTCCTGGTGACGCTGGTGATCATCAAGGTCAGCGCCCGGACCGTGTTCTACACCGTCGAGCCGGGAGGCCAGAAATGACCCGGACCTCCAAGTGGGCGCTGTCCATCGTGCTGCTGGCCGTCGTCCTGGTGATGCTGAGTCCGATCCTCTGGCTGGTGTCGACCTCGCTGAAGTCGCCGGCCGAGATGGCGTCGTTCCCGCCGAGCTGGTGGCCGTCGGCGCCGCGGCTCGCGAACTACACCGACGCGATCCGCCAGGTGAACTTCGTCGGCGCGACGCAGAACTCGCTGACCATCGCGTTCCTCAGCACCACGCTGACGACGCTCAGCTCGGCCTGGGTCGGCTTCGGGTTCGCCCGGTTGACGGCGCCGGGCAAGAAACAGCTGTTCGTCGTGCTGCTCGCGACGATGATGCTGCCCGGGATCGTGACGCTGGTTCCGACGTACCTGATCTTCGCGAAGGTGCACATGGTCAACACGTACTGGCCGTGGGTCGCGTGGGGGCTCGGCGGCAGCGCGTTCCTGATCTTCCTGTTCCGGCAGTTCTTCGCCGGGATCCCGCGGGAGATGGAGGAGGCCGCGATCATCGACGGCTGCGGGTACGTCGGGATCTTCTGGCGGATCTTCCTGCCGCAGTCCTGGCCGGTGATCGCGGCCAGCGTGATCCTGTCGTTCACGCACGCGTGGGGCGACTTTGTCGGGCCTGCGATGTTCCTCAGTCAGGACAGCACGACCCTCGCCGTCGCCATGGCCACCGGCTACGTGAACGACAAGGGCCTGCCGATGAACAACCTGGTCGCCGCAGGCGCCGTCATGTACGTGTTGCCCGTCCTGGTCCTCTTCCTGTTCATGCAACGCCGCTTCGTCAGCGGCTTCTCCACCTCAGGAATCAAGTGAAGGAGGTTTCGGATGACCGTTCGACGCCGCGCACTGGCGCTGGGTGCCGCCGGGCTGGCCCTGCTCGCCGCATCCCTCACCAGCACCGCCCAGGCGGCAAACTTGCCTCAGGCAACTGAGCGGACCTGCACCGGCGGTGCGCCGCCGTCGGGGATGCGGCTCAGCTGGTCCGACGAGTTCGCCGGGCGCGCCCTCGACCGCAGCCGGTGGAACACGGTGATGGACTTCCCCGGCCGCGCGGGCGGGCACTACCACAACACGTCGTACGGCAGCTATGCCGTCGACGAGAACGTCGTGCTGTCCGGCGGGACGTTGCGGCTGGTGACCGGCAACAAACCCGTGGTCGGCACGGATCCGGCTGGGACATACCAGTACACGGAAGGCTTCATCTCCTCGCACGACAAGTTCTCCCAGACCTACGGTTACTGGGAGATCTGCGCGAAGTTCCCGGCCGGCAAAGGCCTGTGGCCGGCGTTCTGGCTGATCCCGCAGGACCGCAGCTGGCCGCCGGAGATCGACGTCGCCGAGTGGTTCGGCAGCATCGAGAGCATGCACAGCGGTCTGGCGTCGGGCACCTGGCCGGACGTCCGCTGGGACAGCCACTGGGCGACCGGCCTCGCACCGACCAGGGGCTGGCACCGCTACGGCGTCGTCTGGACCGCCGACCGCATCACGTTCACGGTCGACGGCGTACCCACTTCAACAATCACCGGCGACCAAGTGCCCGACAAACCGATGTACGTCGTCCTCAACAGCGGCACCTGGGCCAACGCCGACCGCGGCGGCCCGCCGGACGCGACAACGCCGTTCCCCAACTCGTTCGACGTGGACTACGTCCGGGTGTATTCGTCGCGGTGATCAGTCGGATTCGGGCAGTGCCGGTGTCGGGAGCGACAGTTTCTCGTCCGGCTTGGCGGCCAGTACGTCGTTCACGTACGAACGGGCCGCTTCCATCGTGTCGACCTCGTGGCCGGCCTGCTCGGACAGGAACCAGCGGTGCTCGAGCACCTCGTGGAAGACCTCGGCCGGCTCGAGCTTGCGGCGCAGGTTGCGCGGGACCGACTGCACGACCGGCTCGAACACGTCGGTCAGCCACTGGTGGGCGACGATCTCCTCGTCCTCGTTCTGCTGGTCGGTGGCGGCCGCGAACGAGTCGAGGTCGTTGAGCAGCCGCCGGGCCTGGTTCTCCTCGACGTCCAGACCGGTGAGCCGGAGCAGCCGCCGGGAGTGGTGGCCGGCGTCCACGACCTTCGGCTGGATCCGGACCTGGCTGCCGTCCCAGTCGGTGATGATGTCGATCTCGGCGACGTCGAAGCCGAGTTCGTTCAGCCGCCGGATCCGCGAGTCGAGCCGGTGCATCTCGTCGGTGGCGAACTCCTCCGGCGCGGTCAGCTCGGCCCAGAGCGCCTCGTACCGCTTCTGGATCGACTCGACGGTCTCCTGCGGGTCGATCGACTCGTCGAGCAGACCGCCCTCCTGCAGGTCGAGGAACTCGCCGAACAGGTTGATCTCCGCGGTGTAGAGGTCGTGCGCGCGCTGCCCGTCGGAGATGTCCTGGTGCAGCTCGCCGGTCTCGGCATCCACGAGGTACGCCGCGAACGCGCCGGCGTCCCGGCGGAACAGGGTGTTGGACAGCGAGCAGTCGCCCCAGAAGAAGCCGAGCAGGTGCAGCCGGACGATCAACGCCACCAAAGCGTCGATCAGGCGGTTGACCGTGTCGGGACGCAGCGTGCTGGAGAACAGGGCCCGGTACGGCAGCGAGAACTGCAGGTGCCGGGTGATCAGGATCGAGTCGATCGGCTCGCCGTTGCGGTCCACACGGTCGGTGATGACGCCGACCGGCTCGACCGACGGGGCCTCCAGGCGCTCGAGGTCGCGAAGCAGGCGGTGCTCGTGCATCGCCAGGTGCTCGAGGACCTCCTTGATCGCGTACACGCTGCCGTTGACCCGGACGAAGCGGACCACGTGCCGCGAGATACCGCGCGGCAGCGCGACCAGCTGGTCCTCGGGCCAGTCCTCCAGCGGGACGTCCCACGGGAGCGACAGCAGACCGGTGTCCGGACGGGTGGCGACGAATCGAGGCACGGCCACCAGTGTGTCAGGAATCCCGGGAGAGTGTCTGAGTGTTCAGCGAGGTACGCAAGTGCTTGCAAATTCTTGCG
This sequence comes from Kribbella sp. NPDC050459, assembly GCF_040655315.1. Lineage (NCBI taxonomy): Bacteria > Bacillati > Actinomycetota > Actinomycetes > Propionibacteriales > Kribbellaceae > Kribbella > Kribbella sp. NPDC050459. The sequence continues at coordinate 220,336 of NZ_JBFAJQ010000008.1, read as the reverse complement.
TGATGAGGCGTAGAGTTTGCGTCATGACACGACGACTTGCAGAGGTGGCCAAGAAGGTCGGCGTCAGTGAAGCCACCGTCAGCCGCGTGCTGAACGGGAAGCCCGGCGTGTCCGAGGCGACCCGCGAAGCCGTGCTCACCGCACTGGACGTGCTCGGGTACGAGCGGCCGACTCAGCTCAGAGGCGATCGGGCCCGGCTGGTCGGGCTCGTACTGCCGGAGTTGCAGAACCCGATCTTCCCCGCGTTCGCCGAGGTCGTCGGCGGGGCGCTCGCGCAGCAGGGCTTCACGTCCCTGCTCTGCACCCGGACGGTCGGCGGCGTGTCCGAGGCCGACTACGTGGACCTGCTCCTTCAGCAGCAGGTGTCCGGGGTCGTCTTCGCCGGCGGGTTCTACGCACAGGCGGACGCGCCGCACCAGCACTACGAGCTGATCCAGGAGCGAAAGCTGCCGACCGTGCTGGTCAACGCGGCCGTCGACCACCTCGGCTTCCCGCAGGTCTCGTCGGACGACTATGTCGCCGCCGAGATGGCGATCGGCCACCTGCGCGCGCTCGGGCACCGCCGGATCGGGATGGTCCTCGGCCCGCGTGACCACATCCCGTCGCGGCGGAAGCTGGAGGCGTTCCTGGCTGCGGAGGAGACGGATCCGGACCTGGTCGAGCACACCATGTTCTCGCTCGAGGGCGGTCACGCGGCTGCGACCAAACTGGTCACCAACGGCGTCACCGGCATCGTCTGTGCCAGCGACATCCTCGCGCTCGGAGCCATCCGCGCCGTCCGCCGGGCGGGCCTGAGTGTCCCCGACGAGGTCTCGGTGATCGGGTACGACGACTCCGCGATGATGAACTGCACCGACCCGCCGCTGACCACCGTCCGGCAGCCGATCGACGCGATGGGCCGCGCCGCCGTCGACATGCTGGTCGCGCTGATCGAGCGCGCCGCCGTACCTGCCGACGAGCTCCTGTTCGAACCTGAGCTCGTCGTCCGCGCCTCCACCGCCCGGGCCCGGATCTAGCACCGCACACCACCAGGCAGCCGCTGACCCATCGGGTCGGCGGCTGCTGTCGTTTGCCCTGCGCCAGGCAATCTCCCATAGGAAGTCATGTTTTTGCAATCTCAAATCGAAGTATTGCGCTCATGCGTCCAGTTCCCTACGGTTGCCCCACGATCCGAGGGAGAGGGTGGACATGACGACAACGCGCCGCGGGCTCAGCCTGCTGCTGGTTGCGGGACTCGGGCTGGTGGCCGCGTCCTGCGGCTCGGGGGAAGACAAGACGCCGGCCGCCGACGGCCCGGTCACGATCACGGTCGGCTGTGAGCCGCCGAAGAGCAACCCGAAGGAGCGTGCGGCCTGGGAGGAGGACGTCGCCGCGTTCCAGAAGGCGCACCCGAACATCACGGTCGAGGGCAAGGACGCGTTCCCCTGCATCAACCCCGACACGTTCCAGGCGAAGCTGGCCGGCGGGACCCAGGAGGACCTCTTCTACGTCTACTACACCGACGTCCGGAAGATCATCGACAAGAAGCAGGCCGCGGACATCAGCCAGTACGTCGGCAGTGTCGGCAAGCTCAAGGACCTGCGCCAGGACGTGATGAGCGTCTTCAAGGCCAATGACAATACGGACAAGACGTACGGCCTGCCGCGCAACAACTACAACATGGGCCTGGTCTACAACCGCAAGCTCTTCACCCAGGCCGGTCTCGACCCGGCCAACCCGCCGAAGACCTGGGACGAGGTTCGGGAGGCCGCGAAGAAGATCGCCGCGCTCGGTCCGGGGTACGTCGGGTTCGGTGAGTACTCGGCCGGCAACACCGGCGGCTGGCACTTCGCCGCGTCGCTGTACGCGCGCGGCGGGTCGATGGTCAGCGACGACGGCAAGACCGCGGCGTTCAACAACGACGAGGGCAAGGCGGTCCTGGAGAACCTGAAGAGGATGCGCTGGGACGACAACTCCATGGGCAGCAAGCAGTTGCTGCAGTGGGAGGACCTGATGCGCATGATGGGCGGCGGCAAGCTCGGCATGATGATCGGCGCGCCGGACGTCGTGCAGTCGGTGAACAACGACTTCAAGGGCAAGTTCGAGGACTACGGCGTGACGGCCGTGCCGGAGTCGGACGGGAAGTTCTCGCTCAGCGGCGGCGACGGGTACATGTTCAACCCGAAGGCGTCGCCGGAGAAGATCAAGGCCGGCCTGCTGTGGCTGGAGTTCCACGAGCTGACGCCGGGACAAGGCCAGTTCAACTACGCGCGGTCGAAGGAGCAGGGCCGTCCGGTCGGGCTGCCGATCCCCGACCTGTACGGGAACAGTGCCCCGGGCAACGAGATCAACGCGCTGCGGAAGCAGTACGCCACCGTCCCGGTCGACAACTTCACGCCGTACGTCAGTGCCCAGGGCAACATCACCAACAAGCTCGAGCCGCCGAAGGCGCAGGAGCTGTACGCCGTGCTCGACGTCGCGATGTCCGCCGTCCTGACCCGCAAGGACGCCGACATCGACAAGCTGCTGAGTGACGCCGAGGGCAAGGCCAACAAGATCCTCGCGAAGAACACGTAATGACCGTGACACAAGAGCGTGTCCGTCGTCCCCAGGCGCTGGGGGCGGCGGACCCGCGATCACCCGACGACCACGGCGCGCTGCGGCGGGCGGTGGGGCGGAACCTCACGGCGTACGGGTTCTTGTGCGCCGCCCTGATCTGTTTCGCGTTGTTCTCCTGGTATCCGATGATCCGGGAGATCGTGCTGAGCTTCCAGCAGAACAACTTCGTCGATCCGGGAGAGTGGGTCGGGTTCGACAACTTCCGGACCGTGGTGGCGGATCCGGCGTTCCGGTCCGCGTGGCTGAACACCGCGGCGTTCAGCGGTCTCGCCCTGGTGATCGGGTACGCCGTACCGTTCGTGCTGGCCGTCGTGCTGAACGAGCTGAAGCACGCGAAGGCGTACCTGCGCTTCGTGGTCTACCTGCCGGTGATGCTCCCGCCGGCCGTCGCGGTCCTGCTGTTCAAGTGGTTCTACGACCCCGGATCCGGTCTCTTCAACCAGGCGCTCGACGCGGTGCACCTCCCGCCGCTCAGCTGGCTGGACTCCACGAGTACGGCGCTCATCAGCCTGGTGATCGTGTCGACCTGGATGAATCTCGGCACCGGCACGCTGATCTACCTCGCCGCGCTGCAGAGCATCCCGGGTGACCTGTACGAGTCGGCGGAGCTGGACGGTGCGGGCCTCCTGAAGCGGGTGTGGCACGTGACGATCCCGCAGACCAAGCTGATCCTGCTGGTGATGCTGCTGCTGCAGATCGTCGCGACCATGCAGGTCTTCATCGAGCCGTACCTGCTCACCGGCGGCGGCCCGGAGAACGCGACTGTCACCGTCGCGTACCTGATGTACCAGTACGCCTTCAACTTCGGCGACTTCGGCGGCGGCTCCGCGCTCGGCCTGATGTTGATGGTCGTCCTGCTGGTGTTCTCCACGATCTATCTGCGGGTGTCGCGTGAGGAGGCGGAGCGATGAGAACCCTCGTGTCACCTTTGGCGCTGCGGACGCCGCACGGCCGGATCATCTACTGGACGGTCCTCATCGTCACGGTCGTCGGCTTCACCGGGGCGTTCGTGTTCCCGTTCTTCTGGATGGTCAGCGGCGCCCTCAAGTCGCCCGACGAGCTGGCGCAGATCCCACCCAGCTTCTTCCCGAAGTCGGCCGATTTCAGCGTCTACAAAGAGGCGTGGGACCAGCTTCAGCTGGGCGTCTTCCTCAAGAACACCGCGCTGTACGCCGGGGGAGCCTGGCTGTTCACGCTGGCGGTCGACGTCACCGCGGCGTACGCGCTGTCGAAGCTGCGGCCGGTGCTCGGCAAGCTCGTGCTCGGCGCGATGCTGGCGACGTTGATGATCCCGCCGATGGTCCTGCTGCTGCCGACGTACCTGGTGGCGAAGGATCTGCCGGTCCTGCACCTGGACCTGCTGAACACGCCGTGGGCGATCTGGTTGCCGGCGGCGGCGAACGGGTTCTTCGTGTTCCTGCTCAAGCGGTTCTTCGACTCGATCCCTCACGAGCTCCTGGAGGCCGCGGAAATCGACGGCGCGTCGCCCGGCAGGATCCTCTGGTCGATCGTGCTGCCGGTGTCGCGGCCGATCATCGGCGTGGTCTCGATCCTGTCCGTGGTGACGGTGTGGAAGGACTTCGTCTGGCCGCTGCTGGTGCTGCCGGAGACGGACAAGATGTCGATCAGCGTCGGCATCGCGTCGCTGTCGGCGCAGATGCCGCAGAACGTCCTGATCGCCTCCCTGGTCATCGCCAGCCTGCCAACCATCCTCGTGTTCTTCATTTTCCAAACAAGCATCATGGCCGGCCTGACGGCTGGAAGTCTCAAGGGATGAAATGCACCCGCCCTCGCTGCGCTCGGACGGGGATGGAGAGCGGCCGGTCTGACGGCCGGAAGCCTGAAAGGTTAGGAGATTCGATGGCCGACGAATGGTGGCGCGGCGCTGCGATCTACCAGGTCTACCTGCGGAGTTTCGCGGACGGCAACGACGACGGGATCGGCGATCTCGCCGGGCTGCGGCAGAAGCTGCCGTACCTGGCCGAGCTCGGGATCGACGCGATCTGGCTGAACCCGTGGTACCCGTCGCCGATGGCCGACGGCGGGTACGACGTCGCCGACTACCGCGCGATCGACCCGGCGTTCGGCACCCTCGCGGAGGCGGAGGCGTACATCGCCGAGGCGCACGCGCTGAACATCCGCACGATCATCGACATCGTCCCGAACCACGGCTCGGACCAGCAGGACTGGTTCGTCCAGGCGCTCCTGGCCGGCCCGGGCTCACCCGAACGCGAACGCTTCCTGTTCCGCCCGGGCCGCGGCGACGGACCGCCCAACGACTGGCAGTCGATCTTCAACGGGCCCGCCTGGACCCAGGTCGAGGACGGCGAGTGGTACCTGCACCTGTTCGCGCCCGAGCAGCCCGACTTCAATTGGCGCAACCCCGAGGTCGTCGAGGAGTTCCACGACATCCTCCGGTTCTGGCTGGACCGCGGCGTCGACGGCATCCGGATCGACAGCGCCGCCGTCCTGTTCAAGGACCTGGACAGCGTCGAGGAGTCGTACACCGACCACGACGAGGTGCACGAGGTGTACCGCGGCTGGCGGCGGGTCTCCGACGCCTACGCCGACCGCTTCTTCGTCGGCGAGATGTGGATGCCCGACCAGGAGCGGTTCGCGCTGTACCTGCGGCCGGACGAGATGCAGACCGCGTTCAACTTCGACTTCCTGTCCCGCCCGTGGGAGGCCGGCGAGCTGCGTGCGTCGATCGACCTGACCCTGTCCACCCACGTCCCGATCGGCGCACCGCCGACGTGGGTGCTGTCGAACCACGACGTGACGCGGCCGGTGACGAAGTACGGCCGTGCCGACACGTCGTTCTCGCATCAGGACCGCAAGCACGGGATGCGTACCGACCTGGTCCTGGGTGAACGTCGCGCCCGCGCGGCCGCCCTGCTCGCGATGGCGCTGCCGGGTGGACTGTACGTCTACCAAGGCGAGGAGCTGGGGTTGCCGGAGGTCGAGGACCTGCCCGACGACGTACTGCAGGACCCGATCTTCGCGCGGTCGGGGGGTACGGACCGCGGCCGTGACGGTTGCCGGGTGCCCCTGCCGTGGTCGGGCAAGGAGCCGCCGTTCGGCTTCGGCAGTGGTACGCCGTGGTTGCCGCAGCCGGCGGACTGGAAGAACCTGACGGTCGAATCCCAGCTCCACGACCAGAACTCGATGCTTTCTCTGTACCGCAGCGGTTTGAAGCTCCGCCGCGCACTGCTCGGCGACGGGGCGCTGACGTGGTTGGACTCGCCCGCCGACGTACTCACGTTCCGCCGGGAGAACCTGACCTGCATCGTCAACCTGAGCGCCGACCCGATCGACCTGCCGCCGTACGACGAGCTGCTGATCTCCAGTGTCCCGCTGGACGCCGGCCGCCTCCCGTCCGACGCCACCGCCTGGGTTCGCTGAACACTTGCCGGGGTCAGGGAACAAGGTATTGCTTGTCCACTGACCCCGGCGCTTGTTCAGGCCAGCGGACGGAACCGCCGGAGCCGCAGGCTGTTCGAGACCACGAAGACCGAGCTGAAGGCCATCGCGGCGCCGGCCAGCATCGGGTTGAGGAGGCCGGCCGCGGCCAGGGGGAGGGCGGCTACGTTGTAGGCGAAGGCCCAGAACAGGTTGCCCTTGATCGTGCGCAATGTGCTGCGGGACAGCCGGATGGCGTCCGCGGCCGCGCGCAGGTCGCCCCGCACCAGCGTCAGGTCGCTCGCCTCGATCGCCACGTCCGTACCGGTCCCCATGCTCAGGCCGAGGTCGGCCTGGGCGAGCGCGGCCGCGTCGTTGACGCCGTCGCCGACCATCGCGACCACGCGACCCTCGTCCTGCAGCTTCTTCACTGCGTCGACCTTGCCGGCCGGCAGCACTTCGGCGATCACCTCGTCGATGCCGACCTCGCCGGCCACCTTCGTCGCCACCGCTTCGTTGTCACCGGTCAGCAACACCGGGCGCAGCCCGAGCGCCTTCAGGTCCCGGATCGCCTGGACGGACGTGGGCTTCACGGTGTCCGCGACGACCAGCACAGCTCGTGCCTGCCCGTCCCAGCCGACCGCCACCGCCGTACTGCCTTCGGCCTCGGCGTGCTCCTTCGCGTGCGCGAGCTCCTCCGGCAGGTACTGGCTCCACTCCTCCAGCAGTCGCGTCCTCCCGACGAGTACGGCGTGCCCGTCGACGATGCCCTGCACACCGAGGCCCTCGACATTGCCGAACTCCTCGACGTCGGGGAGCTTGCCCTCGGCGGCCGCGGCCCGGGCGACGGCCTGCGCGATCGGGTGCTCACTCGAGTGCTCGAGCGCCCCCGCCAACCGCAGTACCTCGGCGCGGTCCTGACCCGGAGCCAGCAGTACGTCGACCAGCTCCATGCGGCCCGTGGTGACGGTGCCTGTCTTGTCCAGTACGACGGTGTCCACCCGCCGCGTGGACTCCAGGACCTCCGGCCCCTTGATCAGGATGCCCAGCTGCGCGCCCCGGCCGGTCCCGACCATCAACGCGGTCGGTGTGGCCAGGCCCAGCGCACACGGGCAGGCGATGATCAGTACGGCGACCGCGGCGGTGAACGCGACCTCCAGCGGCGAACCGTTGCCGAGCCAGAAGCCGAGCGTCGCGAGCGCCAGCCCGATCACGATCGGGACGAAGATCCCGGACACCTTGTCGGCCAGCCGCTGGACCGCGGCCTTCCCGTTCTGGGCGTCCTCGACCAGCCGCGCCATCTGCGCCAGCTGCGTGTCCGCGCCGACCCGGGTCGCCCGCACCACCAGCCGGCCGCCGGCGTTCACTGTCGCGCCGACGACCGCGTCGCCTTCGCCGACCTCGACCGGCACGGACTCACCGGTCAGCATCGACGCGTCGACCGCGCTGCTGCCGGTCACGACCACACCGTCGGTCGCGATCTTCTCGCCCGGCCGGACGACGAACTCGTCACCCACGACGAGCTGGTCGGCCGGGATGCGGGTCTCGGTCCCGTTCCGCAGGACGGCGACGTCCTTCGCGCCGAGCTCGAGCAGGGCCCGCAGCGCCGCGCCCGAGCGGCGCTTGGCTCGCGCCTCGAAGTACCGGCCGGCCAGGATGAACGTGGTCACCCCGGCTGCGACCTCGAGGTAGATCTCTTCGGCGCCGCCGCCCCGCGAGGGGATCAGCGTGAACGGCATCTTCATACCGGGCTCGCCCGCGGAGCCGAAGAACAGTGCGTACAGCGACCAGAGGAACGCGCTCACCACACCCAGCGAGATCAGCGTATCCATCGTGGCGGCGCCATGCCGCAGGTTGGTCCAGGCCGCCTTGTGGAACGGCCAGGCCGCCCACGTCACCACCGGGAACGCCAGCGTCAGCGACGCCCACTGCCACGAGTCGAACTGCAGCGCCGGGATCATTCCGAACGCGATCACCGGGACGGCGAGCACGATGCTCGCGATCAGCCGCTCCCGCAGCGGTTTCAGCTCGTCCGGCTCGTCGTCCGCCGGCTCGACCGCCGGTGTCGGGAGGCTCGCGCTGTAGCCGGTCTTCTCGACGGTGGCGACCAGGTCGTCGGTCGAGATGCCGTCGGCGTACGTCACCTTCGCCTTCTCGGTGGCGTAGTTGACGGTCGCGGTGACGCCCTCCATCCGGTTCAGTTTCTTCTCCACCCGGGCGGCGCACGAGGCGCACGTCATGCCACCGATGATGAGTTCGACGGACTGACCGGGCTCGGTGCTGGTCATGATGAAGTGCCTCCTCTCAGTGGCCGTGCGGTGTCTCGGCGTGCGCCGGGGTCTTGGATGCTGCGCTGGGCACTGCCTTGGGCGGGACGATCGTCGTACCCGTGGCGCCCACCTTCACCGTGAACTCCGCGGTGTGCACCTTGCCCCCGTGCTGGAAGTCCAGGAACAGGCTGTACGTCGCCGCGGTCGGGAACGTCGTACCGAACGTGATCGACGGTCCGCCCTTCATCCCCGGCTCGGCGTGCTCCGCCGGGTGGTTGTGCAGGTAGGCCAGGTCGCCGCCGCGCAGCGAGACCAGGTGCCCGAAGGCGCCCAGGTACGGCTGCAGGTCGGTGACGGGCTTTCCGCCACGGCTCACCGTGAACGTCAGCTCCGACTCCTTGCCGGCGACTGGGGTGCCCTGCAGCGTCACGTCGTACCCGTCGAAGCTGTAGATGCTCGCCGGTTCGGCGACCGGGACCGGGACATACATGCCGACGACGTTCACGTCCGTGCCGAGGGTGATCGTGCTGTCCTGGCCGGCCGGCTGGAAGTCGGCGTACAGCCGCCAGGTGCCGCCGGCGGTGAACGTGAACGGGATGCTCCACGTCCCGTCCGCCGCCATGGTCGGGTGCACGTGGTGGAACCCGGACAGGTCCCGCCGCACCACGATCAGGTGCAGGTCCTTCTCGTGCGTCTTGGTGTACTGCGTGACCGGTTTGCCGTCCGGTCCTTGGATCGTGAAGCGCAGCTCGGACTTCTCGCCGGATGTGAAGGACGTCTTCGCCGGCGCGAACGTGTAGCCGGCGTCGGACACCGCCAGCCCGGGCAACTGCCCGCCGCCGTCGTGTCCACCGTGTCCCGAGGTCTGCTCCATACCACCCATCTCCTCTCCGTGGGCCGGTGCCGCGGAGTTGTCGTCGGCCGCCGCGATCGGGTCGATCGCGGAACCGATGCCGAACGCCGCCCCGAAGGCGAGCGCCACCGCACCGGCGAACGCGCCGAGCCGGAGCGCGGCGGCCCGGCTCACGACGCCGCCAGTTCGTAGCCCGCCTCGTCGACGGCGTCGCGCACGGCGGCCTCGTCGAGAGCGGACTCACTCGTCACGTGCACCGCGGAGGTGCCGCCCGCGACGAGGTCGATCTTCACGTCCTGGACACCGACGAGCTTGCTGATCTCCTCGGTGACGGCCGAAGTGCAGTGGCCGCAGGTCATGCCGGTGACGGAGTAGGTCGTCGTGGTGCTCATATCGATGCTCCTTGCTCGAAACGGGATGTGATGGGAGATCGTCAGCTGCGGACCAGACGGGCGATCGCGTCGGAGGCTTCCCGAACCTTCTCGTCGGCCTCCGGGCCGCCCCGCTGCGCGGCCTCGACCACGCAGTGCGACAGGTGCTCGTCGAGCAACTCCAACGAGAAGGACTGCAACGCCTTCGTGGCCGCCGACACCTGGGTCAGGATGTCGATGCAGTACTTGTCCTCCTCGACCATCCGCTGCAGACCACGAACCTGCCCCTCGATCCGCCGCAGCCGCTTCAGATGACTGCTCTTCTCGGCGGTGTATCCGTGCACATGCGTCTGCTCGGTGCTCATCTCGCAACCCTCTTCCTGGCCCTCAGCTACCCCTCCGGGGTATCTCCACGCCCAGAAAGTTACCCCCTCCGGGTATCGAATGCAAGCCCTCCGGCAATACCGGTTGGGGGTATGTGTCGAATGGGGGTGGTCAGCCCCGGAACGCCGACTTGGATGCTGTCCGCCGAGGTGCCCTTGCTGCTCGGTGAGGCTCAACAGGCCGACGGCCCAAGGGGCGTGACCGCAACAGCATCCGGTGCTCTGCCACCCAGATCTGATAGAGGTTGGCCGCATGGGCGGACGATCGGGGAGACGCCGGCGTACGTGGCGTTGACTGATCGGTGTGGCGCTGCTCGTGCTCACGGTGTTGTTCCGCGACCGGTGGGGGCAGCTGTGGACGAGTTGGTGGTACGGCCCGCTGGGCAGCCCGAGCGAACGCCGCCCCCCGGCGTCGACGACGACACCTATCAGTCGTTGCTGGACACCGTGTTCGAAGCCTTCGACGGGGACCTGATCTGCCGTTCATGTACCGCCAGCGTCGTGAGCAAGACGGGTTGGGTGCAGATCGTCCCGCTTCCTGGTGAGCATCCACTCAAGTGGGATTGCCGGCACGGGCGGACGATCCTCAGTGCGTACGTCGAAGCAGCCGTTGTCGATGACTTGACCAGGAAGGAGAAGGTGGCCTGGCGCTATTCCGGCGGAGGCGGAGGCGGAGTGCAGCGGTGGGCGTTCGGAGGCTCCTGCCTCGGTCTGCTCGTCGGAGTCGGCGGGGCCATGCTCATCCTCAAGTTTCTGATGCCGGTCGTACCGTTTCCGCTCGCAGCGGTGCCGGCGCTTCTGCTCTTCTGGTCAGGTTCGGTCTTCGCGCTGCTGACCTCCGAGCCCGATCAACGACGCTCCGCCGTGGTCGCGCTGATGTGGCTGTGGGCCCTCATCCAGCATCTTCCGGTCCTCCCGGCGCGGTTCATCACCCATCTCATGGATCGAGCGGAGCCTGCACATCCGCTGCGCTGGGCCGCCGCGTACTTGTTCATCGCCGGATCACTCCTCGACCTGATCGCGAGTTGACCGCTTCGCGGCAGGTTGCGCGGTCGTCAATGGGCGCCTCCTCCGGCCGGCGGTTGCCAGTGCACTGGCCCAACCCGGACGTCGGGTGTGACCCGTATCCGCGCGGATGTCGCAGGCTCGCGGACATCTGGTTGCGGTCCGGGAGGGTTGCTCGCGGTTGCCGATCGGGTGCGGTCGTAGGCGGCGCGGCGGACAGGGTCGCGCAGGCCGGCATAGGCGGCGAGGATGTCCTGCAGGCGCTCGTCGGCCGCGTTGTCCGGATCGGACGGCGTCCGGGTGTCGGGATGGAGTTGGCGGACGAGGCTGCGGAAGGCGTGGTCGAGGTCGTCGCCGGTGGCGTCAGGGCTCACGCCGAGGACGGCGTACAGGTCGGGAATCGGTGCCGTAGTCATGGCTGTACTCCGCCGGGCCGCCCCGGCTCGCCGGGATCGACCGGGTCGTCGAGGTCGACCGCGGGTGTCCACCCGGTCCCCGGTGAGGACGACATGGAGAGTCTGTGCATGAGCTGGTTCATCCGGCGGTGGATGTCGTCGAGGTGCGCGAAAGGCTCCGTCGGCAGCCACCGCACCGCATCCTGCCGACGGGCCACGCGGTCGATCATCACGCTCACCCCCTGCTTGTGGTGAACCTCGAGTACCGGGTCGGATCGGGCCGAGGTGATGCGGCGGCCCGCCGGAGATTACGTCCTTGGAAGGACAGATGGCGGATCGTCGGGTCACCGCCGCACGGGTCGAGATGTGACTGGGCGGGCGGCCGCATCACCGGGCTTCAATGGCACTGTCGACTTTCGGTCTGCTCACCTCCTCTGTGCCTGCAGGGATTCAGGCAGGTGCTTCGGTGCGGCGGAGGGCCGCGCTGGCGGCCGTGTGGCCGCCGCCGGGGGACGTGGCCGTGTGGCAGGCCCACCCGGCGCGACCATCGGCGTGATGGCCGCTCGGCCCAGGCTCCGACGGATGGACAGGGCCGCCGGGTGGGTGGTTCGCACGGCGCTTCCCAGCAGGCGGCGACCAGAGCGTCGAACTCCGCACGCACCAGCTCGTCGTCGCTGAGCACGAGGTCCACGAAGACCTCGGCCTCGTCGACTGTCGGCTGTGTGCCGGTCGCCTTCATCGATCTCACCTCATCGACGAATGCCCGCCGGTGACGGCGGCGTCGGATCGCCGTCACGCGGCTGTGAAGTGCCTGCCAGGTCGGTGGTCAGGCGTCGATCTGCCTCTGGCCGCTGTCGGTGTTCGCGATCGCGATCTTGCGCGGCTTGGCCTGCTCGGCGACCGGAATCTTCAGCGTCAGTACGCCGGCCTCGTAGCTCGCCTCGATGCGGTCGGCGTCCAAGGTGTCGCCGAGGAACAGCTGCCGGGAGAACACCCCGAGCGGCCGCTCGGAAACCTGCATCTCCACGCCCTCGCCGAGTTCGAGCGGGCGACGCTCGGCCTTCACCGTCAGCACGTTGCGCTCCACGTCCAGATCGATCGCGTCCGGGGTGATTCCCGGCAGATCGAAGGACACCACGTACTGGTCGTCTTGGCGGTAGGCGTCCATGGGCATCGGCGTCGGACGCGACCACGTGCCCGGTGTCTGATTGCCGAAGAACTGCTGGGCGAACCGGTCCAGCTCCCGGAAGGGGTCTGTGCGCATCAACATCGTCCTGCACCTCCTGAAGTGTCGATTCAACGGTGGTGTCAACACGCACTTCTCTTTTAGCATGTCAACGGAAGGATGACAAGAAGGAAATGTCATCTGACCGATGACATACTTGGTGAGGGAGGTGGTCATGTGGAGGAAGTCCGGACGACGGGGAACAGAGAGCGCGCGGAGAGTACGGAGAGCGCAGGCGGCACGCAGTCCGCGGCGGCCGCTGTCGCCACCGTGGAAGAATTCGTGCAGCAGCTCACCCGCGACGCGTCTGAGACCAGGCCCAGGGGGTCCGTCGCCGCCACGGACATCCTGGCCGCGCTGAGCAAGCTTCGCGCCCTGCAGGAACAGCTCGCCGCCTGGGAGCCGCTGCTCATCGGCGCGGCGCGCGTCCAGGGCGCGAGTTGGGCCGCGATCGCCCCCGCTCTCGGGGTGGGCAGTCGCCAGGCAGCCGAACGCCGCTATCTACGCGTCAACCCGCACAGCGCCGACCCCGCCGGAATGACCGGAGAACAGCGGATCCAGGCCGCCCGCGACCGTCGCGCCGGCCAACGAGCGGTCACCCAATGGGCGCACGCCAATGCCGCCGACCTGCGACGGCTGGCCTCACAGGTCAGCGCGCTCGAGGGACTCGACGCCGCCGCTCAAGAACGCGCCGACGAGATCCACACCGCACTCGGTGACGCGGACACCACCACCCTGCTCGGTCCACTGGCACAGGCCGAGCCGCATCTCCAGGAGAACCATCCACGACTGGCCGGGCAGATCGCGGCGATCGGCCAGACCACCGCTCGCTTGCGCCACGGTCCAACGACCAGCAGAGCAGCCTCCGACCGCGACCGGCCTTAGTTCCGGGACAAGTCCCAGGCAGTCTGGAGCACAGGTGGTTGGCTCCCCTGCCGCGGTCAGCCGGGTGGCCCGCATCTGCACCGCGGCGTCGCCCAACCCGCCGAGCCGGCCAGACCGACCGGCCGGTGCGGCGTCCTGGGTCGGGCTGGCACGCGGCTGTGACCCACCTCGAAGCGCCGCAGCAACCGCGACGTCTGTATGACGGCGGAGGCGCTTTGCTGCCAGAGATAGGCCTTGGCTCGAAGGTGGAGTCTGCGCAGGTGACTTCGGACATCGACACGAGCGTCGGCCGACGCGGCGGATGGTTGCCCAGGCCTCCAACCTGTCGTGCTTGATGGTCGGCCGGACCGCTGCCTCGTTGAGCACGAGCGCGAGAGCGCGGGAAGGATCGCGTCGCGCGTGTGGGGTGATCACCTGCGCCACCGACCATGCCGAGCGCCACCGACCAAGCCCAGCGCCAGGCACTACCTCCACCTAGTAGGCGCTGCGAGCGCCAGCTCGCCACCCCGGCGGCAGCCGGGCGCTGCCGGCGGTAGCCGGTGGGTGGGTGGGAGCGCGCGGAGCGCGTGCGGTGAGGAGCGCAGCGACGAAGCAAGCACCGGCGGAGCACGCGTGGGACTGACTATCCACCTCCGCCTTCACTACCTCCGCCTCCGGCTCCCCACCCCCCAACCACCTCTGCTGAACAAACCTGGGACGCTGTGCGTCTGCTGAACGACGAGAGGGGTGTGGATGTCCGACGTGGCCGTCAGTACGCGTGGGTTGCGTAAGACGTATCGGACCCGGCGGGGGCGCAGGGTGGTGGCGGTGCAGGGGCTGGATCTTGAGGTGCCGGCTGGGGGTGTGCACGGGTTTCTCGGGCCCAACGGGTCGGGGAAGACGACCTCGATCCGGATGTTGCTGGGGCTGGTGCGGGCCGATGCGGGGACGATGACGGTGTTCGGCGAGCCGGTGCCGGCGCGGTTGCCGGAGGTGGTCGGGCGGGTGGGGGCGATTGTCGAGTCGCCGAAGTTCTTCCCGGCGTTCACGGGGGAGAAGAACCTGGAGCTGCTCGCGGAGGCGATCGGCGCGCCGCGCGCGAGGGTCGGTGAGGTGCTCGAGCAGACGTCGCTCGGTGAGCGGGGCGGGGATCGCTTCCGGTCGTACTCGCTGGGGATGAAGCAGCGCCTGGCGATCGCGGCCACGTTGCTCAAGGAGCCGGACCTGCTGATCTTCGACGAGCCGACGAACGGCCTGGACCCGGCCGGTATCCGGGAGATCCGCGAGACCATGCGCGGTCTCGGCGAGCAGGGGAAGACAGTGCTGGTCAGCAGCCACATTCTGGCCGAGGTGGAGCAGGTCGCCGACACCGTGTCGATCATCGGCCACGGCCGGCTGCTCGCGTCCGGCACGGTCGCCGACGTGATCGGCGGCGGTACGGCGGCGGCTGTGAAGGTTGCTGTGGACAACCACGAGGCCGCGACCCGGATCCTGACCGCGTCCGGTATGACGGTGCGCGCCGACGGCAGGTACCTGCTCGTCGAGGGCGCTCCCGACCCGGCCGACGTGACGCGGCGCCTGGCCCATCAGGAGTTGTACGTATCCGAACTGGTCCCGGTCCGCGCCGATCTCGAGTCAGTCTTCCTGGAGCTGACCGAAGGTGAGGGGCTGCGATGATCCGGCTGACCAAGGTCGAGCTCCGGCGGCTGACCGCGCGACGGTTGATGGTGATCGGTCTCGCCGGCCTGTTCCTGATCACGATCCTGCTGCTGGTGGCCACCTGGTTCGACGCGCGGCCGTTGTCGGCCGCGGAGCAGCAGCGGGCCCAGCAGCAGTTCGAGATCGCGCACCACGAGTGGGTCGAGCACGCCGACGAGACGCTCAAGCAGTGCGAGGCGGACTGGAAGACGCAGCCCGACCCGAAGCCGAAGCTCGAGGACATGTGCGCATACCCGGAGCCCAGGCTGGAGGACTTCGGCAAGCCGAAGACCGTGTTCAGCCAGATCACGCCGGAGCTGCTGCAGGGTTCGTCGTACTTCCTCGCCTTCGCGGCGTTCCTGATCGGGGCCAGTTTTCTCGGCGCGGAGTTCAGCTCCGGTGCCATCGGCAACTGGTTGACGTTCGAGCCGCGCCGGCTGCGGGTGTACGGCAGCAAGCTGCTCGCCGCCGCGACCGGGTTCGTACCGGTGGCCGCGGTCGTTCTGGGCGTCGTGCTGTTCGGAACGTTCCTGATCGTCGACAAGCTGGGCGACACCGGCGGTACGACGGGGAAGGTCTGGGGTGACCTGGCCGCGATCGGGGGCCGTGCCGTGGTGACCACCGCGCTGGCGGCTGCGCTCGGCTGTGTGGTCGGCCTGTTGCTCCGGCACACCGCCGCCGCGATCGGTGTCGTGATGGCGTACCTGGTGCTCGCCGAGGGCGTGTTCGCCGCGTTCCTGGAGAAGGCCCAGCCGTGGCTGGTGAAGCTCAACTTCGACGCCTTCGTGCGGCACGACGCGCAGTACTACGTGACGGAATGCAAAGCCGGCGGCGACGGCAGCTACGCCTGCGACTACGTGCAGAAAACGCTGTCCTTCGAGCATGGCGCGTGGTACCTCGCGGCCCTCACCGCGGTCGTGATCCTGCTCGGCGCCTGGGTCTTCAACCGCCGCGACGTCAACTAGTCGTCCGCCGCCGCCGTCGTACCGCGCCGATCAGCACGATCCCGAGCGTGGCCACGGCGGCGGCCGCGCCGATCGCGAGCCCGCGGCGCAGCCCCGGCGGCACGAACGTGCAGTCGACCCGGTCCGCCGCACCGGTCAACGGAACGGCCATCAGACCGCCGAAGTTCCGCGGGGTCTGCGGTTTGCCGCCGGCGACCCGGCAGGTCCAGCCGCTGATCTTCGGTACGCCGATGACGGCCCAGCCCTTGCTGTCCGCGGGCAAGGTCGCGTGCAGCGAGTGGCCGCTCGCCTTCACGTCGGTCGCCCCGGTCGCCCGCAACGACTTCACTGCCTTGCGGAGCGCCGCAGGGCTGAGGCAACCGATCGCGTTGCGCGGCGGGATGCCCTGCGGGGCGTCGCCGAAGTTGACCTCGATGAGCACGATGCCGTTGGCCGGCACGGTGCCGAGCCCGACCATCGCGCTGCTGGTGTTGATGCCGGGCCGGCGCGTCGAGCTCAGCTCCCACCAGCGGCCTTCGGCGAGCCGGGCGCGGCCGCCGACCCGCGGCATGAACAGGTACGCCGAGCTGCCCGGCGCGCATTTCGCGACCAGCTTGACGTCACCGCTGGCGAACCGCGTGCCCTTGTACTCCGGGACCTCGTACACCTTGCTGCCGAGCAGCCGCTCCTGCGCGGCGTACGCGTTCGGGGCGTTGTTGTCGAGCGGCACCGCGGCGTCGAGCCGGCGCCGTACGGTGACCAGCGGCGGCACCGTCGCCCGGCCGATCTCCGGGGCGCCGTCGCCGATCAGCCGCATCCGCGCGCCGACCGAGAAGATCGCGTCCGTCGCCGGGTTGTCGAGCGTGTGGGCCGCGCGGCCGTACCCGGACCAGCCGAAGCCGAGCTCGGTCATCATCTGGTTGACCGAGTGCGGCAGCAGGCTGCTGTACAGCCCGGCGCCCTGCCCGCCGAGCAGGATCGGATCGTTCGGCGTGATCGACGTCCCCGGCTCGGTCCGGTACGCCGGCCACCCGCCGGCGTCGCGCAGCGCGTCGTACCGCGCGGTCTGCTTGTCGTCCCACGGCGCGGCCGACGTGCTGAGCACCTTCGAGCGCTGCACGTCGGTGATCACCGCGGTCCAGGTGGTCTCCACCGCGACGACCGCCAGCAGTACGCCGAACGCCGCCGCGACGGGCCACTTGGTACGGCGGGTTCCCGGGATCCGGCGCAACGTCCAGATGATGCCGAACGCAGCCACGGTCAGCGCTCCGGAGGCGATCAGCACGATCAGCCAGTGCTCGGTCAGCAGCGGGCTTCCCTCGGACAGGACGGCGATCAGCGCCAGCAGCGCCGCCCCGCCCAGCAGGGCGATCGGCCCGGGCAGCTTGTGCGCGACCGAGATCCACGCGACCGCGACGAGCAGGCCGCAGAGCACGAACGCCTCGCGGTACTGGCTGCCGTTCGGGGTGTCGAACGCGTGCCAGAACTCCTGCGTCGGCGCCCAGCGGAACGACCAGCCGACAGCGACGATCGTGACGACCCAGACCGCCTTCTCCCGCCACGGGACGAACTTGTTGAACGGCATCGTCAGCGCGAGCAGCAGCGCGATCGTGCCGACGTACAGGCTGGCGGTCCGGCCGACGCCCTCGGACAGCGGCAGCAGCCGGGACAGGAACAGGTCGATCGCCGACGCGTGGAAGATCCCGGACGGGGACGGCGTTGCGGCCCGGTTCGTGGTGACGATCGGGAGCAGGACGGGCGCGACCAGCGCCATGCCGAGCGCGAACGAGACGCCGTGCCGGACGACCGACCGCAGGCGCAGCGACCAGCTCAGGTCGCTGCTGAGCAACCGGGCGAGCAGGTAGATCCCAGCCGCGATCGTTGCCATGTAGGCGGTGTAGAAGTTGGACAGCCAGAAGACGGCCACCACCAGCACACTCAGCAGCCGGTTGGTACGGCGCAGTGACCACTCGGCGACCAGGAAGAACATCGGCAGGGCGATCAGGCCGTCGAGCCACATCGGCACGTAGGATCCGTCGTCGAGTGCCCAGCCGCACGCGCCGTACGAAACACCCAGGATCGCCGCAACCCAGCGGGGTCCCGGGCGCATCGAGAGAAGTACAGCGGCCATCGCGGCCGCGGCGAGACTCAGCTTGAGGGTGGTGACGACGTAGACGGCGAGATCGATCTGGTCCCGGGGGAACAGACCCACGAGCAGTGACAATGGGCTGCCGAGATCGACTCCGACGTCCGCGAGGAAGCCGACGCCGAAGGCGCTCTGCCAGTTGAACAGCAGATCGCCCTGAGCCCGGCCGTGCAGGACGTCCCAGAGGTGGGCGAAGAAAGGGATGTACTGCGTGCCAAGATCGTTGGTACTGCGGGACAGCGAACCGAAGGGAAAGGTACCGCGGATGATTCCGGAGGCGGCGAACACCGCCGCCACCACGACAGCTGCGACGGCGGCCGGCAGCAACGCCGATCGCCGCCGGACAGTCCCTCCCTCAGCACTGTCCTCGGAAACCATTGGCCGCCCCTTCGTTCCGCTCGCTCGGTCGCCAAAGCTAGCGGGTAGTTCCGGTATGGACAAGAATCGCATCACGGTCGGCGTGCGGGGCGGATGGAGACAACGATGCGGTTGAGTCTGGTGGTGCCGTGTTACAACGAGGTCGAGGTGATCTCGCGGTTCCATCAGGCGCTCAGCCACGAGCTCGCGGGGACCGGGCGGCCGTACGAGATCGTGTATGTCGACGACGGTAGTTCTGATGGGACGCTCGAAGCACTCGTCGGGTTGGCAGCGAGCGACGAATCGGTGCGGTACCTGTCGTTCAGCCGGAACTTCGGCAAGGAAGCCGCGATGCTGGCCGGTCTGCGGTACGCGACCGGCGACGCCGTGGTGATCATGGATGCCGACCTGCAGCACCCGCCGGAGCTGATCGGCCGGATGCTGGAGGAGTACGAGCGCGGCTTCGACCAGGTGATCGCGCGCCGCAACCGGACCGGCGACCCGGCGAGCCGGACGCTGTTCGCGCGGGCGTACTACTGGCTGATCAACAAATGGGCCGACGTCGAGCTGGTGGACGGCGTCGGCGACTTCCGGCTGCTGTCCCGGCGCGCGGTCGACGGGCTGCTCGAGCTGAACGAGTACAACCGGTTCTCGAAGGGCCTGTTCGCCTGGATCGGGTTCGAGTCGATCCTGTTCGAGTACGACAACGTGAAGGCGCCGCCGGACCGCAAGAGCCGGTGGACGTTCCGGCGCCTGCTGGAGTACGGGTTCGACGGGCTGCTGTCGTTCAACAGCAAGCCGCTGCGGATGGCGATCTACGTCGGCCTGCTGCTGACCGCGGTCGCCGCCGGGTACGCCGTGTGGGTGCTCGTGGCCGCGATCGTGCGCGGCGTGGACATGCCGGGCTACGTGACACTGATCGCCGCGATCGTCGGGCTCGGCGGCCTGCAGATGGTGATGCTCGGCGTGATCGGCGAGTACATCGGCCGGATCTACTACGAGACCAAGAAGCGCCCGCACTACCTGCTCAAGCAGACCAACATGAACCCCGCGGACCGGCTGGACAAGCCACCGGCCCCGGGTGGCGGAACCACCCGGGGCCGGTAGGACAGCTACTGCTGAGGATCAGGCGGTGAGCCGCTCCTCGGTGGAGGTCGAGAACAGGTGCAGCTTGTCCGGCACCGCCGCCAGGCGGATCGTCGAGCCCTTCTCGACCGGCATCCGGGCGTCGATCCGCGCCACGATCTGCTGGTGCTCGTTGTTGTGCTCCGCCGTCCCGTACAGGTACGCGTCGGCGCCGAGCTCCTCGACGACGGCGACCTTCACCGGCAGGCCCTCGTCGGCGACCTTGAAGGCCTCCGGGCGAACGCCGACGGTCAGGGTCTTGTCGCTGCCGGCCTTCTCCAGCAGGCTGCGCTGGAGCGGGATGACGTAGTCGCCGACCTTGGCGCCGCCCTCGGTGATGTCGGCGGTGATCAGGTTCATCGCCGGCGAGCCGATGAAGCCCGCGACGAACTTGTTCTTCGGGTTGTCGTACAGGTTCAGCGGGGTGTCGACCTGCTGGAGCAGACCGTCCTTGAGCACCGCGACCCGGTCGCCCATCGTCATGGCCTCGACCTGGTCGTGGGTGACGTAGACGGTGGTGACGCCGAGACGCTGCTGCAGCTCGGCGATCTGGGTACGGGTCTGGACCCGCAGCTTGGCGTCGAGGTTCGACAGCGGCTCGTCCATCAGGAAGACCTGCGGGTTACGCACGATCGCGCGACCCATCGCGACCCGCTGACGCTGACCACCGGAGAGGGCCTTCGGCTTGCGCTCGAGGTACTCCTCCAGGCCCAGCAGCTTGGCGGCCTCCATGACGCGCTTGGCGCGGTCTTCCTTGGAGACGCCCTGCATCTTCAGCGCGAAGCCCATGTTGTCCGCGACCGACATGTGCGGGTAGAGCGCGTAGTTCTGGAACACCATCGCGATGTCCCGCTCCTTCGGCGGACGGTGCGTGACGTCGCGGTCGCCGATGTAGATGGAACCCTCGTTGACCTCTTCGAGGCCGGCGAGCATCCGGAGCGAGGTGGACTTGCCGCAACCCGACGGGCCGACGAGCACCATGAACTCGCCGTCCTCGATCTCGAGGTTGAGCTTGTCGACGGCGGGGGTGTCACCACCGGGGTAGATCCGGGTTGCCGCCTTGAACGACACAGTAGCCATGACTGTTCTTTCCCTTCACCGGCAGGAACGTGCCGGACGATCCGAGTAAAGGTTCCCCCGGGCCGGGGGAGTCCGCCTATCCTCGCCCGGCCCGGCTCGTCCTGACAAGGTGTACGGCGTGTGACGTGTCCGTTCTGTTCACCCTGTGGACACTCGTGTGCAGCCTGCAAGTTCTTGCAGGATCTTGCTGAAAAGTCAGAGGTGGCTGGGTACAGTGCCGGGCGTGAGCAGCAGAGCACGGCTGGCGGACATCGCGGCCAAGGCGGGGGTCAGTGAGGCGACGGTCTCGCGAGTGCTGAACGGGAAGCCGGGGGTGGCCGACGACACCAAGCAGTCGGTCCTGACCGCGCTCGACGTCCTCGGGTTCGAGCGGCCGTCGCGGTTGCGGCGGCGGTCGGCGGGGCTGATCGGGCTGGTGATGCCGGAGCTGATCAACCCGATCTTCCCGGCGTTCGCGCAGGTCATCGAGTCGGCGTTGTCGCAGCGCGGGTACACCCCGGTGCTGTGCACGCAGTCGCCGTCCGGGGCGACCGAGGAGGAGTACGTCGAGATGCTGCTCGAGCGCGGCGTCTCCGGAATCATCTTCGTGTCCGGCCTGCACGCGGACACCGGCGCGGACCACGAGCGGTACCAGTTGCTGGTCGAGCGCCACTTGCCGGTGGTGTTCGTGAACGGCTGGCTGCCGTCGGTCGAGGCGCCGTTCGTGTCCTCGGACGAGTACGCCGCTATGGAGCTGGCGGTCTCGCACCTGGTGGCCCTCGGGCACCGCCGGATCGGGTTCGCGTCCGGTCCGGAGCGGTTCATCGTCGTCCAGCGGAAGCTGGCCGGGTACCGGACGTCGATGAAGGCCCAGTTGGGCCTGCCGGACGAGGACCTGGATCCGATGGTCGCGCTGAGCATGTTCGGTGTCGAGGGCGGCGAGGCGGCCGGCCGGCAGTTGCTGGACGCCGGGGTGACCGCGGTCGTGTGTGGCTCGGACATGATGGCGCTCGGCGTCATCCGCGCCGCCCGGCAGCGCGGTCTGACCGTGCCCGGGGACGTCTCGGTGGTCGGGTACGACGACGCGCCGATGATGGAGTTCACCGATCCGCCGATGACCACGATCCGCCAGCCTGTGCATGCGATGGGCCTGGCCGCGGTCCAGTCCCTGCTGGAAGAGGTCCGCGGCCACACCACACCCCATACAGAGTTCCTGTTCCGCCCGGAACTCGTCGTCCGTGGTTCGACCGGCCCGGTCAGAACGGGTATCTGAGCCGTAAGCCGGGGGCCGTCGTCGCGTTGCTGGTGTAAATCCCGGAGATCTCTGTCGGCGTCAACGCGCGTGTGTAGAGCCGGAAGTCGTCGAGCGCGCCCTTGAGGTTCTGCAGGCCGTCCAGGCGCTGCCCCAGGTGGATCTGGAACGGACGCTTAGGGCTGACCGATCCGATGCTGCCCGTAGCGCTGGCTGCTGCCACGCCGTCGACGTACAGGGTGAAGGCGCTGCCTTGGCGGCTCAGTGCGAAGTGGTGCCAGGCCTGGTCGTTGTAGGGCTTGCTGGTTTGCAGGGTGATCGCGGTCTCGCCACTCTGGGCGAGAGCTCGCAGCCGGTTCTTGGACGGTTCCGCGCGGAGCCAGAGCTGGGAGTAGACGTCGCCCTGGTTGTAGGCCCAGAGCAGCGGCTGGTCGGCGGTGCTGGCGCCGTACTTGAACCAGCCGGTCCAGGTGAAGTCGCCGCTGCTCACCGCGAGCTGCTCCGCGAACGGGAGCTGCACGTAGTCGTCGGCACCGTCGAGCGAGACCGCCGTACCGAACTTGCCGGCCACCGGCGCCGGTCCGCGCAGGTAGCCATCGAGGTTGTTGCCGGAGGCATCAGGTGTGGTGGGTACGCCGGCGGTGTTGCCGTCGGGCAGACCGAGGTCGGACTCGGTGAAGGTCGTGAACCAGATGTACCCGTGCGACCAGTTGGCGGCGCGTTCGTAGACGAGACCGACGGTGCTGTCGCTGATCCGGGTCATGTCGGTGTACGCCGCCATGCCGCTGTAGACGACCGTGCCGCCGCCGGGGTCGACCCACTCCGTGCCGCCCTTGAAGGTGGAGCGGATCGTCAGGTTCTCCCGGGTCGTCCCTTGGCGGGTCTCCGTGGCGAGCAGCACCCGGTTGTAGCGGTCGCCCCGATCGGTCGCCCTGAGCTCGAGCGTCGACGCCTGCACGGTCGGTACGGCGAGGCTCTGCTCGGCGGCGTCGGCGTGGAAGCCGGTGGAGAAGGTCTGTCCGGCGTCGCTCGAGACGGCCGACGCGACCGTGGACGGGTTGGTGCCGCCTTCGTCGCGGGCGAAGGCGAACAGGGAGCCGTCGGGGCGCTCGAAGACGGACAACTCCTGGACGCGGAGGGCCGGATCCGCGGAGTTGTCGTGGGCTCCGAGGTGCCACGTCGTACCGCTGTCGTCGCTGTAGACGAGGGCGCCGCCTTTGTGGTCGCCGTCAGTGGTGGAGTAGTGCGTGCCGACGACCAACCGGCCGGCGTGCGGTCCGCGTCGCAGTTGGATGCCGTGCGATGGGCCGGTCGCGTAGCTACTCCACTCCGGCAGCTTCACGCTGCTGGTGATCTCGCGCGGTGCGCTCCAGGTTGCCCAGTTGTCGTCGCTGTACTGCGCCCACACCGTGTTGTAGTCGCGCGTGGTGAGCAACGTGATCCGGCCGGTGTCGGCGTCGACGATCGGGGCCGGGTTGTGCGCGGTCGAGTTCACGCCCGCATGCACGGCCTGCGGCGCGCTCCAGGTCGCGCCGCCGTCCGTCGATCGCACCATCACGACGTCGTGCGTGCCGAGGTCGCCACAGGTCGGCTTCCGGCCCTCGGCGAACACCACGAGCGTGCCGTCGTTCCCGCGCACCAGGGCCGGGATCCGGAAACAGTTGTACCCCGCGGTTCCGGGCGACAGGATCGCCTGTCCCTCCAGACCTGCGCCGTACGCCGGAGACGTCAGACAGGCCGTAACCATCACGAGAAGCGCAAGCACCGCTCGGCGGAATCTCATGCGCACCAGTCTTCGCGAGAACCGGCGCGAATCGACGGGTTCCCGGCGTGTCGTAGTACGTCCTATGTCCTCACGGTCAGTGCTCGCAGGTCTTCGTCCGGAAGTCGGTCAGCGACTCGATGTGCCGCTCGTTGTCGGTGCCGACCCACACCGTGCCGGGTTCGAGCCGCGCGAGGTCCTGCTCGGCGAACTCCACGTGGCTCGCCGACCAGCTGTTGTCATGCGTCCACCCGTAGATCGTGTACCGCGTTGCCGGATCACGGCGCTCGAGAGTTCCGATGAGGCGCCACCCGTTCTCACCGGCGGTCAGCGTGAACTGCGAGAACCCGGCTACGGCCGGCGTGACCTCCCAGCGGCCCATGGCCTTGTCCTGGGGCGTCTCCGGCTCGGGACGTGGATCCCGCAGATACATGCTCGCTCCGTCGATGTGGCCCTCGCACATCTGGACGACGATCAACGGCTTGCCTTGGGTGTCGACTGCCACACCGACGATCCCGCCCGGAGGCACGCCGCAGCCGGTCAGTGTCGACGTACCGATGACTGCCGCGGCCGCGGCCCCAGCCCATCTCCGCATGGTTCAGAGTAGAAGCTCCGGCCCGGTGCCGTCCCCTGCCGGGCGGCTCCGGGCCGGAGGATTCGGGGGACTACTTGGAGGTGTGGAAGGCCGAGGTGCCGGCGGCGGCGAAGCCGTTGGCCCAGAGCTGGTTCACCTTCGAGCGCTCGGTCGAGTCCGGGTAGGGGTTGGTGCAGGACGGGCCGGGGCCGCCGCCCGACATCAGCTCGGAGCACGGGCCGGAGTAGTGGTCCGGCAGGCCGAGCACGTGGCCGGTCTCGTGGGCGACGATGCGGGTCTTGTCGTACTGCTGGGACTGCGCGTAGTCGATGAAGATGTATCCGCCGCCGTGGCCGTCGGTGGACGCGTACGAACCGCGGGGGTCGTTGCCCTCGGTGTAGTAGAAGTCGTAGTTGCTGCCCTCGACGAGCTTCACGTTGCTCACCGACGAGTTCCAGATCTGCGTGCTGGAGGAGATCTGCGACGCGAACGTCGGCGCGTCGACGGCGTACGTGACGGTCACCGCGGTGACCTTGCGGCCTGACTTCGCCTGCTGCGCCATCTTGGCCCGCGCAGACTTCATGACGGCGTCGTAGAACGCCTTGGTGGCGGCTTCGTCCTGCGGCGAGCCGACGTAGGCCGCCCGGGTGGCAGCGGTGGAGACAGTGGAGACGGTGGCGACGGTGTGGTCGGTGGCCGGCGCGGCAGTCGAGGGGGACGCTGCCAACGCGGGCACGGCCAGCGCGGCGGCGGCGAGCCCCGCGAAGCTGGTCAGGATACGGCGATGCGACATGGAGGGCCTCACTCCGAATCGGTGGCGGATAGCGACGGGCGGATCACCGATCGCTACCAACGGATGCTGCCAAGACTCACCGGATTTCGCATCGGATCGCGGAAAACCCTCGGGTTAACCCGCGAACCGGGCCGATCGTTCTATGCCGCCCATAGCTTTGTGGTTATGGGGTGTCGTGCGTGTCCAGGAAGCCGCGCAGGTCGCTCGCGATCCGGTCCGGGTACTCGCCGTTGACCGCGTGCGACGCGTCCGGATAGAACGCGACGGTCTTCGTACGCAATGCGCGCTCGGCGGTACTGCGGGCCTTCGCCGGGTCATGCATCACCGAACGCCCGGCGATGATCGCGAGCACCGGCATCGGCAGGTCTGCCAGCTGCTCCTCGGTGATCCGGTGCGGCTGCGGCTGGCGCATCGTGTAGTTCTTCATGCCGGACTCGATCATGTCGGCCACCGGCATGTGCTCGACCGGCTTGCCGCCGGCGGTGTAGGAGTTGAAGCTGTCCCGCCACGACCGCGGCAGCCACTTCACCGTGGCCGGCAGCGAGCGGACCACGACCTCGAGCGGCAACCCGTCGTACACGAAGACCGCGTCCAGGGTGGTGACCGTCGCGATCCGGTCGGGGCGCCGGACGGCGAGGTTCATCGCGGTCCAGCCGCCGATGGACAGCCCGAGGAGGTTGAACCGCTTCTCCGGCAGGGCCGCCAGCGTCTGGTCCAGCCAGGCGGCCTTGTCGGCGTCGGAGGTGATCGGCTTGCTCTGGATGCTCATCCCGGGCTCGCCGAGCAGGTCGATCGCGTAGACGTCGGTGATCGCGAGCAGCGACTTCAGGTTGTCGGCCCACACCGGCGTGCCCGACGAGGTGCCCGGCAGCAGGACCAGCGGATGGCGGTTTCCCTGGGCGCCGGCGAACCGGTACCCGCGGACCAGGCCGAACTCGGTGCGAATGTCGTGCACCGCCGCCGGGGCCGGGACGTCGCGCATCGCCGCGTCGTACTTCGAGCGGTAGTCGTCGTACCCGGAAGCGCTGTTCCAGTGACCGACCGGATTCTTGGGCATCGAAGGTCTCTCCTAACCACTTGGTAAGTAATCCCACCATACGGTAAGTTGAGGCCATGCCTTCAGCGCGCGGCCGGAACCTGACGTTCACCGAGGAAGCCCGCCGCGCACAGCTGGTCGACGTCACGATCGAGCTCGTCGCGGATCGCGGGTACGCCGCGGCGTCGCTCGGGCGGATCGCGGAGAGCGCCGGGATCACGAAGGCCGGCGTGCTGTACCACTTCCCGTCCAGACAGGCCCTCGTCGAGGCCGCCTATCAGCACGTGCTGGCGGCGGTGGTGGCGACTGTCGGCGCGGCTGTCGGGGCCGCGGGTCCGGCGGACGGCGTGTCGGCGTACGTCCGGTCGATGGTCGGACATCTGCGGGAGCGGCCGCGGCATGTGCGGATGCTCATCGAGGCGATGACGTCGGTGGCCCCGTTGACCGACTCGAAGGCGCGCTGGTCCGCGGTCGCGGACCTGCTGGCCGCGGCCCGTGCTGCTCGCGGGGTGACGGAGCCGGTGGATCTGCGGTCCGCCGCGCTGCTGATCGGCGGCGGAATCGACGCGATCGTGGCCGAGTCGCTCGCCGATCCGGCGTACGACGCCGCGGCCGCCGCCGAGCTGCTGGTCGACGTGGTGGAGCGTGGGTTCCTGAGCTAGGCCCTAGGCCTCGCCGGGGATGCCGACGTTGAGCAGGCGGGCGCCGGGACCGCGGGTGGAGAGGCGGTCTTCCTTGTTGTAGAGGTTGCAGCGCTGGAGGCTGAGGCAGCCGCACCCGATGCACGAGTCGAGGTCGTCACGGAGCCGTTCGAGCTCGGAGATCCGCTCGTCCAGGCGGCTGCGCCAGGACTTCGAGAGCTTGCTCCAGTCGGCGCGGGTCGGCGTCCGGTCCTCGGGGAGCGAGTCCAGCGCCTGTTTGATCTCGGCGAGCGCGAGACCGACCCGCTGCGCCGCCTGCACGAACGCGATCCGCCGCAGCGTGCTGCGCTGGTACTGCCGCTGGTTGCCGGCCGTCCGCCGGGACGCGATCAGTCCCTGATCCTCGTAGAACCGTAACGCCGACGCCGCCACCCCGGACCGCTGCGCGATCTCCCCGATCGAGAGCCAATGCTCTTTGCTGGGGACGTTCTCCTCTCCCATACCGCCACCCTAGGACGGCATTCCAAAAACTCAACAACGCTTGAACTGTGTGGCGACGGGTGCCGAGAGCACCAGTTGGGCGGGTGGTCTGGTCCGCGGCGGGTGGTCGGGGCGGTCGTCACGATCGGTTATACTTTTCTGGTGTCGGTGCGCGCGTCGCGTCACCAGAGATGTTCCCAGGCGCTCCGACCCGTCGGTTTCAGCATCCGGCTGAAGATCCCGGCGACATGGGTGCAACGCGATAGCACCCGCAGGTCGATGCCCGTCTCCTGCTGAAGTACGTAGCTTTGTCCGGTCATGTTTTCGTGACCGGCGCTCACGTGCGGCTGCGATCCGGCGCCAATCGTCCGTGAATCCGAGAGAGAGTTTGCGTGACCCAGCACCACCAGCACGACCCCGAGTCCGCCGACGGGCGGACCAAGAAGCCCCGGCACAAGAAGCACCAGAACCAGTCGTACGGCGAGCGGATGGCCGCGGACGCGACGTACGACGCACCGCGCGCGGACCGTGCGCCGGTGAAGGGCTACCGCTCCGAGCAGCCCCGCCCCGACCGCGGCCAGCGCAACCGCGACGACCGTCCGTACAACCGCGACGACCGCCCGCAGTACAACCGTGACGAGCGTCCGCGCTTCAACCGTGACGACCGTCCGCAGTACAACCGCGACGACCGCCCGCAGTACAACCGCGATGAGCGTCCGCGCTTCAACCGTGACGACCGCCCGCAGTACAACCGCGACGACCGCCCGCAGTACAACCGCGATGAGCGTCCGCGCTTCAACCGCGATGACCGTCCGCAGTACAACCGTGACGAGCGCCCGCGCTTCAACCGGGACGAGCGTCCGCAGTACAACCGTGACGAGCGTTCGTCGTACCGGCGGGACGACCGTTCGCAGGGTGAGCGGACCGACCGGCCGCGCTTCAACCGGGATGAGCGGCCGCGCTTCAACCGGGACGACCGTCCGCAGTACAACCGGGACAACCGGTCGCAGTACAGCCGGGAGGACCGGCCCCGTTTCGAGCGGGACGACAAGAGCTATCGGAGGGACGAGCGAGTGCAGCGGGACGACCGGCGGAACGAGCAGGCGGAGCAGCCGGTGGACCTCGGTACTGTTGCTGAGGACAACCAGTTTGCCGCGCTCGGCCTCGCGCCGCGGCTCGTGCAGCGGCTGGCCCGGGACGGGATCACCACGCCGTTCCCGATCCAGGCCGCGACCATCCCGGACGCGCTGGCCGGCAAGGACGTGCTCGGTCGCGGCCAGACCGGTTCCGGCAAGACGCTCGGCTTCGGTCTCCCGACGCTGATGCGGCTGGCCGGCGGCCGGACCGAGTCGCGCCGTCCGCGCGGCATGATCCTGGTGCCGACCCGTGAGCTCGCGATGCAGGTGCACGACGCGCTCGAGCCGCTCGCGCACGTGATGAACGTGTCGCTGAAGCTGATCGCCGGCGGCCTGCCGTACCCGAAGCAGATCGAGTCGCTGCGCCGCGGCGTCGACCTGCTGATCGCCACCCCGGGCCGCCTGATCGACCTGTGCGAACAGGGCGCGGCGGATCTGGGCGCGGTGGAGATCTCGGTCCTCGACGAGGCCGACCACATGTGCGACATGGGCTTCATGCCGGCCGTCACCACGCTGCTCGACATGACGCCCGCCGAGGGCCAGCGGCTGCTGTTCTCCGCGACCCTCGACAACGACGTCGACAAGATCGTGCGGACCTACCTGAAGGACCCGGTGCAGCACTCGACCGAGTCCGGGCAGGCGACGGTCAGCACGATGGAGCATCACCTGCTGGTGATCGAGCCGGCGCACAAGCAGTCCCTGACCGCGGAGCTGGCCAGTCGTGACGGCCGGACCATCGTCTTCGTCCGTACCAAGCTGGGCGCCGACCGGATCGCGACACAGCTGCGCGACCGCGGCGTGATGGCCGCGGCCCTGCACGGCGGCCTGGCCCAGGGCGCACGGAACCGGACGCTGGAGCAGTTCAAGGACGGTTCCGTTCCGGTGCTCGTGGCAACGGATGTCGCGGCCCGGGGCATCCACGTCGACGACGTCGGGCTGGTCGTCCAGGCCGACCCGCCGGCCGAGCACAAGGACTACCTGCACCGCGCCGGCCGTACGGCGCGTGCGGGCGGCAAGGGCGCCGTCGTCACGCTCGTTCTGCCGCACCAGCGGCGCGGGATGATGCGGATGGCCGAGTCGGCCGGCGTGAAGGCCGAGCCGGTCCGGGCGCGTCCGGGCGACGAGCTCGTGACGGAGCTGACCGGCGGCAACAAGCCGTCCGGGTACCCGGTGAAGCTGCCGGCCCCGAAGCCGCGCGGCAACAAGGGCGGTCGCCGCTTCGGCAGCACCCGCCCGGGAGGCGGCCAGTACAGCCGCGGCGGCAACGGCCCGCGCCGCAGCGGCAACGGCCCCCGCCGTACCGACGGGAAGTCGTACCAGCACTGAGCCGCACAGGCTTGAACAACGAACGGTGGGCTTGGACAGGGTATTTCCTGGTCAAGCCCACCGTTTCTTGTGTCAGGTCAGGACGGCCCAGAGGCGGGCGAGGACGGTGGCGATCTCGTCCGCGTCGAGTGGGACGAGCTCCAGCATGAGTTCGTCCTCGGCCATGCGGTCGATCATCACGTAGATCGGTGGTGTGCCGGCCTCCAGTTCGGTGGCGACACGTTTCGCGTCCGGGACCGTCAGCCGGACCCGGGACACCTGCAGGCCGGTGGGATCCTGCACCGCCACGGCGGTGATGCCGGGGATCCGCGAGGCCGCGTCGACGAACGCGTCCACCTTGGCGAGCTCGTCGGCCTCCCACTTCACCCGGTCGAACGCCTGCCACTCCTCGAGGGCCGCGAGAACGCCGACGATCGCTTCCTTCGTCGGCTTCATCACCCGCCCGATGCCTTTCTCCTGGGCCCGCAGTGCCTGCACCAGGCTCCAGCTCCCGGCCGCCAGTCCGGCGGTCGGCGAGCCGAGGTACTTCTGCCCGCTCACCAGCACCAGGTCCGCACCCGTCGCGAGCAGGTCCGCGATCCGCGGGAACTGCGCGGCACCGTCGATGATCGCCGGTACGCCGCGGCGGTGCGCGGCCCGGATCGCGGCGACCAGGTCGATCGGCTCGCCGCGCGTCAACCGCGACGACACCAGCATCAGGCAGGCGACGTCCGGGCCGTCGAGCTCGGCCTCCAGATCGTCGATCGTGCAGCCGTCCTCGTCGCCGGCCAGGTCGACCTGCGCGCCGGCCAGCCTGATGCCCTGCAGGTTGGAGTGGCCGTAGTCGATGACGTGGCAGGCCGGCAGCACGACGCGGTTGTGCATCTCCGTTGCGTCCGGCAACGCCGCCGTACGCCGGGGGTCGCCGCCGGTCATCGTGGCCGCGGCGGCGAGCGTGATACCGGCCGCGGTGCAGTGCACGACGGCGCCGGCCTGGGCGCCGGTCACCTGCGCGATGGCTTCACTGGCCCGGTCGCCGAGCTCGTCCATGTCGAAGAACTCGGGCAATGCCTGGGCGACCGCCGCCACCCCGTCGGAGCTCCTCGACACCCCCAGCGGGGTGTACGTCCCCTTGGCGTTGATCACCACACTCAACCGATAACGATCGTGGATGCTCATGGTGTTGCCGAGCGTAGTGGTCACGGACAGCAATTGGCGAGAGTCCGAGAGCAGTCAAGATCTTGACCCGAAGCTACTCGTGAGTCATTCTCACTTTTACCGACCTGAGGAGGGACCGTGCCCCGCCCCGCACTCCGAACCCGCCTTCGTACGACGATCGCCGTGGCCGCCGTCACCGCTGTCCTGGCGGCTCTGCCGGCGCCGACCCAGGCAGCGCCCCAGGCTGTTGCCGCGAGCCCCACTGACTATTGCCTGGAGCAATGTCGTGACATCCTGCCGCCCGGGCAGAACGGCAACGCAACCTTCACGGATCTCCTTGCTTTCAAGGCGTTGGGGGTCCGTCCGGCGCACTTCAGCGACACGGTGAAGCCGTACCAGGACCTGGTCTGGAACTCGCAGGGCATCACGGACGCGGGTCTCGCGCCGTACTTCGACGACTCGTCGTTCGGGGTGAAACCGGACGACGTGGCAAGCACCGTCCAGCCGCGCAGCGACGTGACGATCGTCCGCGACAAGTCGCGCGGCATCCCGCACATCACCGGGACCACGCGGCTGGGCACGATGTTCGGTGCGGGGTACGCCGGCGCGCAGGACCGGCTGTTCGTGATGGACGTGTTCCGGCACCTCGGCCGCGGCCAGCTGACGCCGTTCGCGGGCGGCGCGGCGGCGAACCGGGAGTTCGAGCAGGAGTTCTGGCGGACCGCGCCGTACACCGAGGCCGATCTGCAGCGGCAGTTCGACGACGCGGACGACTTGTACGGCGCCGACGGCGTGAAGATGCAGCAGGACATCCAGGCCTGGGTGGACGGCGTCAACCACTACATCGACACGGTCGGCATCGCGTACCCCGGCGAATACGTCGCCCTCGGCCTGCAGTGGCCGACGCCGCACTGGAAGGTGACGGACGTGGTCGCGACCGCGGCCGTGGTCGCGGGCATCTTCGGCACCGGCGGCGGCTCCGAGGTGACGTCGGCGCTGGCGCTGCTCGAGGCACAGGCGAAGTACGGCGTTGCCCAGGGCACCAAGGTGTGGGAGTCGTTCCGTTCCCAGAACGACCCGGAAGCCAGTACGACGGTGCACAACGGCGCGACCTTCCCGTACGGGACGACCGGGCCGAACCCGGCCGGCCGTGCGCTGCCGGATCGCGGCTCGGTCACGTCGGAGCCCGAGGTGATCGACCAGACGGCCGGCAAGACGTCCGCCGCCGTACCGGCCCCGGACAACGCGGAGAGCCTGCGCGGAATCTTCGACGGCGGACTCTTTCCGGAAGGTTTCGGAAAGAAGGGTATGTCGAACGCCCTCCTGGTTTCCGGCGCGCACACCCAGTCGGGCCGCCCGGTCGCGGTCTACGGCCCGCAGACCGGGTACTTCGCCCCGCAGTTGCTGCTTCGCCAGGAGCTCCAGGGGCCCGGCGTCAGCTCGCGCGGGATCGCGTTCGCCGGCCTGAACTTCTACACGCTGATCGGCCGCGGCCCCGACTACTCGTGGAGCGCCACGTCGGCGGGCCAGGACATCACCGACACGTTCGCCGTGCCGCTGTGCGAGCCGAACGGCGGAACGCCGACGAAAACGTCGCAGTACTACGTTTTCCGCGGCCAGTGCGTGCCGATCGAGCGGCTCGAGCGGCACAACGCGTGGTACTCCAGCCTCGGCTCGTCGGAGCCCGCCGGGTCGTACACGCTGGTTGCTCTACGCACCAAGTACGGCATCGTCACGCATCGCGGCACGGTCGGCGGAACGCCGGTGCTGTTCACCAGGAACCGCTCGACGTACGGCAACGAAGCGGGGTCGGCGCTCGGGTTCATGCAGTTCAACGACCCGGACAAGGTCAAGTCCGCCGCCGACTTCCAGAAGGCGGCCGCGAACATCGGGTACACCTTCAACTGGTTCTACGCCGACAAGGACTCGATCGCGTACTTCAACTCCGGTGACAACCCGGTCCGCGCGGCCGGCGCCGACCCGAACCTGCCGACCTGGAGCTCGTACGAGTGGCAGGGCTGGAACCCGGTCACGAACCGCGCGACGTACACGCCGGCGGTGCAGCACCCGCAAGTGGTGAACCAGGACTACCTGACCAGTTGGAACAACAAGCAGGCGCCCGGGTACTCGGCGTCGGACGGCCAGTGGGGCTACAACGCGGTCTACCGGAGCCAGCCGTTGGACGACCGGATCAAGGCGGTCATCGGCAGCGGCCAGAAGTTCACCCGGGGCAAGCTGGTCGAGGCGATGGAGGACGCGGCCACGGTCGACCTCCGCGGCGACCAGGTCCTGCCCTACCTCCTGAGAGTCCTCAAGTCCGCACCGATCACGGACCCCGCGGTCGCCGACGCGGTCGCGAAACTGACCGCCTGGCAACAGGCCGGCGCGCATCGCAAGACCCCCAGCGCAGCATCCCGCACGTACGACAACGCCGACGCCATCCGTGTGCTCGACGCATGGTGGCCCCTGCTCGTCCCTGCACAGTTCAAGGCCCTGGGGCCGGACCTCTACGGCGCACTGACCGCCAACTTGAAGATCGACGAGCGCCCGAGCGCCCAGGGATCCGCCTTCCAGAGCGGCTGGTGGGGCTTCGTCCAGCGCGACCTCCGAAAGGTCCTCGGCGACCCCGTACAGGCGGACCAGCCAGTCACCTTCTGCGGCAGCGGGTCACTGGCCGCCTGCCGCACCACCCTCACCGAGACATTGCTGGCGGCGACCAAGGTCCCGGCGTCGACGACCTACCCGGCGACCGCGGACTGCGCGGCGGGCGACCAGTTCTGCGCCGACCAGATCGCGCACAACCCGATGGGCGGCATCACCCAGGATCGGATCGCGTGGGTCAACCGGCCGACGTACCAGCAGGTGGTCGAGTTCCCGGCGAAGCGCGGCGACGACGTCAGCAACCTGGCGGCCGGGAAGACGGCGACCGCGAGCAGCTACGAGAAGGGCTGGTACAACTCGCCGCCGGCCCAGGCGGTGGACGGGAAACTGAACACCCGGTGGGCCAGCGACTGGTCCGATCCGCAGTGGCTGACGGTTGACCTCGGCAACGAGCAGCCGGTCAGCCGGGTGGTGCTGCACTGGGAGGCCGCGTATGCGCGGGCGTACAAGGTCGAGGTGTCCCGCGATGGGTCCACCTGGCAGCAGGTGTACGCGACGACAGCCGGTGACGGTGGCCAGGACGTGGTCCGCTTCGGCGCCGTACCGGCCCGGTTCGTGCGGGTGACGGGGACCCAGCGCGCGACGTCGTACGGCTATTCACTCTACGAGCTGCAAGTCTTCAGGTGGTGATACCCCGGCGCCTGTCACCATGGGCGCATGAACCAGAACTTTCCCCCGAACCAGCCGTATCCGCCGCAGCAGCCCGGTTACCAGCAGGGCCCGCCGCCCGGGTACCAAGGTCCGGCGCAGCAGGGGTACCAGCAGGGTCCTCCGCAGCAGGGGTATCAGCAGCAGGGATATCAGCAGCAGAGCTACAGCCAGCCGGCCCAGCCCGCTCAGCCCGCAGCACCGCACGTCGCCCCTCAGGGGTCGCCGTACCCGGTGCTCGTCTCGACCATGAACGACCTGCCCGGCTACACCGCGGAGCAGGTGTTCGGGGAGGTCTTCGGGCTGACGGTGCGCAGCCGCAACATCGGGTCGAACTTCACCGCGAGCTTCCGGTCGCTCGGCGGTGGCGAGGTGCCGGAGTACACCCAGATGCTGGCCGAGTCGCGGCACGTCGCCGTGATGCGGATGTGCCAGATGGCGCAGCAGATGGGCGCGAACGCGATCCTCGCGATGCGCTTCGACTGCAACGAGATCGCGCAGACCATGAGCGAGGTGGCCGCCTACGGCACGGCGGTGGTCGTCCGGAAGATCGAGCCGCCGCGCGCCGAGGACACGACACCCGACGAGGACGATGCGAATGAGAGCTGAGCTGACGTTTCCGGCCGGTTTCCGGTGGGGGGTCTCGACGTCGGCGTACCAGATCGAGGGTGCCGTGGCCGAGGACGGCCGCGGTCCCTCCACCTGGGACACGTTCTGCGCCGAGCCCGGCCGGATCCTGAACGGCGACACCGGCGCGGTGGCGTGCGACCACTACCACCGGTACGCCGAGGACATCGCGCTGATGCGTGAGCTCGGCGTGGACACCTACCGGTTCTCGTTCGCCTGGCCGCGGATCCAGCCGTCGGGGAGTGGTCCGGGAAACGCGGCCGGCCTGGACTTCTACGACCGGCTGATCGACACGCTGCTCGGCGCCGGGATCCAGCCGGCGCCGACGCTGTACCACTGGGACACCCCACAACCGCTCGAGGATGCCGGGGGCTGGCTGTCCCGCGACATCACCGACCGGTTCGCCGAGTACGCCGCGATCCTGGGCGCGCGCTTCGCGGACCGGGTGCCGCTGTGGATCACGATCAACGAGCCGGTGGTGCTGACGTTGATGGGGTACTCGCTCGGCGCGCACGCGCCCGGCAAGGAGCTGCTGTTCGACGCGCTCCCGGTCGCGCACCACCAGCTGCTCGCCCACGGCCGCGCGGTGCAGGCGCTGCGGGCCGCCGGGGCCCGGACGATCGGCATCGCGTCGAACCACGCGCCGACCTGGCCCGCGACCGACAGCGCGGAGGACAAGGAAGCGGCGGCGCTCTACGACAACCTGGTCAACTGGTTGTTCGCCGATCCGATCCTGCTCGGCGAGTATCCGGCGGGTATGGGCGACGCGATGCCGGGGCCGGTCGCGGACGACCTCGCGGTGATCTCGACCCCGCTCGACTTCTTCGGTATCAACCACTACGCGCCGGTCTCCGTCGGCGTTGCCACCGGTCAGCCGGACACCGCGGCGACCGACGGCGTTCAGCTGCCGCCCGGCTTGCCGTTCGAACCCCGCCGGCTCGAGGGCTACCCGACCACGGACTTCGGGTGGCCGGTGGTGCCGGAGGCGTTCGGCGAGATCCTGCGGACCTTCAAGGAGCGGTACGGCGACAAGCTGCCGCCGATCTACATCACCGAGAACGGGTGCGCGATCAACGACGGTCCTGTCGACGGGGTGGTGACCGATCAGCGCCGGATCGACTACCTGGACGGCTACCTGCGGTCGTTGAAGGGCGCGATCGACGCCGGGATCGATGTCCGCGGGTACTTCCAGTGGTCGCTGCTCGACAACTTCGAGTGGGCGGCCGGGTATTCGCAGCGGTTCGGTCTGGTGCACGTCGACTTCGAGACCCTCGAGCGCACGCCGAAAGCGTCGTACTTCTGGCTCCAGGCCCTGATCGCCCAGAACCGGCGATGATTCCCGAGCCCGGCGTGGTGCCGTCCGCCTTGGCAGAGCCGACCGTCCGGGTGCGGGGCGGGTGGACGGCGGCCGTGGTGCTGGCGAATGTCGGGGTGTTCGCCGCCTGGCTCGGGCCGATCCAGGTGCTGCTGGCGAAGCAGTCGGAGGCTGTTGCGCCGGGCAACAAGGAATACGTTTTCGGCCTCGTCACCGGTGTCGGTGCGGCAGTGTCCGTGGTGGCGAATCCGGCCTTCGGTGCGCTCTCGGACCGGACCACGTCCCGCCACGGCCGCCGCGTTCCGTGGGTGATCGCCGGTGCCGTTGGTGGTGCCATCGGTCTCGGGATCCTGTCCGGCGCACACCTGATCGCGCTGATGCTCGTCGGCTGGTGCCTGATGCAGCTGTTCGGCAACGCACTCCTCGCCGCGGCCACTGCCGTCGTACCGGACCGCGTCCCGGTCGCCCAACGTGGAGTGGTCGGCGGCTGGGTCGCCATCTCCCAGGTCCTCGGCGCGCTGGTCGGGACGGCGCTCGCGGCCGCGTTCGGGAGCTTCACGCTCGGGTACCTCGCCTGCGCCGCGTTCCTGCTGTTGTCGGTCGTTCCGTACCTGTTCCGCAGCGACGACGTCCCGCTGACGGAGCGCCCGCCGTTCGTGCTCGGCGAGTTCCTGAAAGGCTTCTGGATCAGCCCGCGCCGCTACCCGGACTTCGGCTGGGCGTGGCTGACGCGGTTCCTGTTCAACGTGGGCAACGCGTTGGGCACGCTGTACCTCTTCTACTACCTGCAGGACGAGGTCGGCGTCGACGACCCGGACACCGGCGTCCTGATCCTGACCGCCATCTACAGCGTGTGCGTGCTGGTGACCGCGATCGGCTTCGGGCGGTGGTCGGACCGGTCGGGCAGGCGGAAGGTGTTCGTCACCGCGTCCGGCTGGGTGATGGCGGTGGCCGGGGTCGTCCTCGCGGTGTGGCCGAGCTGGCCGGGCGCGATTCTCGGGGCGATCATCCTCGGTGCCGGCTTCGGCGTGTACCTGTCGGTGGACTTCGCGCTGCTGACCGAGGTCCTGCCGAGCGCACGCGACCGCGGCAAGGATCTCGGCGTCATCAACATCGCGAACTCGTTGCCGCAGGTGCTGGCGCCGGTCATCGCCGCGCCGATCGTCAAACACCTGGGCGGCTACCCGGTGCTCTACTTCTCGGCGTCCGCGGTCACGCTTCTGGCCGGCGTACTCGTGACCCGGATCCGCTCGGTCAGCTGAGCCGCCGTACGCCCATCGGCGGGGACGGCGATGTGCTCGAGGTCGAGCCAGTCCGCCATCAGGTGGAGCTCGGCCGCCAACTGCTCGACGAAATCGGGGGCGCCCGGCTCGGCGGTGAGGGTCGGCACGACCAGAGTCGAGTTCTGGCGGTCGGCCTTGAGGTCGACGCGGGCGACCAGCCGGTCGCCGAGGAGGAACGGAAGCACGTAGTACCCGTGGACGCGCTGCAGTGCGGGCGTGTAGATGCTGATCCGGTAGAAGAAGTCGAACAGGTGGTGCGTGCGGTCGCGGTTCCAGATCAGCGGATCGAACGGCGACAACAGCGTCTGCGCCTCGACCGGCCGGTCCTCCGCTTCGTGCCACCGGTACGACTGCTGCTTGACGCCCTCGACCCGCACGGGCACCAGGTCGCCGGCGTCGACCAGATCGGCGATCACCTCGCGACCGGTTGCGGCCGGCAACGGAAAGTGCGCCTGACCGCTGCCGCCGCAGAGCTCCTTCAGCGTCGCGATCCCCAGACCACGCGCCGCGATCCGGACCAGCTCACGCCGTGCCTCGTCGGCGGTCGGCACCGGCGCGTCGAGGACGCCGGCGGGTAGCACGCGCTCGGTCAGGTCGTAGATCCGCTCGAAATGCCGACGGCCCGCGATCGTCACCTGGCCCGTGCAGAACAGGTACTCGATCGCGATCTTCGCGTCCTGCCAGTTCCACATCGTGCCGGTGGACGGATCCGGGTGCGGATCGCTGCGCTTGCGGCGTACGCCGTCCGGGCTCGCCTCGCCCGCGGTCAGCGGCCCTTGCTCCGTGACGAGCCGGAGGACCTGGTCGACGTACCCGGGCCGCTCCGCCGTCAGCCGGCGCATCCCCGCGACGACCGACCACGGCGCGGTCACGTCCGGGCTCAGCTCGTCATCCCACACCTGTCGCTCGGCGGCCAGCATCCGCCACCGCATCAACGGGAAGACGTCCAACGGGAGCAGGGCGGCCTTGTGGCCCCAGAAGTACTCGAACAGCTCCCGGTGCGCGCCCCAGCTCATCCGGTCCAGGCTCGCCCGCGAGTAGTTCCCCACCCGCGCGAACGCCGGCAGGTAGTGCGACCGGCACACCACGTTGACCGAGTCCAGCTGCAGTACGCCGGCCCGCCGGATCGCTTTCCGCACCCGTCGTACGTCCACTCGCCCCCGCGCACTGCCGAACCCCTGCGCCCGCAGGGCAATCCGCCGCGCGCTCTCCACCGACACGTCATCACCAACGGCCACCATGAACCGAACCTATACTGCCCGGAGGACAGCAACCTGGGAGGAAAGCTGCTCACGGCCGGTCCGGAGGACGTTGTGCGGGCGTTCGAGCTGGGTGTGCCGGCCGGCGGTCTCGTCCTGGTCAGGCGCGGTGACGCGGAGGCCTGGCGGCTCGACACCAGCACCGGAAGCTACTTCGTGAAGGGGTACTTCGAGGACCTGACCGGTCAGCTGGCGGTGGCGATGGAGTTCGAGCGGTTGGCGCTCGAGGCCGGGGTGGACATGCCGGAGCCGGTCGCGCCTGCCGATCCACTGCTGGGCTGGGTGACCCGGATCGATGAGCGGCTCTTCCGCGTCTACCGATGGGTCGAGCAGCGGGGGAGCGGCTCAATTACCTCCTTGGTGCGCTCGACAGGTCGGCGATGCACCGCGACCCTGGGCTTGACGTCTCCAGCTGGTTCGGCCGCACGATGGCGCAGGTCCATCAGCTGCAGCCCCTCGGCTCGGGCGGCTTGCCTCAGTGGTGGCGCCAGGCGGTCCACTCACCCGCAACCTGGGACCGCTGGTTCGCCGAGGCGCGCAGGCTCGGCGCTTCATGGGCGGATCGGCTTCCGGACATCGGCGCGGCGACCACACGCATCGCCGAGCTCTGCGACGGCGTACCGGATCTCGTGACAACCCATGGCGACTTCAAGCCCCACAACCTCGTCAACTCTTCCTCCGGGCCTGTCCTGGTGGACTGGGACGCCGTCCGCACCGACAGCGCAGCCCTCGAAGCAGGTCGGGCCGCCTATATCTTCGGAGCCGGCGATCCCCAGCGGATCAGGAGGATCCTGACCGCGTACACCGCTGCCGGCGGCGAACTCGGTTGGACCGGACCGAACCTCTTCCTCAGCGTGACCAGAAACCACCTCCAGGTGCTGAGCGAGCTGATCCAGGTATGGCTCGGGCAAGCCGACGCAGCCCGCTGGATGGGCGATCGTGCGACGATCGAGAGCGCGATCGCCGACAGGCTGCTCGCTATGCGGGCACCGGCTCCGCCTGGTAGCTGAGGTCCAGCCGGCGGTAGGCCGCGCTCAGGAAGGCGAGCAGGACGACGATCAGCATCAACAGGCTCGCGGCGACGAACGCGAGGGCGATGCCGCGCGCCTGCCCGGCGCCGAGCAACCAGCCGAACGTACTGCGGCCGGACGCCGAGTCCATGTACGGGATGAGCAGGAACTGCGCCGCCGGGCCGACCGCGAACGCCGCGATCGGGGTCGACGCGGTCTCGATGCTCTGCGCGAACCCGAACACCCGGCCCTGCTTCTCGAACGGGACCATCCGCTGCAGGATCGTCTGCTCGGCCGCCTCGGCGATCGGGACCACCAGCATGAACCCGAACATCCCGAGCACCAGCAGCGACTGCCACTCGCGCACCGCCGTCCCCATGCCGACGACCGCGATGCCGACGTTCGCCAGCAGCAGCAACCGCAGCGGCGAGCGGCCGAGCCCGAAGCGGGCCACCAGCGCACCGCCGGCGATGAAGCCGATGCTGGTGATGCCGAGGACCACGCCCCACGACTGGACCGAGAACAGGTTCAGCCCGTACGGGTCCATCAGCGCCATGAACACACCCATGATCAGGTTGTTGAACGTGCTGAACAGCACCAGCGGAAGCAGCCCGGGCACGGCGCGCATCGTCCGCCACGCGTTCCGGACGTCGATCCGGGCCCGCTCGTGGTGCTCCGGCCGCGGTTCGTCGAGGCGGATCGCGAGCAGCAGGTGGACGAGGACGGCGACGGTGAACACGACGGCGATCGCGACCGTGCCGCCCATGCCGACGAACCCGACGGACAGGCCGCTCAGGACGCTGGTGATCAGGTGGGCGACGCCGTTGACCGTGCCGACCAGGCCGTTCGCCTTGTCGCGGCGGTCGGCCGGGACGAGCAGGGTCACGGCGGTGGACAGCGCGATGCTGCGGAGCTGACCGGCCGTGCTGCCAACCAGGACGAGCAGTGTGAACACCCAGAACCACGGCCCGTGCCAGTCGGTGAGGCCGCGGCCGGCCACGGCGTACAGGACGCCGGCGAGCGCGAAGGCGACGCCCGTAATCGAGGACGACAGCGCCATCGCGGTCTTCTTGCGGTGCGCGTCGACGACCGCCCCGAAGATCGTCCCGGAGGCGGCCCCGATGAGCATCGAAACGCCGGAGACGAGCGACGCCGCGAGCACCGAGTGCGTCACCAGGTACACCCAGAACGCGAAGCCGAAGCTCAGGAACGTGGTCGTCACGTTCGCGACCAGGGTGTTGATCAGCAACCGCCGGAATGTCGTGTTCATACTCCTACGTCGAACGCGACCTCACGGAATTGACATGGCCTCCCGAAGGACCGCGAAATCGTCCGGATCGAGCGGGACGAGACCGCGGCGGAGCTGGTAACCCCAGTTCGCCTGGCGGGTGAGCTTCAGGTCGAGGTCGTGCAGCGCGGCCCGACGTACCGGCAGGAACTCGATCCGCCGCCGCCACGGCTCGATCGTCCCGCGCGCGCCCATACTCATCGGTTCGGCCTGGTACGGCGCGTCGTCGGCGACCACTCCGAGTGCGGTGAACGCTCGCAGCGGAGTCTTCTCGCCGTACCGCTCGGTCGGGGAGTAGATCGCGAAACCGTCGCCCTTGCGGAGCCGGGCCACGCCGTACCGCTTGCCGTGGTTGAGCTGGATGAAACCGCCGTCGACCGCCCGCCGGGTGTGGTCCGCGGAGACCACACCCAGCCAGGCCCTGTTCAGATCGTTCATGCACCTACTGTGAGGCCGAATATGCGACATCTTTCGTCATAATTCGGCGGCGGAGCTTGTCGAGCAGCGGCGCGGCGATCAGCACCACGATGACGGCGTAGATGACGTACGCGACGGGACCGCCCACCAGTCCTGAGA
Source organism: Kribbella sp. NPDC050459 (assembly GCF_040655315.1). Lineage (NCBI taxonomy): Bacteria > Bacillati > Actinomycetota > Actinomycetes > Propionibacteriales > Kribbellaceae > Kribbella > Kribbella sp. NPDC050459. Next base: position 178,840 of record NZ_JBFAJQ010000008.1, on the reverse strand, counting down.
CGTCGCCGTTCGACAGTTGCAGCGCCATCCGGGCCTGGCGCTCCGCGATCGGGCCGAGGATCACGCCGATGATGAGCGGCAGCACCGGCAGCCCGAATCGGCGCATCCCGAACCCGAGCAGGCCGAGCAGCAGGAGCAGCAGCAGGTCGAGCGGCTGCGCGTTCACGGCGTACGCGCCCATCGAGGCGAAGAAGATGATCCCGGCGTACAGGTACGGGCGGGGGATCTGCAGGAGCTTCGCCCAGGCCGGCGCGAGCGGCAGGTTGAGCAGCAGCAGGAACAGGTTGCCGATGAACAGGCTCGCGATCAGCGCCCACACCAGCTTCGGCTCGCGCTGGAACAGCAACGGTCCCGGCTGGATGCCGTACGACGTGAACGCGGCCAGCATCACGGCCGCGGTCGCATTCGTGGGCAGGCCGAGCGCGAGCATCGGCACCAGCGTTCCGGCGGCCGACGCGTTGTTCGCGGCCTCCGGTCCCGCCACCCCCTCGATCGCGCCGTGCCCGAACTCCTCCGGGTGCTTGGACAGCTTCTTCTCGGTGGCGTACGACAGGAAAGTCGGAATTTCAGCGCCACCGGCCGGCAGCGCTCCGATCGGGAAACCGTACGCCGTTCCGCGCAGCCACGGCTTCCACGAGCGGCGCCAGTCGGACTTGCCCATCCACGGCCGGCCGACCGGGATCACCGTGCCCGGGTTGCGCCGCAGGTGCGCCGCGACCCAGAGCGCCTCGCCGACCGCGAAGATGCCGACGGCAACCACCACGACGTCGATACCGTCGGCGAGCTGCGGGATCCCGAGGGTCAGCCGCTGCTGGCCGGTCACCTTGTCGATCCCGACCAGCCCGATCACCAGGCCGAGCAGCAGCGCCGCGAACCCGCGGATCCGCGACGACCCGAGCACCGAGGTGGCGCCGGCGAACGCGAGCAGCATGATCGCCAGGTAGTCCGGCGCGCCCAGGCTGATCGCGAACTTCACCACCTGCGGCGCGACCAGCACCAGCAGCAGCGTGCCGATCGTCCCGGCCACGAACGACCCGATCGCGGCCGTCGCGAGCGCCTGCGCGGCCCGCCCGGCGCGGGCCATCTTGTTGCCCTCGATCGCCGTCACCACCGATGACGACTCGCCCGGCGTGTTGAGCAGGATCGACGTCGTCGAGCCGCCGTACATGCCGCCGTAGAAGATGCCGGCGAACATGATGAACGCCTGCACCGGCTCGAGCCCGTACGTGATCGGTAGCAGCAGCGCGACCGTCATCGCCGGCCCGATCCCGGGCAGCACGCCGACCGCCGTACCGACGGTGACTCCCAGCAGCGCCAGCAGGAGGTTCAGCGGCGTCAGCACGTCGCCGAACCCGTTCAGCAGGTTCATCAGGTTGTCCATCACAGAATCCCTTGCAGTACGCCGGCCGGCAGGTTGACGCCGAGCCCGATCGCGAACGCGTAGAACGTGATCAGCGCCAGCGCGACGGCGATCACCAGGTTGCGGATGTGGTGCCGGCTGCCGAGCGCGAACGCCGAGCCCCAGAACAGCACGGTCCCGCTGATCACCCAGCCCAGCGGGTCGATCAGCACCAGGTTCACCACGAACGCGGCGATCAGCAGCAGCACGGTGCGCCAGTCGACGGGCGACGTGACGTCGACGTCCTCGCCCTCCTCGGCCGCGCCGGTGCCGCCGCGGGCGACGTCGGCGGCGTACAGCGCGGCGACCACCAGGAGCAGGACACCGAGCACGATCGGGACCGGCTTCGGGCCGATCGGATCGTTGCTGTTGGCAATGTGCTGGAGCCGGGCGGCGTCGACGATCACCAGGGCGCCGACGACCGCCAGGAACCCGCACACTCCGTACTGCGCACGATCCGGCCGCCGGGCAGCGGCCTCGCTCATGCCGCCAGACCCAGCTTGGTCAGGATGTCGGCGACCGCCTTGTCCTGGTCGGTGAGGAACTTCCCGAACGCGTCACCGGTCACGAACGCGTCGGTCCAGCCGTGCTTGGTCAGCTCGGCCTTCCACTCCGCCGAGTCGTGCATCTTGGTCAGCGCGTCGATCCAGACCTTCTTGTCCGCGTCGCTGATCTCCGGCGGCGCCACGATGCCGCGCCAGTTCGTGAACACCAGGTCGATCCCGGAGTCCTTCAGCGTCGGCACGTCCTTGAGCGCGTCGATCGGCTTCTCGCTCGTCACCGCGAGCACACGGACCTGGCCGCTCTCCACCTGGTCGAGGAACTCGCCGAAACCGCTGGCCCCGAAGGCGATCTTGCTGCCGAGCAGCGCGGGCAGCAGCTCGCCGCCGCCGTCGTACGAGACGAAGTTGACGTCCTTCGGGTTGATCCCGACCGCCTGCGCGAGCTGCATCGGCAGCAGGTGGTCCGGCCCGCCCGGCGACGAGCCGCCACCGACCGCCAGCCCCTTCGGGTTCGCCTTCCACGCGGTGACCAGGTCCTGGATGGTCTTGTACGGCGAGTTCTTCGGCACCACGATGGCGCCGGCCTCCTCGATCATCTTCGCGATCGGGGTGGTCTGGGTGAGCGTGGCCTTCGACTTCGACGTGTACGTCGCGCCGACCACGCCGAGCCCCATCTGCATCGCGAGCTTGCCGTTGCCCTTCTCGTTCACGATCCGCTGCAGGCCGACCGTGCCGCCGGCGCCCGGCAGGTTGAACACCTGCGTGCCGGTCGCGATCTTCGCGTCCTCCATCACCTTCGCGGCGGTCCGCGCGGTGGTGTCGTACCCGCCGCCGGCGGTGTTCGGCACCATCAGCCGCAGTCCGGTGGCCGGCTTCCCGCTGTCGTCGTTCGCGTCGCCGGACTTGTTCGCGGTCGCACCGCACGCGGTCGCGCTGACCAGGGCGAGCAGCGCCGTGGTGACCCAGAGCATCGGCCTAGACCTCATCGGCTGAGTCCTTTCCTAGAGGGGATCAGGTGGCGACGATCGTGGACCTCCGGTGGTACGGGCGTCTGCGTTGTGGCCGCAGCGGTGGTTGAGTTCATTGTGGTCACAGGCGGAACCTGGGTGAAGTGTGGCACTCGGGCTCCGGACCGGTGATCATGCGGTTCGGAAAGGGCGAGGAGGTGGACCATGGCGAGGCTGGGACGGCGGCCGACGCTGGCCGGGCAGCTGCTCGTGCTGCAGCTGGCGATCGTGGTGGTCGTGCTCGTCGCCGTGGCCGCGGTCTCGCTCGCCCAGTCTGCCGCCACGTTCAACCGGGTGGAGGGCCGCCGGGTGACCCTGCTCGCGGAGCAGCTGTCGGCGAGTCCCGCGCTGCGCTTCAGCATCCGCAACCCGGCGCCCGCGGAGATGCTCGCGCCGACCCTGCAGACCAGCATCGCCCAGTCCGGCGTCACCTCGATCACGGTCGCCGACGCCAAGGGAAAGGTGATCGCGGCAACCAACGTGACGCTGATCGGCACCAAGCTCACGCTGGGTGATCCGGATGTCCGGAAGGGCTGGTCCGGGCAGCTGCGGGGCGACGACGGAATGGAGCTGGTCGCGCAGGTCCCGGTGCTGAGCGAGGGCAAGGACAAGCTCGGCAATCCGGACGGGACGCTCGGTGACCACATCGGCACCGTGATGGTCGGCGAGCGCTCTCCTTCGGTACTGCAGCGGTTGCGCGGCGCGTCGTCGTACCTGGCGATCTATCTCGGGATCGCCTGCGTGCTCGGGCTGCTCGGGTCGTGGCTGCTCGCGCGCCGGATCAAGCGGCAGACGCTCGGGCTCGAACCGCGGGAGATCGCCGGTCTGGCCGAGCACCGCGAAGCCATGCTGTACGGGCTGGCCGAAGGAGTCGTTGCCCTGGACCCCCAGCTGCGCGTGACGCTGGTGAACGACGTCGGCCGGCGGCTGCTGGACCTGCCTGCCGACGCGGTCGGGAAATCGCTGCGGGACCTGGGGATCGAAGGGCGGCTGCGCGAGGTGCTCGCCGGCGACGACGAGGCGCGCGACGCGGTCGTCGTACGGCGGGGGCGGGTACTCGTGATGAACCGGATGGAGGTGCTGAAGGACGGGCGGTCGCTCGGATCCGTGACCACGCTGCGCGACCGGACCGAGCTCGCGCAGCTCGAGCGCGAGCTCGGCTCGTTCCGCTCGTCCGCCGAGCTGCTGCGGGCGCAGACGCACGAGTTCGCGAACCAGCTGCATACGATCTCGGGGCTGATCCAGATCGGGGAGTACGACGAGGTGGTCACGTACGTCGGTGCGCTCAACCGGTACCGTGAATCGCTCGATCTGACCGTGACGCGGCGGGTCCACGACACCACGGTCGCGGCCCTGCTGATGGCGAAGTCGTCGCTCGCGGCCGAGCGCCGCGTCGAGCTTCGGGTGTCCGAGCGGACCACCCTGCTGCGCCTCGATCCGGCGCTTTCCGCCGACATCGCGACCGTCCTCGGGAACCTGGTCGACAACGCCGTCGACGCCGCGGCGCAGTCCGGCACACCGCTGTCGCCCGCGTGGGTCGAGGTCGAGCTGCGGCAGGACGCGACCAGCGTCGAGATCGTTGTTCGCGACTCCGGACCCGGTGTCGCGCCCGAGCTGGCGCAGGAGGTGTTCGCGCACGGCTTCACCACCAAGGCCGCGGCCGAGGGTGAGCGGGGGATCGGCCTGGCGATGACGCGCCTGATCTGCCGGCGCCGCGGCGGGGAGGTCGCGGTCACCAACCTGTCCGAGGGCGGCGCCGCGTTCGTGGCGCGGATGTCCACCCAGCGGACCCCGGAAGGAGCCCGATGATCACCGTCCTGGTCGTCGACGACGACTTCATGGTCGCCCGCATCCACCGCGGGTTCGTCGACCGCGTCGACGGCTTCGAGGTCGTCGGCACCGCGAACTCGGGCGACCAGGCGGTGGCCGCGCTCGCCGACCTCGCTCCCGACCTGATTCTGCTCGACCTGTACCTGCCCGACGTGTTCGGTCTCGACCTGATCGCCCGGCTGCGCGCCGTCCGGCCCGATGTCGACATCCTCGTCATCACCGCAGCCCGCGAGGCCGACGCCGTACGCGGCGCCGTACGGCAAGGGGTCGTGAACTACCTGCTGAAACCCTTCGGTTTCGAGGATCTGCGGACCCGGCTCCAGGAGTACGCCCGCCGCCGCGCCAGCGTCCCCGACCAGGTCACCTCCCAGGCCGACGTCGACCGCGTCCTAGCCCCCACCCGCCAACTCGTCAACCGGCTCCCGAAAGGCCTCAGCCAGGAAACCGCCGACCTCGTCGCCGCCGCACTCCGCGCCACCCCCGACAGCCTCTCCGCCGCCGAATGCGCCGAGAAGATCGGCATCTCCCGCGTCAGCGCCCGCCGCTACCTCGAGTTCTACGCCGCCCAAGGCCGAACCGAAGTAACCCTCCGCTACGGCACCACCGGCCGCCCCGAACGCCGCTACACCTGGCGAACCTAGAACTTCCAACCCACACGTGTTCTGGCGGTGGTGTGGGTGGGCCAGGGTGGCGGTGGTAGAGGCGCGGCAGTACCGGACGTACTGACTCGAGGTGTACTGGCGACCGCGGTCGGCGTGGAAGATCGCGCCCGCAGCTGTCCAGCGCCATCTGGAGCGAGTCGACGACCAGACTGGTGCGGGTTGCGGTCGGCCAGTTGACAGCCGACGACCATCCGGGTGGCCAAGTCGATCACGGTGGCCAGATACAGCCAGCCCTGACCGGTGCGCAGGTAGGTGATGTCACCGACCAGCCGCTCGCCCGGCGCGCAGCTGTCCGGGCGAAGGCACGCTCCAGCAGGTCGAGTGAGTCGACCGGGCGGTCACCTGGCAGTGTGGTCCGCTGATAGCCGCGTGACTTCACGGCCCGCAAGCCAAACTCACGCATCAAACCCGCGACCAGTCCCACGCTGCACGCACACTCCTCGCGGTTCAGCTGGGCCGGCACCCGTAGGTCTGCCGGGACCGGTCGAACACCTGCGGGATCCGCGTCCCCAGGACCCGCCGCCTGCCACCGGCAGCCTCGGCTCGGTGGCGCCAGGCAGCGGCTTTTCATCCGCAACCGGCGGATCTCGGCCTCCATCTCCTGCACCCGAACCTGATCCACCGGCTCCACAGACTCCTGCGCACCGGCCTGCGAAACTCACTCACCCACTTGTTCAGCGTCTTACGCTCCACACCGAGATCACCCGCCACCTCGGTGATCGTCCGCCCCGACCTCAGCCCGAAACTGCGGACTGAACCGCCGACGCTTCCCGGCTCGCTCCAGAGCACCTGTCCAACACCCTTTGTACACCTCACCCTTAGCGCGGTGCATTGGTTGCGGCTACCGGGACCCGGGCGATGCTGGCCCGGGTGGTGTCCACGGCCGTGGCGTGCTGAACGCCGGCCCGGGGTACGGCGGCCGGGAAGCTGCGGGCTGCCGCGCGGGGAGCGACAGCGCCGGAGACTGCCCAGGTCTGGACCGACTGCGCTCGGCGGGCCGCGCGCGCCGCCATTAGCCGCCCGACCAAGGGCCCGTTTCGACGCATCCTGCACCGCGGCCCTCGACTCGCCGCCACCGGACAGAACTCACGCAACCCCAGCACGATCTTGCTGCAAGGCGCTCTCCCAAGACGGGCAGATTCCCCGGCCGCGACACCGACAATCCCCTTGCCTGCAAGGGATTCCGGCGTCTTGCCGATTTGGCTGTAACCGGATCGTGATCTACAATAGAACACATGTTCGATACCGATCTGGATGATCTCGACACCGCGGACCTGCTCGCCGCGGCCGCCGAATGCGCCCAGATCGAGAACCGCGCCGCCACCCGCATCCTGGAAACCGCGCTCGCCTACGCCGACCGCAACGCCGTCGCCGAAGGCTACGAACCACTCCCCGGTTACGAACGCCTCGTCGTCTACGGCGGCGACGGCTGCCCCGGCGTCGCCGAATTCGCCCCGATCGAGTTCGGCGCCGTCCTCGGCATCTCCAGCGGCGCGGCCAGCTCCCTCATCGGCGAAGCCCTCGCCTTGCGCCACCGCCTCCCTACCGTCTGGGCCGCCGTCCTGTCCGGCACTGCGATCGCCTGGCGCGCCCGCAAAATCGCCCATGCCTGCCTGACCCTGTCCCAAGAAGCCGCCGCGATCGTCGACCGCCGCGTCGCCGCCATCATCAACACCGTCACCCCCAGAAAACTGGCCGCCATCACCACCGCCGCGATCTGGGAAGCCGACCCCGCCCAAGCCCAGGCCAACGCCGAAGCCACCGCCAAGACCCGGGGCGTGTTCGTCTCCCAGTCCGACGACCACGGCACCAAGAGGATTTGGGTGCGTGCAGCGGCCGGAGACGTGATCCGCTTCGACGCCAAGATCGACGACCTTGCGCAAGCCCTCAAAGCCCTCGGCGACACGGACACTCTCGACCAACGCCGCGCCAAGGCTGTCGGCTGGATCTCGGACCCCGCATCCGCCCACCACCTCATCGAAGTAGCTCGCCACCTCGCCCGCATGCAACCCACCAACACCCGGACCGCTCGTACCGACGACACCACCGGCGAGACCGCCGGTGACACGACCGGTGACACGACCGGCGACACCACCGGCGAGACGACCGGCGAGACGACCGGCGAGACGACCGGCGACACGACCGGCGAGGCCACCGGCGAGATGACCGGCGAGACGACCGGCGAGACCTCCGGCGGCACGTCCGGCGACACGACCGGCGAGGCCACCGGCGAGATGACCGGCGAGACGACCGGCGAGACCTCCGGCGGCACGTCCGGCGAGACCTCCGGCGGCACGTCCGGCGGCACGTCCGGCGAGACCTCCGGTGACACGACCGGCGACACGACCGGCGAGACTGCCGGTGACACGACCGGCGACATCACCGGCGAGACCACCGGAGACGCGGCCGGCGGTGACGGTTGTCCGGTGACCTGGGATCTCAGCGACTTCGAGCAATCCCCGCCGGTCGATGAGCCTGCCGATGCCGATCACATGGCGAGCAAGGCTGCTGGTGCTGTGGCCGGTGAGCCGACTGGTGCTGAGGTGACCAACGGCATGATGACCGACTCGGTGGCTTACAGCACGGTGGCCGGTGGCGAGGCCGAGGGTGCGGACGGGTTCACTCGCCAAGCGCTGGCCGGCACGCTGGCGGCCCGGTTCGCCGCGATCAAGCGCGACGCCTACAGCACAGGCCTCGGCGCGGTCGCCGGGCGGCGTAACCGCCACATCCTGTACGTGCACCTCACCGACAAGACCCTGGCGACCGGCGCCGGGGTGCTGCGGGTTGAGGAGCTCGGTCCGCTCTTTGCCAGCCAACTGACCGAACTGCTTGGCCACGACCAGGTGGTCGTCAAGCCAGTGATCGACCTGCACGACCAGGTCAGCGTCCACAGCTACGAGATCCCGGATCGAATCCGCGAACGCGTTCGTCTGCGTCACCCGGTCGACATGTTCCCGTACGGCGGCGGAGAGGCCACCACCCGGATGGACCAAGACCACATCACGCCGTACAGCTACGCCGCGCGACCAGCGCAGCCGTCGTCGCCATCAGCACCGGCCAAGCCGTCAGCACCGGCCAAGCCGCCGGGCCGATCGAGCGCGCCGGACCGTACTGCCCCGCCTGGCCGAGCCGCCTCAGCGGATCGTGCCTTTCCACGCAGCCGAACCAGCTCAGCGGATCGCACCAGTCCGCCCGGTCAGACACGCCCGCCTGGCCGCACACGCCCGCCGGAACGCACCGGGCCGCCGGGGCAAACCAGCGTCGACAACCTCATACCGCAGAGCCGACTCCACCACCGCGCCAAAACCTTCGGCGGCTGGAGAAACCGACGCCTGCCTGCCGGCGCCATTGAATGGACCAGCCCCCACGGCTTCCGCTTCCTCGTCGACCACAACGGCACCCACTATCTCCCACCACGACAAACCCGCAACCGCAAACCCGGGCCGCGCACGGGCCCATGAGCACACCAACCGGCTCGGCAGCCCGTACCTGCCGAACGAAGTGGTCGGAAGGGGAGCGTCGCTGCAACATGGCCCTCGGAGCCGGCGAGCCGAGAGTGTCGCCGACAGCTCGCGGGGACGATGCCGGGCGGCGTACCGCAACGCTCTGATCTTCGCGTGAAGACAGTTCCGCACCCACCAGATTCCGGACCTGGGCGCTCGCCAACCCCGCGCCCCGGTGCTTGGTACCTCGCGAATCAGCGTTTACCCGTGAGTGTCGGCCGCCTACCGCGCGGACCGCACTGGCCTCGCCAAACGCGCCGGCCTGGATCCGGCGGTAGCGGTTCAGCGGGACGGGTCTGCGGCTCGGGCGGCTTGTTCGATTCGGGTTCGGTGGGCGGTCCAGTCGACGTCGGGGTCGGTGTTGGTGGTGTTGTCGAGTTGTTCGCGGAGGATGTCGGCGTGGCCGGCGTGGCGGTTCGATTCGGTGAGAACGTGGACCATCACGTTGAAGAGCATGACGTTGAAGAGCATGACGTCGGGGCGCGGCCACCAGGGGACGGTGGCGCGGGCGTCGATCGGGACTGCAGTGATGGTGGCGTCGGCGTGCTCGCAGGCGCGGCGGTAGTTGGTGAGGATCTGCGCGCGGGTTTCGTGTTCTCTGACCCAGAGGTGGTCGTAGTTCGCGTAGCCGGGATCGGTGAAGCTCGGGAGCGGATCGGCGTACGGCCGATCGAAGATCTCGCCGAGATAGCGCGCCTCGGTGATCGTCAGGTGCTTGATCAGGCCGAGCAGATTCGTGCCGGTGTGGGTGAGCGGCCGGCGTACGTCGTACTCGGACAATCCGTCGACTTTCGCCACGAGCCCTTCACGTACCCAACGGAGAGCGTCGTGCAGATAGGCCTTCGCGAAGTCGTCGATCACACCGCCAATACTCACCCGACGCGGGGTCGCGCCGGGGAGGAGTCGCTCGTCGACGCCGCGCTGCTCGCCGTGATCGCTTACACCGCGGCGCCTCTGGTCAGTTCCGACGCCGCCTTCCCCCTGGTAGCAAAGGTCACCGACCCGTCCGGCCGGCCGCCGTGCTCAGTCGCATCCAGCCCAGTCGCATCCAGTTCGGGGACCGGCAGTCCGCAGCTGCCCGACGACAGCCGGGAGCGGGTTGCCAGCCTTGTAGTCGGAGGCGAGCGCCGGTTCGAAGCTTGTCGGCGGTGGCTGGCTGCGTCCGGTGGTAGCTGGAACCTGGGGCGTCGGGCGGGAGTACACCTGTGGCGCTGGGCGGGTGTCTATGTGTGCGGGTCGCCAGCCTGGTGGGCGGAGGTGAGTGCGAGTTCGCGGCCTGTCGGGGCGGCAGGCTGCGTCGGGCCGCAGTTGGAAGCTCGAGCGTCGGTCGGGAGCGAGCCTGCAGCGTTGCGTGGGGTGCATGCGGTGCGGGGTGCATGCCTGGTGGTTAGAGACGCGCGTTAGCTCGCAGTTTGTTGGCGGCAGCTGGCTACACCCGGCGATACCCGGGACCTCCCGTATCGGCCGGAACCACCGGCGTCGGCCGGGGCCAAGCGCGCCGCACTGAGCGGGGAGGCGCGGGAGTGGGTAGCCGACGAGCGGGGCGGCGAGGAAAGGGCGATGCCGGTCAGGTCGGCTGTGCGGTGCCAGAGGCGGACTCGTAGGGGCTGGTCCTGGGCGCGGGGTCGATGCGGGCGGGGCCGACGCCTCTGAAGAATTCGCCGAACTTCTGCGGGCCGTAGTAGTCGCCGCTTGAGGCCGTCGGCTTGGGTTGGGGCTTAGTCCTCGACCAGTTCGACCGTGGCGGCGTGGCGTTCGGCCAGGGCGTGGTAGACGGTGGCGTTGTGGTCTACGAAGAGTTTGGCGGTGCCGTCGAGCGGGACGATCTTCTTGGCGGGGCTGCCCATGGCGACTGACTCGGGTGGGATGACCGCGCCTGGGGTGACTGTTGAGCCGGCGGCGATGAGGGAGCGGGGGCCGACGACGGCTCCGTCGAGGACGATGGCGCCGTTGCCGACCAGGGCTTGTTCGCCGATGGTGCAGTCGTGGACGAGGCACTGGTGTCCGACGGTCGCGTTCGGGCCGATCTCGCAGCCGTTGTGGCCGACGTGGATGACGGTGTTGTCCTGGATGTTCGCGCCGGCGCGGATCGTGATGGTGCCCAGGTCGGCCCGGATCACCGCGCCGTACCAGATCGACACCCCGGCCTCGACAACCACATCGCCGACGAGGGTCGCGGTCGGCGCGATCCAGGCGGCGGGGTGAACGGTCGGGCGCTTACCTTCGAACGAGTACAGCGGCATGCGCCACACCCTAGTCAGTGATCGTGATGCCGGAAATCGGCGTACCGGGCGGCAGGTCGCGGATCTGGCTGTGGATCTGCCCGAGGATGTTGAGCGAGACCACGAAGTCCATCACCTCGACGTTGTCGAGCGCGATCTCGCCGCCGAGCTGTGGCGGATGCGCGAACGAGTAGACCTGATCAGGACCCGGTACGACGCCTCGGTCCGCGGCACCGAACGCGAGACCGGCCAGCAGGTACTGATCCTGACCGTCCTCCGTGTTCAACGAGTCCCGCAGCTCGTCCGCGCTCGCCCACGGCCGCTCCAGCATCCCCTCGAGCGTGTCCAGCCACCAGAACCCGTCCGCCGCCTGGAAGAACACATCCCCGAACGGCGACGTGAACACCGGCACCATCCCGTCGAGCTCGAGAAAGGTCCAGGATTCGAGGCCGCGCGCGTACTGCTCGTCCGTGAACGTCCGGGTCAGCTCCACGCCCGCGAGCCTAGCCTCCAACTAGGGTGAGCGGATGCTCAAACCAGTCGCCGGGTTCGCAGCGTTCGGTCTGTTCTGGGGTGCGTGGGGTGCGATCCTGCCCGCGATCCGCGCCGGGGCCGGAGTGAACGACGGCGAGCTCGGTGTGGCGCTGCTGATGATCGGCCTCGGGGCGCTGCTGTCGATGCGGCTGACCGGATACCTCATCGACCGGTACGGCGGCATGGTGCTGCCCGTCGTCATGGTTCTGTTCGCGCTCTGCGGCGTACTGCCGGCGCTCGCTGGTTCCGTCGTCTCGCTGAGCGCCGCACTGTTGTTGCTCGGAGCAACGTCTGGGGCGACGGACGTGGCGATCAACGCGGCCGGATCGCATGCCGAGGCAGACACGGGACGCCCGGTGATGAACCTTGCCCATGGCATGTTCTCGGTCGCGGTCGTGGTGGCGAGCCTCGGTACGGCGGGACTCCGGGCCGCGGGTGTCGGCGCGCTGCCGGTGCTGGGCGGTGCGGCGGTGCTGATCGTGGTCACGGCGGTCGTCGCTCTCGCGCCCGGGGCAACACGCACGGTTCGGACGACGCCCACCGAAAAACGCGCCCGGCTCCAGCCCGTACTGCTCGTGCTCGGCGCACTGTGCGCGCTCGCGTACCTGGTCGAGAACGCCTGGCAGAGCTGGAGCGCCGTCCATCTCGACACCTCGTTGGACGCCCCAGCAGGTCTGGCGTCGATCGCTCCGGCGGTCTTCGCCGCGGCGGCCGCCACCGGCCGCTTCGCCGGCAACGCGTTGCTGAAGCGCATCCGACCGGTGCCGCTCCTGGTCGCGGGCGGTGTCGTGGCCGCGATCGGAACGCTCGTCGCCGCCGCGGCGGGCAACCCGTGGACGGCGCTCGCCGGTATCGGAATCGCCGGTCTCGGTACGTCGGTGTGCGCGCCGACGATCATCGGCATGGCCGGGGCCTGGGCCGGGCCGGAGCGCCGCGCGGGAGCGATCGCGGTGGTCACCACGATCGCGTATCTCGGTTTCCTGGTCGGCCCGGCCGCCGTCGGTGCGCTCTCGTCCGCCTGGTCGCTGCCGGCTGCCCTGGCGAGCGTCGCCGTACTGGCGGTGGTCGTCGCCGCACTCGCCCCAGTGGCGGGACGGCTGGCGGCTTCGCCTCACGGTGAAAGGGATGTGAAAGAGCCTGGGACGAGGCTACGGTGACAGGATCGATCGAGGAGGGTGGCATGACGGAGATCGCGAAGTCGGGGGCCGCGGTGATCAGCCGGGCCGACGGGCGGGACGACGGCGAGGAGTGGACCGAGAACTACACCGAACTTCCGGGTGGTGCCGGAGTCTCGCTGATTCTCGAGTCGACCACGCAGGAGGGCGTCGGCCCGCGGCTACACCTGCACCCGTACGCCGAGACGTTCATCATCCGGCGCGGTTCGGCGACATTCACCGTCGACGGCGAGGAGATCGTCGGCAAGGCCGGCCAGATCCTGGTGGTCCCGGCCGAGACGCCGCACAAGTTCCGGACCGGTCCCGGCGGCTACGAAGCGGTGCACATCCACGCCAACCCGACCTTCGAAACCACCTGGCTGGAGTAGCTACTCAGGCGGAGTGAACGCGGCCAGCAGGGTCGCGGTGATGTACGGCGCTGCCTCGGCGGAGGTGATCCGGCCGGCCTGGATCTCGGTCGCGGCGCCGTGCATCACGTTGTGCATCACGCTGACCAGCCACGACGTCGGCAGGTCGGTCCGGAACACCCCTTCGCTGCGGCCGCGTTCGAGCAGCCGCTCCACGCGCGCCATCGGATCGGCGTGCAAGTCGCGCACGCGGCCGGGCGGCAGCGCGTCCTGAGCCGCGATCAGCAGCGCCCGGTACTGGTCGACCAGGTGCCAGCTCGATGCGATCAACCGGGTCAAGGCCTCCCGTGGGTCTCCGGTCAGATCGACCTGCCCCAGCGTCTCCTCGCCGGTCGCGATCGCCTGCACGAACACCGCGTCGACCAGCTCGGCCCGGGACGGGAAGTGCCCGTACAGGGTCACGCGCCCGACGCCGGCCGCTTTCGCGATCTCCGACGTACTCACCGCCGGATCACGGCTCAGGCACTCGGCCGCGGCGGTCAGGATCGCCGTGATGTTGCGCTGCGCGTCCGCGCGCCTGGTGGTGACAGCCATCCGGGACCTCCCTGATCTTGAACACCACTGTACGAATTCCTCTTGTCGAACACCAGTGTACGAGTTACCGTACCGAACATAACCCGTACATACCTGTTCAACTTAAGGACGAGACCATGACTCAACCCGACCCCCGGCGGTGGCGACTGCTGGGGCTGCTCGCCGTCGCGCAGTTCATGCTGATCCTCGACGTCACCGTGGTGGCGATCGCGCTGCCGAACATCGAGACCGATCTCCATCTCCAGCGCGAGACCCTGACTTGGGTGGTCAGTGCGTACACGCTGATGTTCGGCGGTCTGATGCTGCTCGGCGGTCGCGCCGCCGACCTGTTCGGCTCCCGCCGCGTCGTTCTGACCGGTCTGCTGGTGTTCACGCTCGCGTCGCTCGTCACGGGGCTGGCCAACGGGCCGGAAGTCCTGCTGGGCGGCCGGGTCGCGCAGGGGATCGGCGCCGCGATGCTCTCCCCGGCGGCGCTGGCCGTCGTCACGAAGACGTTCGACGCTGAGGAGCGCAACAAGGCGCTTGGCATCTGGTCGGCGATGGGCGGTGGCGGCGCCGCGATCGGCGTACTGCTCGGTGGTCTGCTCACCGCGGGCCCCGGCTGGCAGTGGGTGTTCTACATCAACCTGCCGATCGGCCTGGTCGTGTTCGCCTTGCTGGTCCGGATGCTGCCGGCCGACCGTCCGAGCGAGCAGCCGGGACGTCTCGACGTACCGGGCGCGCTGCTGGTCACCGCCGGCACCGGTACGGCGATCTACGCGCTGATCAACGCCGGCGATCATGGCTGGCTGTCGGCCGCGACGCTCGGCACGCTTGCCGGAGCCCTTGTGCTGTACGGCGTGTTCGCCTGGGTCCAGCGCACCGTGCGGTCACCGCTGATGGACCTGCGGATCTTCAGCCGCCGTCCCGTCACCGCCGGTACGTTCATGATCCTGGTCGCGACGGCGCTGATGATCTCGATGTTCTTCCTCGGCTCGTTCTACCTGCAGCACTTCCAGGGGTACGGCGCCTTGCGCACCGGCCTGCTGTTCCTCCCGGTGGCGGTCGCCGCGATCGTCGGCGCTCAGGTGGCCGGGCACCTTGTCGGCCGGACCGGTGCGCGGCCGATCGCGATCACCGGGTTCCTGATCACCGCGGCCGGCGTGACTGTCCCCGCGATCTGGGAGGGTACGGCCGTGATCGTGATCGGGATGACCGTCGCGACGATCGGGCTCGGCGCCGCGTTCGTGGCGGCGTCGACCACGACCTTCGCGCAGATCGACCACCGCGAGGCCGGGCTGGCGTCCGGGATCCTGAGCACGTTCCACGAGTTCGGCGCGTCGCTCGGCGTCGCCGTCGTGTCGAGTGTCGCGGCGGCGAGTCTCGCCGGGACGGTCTCGACCGGTTTCACCCGTGGGTTCACGTTCGCCGCTGTCACCGCCGCGGTCGCGGCAGTCCTCGCGCTGGTCGTCGTACCGGCGTTCAAGCCTGCGACCGGAGGGGTTCATGTCCATTGAGATTCGCCGTGCTGTCGTCGCGGATGCGGCAGCAGTGCACACGATGCTGGGGGAGCTGGCCGACTACCAGGACCAGGGCGCGTACCTGACCGCGAGTGTCGCGGACTGGCAAGGATTCCTCGGGCGCGAAGAGGTGGTCGTGCTGATCGCGGAGGTCGGCGGCGCCGTCGCCGGGTACGTTTCGGCACTGCGCCGGCCGTACCTCTGGGTAGGTGGTGATCAGTTGGCGTTGGACGATCTCTACGTCCGCGAGCAGTTCCGCGACGCCAGTGTGGGACGGCAGCTCATGCTGGCGCTGGCCCGGTTCGCGCTGCCGGACCGCCTGCCGATCAGTTGGGGGCTGCGTCTGGAGAACACCGCCGGATACCGCTTCTACGAACGCCTCGGCGCCAAGCTGGTCACGAAAACCGTGGCCGGCTGGAGCCCGGAGGCGTACGAGCGTCAGCTGAGCGAATAGGTCGCCGCGACCGGAAGGTGGTCGGACGCGAAGCTCACCGGGACCGACACGGCGGTCGTCACCAGCTGCGAATTGTGCAGCTGGTAGTCGATCCGCTTGGTCGGCAACGGCGCGGGGCTGGTGAGTCCGAGCCCGAAGCCCTTCTCCGGCCAGGTGTCGGTCCAGTGCGTCGTCAGCGTCCGGACCTCGGTCGACGTCGGTACGGCGTTCAAGTCGCCGACCAGCAGCGTCGCCTCCGGGGCGTCCTTCAGCAGCGCGACGATCGCGTTCACCTGCTCCAGGCGCTCGCCGTCGTTGATCGTCGTCAGGTGCGTGTCGGCGAAGCGCAACGGCGTACCGTTCACGTCGATCATGGCCTCGAGCAGACCGCGCTGCTCACTGCCCGCATGCAGCGGCAGCAGGGTGTTGCGGGAGTCGACGATCGGGTACTTCGACAGCACGAGCGTCCCGTACTGACGCCGCGGCTTGCCCGGCTCGGCGGGATCCCAGTCCAGGTTGGCGGCGAAGACGTAGTTCATCTGCAACCGCGCCGCCAGCCAGGCCGGCTGGTCCACCCAGTTGCTGCGCGCGTCGAAGAACTTGTCGACCTCCTGCAGACCCACGACCGCGGCCCCCGACGCCTCGATCGTCTTCGCGACCCGCTCCAGATCGAGCTTGCCGTCGACGCCGGCGCCGTGGTGGATGTTGAACGTCAAGGTCTTCACGGTCGTGGCCTCCACCTTCGCGTTCGCCGTCAACGGTGACACGACTAGAAGTAGGCATCCGGCCAGCGCGGCAAACCTCCCCGATCGACGCATGACGCACAGTATTTCCGGGCGCCGGGTCATTTCCGGTATGGAAAGCTCAGCGCCATCCGGCTTACCGGAACGGCATGGTCGTCCGGCGGGCCGTTTCCTAGCGTGAGTTCGGTGCGCAGAACCGTTCCGCCGCAGACGTACTTCGTCGTCAGCGCCGTCTTCCACTACCTCGGCCCCGCGCTGGCGGTGCTGCTGTTCGTCCGCATCGAACCGCTCGGCGTCGCGTGGCTGCGGATCGCCTCGGCCGGACTGATCTTCGCTGTCTGGCGTCGTCCGTGGCGGGCGTGGCGAGTGCTGTCCGGCCCAGCCCGGCGGCTGGTCGTCGGGTGGGGCTTTGTCCTTGCGCTGATGAACTCCTGCTTCTACTTGGCGATCGAGCGCATCCCG
The DNA here is from genome assembly GCF_040655315.1 of Kribbella sp. NPDC050459. NCBI lineage: Bacteria > Bacillati > Actinomycetota > Actinomycetes > Propionibacteriales > Kribbellaceae > Kribbella > Kribbella sp. NPDC050459. The sequence goes on along the minus strand of NZ_JBFAJQ010000008.1, from coordinate 161,927 downwards.
CTCGGTACGGTCGCCGCGGCCGAGTTCGCGCCGGTGATTGTGCTCGCGGCGATCGCGGTGCGCAGCCTTCGGAACGTGCTCGCAGTATTGCTTGCCGTGGTCGGCGTCTATGTGCTGACCGACATCCGCCTGTCGGGCGACTGGATCGGGCTGGTCTTCACGGCGTCGAACGCGCTGCTGTTCGCGGCGTACGTCGTCCTCGGGCATCGCGTGTCGAGGACGGACGGCCTGCGAAGGATCGACGGGCTCGCGCTGGCAATGGGTACGGCGACCGTACTCGCGCTACCTGTCGGCGTCTGGGCGGCGATCCCGGCGTTCACCGACGTCAGGTTGCTGGTCGCTGCCGTCGGCGTCGGGGTGTGCTCGTCGGTGATCCCGTACGTCGCGGACCAGTTGGCGATGGCGCGGCTGGAGCGGTCGACGTTCGCGCTGATGCTGGCGTTGCTGCCCGCCACGGCGACGGTGATCGGTGCCGTCGTCCTGCGACAGATCCCGCAGGCCGCCGAACTCGTGGCGGTCGCGATCGTCGTCGCCGCGGTCGGGCTGCATCGCGAACCTAGCTAGGCCGCACGTTGTGGTTGCCGGCGAACACGTTTTCCGGGTCGTACTCGCGCTTCACCGTCACCAGCCGTTCGTACGTAGCGGCCGGGTAGACCGCGGCGACGTCGGCGTCCCCGGCGTCGGACAGGAAGTTGGCGTACGCACCGTTGACGTGCGGGCTCAGGCGATCCCACAGCTGCTCCCGGGCTGGGCGCGTCGCCTCGATCACCGGCGGCGGGCCGATCGTGGTGGTGATGAACATCAGGTCAGCCTGGCGGTGCGCGTACGCCGTCGCGTCGTCGGGGACCTGCGCAACCGCGCCGCCCAGGCTGCGGACGGCGATGACCGGCGCACCCTGTGCCGTGCCGGCCTCGGCGAGGATCCGCAGCACGTCCGGCACGGAATCCTTGTCGACAAAGGCATTCCGCGTGACGAGCCGGATCCCGGGTGGCGGCACCATGCCGTCCACGAGCACCTCGGCGTACGGCGTCAGCGCGACCTCGTCGGCGATCACGGTACCGAGCGCGCGGATCGGGTCGATCGCCTGCGCGGCGAGGTCCGCGTCGTCACCGTCGTACGCGACCTGGATCTCCAGCGGCGCTTCGGGGCCGCCGAGGAACGGGTTCGCGAACGACGCGATCGAGGTCAGCTCCGCGGGCGCGGTGCGCAGGTGCTCCGCCCAGCGGGGCAGCACATCCGCGATCTCGGCGGCCGGGAAACTCACCTTGCCGAAGAAGATGTCCGTCGTCGGGTGCGCCGCGAAGTCGAACGCGGTCACGATCCCGAGGTTTCCGCCGCCGCCCCGAACGGCCCAGAACAGCTCGGGGTTCTCGTCCGCGGACGCCCGGACGACGTCGCCGCCGGCGGTCACGATCTCCACCGCGACGAGCGAGTCCAGGGCGAGCCCGTACTTGCGGACTTTCCACCCGATACCGCCGCTCAGCGTCAGCCCGCCGACACCGACGCTCTTGGTGTCACCCGACGAGATCGCCAGCCCGTGCGGCGCCAGCGCGGCCGCGACCTGACCCCAGGTGGCGCCGCCGCCGATCCGGACGACGTGCCGCTCCTTGTCGACGAGCTCGACGCCGGCCAGCAAGCCGAGGTCGATCACCACCCCGCCGTCGTTCGTCCCGAATCCTGGGAACGCGTGTCCACCGCCGCGCACCGCGAGCGGCAGGCCGCTGTCGGCGGCGTACCTGACGGCCTTTCGGACGTCCTCGACGTTCGCGGGCCTGAGGACGTACGCCGGGGTGCCCCCGACCAGCACGGTCCGGCTCGCGGCGTCGTACCCCTCGTCCTGCGGTCCGACAATCTCTCCAGCGAATCCTTCGACTACAGCGCTCATGACGTTCCTTCGTGTTTGCCCTCATCGAACAAACACCTGACGCCCGCCAGGGCCCGGATGTGACGTGACCAACCAGACATCACAAAACCCGGCCCTATTTCGTCTGCGCTGTCGATTCCCGGGCGGTCCGGTCGACGCAGAGGTAACAGTCAGCCCCTGTGAAAGGACTTTCGACATGAGTACTGCGACGCTCCCGGCCGCCCGGATCTCCACCCGCGCCCTGCTCACCGGCGGTGCCGTCGCCGGTCCGCTGTACGTCGCGACCTGGCTGATCCAGGCGTTCACCCGGGAAGCCTTCGACATCACCCGGCACCCGGCCAGCCTGCTCGCGAACGGCGGTCCAGGGTGGATCCAGACGACGAACTTCATCGTCAGCGGTCTGCTCACGATCGCCGCGGGGGTGGGCCTCCGTCGCGCGATGCCGCCCGCGTCCCCCGGGCGTGTGTGGGGTCCGCGGCTGGTGGCGACGTACGGGGTCGGGCTGCTGCTGGCCGCCGCGTTCCCGGCCGATCCAGGCGCCGGGTTCCCGGTCGGTACACCCGCCGACTACGCCGAGATCAGCACCCGCGGCATGGGCCACTTCGTCGCCGGCACGATCGGCTTCTCCGGCCTGATCGCCGCCTGCCTGGTGTTCGCCGCCCACTACCGCGCCCTCGGCCGCCGCACCTTCGCCCGCTTCTCCACCGTCACCGGCATCCTCTTCTTCGCGGCCTTCGCAGGCCTCAACGCTGGCGCCGGCAGCCGCCCCACCATCATCGCCTTCGACCTCGCGGTCATCCTCGGCTGGACCTGGCTCACCACAATCACCCTCGACAAGCGCTAGGGGAGCGGTGTCGGCAAGCTCGACAGGTAGTGCACCCGCGAGACGGCGTACACGCCATCGGATTCACGCTCAGGTGCACTACTCGAGTTGCTGATACATCCTGTCGAGCTGCAGGTTCTGACCGGTGCCGCTGGAACGATGGTGTGGTGATTTATCAGCTCTCGGTCGGGCGGTTGGAGTGCGTGGTGGTGAGCGATGGCCAGCCGGGGCCACCGTTCGAGCCGGCGCTGGGTGACTTCTTCACGCCTGACGCAGGAGTGCCGGCCGACGTACTGCAGGACGCCTGCCGGGGTCGCTCGACACTGACCTGCGGCTACAACTGCCTGTTCGTCAGTACGCCGGACGGGATGGCGGTGATCGACACGGGACTGGGGCCGGACTTTCTCGGGTACGGGGAGTACATCGAGCCACTCGTCGGACAGCTCGACGGCGGGATGACCGCCGCCGGCCTGTCCCGCGCGAACCTCGCCGCGGTCGTCTTCACCCATCTGCACCAGGATCACTCCCGCGGTGCGATCTGGTCGGGGGACCTGACCTTCCCGGCAGCGAGCGCGTACGCGCACACTTCCGAGGTCGCCTTCTGGTCAGGCCCGGTCGACCTCCCGTCGGCGCAACCGCATGTCGAGGCAGCGCGCGAAACCATCCGGTTGTTCGGCGAGCGGCTGCACCCCTTCGAGTACGACGCCGAGATCCTCCCGGGAGTACGCGCAACCGCCGCGCCGGGCCACACGCCCGGCCATACGGCAATCCTCCTGCAGTCCCAGGGCGAACGCCTGCTCTGCGTAGGCGACACCTTCTATGATCCGCTTCAGCTCACCAACCCGAATTGGGCGACCCCGTGGGACCTGGACGCACCGGCCTCCATTGCGAGCCGACGTCTACTCCTTGAACGTGCCGTCGACGAGCAGATTCTGGTGCACGCGTACCACCTACCGTTCCCAGGTCTGGGCCGCGTCCAACGCAAAGGCTCGACCTTCACTTGGCACCCACTTCCTACCTAGGAAAGGCAGGTGCGGAGGGCGTCGATGAGGCGGGTGGCTCGCGGGTCGCCGTGGCCGAGCATGCGGTTGGCGGTGTAGGCAAAGGCGATGCCGTGGTCGTCGTCGCCGAACGCGAACTGGCCCCCGGCGCCGTCGTTGCCGAAGCTGCGGGGGCCGAGGGTCGGGCGGAAGGGGGAGTCGAGCAGGAAACCCGAGCCCCAGCGCGCGCCGGCGTCGAAGCCGAGGAATCCGGCGCCGGAGGAGAGCTCACGGACCGCGTCGCCGACGGTCTCGGGGGACAGCAGCCGCGCGGAGCCGTCGATGCCGGTGACGGCCGCGGCGTACACGCCGGCGAGACCGCTCGCGGACGCGACCGCACCCGCCCCGGGCAGCTCCATCCCCAGCAGGTCGGGATCGTTCCACCCATGAGGTACGTCGAGACCGGGGAACTCGAGCGCGCCGTTCATCGTGACGATCCGCATCAGCAGGTGCTCAGGATCGAGCGCAGGCGGGCGCCCGGGAGCCTCCTCCAGGCGCGCCAGCATCGGCAGCTCCGCAACCGGCAAGCCGATCCACGCCCGCAGCCCGAGGGGGTCGCCGATGACGGTCCGGAAGTACGCCCCGGGCAGTTGACCGGTGATCCGCCGGACGACCTCACCGAGCACGAACCCGAACACATGCCCGTGGTACTCGAACGCCGTCCCCGGCTCCCACAGCGGCTTCTGCTCCTCGATCGCCTTGACCACCGGCATCCACGCGGCGATCTCGTCGAACGTCAGCGTCGTGTCCAGCACCGGAATCCCGGCCCGGTGACCGAGCACCATCCGGCACGTGATCGCGTCCTTGCCCTCCACAATGAACTCCGGCCAGTACGTCCCGATCGGCGCGTCCAGATCGAGCCGCCCCTCCTGCGCCAGCAGGTGGACGACGACACTCACCGGCCCCTTCGCGCAGGAGAACACCGGTACGACGGTCTCGCGCGTCCACGGCCGCCCCGGCGCGGCATCCCCGTCCCAGAGCTCGACCACCCGGCGCCCGCCGGCGTACACGCTGACCGCCGCACCCAGCTCGGGGAACAGCGAGAAGTTCTCCGTGAAGGCGTCCGCGACCGCGCCGAACCCGTCATCCGCCCAACCCTGACTCATGGGCACGACGATAGATCCGGCACGGCCGCGGCGACGATCGAATTACGGAAGGACCCACTTCTGGTTCAGCGCGCTGTTGCAGGTGTTGAGAATCAGCTTCGTCCCGTTCGTGGTGGACCCGCCGGTTGCGTCGAGACAGAGCCCCGAGGCGGCGTTGACGAAGGCGCCGTTGGTCTGTGGGATCCACCGTTGACCGGCCGAGTTGTCGCAGCTCCACAACACTGCCGGCGTGTTGACGGCGGTCGCGCGCGCGGACAGGCACTTGCCCATCGTGCGGATGGTGCCGTCGTCGGTGGACGGGGTCCACTGCTGGTTCACGGAGCCCTTGCAGGTGTAGAGCGTCGTCGGCGTGCCGTCTGTGGTCAGCGCCTGGTAGACGTCGATGCACTTGCCGCCGATCCCGGTCGCGGGGCCGGTGTCCTGGAACACCCCGAACTCCCAGAAGGAGTAGTAGCTCCCGGCAACAGCTCGCTTCGTCGCGACGATCCGCACGTATCGCGCGTAGTTCGCCGCGAACTTGATGTTGTCGGTCCCGCCGTCGCCGCCGACGCTCGACGCCACCGTCTTCCACGTGCGCCCGCTCCCGGACACCTGGATCTGGAACGCCTTCGCGTACGCCGTCGACAGCCAGTTCATCATCACCCGGTTGACGACCTGCACCGAGCCGAGATCGACCTGGTACCACTGCGGGTCCGTCCGCGCGCTCGACCATGCGGTGCTCATCGAACCGTCCACGGCCTTGGACGCCTCACGCCCGGCGACATAGACGCTCGAGGCGACAGCCGGCCGGCCGCGGGCAAGGTTCCGCTTGAGGCCGAAGGCGGCCCGGTACGTCGCAGCCGTCGCCGGCGCGATCAGGTTGTGATCGCGCGCCCCGCCGTCGGACCACAGGCCGAATCGGTAGAGCTGGTTCGTGATGTTCTGCACGGGATCCGTCGCGACCGACACACTCGAGCCGATGATCGTCGTGGCACCGAGCGGACTCTTGCCGCTCTTGTCCTGAACCGTCACCGGCAGCCCGGCCGGCGTGGTCGTGAACGTCGTCGTCACGGTCTTCGGATCGAGCCGCACGCTCTTCGAATCGGTCAGCCCCTGAGCGTCCCGCGCGGTCAGCTTCAGTTCCAGGTACGACGGGTACTCGTGGTCCGGCGCCGTGAACGAGCCGCTCGCCCCGCTCAGTGAGGTGATCGTGTGCGTGTGGCAGTCGCTCGGGCAGTGATGCATGATCAGCGACCAGGTCAGCGCGGACGCCGGTAGCGTGCCCTGCTCGGGATCCGTCGCCGAACCCGAGAAGTTGATGGTGTCCCCAACCTTCCAGGTGAACGCCGGACCGGGGGACGTGATCGTCGCGGTCGGCGCGGTGTTGGCGACGTTGATCTGCGTCGACGTCGTACTGCTCGCCGTCCCGTCGGACACCCGCAGGCGCGCGGTCACGGTGCCGGTCGTCGTGTACGTGTGCTGCACGGTCGCGGCCGTCGAGTCGTCGTACGCCCCGTCGCCGTCGAGATCCCACGCGTAGGTGAGCGCATCGCCGTCGGCATCGTTCGACGCGGTCCCGTCGAACGTCACCGTCAGCGGGGTCGGCCCGCTCGACGGGTCGGCCTGGATCACGGCGGTCGGCGGGTTGTTGGTGCCGTTGTAGACGTAGCGCAGGATCCGGCCGTTGTCGTAGTCGACCGTGAAGAGGTCGCCGCCGGGGCCGGTCTGCAGACGCGTCGCGCCGTACCCGGAGGCGAAGAGCTGGATGTTCGCGGGGTCCGGAAGACCGTTGCTGCCCTTCATCATCGCCCACACGCATTTGCGGCTGTAGTCGGTGAAGAACAGCGCACCGTCGTACGTCGACGGGTAGTTTCCGCCCTTGTAGAAGGACAGTCCGGAGATCGACGAGCTGCCGGCGGTGCAGGTGTTGGCGATCTTGTCGGCGTGCCGGTAGGCGTAGTACGGCGCGGCGACCGCGGACGAGCCGGCCGCGTACAGGTTCTCGCAGATGGAGACGTTCGCGCTGTCGTACCCGGGCTGGCGGGCGGCGCCTTCGTAGCACGGCCAGCCGAAGTTCGTGACGCCCGCGGTCGGTACGACGATGCGGTCGATCTCCTCCCAGGTCGAGTACCCGACGTCGCCGATCCACAACTCGTTCGTCCCCGGCCGGAACGTGAACCGCATCGGGTTCCGCAGGCCCTCCGCGACGATCCGGCGGGCGTTCAGGTCGGGGCTGGAGATCAGCGGGTTGTTCGGTGCGGCCTGCCCGGTGTCGGGATCGATGCGGATGATCGAGCCGTCGAGGCCGGCCGGATCGCCCGCGGTCCGCAGGTCCTGTGCGCGCAGCGCGCCGCCCTCGGCGGTCGGCGGCAGGAGCGTCGCGCCGACCGGCGCAGGCCCGTCGCCACACGGGTTGTCGGGTGTCACGTCGGACGTGGTGTAGCCGTCCTGCCCGTAGTCGACGTAATTGAAGCTCGCGCCGTCACCGCCGCCGGCGTACAGGTAGCCGTCCGGGCCGAACTCGATCGAACCGATCGAGTGGCTCGGGTACTGCTGGCACCAGTCCTCGACGAGCACCTGCTCCGCGCCATTCGCGTTCAGCACCGAGAGCCGTGCACTGGCCTGGCAGCCGTCGGCGGTCGGACCGGGCGGCGACGGGCACGGGTCGGCGTCGGTGTCCGGCGTACCCCACTTCGGAGTCGGCCCGCCGATCAGGCCGTCGTGCGTGTACAGCACGTAGATCCGTGGATCCGTAGGGAAATCGGGATGCAGCGCGAGACCGAGCAGCCCGCGGTCCCAATAGTTGTGCACCTCGGTGCGCAGGTCGGCGTACACACTCGGCGTCGGATCGTCGAGCGAGTCGAAGACCTTGATCAGGCCGCTCTTCTCGGCGACGAACACCCGGCCGTCCGGCGAGAACGCGACGTTCGTCGGACTGTCGAGCCCGCTGAACACCACTTGCTCACTGAAACCGGTGGGCGTGACTGCAGCCCGTGCCGGTGTGGTCGCGACGACCGGCAGCAGCAGTACCACGCACAGAGTGGACAGCGCACGGCGCAGCCACTGGGCAGATATCCTCACGAAGCCCCCCAGGCCGAAGTTCCGGCGCCCGTCCCCACAACCCCCTGCGGGCACTCGGATCGCGTCAGGATGACGTCCGGCACAGATGCTGCGCAAGCCCCGGCCCGCATTCGTTTCGAACAATCCACCGCGCGGTCACTCGGCCGGTCGGACCGGGCACACTGGGCTGATGATTCGCAGCGTTCGGGAGTTGCCGACAGGCCCCGGCGTCTACCGTTTCCGGGACGACGCCGGGAAGGTCCTGTACATCGGGCGCGCCCGCAACCTGCGCCGGCGCGTGCAGTCGTACTGGGTGAATCTCGGCGACCGCCCGCATCTGCGCCGGATGGTGCGGCGGATCGCCCGCGTGGAAGGTGTCTGGTGCGACTCCGAACACGAAGCGGCATGGCTCGAACGCAATCTGCTCGAACACTCCAAGCCGCGCTGGAACCGGACCGAGGGCGGCGCGGAGGTGGTCGGCTACATCCGGCTCGGCGACGGAGCGAAACCCGGCTTGCGGTTCGAGCACTTGATCAGCGGGAATGCGCTGCATTTCGGTCCGTACCTCGGCGGGTTGCGGATCCGGCAGGCGATCTCCGGTCTGCACCGGGTGCTGCCGCTGCAGTACACCGTCGCGGGTGACGGTTCGGCCGAGGAGTTCGGGCGGCTGTTCGGAATCGGGCCGGGGGATCGGGACGCGCTGACACGCACCGCGATCGCTGTCCTGCAACGAGATCTGGCCGCGGTCGGGGCGTTGCGCGACGAGCTGGTCCGGCGCCGTGATCGGGCGTCGGCGGAGTTGCGGTACGAGTTCGCGGCCAAGGTGCAGGGCGAGATCGAGGCGCTCGACTGGATCAGTTCGGAGCAGAAGGTCGCGTGGCTCGAGCCGCAGGACGCGGATGTGTACGGGTGGGCGGACGGCGTACTCGTGCGGTTCGAGGTGCGCGGCGGGCGGATGTGCACCTGGACGCAACGCGCGGCCGGCGAGGCGGCAGCGCGCAAGCGGGTCGCCGAGACGCCGGAGTTGTGGCGGTCGTTCGCGCGGCGGAACGCGGAGCTGGCGGCTCGCCTTCTCGGTGAGTGACTTCCCGGCTACCTAGCATGGTGCGCATGACGCAGCCCCCGGTACCGCCGAACCAGCCGCCCGGTCCGCCGTACCCAGGGTTCCCGCCACCTGTTCAACCGCGCCGGACTTGGGTGCCGTTGGTGATCGTCGGCGGTCTCGTGCTGGTGCTCGTCGCGGTGATCGCGACGGGTCTCGTGCTGTTCCTGAACCGCGACGACGCGAAGCCCGCAGCCGACAGCTCGACCCCGGCCGCTCGGACCAAGCCGTCCGACCCGACCGCTGTCGAGTTCCGCCGGGTACTGACGGCGAAGCCCGGCACCTGCCCGACACCCGCGCCTTCAGGGACGGGGTGCGACGACAAGGGCACGCGCTACACGCTCGGCAAGGTCGAACTCAACGGCAGCAACGTGTCCGAGGTGAAGGCGGCGATCCAGGAGAACGGCGCCGGCGGCTGGTACGTCGGCCTGTCGCTCGACGCGGAAGGCGCCAAGCAGTTCGAGCAACTGACCGCGGCCGTCGCCCAGCAGCAACCACCCGCGAACCAGTTGGCGATCGTGGTCCACGGCCAGGTCGTCGCCGCGCCGTCGGTCCAGTCGGCGATCTCCGGCGGCCAGATCCAGATCTCCGGCTCCTACACCCGCGACACCGCCCAGGAGCTCGCCGCCAAGATCACCGGCTGATCCTCCAGTGCTGCAGGCGGCGGTACCTCCTGGGTCGCGTCCTCCGCCCGCCGCCGGTCACCGCAGAGCAGGTACGCCGTGCGCCACATGGCGCCGCGCCGGCGCGGGATTCGGGTGCATCAGCGGTTCGTGACCTCGAAGGCGACGATCGCGGCGGCGACGGCGACGTTCAGCGACTCGACGCCGGAGTGCAGCGGGATCTGCAGGTCGGAGTCGGTGGACACCGTGACGCCGTTGGTCTCGCCGCCGAGCACGTACACCGCGCGCGGCGCGAGCTCGGCCTTGAACAGCGAGTCCTGCGAGCGCGCCGACAACCCGTACACGTGGTACCCGGCGGTCCGCAGTACGTCGACCGCGGCCTTCGCCGTCGACGTGTTCACGATCGGCGCCTGGAACGCGACCCCGGCCGACGCCTTGATGACGAGCGGCCCGACGTGCGGCGTACCGGCCCGGGGGAGGATCACCCCGTCGAACCCGGCGCCGGTCGCGGTCCGCAGGATCATGCCGACGTTTCCGGGATTGGTCACGCCGTCGAGCAGGAAAACGTTGGTCGGCCGCTTTCCGCGGGCCCGCACGAACTCCTCCAGCGGCGTCATCCGCGGCGCGTCCACGTCCGCGACCACGCCCTGGTCGTGCTTGCCGTTGCCGGCCAGCCACTTCACCCGGCTGGCGGTCGCCCGCTCGACCGGCGTGCCGTACTTCTCCGCCGCCCGCAGGATCTCCTGCATGGAGTGTCCGGTCGCGTTGTCCGCGAGGACCACCTTCGCGACCGAGAGCTTCGGATCGTGCAACGCCTCCAGGACAGGCTTGCGCCCGTAGACCGTGATCCACCTGTCCCGCGGCGACTTCTTCGCATCCACCCGCCTACCGTAGCGCCGGGTTGGTCGCCTTCCCGTCCAGCCAGAGCATGTTGCTCGGGTCGCCGTGCGGGCCGGACCGGCCGACGTGCTTGTCGCTGATCTCCGGCCCGTTCTTGATCACGTGCACCAGCGCCATCCCGTGCCCGCGGCCGAGCTCGTAGTCCGCCTTCAGCCAGTCGAGGATGGCCCCGGTCTTCACCTGCGGCGCGTCGTACCCGTGGCTCTTCGCCTCGTCGACCAGCTCCCGCGGGGTCTTCCCGGTCTTTTCCTCGATCTTGTCCAAGTACGCCTGGAACGACATCGTTCTCCTCCTGAGTGGTCGTCGTACGCCAGGGCGTCGAACGGCAACCGCGGAAATCGACACACGGCCGAACATTTCCGTCAGCGCTGATCGCGCAGGCACCGGACGACCGCGGCGGCGGAGCGGTCGATGTCGGCCGCACCGGTGGTCCAGTTGGTGACCGAGATCCGCATCGCGGCCGTGCCCTGCCACGTGGTGCCGGACATCCAGCAGGTCCCTTCCCGCTGGACCGCGGCCACCACCCGCCGGGTGAGCTCGTCGTCGCCGAACCGCACCAGGATCTGGTTGAGGACGACCTCGTTGAGGACCTCGACACCCTCGGCGCGCAGCGCGTCGGCGAACCGTTGCGCCATCGCGTGACACCGGTCGACGATCTCCGCGATCCCGGACCGCCCGAGCGCGCGGACCGCGGCGTACACGGGGATCCCGCGGGCGCGCCGCGAGAATTCCGGGTTGTAGTCCATCGGGTCCCGCTCGCCGTTCTCGTCCTGGATCAGGTACGCGGCCCGGATCGACATTGCGGCCCGGTGGGGCTCGGGATGGGCGCAGAGGACCAGGCCGGAGTCGTACGGCACGTTGAGCCACTTGTGCGCGTCGGACGCCCACGAGTCGGCCAGCTCGATCCCGTCGACGAGTGGGCGCAGCTGTTCGCTGACCGCGGCCCAGAGACCGAAGGCTCCGTCGACGTGGACCCAGGCCTGGTGCTCATGCGCCCGCTCACAGATGTCGCGGACCGCGTCGATCGCCCCGGTATTCACGTTGCCGACCTGTGCGCACACGATCTGGGGCGCGTCGTCGGTGAGGGCTGCCTCGAGCGCATCGGCGCGCATCCGGCCCTGCTCGTCGACCGCGATCGGCACGATGCAGCTCGTCCCCAGTCCCAGGAACCGGAGCGCGCGGTCGATCGTGTCGTGCCGTTCCGCCCCGGCCAGCACCCGGATCGGCGGTGCGCCGACCAGCCCGTCCCGTTCCACGTCCCATCCGGCTCTGCGCAGTACTTCGTGGCGCGCGGCCGCCAATCCGGTGAAGTTCGCCATCTGCGCCCCGGTCACGAACCCCACCGACGTACTCCTCGGCAGTCCGAAGAGTTCGACGAGCCAGGCGGCCGCGACCTCCTCGACCACCGCGGCGGCCGGCGAGGCGGCGTACAGACCGGCGTTCTGGTCCCACGTCGTCGTCAGCCAGTCGGCGGCGAGCGACGCCGGCGTGGCGCCGCCGAACACGAATCCGAAGAACCGTCCGCTACCGCTCGGCAACAGTCCGTCCTCGACCCCCTCCGCCAGGCGCGCGATCACCTTCCGCGGATCCGTGGGCCCGGCCGGCAGCGGCCCGCCGAGCGCTTCGCGGAGCTCGCCGGCAGTCGCGCGCGGGCCGACCCGCCGCTCCGGGAGCCCGTCCAGATATGCCGTCGCCCGCTCATAGGCCTCCGTGAGCGGTCCCTCCCAATCGACCATGTCTCCTTTGTACGCTTCGCCCATGCACAACAGGAGCCGGTGGTCCGCGATCGTCGGCTACTCCGTGGTCGGCGCGGCCACCCAGCTCGTCTGGCTCAACTTCGCAGGCGTCACCACCGTGGCGGCCGCGCGGTACGGCGTGTCCGAGAGCGCGATCGGCTGGCTCGCCCAGGTCTTCCCGCTGCTGTACGTCGTCCTCGCGATCCCGTGCGGCCTCGCCCTCGACCGCTGGTTCCGGTCCGCGCTGATCGCGGGTGCCGTACTCACCGCCGTCGGCGCCGCGGTGCGACTGATCGGCGACGACTTCGGCTGGCTGCTCGCCGGCCAGATCCTCGCTTCGATCGCCCAGCCCCTGGTCCTGAACGCCGTCACCGGCATCACCGGCCGCTACCTGAACGAAAAAGACCGCCCCACCGGCATCGCGATCGGCACCGCCAGCATCTTCGCCGGCATGGTCATCGCCTTCCTCCTGTCAGCAATCTTCACCACCGCCGCCTCCCTCCCCACGATGCTGGTGCTCACCGCCATCTTCTGCATCGCATCGGCCCTCGTCCTCGCCGCAGCCCTCCGCTCAAAGGCCCCCTTCGACCCCGCCCTCACCGCCTCACCACACGCCGACCCCACCGCGCTCAGCACACCCTCCACCGCCTCACCCACCGGCCCCGCGGCGGCCGCCGGGCACGCTTTGACCGCTGGCTCGCCGGCCACCCCTTCTCACACCGGCGAGCCGCCGCACCGCCCCGTTCGGGGTGCTCTCGCCACCTCCTGGGGTGACCCGCTGATCCGCCGGCTGTGCGTCCTCGCGCTGTTCCCCTTCGGCGTGTTCGTTGCCATGAGCACCTTCGCCCAGGCGCTCCTCGAACCGGCAGGCGTGAGCGGCGGCACCGCGAGCACGATCCTCCTGGTCCAGGTCGTCGCCGGCGTCCTCGGCAGCGCCACGATCCCGATCCTCGTCGCCCGGCGCCGCGCCGAATCCACCCTCCTCGTCGTCAGCCTGACCGTCACCGCCGCGGCCTGCGTCCTGCTCGCCGTCGCCCCAAGCACCGTCACAGCCTTCGTCGCGATCACGCTGATCGGCCTCCTGCTCCTCCCAGCCCTCCCGATCGTCCTCGAACTCGTCGAGCGCCGCACCGGCGAAGCCGAAGGCACCGCCGCCGGCCTGATCTGGATGGCCGGCAACCTCGGCGGCCTGATCGTCGCTGTCATCGTCGGCCTGCTCGTCGGCCACCCGTCAGCCGCATTCCTGGTGATGGCCGCGATCGCCCTCATCGCCGTACCGGGGGCTCGCTCCCTGCGTCGCCCGATCGCCGCCTTGCGATCGCAGTCACAGCCGTAGCGACCAATCCACCCGCGCCCGCGGCGACGAACGTCGTACGGGCGTCGGTGTGCTGTAGGAGCAGACCACCCCCGACGTACGAGATCCCGGCCGCCAGCCCGATCGCGCCGTACAGGTTCCCGAACACGCGACTCAGCAGCTGCGGCGGTACGACGCGCTGCAGGTGGGTGTTGACCCCGACGTCGATGCCCGCGATCCCGAGCCCGCGAATCACCTGCAACGCGAGCGCCGCCCAGATCGCCCACGCGAGCCCGGTGAGCAGATTGCCGACGCTGCTCACCGCGAACCCGAGCAGCATCAGGACGGGCATCTTGAAGCGAACGGCGTACCGCGCCAGGATCGCGAACCCGAGAATCAGCCCGATCCCCACTCCGGCGTACAACGTCGCCGCCGCCGAATCGCTCCCGTGCAACTCGTCCTTCGCGAGGAACACCATCGCGACGTCGTCCACCCCGTTGAACGCGACCACCGCGAAGAACCCGATCCCGATCACGCGGATGGCCCGGGTCCGGACGATGTACCCCAGCCCGTCCCGCGCATCCTTCAACAGACTGTGCCCCGACCGCTCCACCTGGATCCTCGGCAACCGGCTCAGCAGCGCCGCCGACACGAAGAACGTCGCCGCGTCGATGTACAGAATTCCCCGTACGTCGGTCACCAGGAACAGCCCAGCCGCGATCAGCGGCCCGACGGCCTCCAACCCGTTCGTCCCCGCCCCCAACGCCGAGTTCGCCGCCTCCAACTGATCGTCCCGCACCAGCCGCGGCATCGCGCTCCGCGATCCGGCCAGAAAGACCTGCGCGGTAACCCCCCGCACCGCCACCAGCACAAGCAACACCGGCAACGGCGGCAAACTGACCGCCATGACGACCGTCAGCACCCCCTGGACGACGTCACAAACCACCATCACCCGCTTGAGATCGAACCGATCCCCAACCGCCCCCGCCACCGCCCCGAACAACCCCGGCACGAAGTCTCCCGCCAGCAACAACAACGCCACCGCCAGCGCCGCCCCCGTCGCCCGCTGCACATACAACAGCAACGCCACGAGCCCCAACGAGTCCCCGAGCACCGACACCACCCGAGCACCCCAAAGCCCCCGAAACCCACCGGACCCTCGCAGCACACCCCACACAATCCACTACTATGTACCGACACCACGCCGGTGTGGCGCAATTGGCAGCGCACCGCTCTTGTAAAGCGGTGGTTGGGGGTTCGAGTCCCCCCGCCGGCTCTCATCGGCTCTCCGACCTGGGAATATAACCCGGAAGTGATGAACTTCCGAGCCCCAACTCACGGTTTACTCACTACTTTGCCGTTGTAAGCGCTCGAGATGGTTGCTGGATCTCATGGGCTCTCGACGTTTCGCGCTCCCGACCACGGGACGCTCAGGAAGTCGCCACGAGTGACTGCTCGGTCTCCATCCGGCCGGGTGGTCGGTGTCATCATTGGTTGTGATGAGTAGCACGACGAGAGTGTGCCGCTGGGTCGCGGACACTGGTGACGATCTTCTGTACACCTCAGAGGGTTTGCTCGACAGCAACACCATGATGAGCGCGTGGTACACGGGCGATCGACCCCGCTCGGTCGATGAGCTGGTCAACACGCCCGAGTCGTTCGTGCTGCTGGCACCTGGCGGGGCAGGTAAGACCACCGTGATCGAGGAACTCAGATCGCGCGAGTCAAGCGCTGTCTGGCTCGACTTGAAGATGACCGGGCCAGAGGGCCTACAAGGCTTGTTCGAGCGAAGAGTCGCGAATGCCGACATCGTGTATGTCGACGCGATCGACGAAGCAGTCCTGGCCGATCCTCGGGTCAGCTACCAGCTCAGTCGGCTGTTGAGCGGTGCACAGAGGCGGATCCGGTGGCGTTTGGTCTGCCGTCCGGCAGCGTGGGATGCGGATCTGGCGGCCCAGCTGAAGGCCTCTCTGGACAGCTTTCGGGAGCTGAAGCTGCTTCCGCTGGACGAAGATGCCGTGCGGACAGTCGCTAGCGCCAGAGATGCCGACGCGGACGCCTTCCTGCGCAAAGTGCGCGATGCGGGACTGGGGGCACTTCTGGGCAGCCCGCTGCAACTGCTCGACCTGCTCCGCCATTGGGATGAGCACGGAGACGTTCCGGCCAAGCTCGCTGACTCGATGGCCTATTCGGTCGCACGGCTGATGAAGGAGGAAGGTGCATTCCGAGTGCCGCCCACCCAGCTTCCGGACCAGATGCTGGTGGTCGCCCGGAGGGTTGCGGCATTCGCGATGTTCTGCGGCAACGGTCGCTTTCAACTAGGCGCGAAGAATCATGCGGGTGGGTTGGCGACTCGCAACCTGCCATCTGACGCCGAGCCCGCCTCCACGGCGAACTTCAGCCTGAGGGCATACGAGGAGGTGCTCGGATCCGCGCTCTTCACATCCGTCCCCGGCGATGTGCTGGCGTTCGTGCACCAGGCGTACGCGGAGTTTCTCGCAGCTGATTACCTGGTACAACGACGAGTCGGCGGGGCGAGACTCAAATCATTGCTTGGTTGCGATCCGGATGGCGTTGTCCCGGGTCCGATGCTACCGATCCTCGGATGGCTGCTCACCCAATCTCACGATGTCGACTCGGAGTTGGTCGAGCGCAACGCGAAAGGTCTTCTGCAGACCGCCACTGTGGAGGTTGCCGACAACGCACTGAAGGCGCATCTCGTGAGAGGCCTGCTGCGCGGCGCCGCTACCGGGTGGGTGGTCGAGCCGTGGGGGCTGGATATGTCAGGGCTCGCTCATTCTGGACTCGGAGATGAGCTCCGCGCCGCCGCCGCTACACCCGCAAACCAATGGCAGGCGCTGTGGGTCTGCCGCATCGCGCGCGAGTGTGTCGTCCGTGATGTCACGCCAGAGCTTCGAGGCATTGCCTTCGATACTTCCTGGTCGACGACAGTCCGGGCCGAAGCCGTCGCGGCACTTGCGGTTACGGCTGACCACACCATCTTGGCAGGCCTGGCGCCGCTGCTGAACCTGAGTACCGAGGACGACCCCGACGATGAGGTGCTAGGCGCAACTCTTCGTGCCGTCCTTCCGGACAAAGTGCCGGCGGAGCAGATCGCGGCAAGCATCAGGCCAACACGCAGCCGGCATTACATCGGTGGCTATGCCCAGATTATCGAAGGCGTTCCCGATCTCGTTCGAGTGCAGGACCTGCTTCACCTGGTGGCAGCGGCCGCGAAAGTAGACGTTGACTTCCGCGACTCGACCCTGAACCGCTACGACAGGAGCCTCATTGGCGCGGCTTGGAGGCACTGCGACCTGCCTGGTATGACTGCTGCGCTTGCACGTCTCTTGGTGCACGTTCGGCAGACCTATCTCTTTCGAGGACGGGCGGAGCTGCCGTGGTTAGGCGCTGCTCCTGACCGGCGGCGAGAGCTCGGACTCGAGATCCTGCGTGTAGACCGGAAGCACGGCTTCCTAACGGTTACCCAGTTCGAATTGCTGAGTGGAGATGATGTCGAGTGGTTACTCGATGCCCTGCCAGCCCTCGGCGAGGACGTGCGGGAGGGCGCGGCGCGTGCTGTCGGACTACTAGCGAGCTATCCGAGCGACGCGCGAACCGCGGACCGCATTCTGACGCTGCCGAGAGAGCACCCCGCCTTCGAGGCGACAGAAGGACTGCGCGGAATCTGCCCTCTCGACTCCGACATAGCGCGAACCAGCCGGGAGATGTCGCAGTCTGGTGGTGGCGAGAATGCCGCAAAGATCGTGCAACTGCACGAGGCCATCACCGCGTTGGACGGCGAGTCCACGGAGTGGTGGCGTGCGGCGGCGGCGTTGACAGATGACTCAAGCCAGGAACTGTTCGACTTCGACTTGACGGAGCGAAGCTACTGGCAGGCGTTGACGCCCGATGAGCGGCAGGAAATGGTCACTCGCGGAATCGAGTTTCTTCGCGAATGGACGCCGAGGGTCGACGATTGGGCGAGGCTGGAGGAGAAGCCGTATGCCCTAGTGATCCCTGACTGGTCTGGCGTACACCTGATCTTGACACTCGCGGTCCGTTGGCCCGTCCTGTTGCGCACCCTCTCAGCCGACGACTGGCAGAAGTGGGCACCGGCAATCGTTCGCACGATGCTGGTCGGTGATTCACGAGAGCCCTACTTGAAGACGCGTGAACTGGCGTCGGAGGCAGGCCAAGCGGCGATCGATCGCGCCATGATCGATCTCGCCCGAGACACATCATCGACTACCTTCGGCCTTCACCCGCTGGCCAACATGGAGAACCCTGAATTCGTTCATGTCGTCGCCGCAATCGTTCTCGATGTCGACGAGTCGCTCAGGCGGCGAGAGCACGCGATGCAGGTCCTTCACGATAGTCACCCTGACAAGTCGCTCGAGTTGGCTCACCAGGTACGGAATGCGCCCGACAAGCCATGGCTGGCAAGCCGAGTCCTTGCTGCGCGCGAGCCAGATAGTCTGGTCCGCGCCTGGCTCGCGACAGGCAGGATCACTGAACCGCAGGTCCTCAACGAGCTCCAGGTAACAATGGTGACTGCGGACCTTCTTGGGCCTTTCGCCAGCTTGCTGTTCGGAGGGATCCAACTGCCGGAGGACGACTCCGATAGCCCGTTCTCCCCGGTTAGCTCGGTTCTGCATCGGGTGCTCCAGACTCTGGCCGAGGCAGGCATGACCTCCGCTCTCGAATCGTTGCTGCCTGGCCGTTCGCCTGAGCAAGCCGACTACATCCGACACTTCATGCAGGACAGCCGAACGCGGGCGGCAGAGCTTGCGCATACTCCGATCACGCCGACCGAGTTGATGCGGCTCGTGAGCGACGCAGATGCGCGGATCGTTCGAGATGACGCAGGGCTTGCTGTCGTACTGATCGAGGAGCTGGATCGGATCCAGCGCTACCTCACCCATCAGGACGGGTTCAAGGAGATCTGGAACGGCTATCCCGGTGAGGCCGGCGCGACGCCTGAGACTGAGGACACCATCTCCGACTGGCTCGTCCGGCGCTTCAATGAGCGCCTCAAACCGCATCTGATCGTCGATCGAGAACTCCAGGCCACGCATCACAAGAAGTCCGGTACCGGCACCCGGATGGACATAAGCGCCACCAGAACCGGGTTCGACGCTGCTGCGCGAGTGATCTTCGAGGCCAAGCGCGTCGAACACCCCGATCTGCTGACTGCGCTACAGGACCAGTTGATCGGCCAGTACCTCAAGCCTCTTGGCCTCAATCGTGGCATCTACCTTGTCTATTGGGTGGACAAAGCGAAGCGTCCTTCGGGCTGGAGGTCGACGAACAGCGATCGCGCAGCACTCCGCACGGTCCTCAAGGAACAGGCAGCCGAATCTGGCTCAAGTGTCACCGTCGACGTATACATCCTCGACATCTCAGGTCCGGAGTGACACATTGCTACCGGCCACGAATCTCGCTTGGTTAAGGTCCGGCCTGTGCAGCTGACGCTCAAGGCTGGCACTAGAACTCAGGCTCTGGTGACGTGTCGCGATCTTGCTCATGGATGTGTCTCAGTGCGGCTTCAAGATGTACCGCGGCTTCGGGATTCCGGCGCCGGCGGCCGAAGTAGTCGTCGACGGTCGTCGACGTCTGGGCGTGGCCGAGTTGGTCGGCGACTTGCCGCGGAGTCTGGCCGGCGCTCTCGAGAATCGTCGCTGTGGTCTTCCTGAACACGTGGGCCGTGACCCATTCGAGTTCGTCGGCCAGCGATTGCATGCCGGCTAGCTCCGTGAGTTCGAGGAGTGTGGCTCGGGCGGTCCTGGTGAGACGGTACGTATCGGCGAGGGTGGCTGCCTCCTCGCCGGTTAGCCGCACGCGTCCGGTCTCGATCAGGCTGATTCGGGTCCTGCGCCAGCCGAGCTTCGCGACGACCTGGTTCTGCGTCAGGCCGGCGCTGCGTCGGTGGTCGCGAAGGGTCTTTCCCAGTTGCTGCCTGCGGTCACTGCCGACCGGCCTGCGGGCGTCGCGTAGGGCCTTCTGTACGTTGTGGGGATCCCGGAAGCCACCCTTGGTGTCCGGGAAGATCGGCGCGTCCAAGGGAGTTCCCGGTGTCCACCTAGCACGTAGCATCTCTAGAGCCCACGGCGGCAACCCGATGATGCGATCACCGGCTGAAGACTTGACCCGTCGCCGTACCAGCCCTTTGCCCTTGATGCGCTGGATCTGATGACTGCAGTCGATCTCGCCGGTCTCACGGTTCAGGTCTCGCCACGTGACAGCGAGGCTCTCGCCGATGCGCTCGCCGGTGGCCATCATGAACTTGGTCAGATCGATCAGGTCAGCTTTGACTGCTGGCTCGTTCTGCCGCAGAAGGTCGAACCACTGCTCGCGTTCATCAGCCTCCAAGGCGCGTGGCAGGCGCTTCGCCGAGGTTGCCCGGATCTTGATCTCGCGGACGGGATTCGCCGTTAACGCGCCGTGCGTGACGGCGAGCGCGAATGTTCCGGTCAGAATGCTCTTGCAGGTCTTCGCGCTGGCAGCCCCGACTTCGTCTCTGATCGCCTTGATAACGCCACTGACGCGTGGTGTGCCCGCCTCCATCAGGCTTAGCCCGCCGATGCGCGGTTCGAGGTTCTTGTCGTACTGATACTTATAGGTCTGGTACGTCCCGGGCGCCAGCACGTCCTGATCGACGAGGTCCTGCACCTCCGCCAGGAACAGCTCGGCGGCAGTTGACACCCGGTCATTGGACTTCAGACTCCCCGTGCCCCCGATCCGCTGGCGAGCCTTCAGCGATTCCCGAAGCCGGTTCTTCGCCTGGTCCGCGGTGTCTCCCCACTTCGCGACCGATCGAGTCTGGCCGTCCAGGTCCCGAAAGTACGCCCGCGCCTCGAACTTCCGCGGCTGCCCTCGCCCGTCCCGGCTGGCGACTCGGACCGTGATTGTCCCCCACGTTCCCACGGGCAACGATTCCCTTGCCATTGCAGACCCCCTGTCATCGCACGACCCCTGAAGGCACGCCAAGAGGTCTGCTCAACGTCTGAGCCCCAGAAGATGCGGCATCCATGCAGGCCACGGGTCGCTCCCGGCTGACATCAAGGACTCCTGGAGGTCGTGTTCCGGGTGTCGGCATCAGGCCGGCACGCTGACGCTGGCTCGAGGAAGTTGTCGTCGGCAATGGGAAAGAGGACACGGTGACGCATCGAGAGTCGGAGCCGTCGAAGAACGCCCTGGAACCAGAGGGTGATCAGCAGCCAACTGATCTGGCGTCGTTGAGATGGTCGATCCGGCAGGCGATTGAGCTGCTGGACGAGGCGATCGACAAGATGGGGAACCAGTTGGCGCGGTCGGCCGGCCTCTATGCCGACTCGCGAGACGCGAGTCCACGCTCGGGCAGGCACGTGCACGCGGTGCGACGGCGAGCGAGACGCGGCCCGATCGGCGACCACGGCCAGACGATCGATGGCGAGCAATATGAGCGGGCTCGCGGGCCGGAGCCGCCTTGACGCGTACACCTCTGCGAATCTCATGACCTTACGGCCGCTGATCCAAGACTCCTGGACTTGGAGATCTGGGTTCCGGCGCGGGCCGGCATCGCCGACCTTCGACTGGAGGACAAGTCGGCTTGAGGCTGGGGTGATTAACGCGATGGCCACTGACGATCGTCGGTTGATCGAGGCCCACGTCGCAGCGGGGCAGTTCTTTCGCGAACAGCTGCTGCGGTCGACGGTTGGTTGGGCTTCCGCGCATCTGGTGCAGCGTGGGCTTCGGCATCTGTTGAGGTCGAGTTCGCCGTGGAAGGTGGGCTATGCGCCCGAGGGCTGGGCGAGGCTGGTTGACCATCTGAGGGCGCAGGGCTTCGAGGATCGGACGTTGCTGGACGCAGGGCTCGCGAGTGCGACCAAGAAGGGCTATCTCGTCGATCGGTTTCGTGATCGGATCATGTTCCCGGCCTGGGATTCGGACGAGCAGTTGGTTGGATTCGTGGGGCGTTCGCGTGGTGGGAATACGAGGTACTTGAACTCGCCCGGCACGAGGATCTATCAGAAGTCCCACACTCTTGTCGGTCTGGCGGAGCAGCGTGACCTGTTGGAGAGCGGAGCGGTGCCGGTCTTTGTAGAGGGCCCGATGGATGCCGCGGCTGTTGATGAGTTGAGCCGGCTGACGTCGCGTGGCTGGGCCGGGCTGGCTGTGTGTGGGACCGCGCTGTCGTTTCATCAGACACGGATGGTTCGTCAACACGCGACCGGTGGGACGGCGATTGTGGCTGTCGACGCTGATGGAGCGGGACGTCCGGCTGCGGTGCGGTGGTTGGATGACCTCTCCTCGTGCTTCGAGCGGGTGCTGGTGGCGGAGTTCCCCTCAGGGCACGATCCGGCTTCGTTGCTTGAGACACCCGAGGGCGCGGATCGGTTGTTCGAGGCTCTGAGTTCCGCCAGGCCGCTTGCGGAGCTCGCGATTGAGGTTGAGCTGGCTCGGTGGTCGCGGGTGCTGGATCACATCAGCGGTCGAGTCAATGCGCTGCGCCGGGTCGCACCGCTGGTAGCTCGTCTCCCGCATGACCGCGTTGCAGCGCAACTCGGGGAGCTCGCCAAGGCATTGGAGCTCGATCAAGAGATCGTCTCGCGGGAGGTTGTAGAGACTCTGGGCAGGTCGGTACGTCGGGCCACTCCGCACCTCACGTTGGATTCGTTGACCGGAGCGGATCCGCCGGATGCTGGGCCGTCGTTGTGACGGCGGGATTGCGAAGTCCGGTTGTCCTTGAGGTCGTAGTCAGGGTTCTTTGCGCGGCAAGTTAAGACGACCTTCGTAGCTATCGAGTTGCCGGCTACGGAGGTCGTAATGAACGCAGTATCTTCCGATTCGCACAGCCTGCTGATCAGTGGTGAGCGCCAGCGGATGATGGTCGCGCACCTGGCGGCAAGCAAGTTCTTCAGGCGTGAGTTGCTCAGGGCAAATGTCGGCTGGCCGATCGAGAATCTGAAGGATCGCGGCGTCGACCAGGTTCTGAGCACGGCGTCGAACTGGAAGATCGGCTATGCCCCGGACTCCCACACTCGGCTTACCGATCACTTGCGGGAGAAGGGCTTCGACTTCCGTACGCTGATCAGGGCCGGGTTGTCCGAGTGGACCGACGAAGGGGTCGCGGTCGACGTATTCCGCGATCAGTTGATGGTGATGACGCGGAACGACTCTCTGGAACCGGTGGGGTTCGTGGGTATCGGTCGGGGCCCGAAGCCCGCGTTCCAGGCGTCGCCGACGACGTTGATTCATCGTCCGGCAAGTGTGCTCGGGGGAGTCGAAGAGCAGTTGGAGACTCTAAGCGATGGTGCGTTCGCGGTAGTCGTCAACGATCCGCTGGATGCAGTTGCGGTGGAGAGCCTCGGTCGCATCTCCGACGAGCCTTGGGCAGGCATTCCGTTGTGCGGCTCATTGATGTCGTCGGCGCAGGCAAGGATTCTGTATCGCTACACGGCGACCGACACGGTGGTCGTCGCGCTGGACAGCGACCAGGAATGGCACAAGAAGGCGCTTGCGGCACTTCCTGACCTGTCTTACTTCTACAAGCGAGTCCGCGCCGTGGAGATCCCGGACGGCCACAGCCCGTCGAGCCTCCTGCAGATGGAGGACGGAGCTCAGCGCATGTACGACGCGATGCGGTCGACGCGGCCGCTGGAGGACTACACGCCGCGGGCACAGCAGTTGCCGGAGATCGACGGTCCGAGTCCGGCATCGGTGACGCCGACGCCGTGAGGAAGTCCAGGAGTCCGGGACTTCCTCATCCGGGTTCAGAACAGGGCGGTGTACGCCGAGATTGGTGCCGCAAGCAAAACAAGGGCCAACTCTCGGGCCGCGGTCCGAGACATCGGGATGCGGAGTATGCCAATGACTGAAGAACTTCAGGCGCTCCTGTTCGAAGCGGCGGACTCGGGCTGGGCAGACGAGCCGTCGACACGCTTGGCCGCCGAGATCGAACGGCGGATCGTTGCGGAGTTGCCCAGCAGACTCCGCGTAGCGCTGGGCAACGACGAGGCCGCGCAACTTGCACGCGCCGTGGCGTGGGAACGCTGCCGTCGACTGGCAGAGAACCCTCCGGCGGGCCGCGTGACCTGGGGTTACCTGGCGAACATGGTGCGGTGGCGCCTGGCCGATGTCGTCCGCCAGGAAGCCAGGCGGCGTCAACGGCATCTGCTGCTCGACTACCTGCCGGAAGCCGAGCAGCCGAGCATGCTCGCAGAGTTGGGGCCGCTACTCGACCGTATCGGTGTGTGGTTGGAGCGAGCCGGTCTGCCAGCCGGAGACGTGCGGCGGCGCCTGCTCGTCGCGGCCGAGGGACCCGGATTCTCCAGGCACGCCATCACGGGGCGGGTCCGCGGAATCGGCGTACCCAGAGATCAGGCTGAAGGGCTGGCCTGGTTGCTGCACAACGGACCCGTCCGAGTATCGGCTCTCTCGCGCCTGGCCGGCGGGCAGCCGCCCGACACGGTGTTGGCCGATCCGGCAGTCCAGCAGTGGATCGAGCAGGCGGCCGGTCGATTTCCCCGGGCGTCGATCCGACGCGCCCGCTTCGGCCGTCAGCCCGGCGCCTCGTGGCCTGGCGGCATCGGATTGGGACTCGCTCGAACTGCCTGACCCGAAGTTACTCAGCGGTCACGAGGGCTCAAACGTTGAGCTCTTATGAACAGCATCAACCTGCGCCCGCGTCGGCGGAACTGGCTTGTCCGGTTCTACTTCGCCCAGTTCCGGTTCTTCCTGCGCTTGCAAGCCGCATTCCGGATCGTCCCGTCGCCCATCGCGCGTGCACTCATCGTCCGGCTCCAGCCGGTGAAGACACGGAGGGAACTCTGACATGCGTCGAGTCCTGAACTCGAAGCTCGCAGTACCGCTCATCATCCTTGCCCTGCTCGTCATCGTGATCATCGCGCTCGTAATCCACGGGCACGACGACCCGACCGTCGCCCGCCGCGAACCCAGCGCTGACCCGACACAGGGAACGATCATTCCGGAGACGACGCAGGAAGCGCCGCTCGCGACTTGGGCGAGACCCGCCACTACCGATCCGGCGCAGTACGCGGTCGCATTCGCGACTGCGCTCTGGACCTACGACACTGCGGTCCATACCTACGCTCAATGGCAAGCCGCCATCTCGGCCTTCGCGAACCCACCGGAGACAAGCGACGCCGGCCGAGTTGCCCGCAGCATGCTCCCGTACCCGAGCCAGTGGGAAGATCTGAAACTGCATAAGGCGCAAGCCCGAGTACGAGATGTCACCGCTGCGACGACGACCGAGCTGGAGGCGCTCGCGCGGGACCCGCGGGCGCCTGCGGGGTGGCATGGCTTCGTCGTCCAAGGCATACAGGACGGCCTCGTCGACAGCCAGAAGACCACGATGGCCCGACATGTGACGGTCGGGGTGATCTGCCATCCGCAGTGCGCATTCTGGTCGGCGTCCAACGAACTGCCGCAGTGATCGTCAAGATCGCGGCAGCGGCTGCACTACTGGTCACCGGAGCCTGTCTGCTGCCGCCTCTGGCCGTTGCCAGAAGTGGCGCCGATACCTGCGATGTCGCTCAGGCCGTCGGCGAGGCCAGCCTTGATGCAGAGCAGACGTCCAACTTGGCGGTGATCATGGGCGTCGGTGACCGCTACGGGATCGGTGAGGCGGGCAAGGTCGTTGCCGTCATGACGGCAATGACTGAGTCGTCCCTTCGCAACGTCGATCACGGCGACACTGCTGGCCCTGACTCGCGTGGCTTGTTCCAGCAGCGCGACAGCTGGGGAACTCTTGGCGAGCGATTGGACCCGGCGAGCGCGGCAGGCCTGTTCTACGCCGCGCTCGCCAACGTCCCCGGCTGGGCCTCGATGGAACCGTGGAAGGCAGCGCAGGCGGTCCAGCGATCGGCCTTCGCGGACGGTTCCAACTACCGCCGGAACTATGAGGCGGCTGTTCGTCTCGTACGTGCGTCGCCGACTGCGGGTGTCTGCGGCAGTTGGGGTGCTGGCGATACTGACCAGCTTCCGGGCGCCTCGGTCGCGGTCGATCGGGCGCTCGCCCTAGTCGGAAGCCACGGCTACTACCAACTGTGTGCCCGGCTGGCGTCGAACATCTGGGGTCGCTCACATTCAGGCTACGTGTCCGCGGCCGAGCAATGGGCGCAGATGGTCAGCAGCGGGAATGCCCATCCCGATGACCGCCGGCCACCCGTCGGTGCCCTGCTGTTCTGGTCCACGGACGGGCCATACGGACATGTTGCGGTGTACGTCGGCAACGGCCGCATCGTGTCCAACGACATCGGCGACCGCATGCCCGGCGAGGGCGGTGTGTACCTCGTCGGAGTCGAAGCGATCGAACAACGCTGGGGCGCCACGTACCTCGGCTGGGCGCCGCCTGTCTATCCCACCACCACATGACTTCAACGATCGGCGTCGTACGGCGCCCGGAGGCATACGCATGCTCAGCTTCTTCGAACTGCAAGATCCCGGAGTGAGCCCGAACTCGAACGGGCTCCCGGGACTCCCGGCCCTGCGCCAGATCGTCGGCGCACTGCAGACATTCGGTCTCGTCGTCTGCGTAGGTGCGTTCGTGGTCGCCGCGGCCGCGTGGGCAGTTGGCAGCTTCGGCAACAACTCCCACTACGCCGGCCGCGGCAAACTCGGCTGCCTCATCGCCGCCGGCGCGGCGATCCTCATCGCGTCGGCCAACCCGATCATCCGGTTCTTCAGCGGCATCTCGATCGGTTAGGGGCTGGACGATGGCTTGGAGTGATTGCCTGCTGAACCCGGTCAGCTGCGTCGTCGACAACGTCGGCAAGTCAGCGTCGAACGCAGTGTGGGACTCGTTCGTCAAATGGTCGGCGAACGGTCTGGCCGACTTGTCGGAGACCGTCTTCCGGACGTTCAGCACCAGTACGTCGCCGAGATTCGACCAGAGCTGGTGGAAGGACAACCTCGATCTGATGGTTGGACTCTCGCTCCCGATGCTCGTCGCGGTCTTCATCCTGCAGTGCGTCTCGGCCGTGATCCGCCGCGAACCCGGCCGGCTTGGACAGGCAGCCATCGGCGCTCTGCTCGGGACTGTCGGAGTTCCGTTCGCCATCGGGGTCATAGCAGCGTGCGGAAAGGTCGTCGACGAGGTGTCGACAGGGATCTTGGGTGGGCCTGCCACCACGGAGGGACTCAAAAGGATGACCGACATCACCGCGTTCCTCACAGCGCCCACGCTGGGCGGCATCCTCCTGCTCGCTGTCCAGCTCGGCCTACTCGCGATGACCTCGCTGTACTTCGTCATGCTGGTCCGAGACATCGCGTTGATCGCCTTCGTCGCATTCGTTCCGGTCGCCATGGTGAGCTGGACCTGGTCCGCAACCAGACACTGGCTTCGGCGGTGGATCGAAGTCGTCGGCGCCCTGTTGTTCTCCAAGATCGCGATGGCCCTCGTCTTCACCCTCGGCTTCTCCGCCTTCGGGTCCTCCGGACAGGGAGCCGCATCAAACCTCGGAACTTTCATGGCCGGGATCCTCCTGGTTGGCATGGCGGCTTTCGCTCCCTTGGCTACCTACTCATTCATTCACTGGGCCGGCGATCAGGGCACCGCTGCGGTCCATGTCATGCAGCAGGGAGCGGCCGGAGCCGAGAGGGGTCGAGAGGAGCTCGAACGCATCGGGCAATTGGTGATGGGCGGCCTCAACAGCTCGAACAAGGACGAATCCTCACCGGTCGTCGGTGAGGACGAACCCGAAGATGAGCCATCGAGCGACGGAGACGACGGCTCGCCAGCCGACGTCGCAACGGACCCAGTCGGTGCAGATCACGAGTCGAACGACAGCCCGGAGCAGTCAACCGGCCCCGAATCCGCGGCATCGACAGCCGCTAGCGCCGACCCAGGAGCGGCAGGTGGCGCCAGCCAGGCCTCGGGACAGGGAGACTGAAGGTGTCGAGCCCAATCTCCGCACGCTTTCCGCGCCCGCAGCGAAACTCATTGCTGCTCGGCCTTCGACCTATTCAGGTGGCGTTGCTGGCAGTCGGTGTCATTCTGTCCGCGCTGTCGCTGCTAGCTGGTTGGCCTGTGCCACCGCGACTGGCTGGTCTGTGTGTTTCGCTGCTCTGTGGCCTGATCGCCTTCGGCCGGCCGGAGGGACTGCCGGCGTACCGGTGGGTTGTACTGCGCACGTCCCATGTTGTTCGTGGTTGGCGCAAGCAGCAGACGTACCGAGCGAAGGTGTTCGTACCCCGGCGACACGGCTACCTGCAGCTGCCCGGTGAAGCGAGTCCGCTGCGGATCCTGGATACGCGGTCGTCTATCGGTGCGGTCCACGATCCTGGCCGACGACGGCTGATCGCGGTCGCAAAGATCGAAGGACCGGCACATCTGCTCCAGAACTCCGACGAGCAGGAGCGGCGCGTGGCGGCGTACGGCCGGATGATCGCGGGACTCTGCCAGAGCACTCGGATCGCGCGAGCGCAGATCCTGGAGCGGACGGTTCCGGACCCCGGCGACGGGCTGGGCGAGTGGGCCCGCCAGCGCGGTGTCGACCCCGCGAGCACGGCCGGCGCCATTTATCGCGACTTGCTGCAGCATGCTGCTCCTGCAGCGGCGAGGCACGAGACTCTGTTCAGCTTCTCCCTGAACCTCGACGCAGTGTCGAAAGAGGTGCGCAAGTACGGCGGTGGACTGGCTGGAGCGATGGCGGTCCTGGACTCCGAATCGCGTGCCTTTCAGACCGCGTTCGCGGGTGCTGGCGTCGCCGGATCGTGGCTCAACGCTGCGGACCTCGCGTCGAGCCTGCGCGTCGCCTTTGACCCGGCCGCGACTCGCACCCTCTTCAACATCGATCCGGCCGACGCTGCACCACTCGCAGTCGATGCCACCTGGGACCATCTGCGCACGGACTCGTCGTTTCATCGGGTGTACGTCGTCAGCGAGTGGCCGCGCATTCGGGCGATGCCGTCGTTCCTCAGCCCGCTCCTGCTCAAGCCGGGGATCCGACGGACGTTCTCGCTCGTGCTGCAACCGGTACCCATCGGCAAGGCGATCCGTGACGCCCGCCGTCACCAAGTCGAGCGCGTGACCGATCGCGCGACCCGCAAGCGCGTCGGTCAGCTCGAGACCGAGGAAGACCGGCAACTCGACGCTGACGTTGCTCAGCGTGAGAAGGATCTGGCCGCGGGGCACGGCGATGTGCGATGGATCGGTCTGATCGCGGTCTCCGGCGACACCGAGGAGGCGCTCGACGAGGCGTGCACCGAGATCGAGATCGCTGCCTCTCAGGCGTTGCTCGACGTACGGCGCCTCGTCGGCCAACAAGTCGAGGGCTTCCTCGCCGCTGCGCTCCCGTTCGGGGTTGGTCTCGGATGAGGCCAAGCACCGGATGGTTTGAGCCCAGTGACACCGACCGGCGGACCAGGCGTGCGAATCGTCGAGCGAGTCGATCCGTTCAGCGCAGTACGCCGACAACCGGGCCAACTGAGGATGTCGTCGACACCGCGCCGGTGGAGAACCTCGGCTTACGCCGGCGCCTCCCGCTGTTGGTCGACATGCATCGCGCGACCACCAGAATCCTGCGGGTCGCCTACCCGTTTCTCGCTGAAGGCGGGTTGGGGGCTGACGGCACCTACATCGGCAACGACGTCTTCAGCGGAGGATCGTTCGTCTACGACCCATGGGTGCTGTACCAATCGCGCGTCATCAGCAATCCCAACGTGCTCTTGGCCGGCGTCATCGGCAGCGGCAAGTCCTCGACTGCCAAGGCACTCATCACGCGGTCCATCGCACTCGGGCACAAGGCGTACGTTCCTTGCGACCCGAAGGGGGAGTGGACACCGGTCGCCGAGGCAGTGGGCGGATCGGTGATCAAGCTTGGCCCGGGCCTGTCGACCAGACTGAACCCACTCGATGCCGGAAGCCGCCCGGCCGGACTGGTCGACGACGACTGGGATCGCATCGTCACATCACGCCGTCGTGCTCTGCTCGGGACGCTTGCCGAGTCCACGCTCGGCCGCCCGCTGGCTGCGTTTGAACACACCGCCCTCGACCTGGCTATCGAGAAGGTGTCCCTGACCCCGGTGCCGACGATCCCGGACGTCGTCGACGCACTCTTCTCGCCCGAGGGCGGCAGGGCTACCTCGGACGCCGACAGCCGCGAGCTCGCACACGCCGTCAGGCGGCTCGTCCACGGCGACCTCGCCGGCATGTTCGACGGCCCGTCCACGACCCGGTTCGATCCGTCGTTGCCGATGGTGACCCTCGACTCGTCATGGATCGGTGCTGGAGGCAATGACCAGGCACTCCGCCTCACTCTGGCGTGCGCATCGTCCTGGCTCGAGGCCGCTGTCACAGACCCGGCCGGCGGAAAGCGATTCATCGTCTACGACGAGGGCTGGCGGGTGATGCGGGATGCCGCTCTGCTGCGCCGGATGCAGGAGCAGTGGAAACTCTCCCGAGCCTGGGGCGTCTCCAACGTCCTGATCATCCACCGTCTGTCAGATCTGGCCGCGGTCGGCGACCTGGGATCCGAGGCACGCGCGCTCGCCGAGGGACTCCTAGCCGATTGCTCCACCCGGATCATGCTCCGCCAGGAACCCGATCAGCTCGCCCGTACGGCGACGCTGCTCGGACTCACCGACGTCGAGGTGTCAACCATCGCCAAACTCCCGAAGGGCCGCGCCCTCTGGCGGCTCCCCAGCCGCTCGTTCGTCGTACAACTCGTCCGCCATGCGCGCGAGGTTCGACTGTTCGATACAGACGGAAGGATGTGACATGGACGGTGGCCGCCGATCGCCCCGAGATCTGTCCGACCTGGTCATGATCGCGGGGGCGTTGCTCCTCGCCTCTGCAGGCATCCTCTACCTTGCCGGCGGGCTCAGCAGCTTGCTCACTACCCACGAGTGGATCCAGACCTCCTGGCCTGATGCGCTCAAAGTCGTCCTCGCACCGCGGGATCCCGCCAGCGCATTCGGACTGTCCCACGGAGCGTTCCACCCGGCCGTGTACTGGTCCGTCTTGGCGGCGCTGTTGGCCATGCCAGTGGCAGGCGCCGGAGTTGTCCACCACGTCTGGACGCGCCGTCGCGCTGATGTGCGCCGGCGTACGCGATCTCTTGCCAAACGTCCCGGTCTCGCGGCCGCTGCGGATGTCGAGGCATCTGTTGGGCGTGCTCAGGTGCTACGGCGCGGCCAGTCCGCTCGCCCCGCAGTACGGCGACCGCAGCCAACCGATGTCGGACGATACCTCGGACGCTCGCGTGGGCGATCGTGCTGGTCGTCCGTCGAGGACTCGATGATCGTCCTCGGACCGCCTCGGTCTGGGAAGGGCCTGCATCAGATCATCGGCGGCATCATCGACGCACCCGGAGCGGTCGTCACGACCTCCACCCGCCCGGACAATCTGGTCGCCACCGTCGAACTGCGTCGTACTGTCGGACCCGTCGCGATCTTCGATCCGCAAGAACTCGGGAAGGTCGAAGGCATCCGCTGGTCGCCAGTCCGAGGATGTGAGAATCCGACGACCGCCATTGTCCGCGCCAGCGGTCTCGCAGCTGGTGCGGGATTCACCAAAGGCGGTGTCTCCGACGGCGCGTTCTGGCATGGCCAGACGGAGATGGCGCTGCGCGGCCTGCTCCACGCTGCAGCCATTGACGGCGCTGGAGTCGCGCAGCTCTACCGCTGGAGCCTCGAACCGGCCTCGGCCATCGAAGCAGTCACCATCTTGAACCGCTCCGACGATGCCGCCGAAGGCTGGGGCGACACCCTCGATGGGATCGTCCGCATGGACAGCCGAACCAGGGACGCCGTCTGGGCCGGCGTGCGCTCCGCTCTGTCCGCACTCGCCGATCCCGCCGTACGCCGATCCTTCGACCCCGCGGAAGGCGAAGGACTCGACCCCAGGACCTTCCTCGCGGAACGCGGCACGATCTACCTCCTCGGCACAGGAGTCGGCGCGAGCGCGACCTCCGCCTTCATCGCGGCGCTCCTCGAAGACATCACGGAAACGGCCCGGCAGTTGGCCGCTGGCAACGCAGGCGGCCGGCTGGAACCACCGCTTGCACTGATCCTCGACGAGATCGCCAACCTCTGCGCCGTGCCGTCGCTGCCATCTCTGATGGCCGATGGCGGGGGTTCCGGCATCTCCACCCTCGTCGTGCTCCAGTCCCTGGCCCAAGCCCGGGACAAATGGGGCGAACAGGCAGCCGCGGCACTGTGGGACGCCGCGACGCTCCGCCTGATACTCGGCGGATCGGCGCAGCCGCGAGACCTCCAGGATCTCGCTGCCGTCTGCGGCGAGCGAGACGAAGAGATCCGCAACTGGAGCCGCGGTCCTGACGGCAAACGCACGACCTCCACCAGCACACGCCGCATCCCGATCCTGCCACCAGACGTCATCCGGACACTCCCGCTCGGCGCCGGCGTCCTCCTCGCCCGTACGGCCCCACCGATCCTCCTGAACATGACTCCCTGGCCCGACCGGACTGACGCCGCCCAGATCCGCGCCAGCATCGGCGCCGCGGTCCTTCGCGGAAAGCCCACCGAATGACCCCGCGCGACGACCTCCTCAAATCCTTCGACCTCGCCACAGACGATCCGTTCATCATCTGCTGGCGAGACCTCGACCCAGAGACGGCGGACGAAGAACTCGGCCGCCTCGCGCCATGGGTCGGCTGGCTGACCGGCCGCTACAACCTCGATCACAAACTCATCCCACCCTGCTGGCCAGACCACGGCGCCCTAGTCGAAGAGCTCTCGGCCCTCCGAACCCTCTGGGAAGCCTCCTACCTCGAAGACGCCGCCCCCTCCAGCCCCGTCGCCTTCCACCGCGAACTAGACCTAGCCCTCCGCCGCCTCCGCGAATGGACCTCCCGCCTCGGCTGCTCAAGAACCGAACACCGCCCCGAATCCTGAGCGAATCGATCACAGGCCGGGCGTTCTCAG
The DNA here is from genome assembly GCF_040655315.1 of Kribbella sp. NPDC050459. NCBI lineage: Bacteria > Bacillati > Actinomycetota > Actinomycetes > Propionibacteriales > Kribbellaceae > Kribbella > Kribbella sp. NPDC050459. The sequence goes on along the minus strand of NZ_JBFAJQ010000008.1, from coordinate 129,509 downwards.
TCCCGCGTATTGACTGACCGAGGCCGGTGGCCGAGGCGGTGTGGCCGGTCTTGTGGTTGATCATGTGTTGCCGGTACGTCGTCAACGGCGCACCGTAGTTCGGCACGCCGGTCGCCCAGCGCGCGACGTTGAGCACGACCCGTTCGCCGTTCCGGCAACTCGTGTACCGGTCGGGACCTCCGCCCCACAGGGCGTCTCGGGTCTCCGGCGTGACGAGGATCAGCGTGAAGTCCGCACGCTCGCCCGCGCGAGCCCGCTCCGGTCGACGCCGGTGATCCGACCTCGATCGCGATCGGAACGTCATCAGCCGCCCGGCCCGCCCGATCACCGCGGGATCTCCCGGAAGTACGGCGTACGAGCGCGTGGCTTCAACCAGGTAGTGGATCCGCTCGGCAGGTTTCGTCGGCGTCTGCTTTTGTGAGGGTGTCGCCATGAGTCGGGTCAGTCCTGCTCTGAAGTCACCCGAGCAGTGTGGCAGTCCCTTAGGATCGCCTGGCGGTCGGCTGAAAGGGGAGGGCGTGTCGATTCCGGAGGAGGGACGCCTGCAGCGCTGGTTCTGGGCAGTCGTGGGGTTCGCGGACCTTGGTGTCACATGGCTGGTGTTCCAGCTTGCCTACAGCCAGATCACCAGCGAGCTTGAGTTCGCTACCGTTCCGGACCCGGAGCCGCGTCGGCGTATGAAGGCAGCGGGGCGGTTCGTGGATCTGCTGCGAATTCAGACCCGCCACGAGCGGCGGGAGTTCCGGCGATGGGTCGTGATCGGCTGCACTCTCGCATTCCTGGGCACCCTGGTCGTGTTCGCCGAGATCGTGGCGGTACAGCTCTGGCTGAAGGACGGTGCTGGTGATTCGCTCGCCGATTTCGCGACGGCGATGTACAACAGCATTCAGTCTGCGGGCATTGCCGTCTCGGCGCTGGTCATCGTCGCGAACGTCGGCCTGGTCGTAGGTCTCGTTCGCGTAGTGCTCCGAATCCGCCAGACAGGGAGGGCGTGGGCCCACCGTACCGAGGCTCTGGTCCGTCCTCGACTACGCAGTCTGATCAACGCTGAGCTCAACGTGTCGACTCCTGACAAGCTGTCCGCGACCTCGGCGCGGGGTCTGGCGGACGGCGAGGATCCGACGTACTGGATCGAGCGGCGCGGGATGGCGCGGATCGAGCGTCTAGTCACGGAACTCGGTGCCACGGTCGTCGGCGTGAGCGGCCGGCGCGGAATGGGCAAGACCACGATGCTGCGCCGCACGATCTCCTCGATGCAGCCTGCCGACATCGAGCGGGAGCCGGAACGCCGCCAGCGTGGGCCGTTGGCGATCCTCGTGGAGGCGCCGGTCGACTACGCGCCGCGAGAGTTCCTCCTGGACATGTACGGGCAGCTGTGCGAATCGGTGATCGCTGCCGATGAGCGGGCCCGGAGGCTCGTTCCGTCGGCGGCCAGCCCGGTCGCGCGGCGCATCGCGCAAGCGATCGCACGGCTGATCTGCGTCGCGTTCGGCATTGCATACTTCGTCGAAATCGCTCCTCCGGACGAGTCCGGCCATCGATACACGACGGAGTTCACCCGGTTGCTCGTGCAGACGGCGGGGCTGGACACCCAGGTCGGAGATGGCGCGAAGATCCTTGCTCTGTTCGGCTTTGTCGCCGCGTACTACGCCCTCGGCCTGATCGGAAGGAGTGGGGTCGGCTCGCTGGCCCGTCAGGCGACAGCGGAGCTGGCGCAGATCAGGTACCTGCAGACTCTGCAGAACGAGCGGGGGATCAGTCTTGCCAGCCGGTTCGGGATCGGTCTCTCGACGCGGCGGGCACGGCAGCTAGCGCAGCAGCCGATGACGATGCCAGAGTTGGTACGGCGGTTCCGTGCGTTCGCGGCGAAGGTGGCTGAAGGTTCGCGGGATGCGAACGGTGTCGGGTTGATCATCGCGATCGACGAACTCGATCGGATCGCTGATGCACAGGCCGCGGAAACGCTTCTCAATCAGGCGAAGGCGACGTTCCGGGTGCCCGGGTGCATCTATCTCGTGTCGGTGTCCGAGGAGGCTCTCGCACAGTTCGAGCGGCGCATCTCGACCACACGAACCGCTGTTGACACGGCATTCGACGAGGTGGTCTGGCTGCCGGAACTATCCCTCCAGGAGTCCATCGCGCTGCTCGAGCGTCGGGTCACCGGATTCCCGCGGGCATACCTCGCGCTCTGCCATTGCCTGTCGGGTGGCATCCCGCGTGACCTGGTGCGTGCGGCACGGACGCTGGTCGACACCGGGCACGAGGACCTCGAACCAGTGGTCAAGGCAGTCATCAGTAGCGAGACTACGGCGTACCTTCGTGGCGTACTGCGTGATCTCCAGAAACCGTCCGCTGCGGCGCACAACGGCAACGGCCTGCTGTCCGAGGAAGCGGTTCTCCGCCTGTTGCTCAATGACGCCGAATCGCAGATCCACCTCGCCGCGGCGACGTTGGACGCCCGAGGCGGCCGATGGACGAGCGAGATCTCCGCCGTACTGTCGTACTACGCGGCGGTCGAGGAACTGTTCGTCGAGCACCGCGACGTAGTCCGCGCCGCGATCGCCGAACCGCCGGATCAGCAGGCCGTCGACATGATTGAAACCCTGACCGCCGTACGAGCGAGCCTGTCGCTCAGCCCCGATCTGGCAGCCGAGAAGCTCCACGCGCTACGTGAAGCCCGCTACCATCTCCAGCCGTGACAAGCTTCGACGAGTCGTTGGCGACGGTCCGACAGACGATCGACGGCCTAGACGGCCAGATCATCGAGCTGATCGCGCAACGGCAGGCTCAGGTGATCCGTGCGGGCGAGCTCAAGCGCGGCCGTGGTGAGGATGCAGTCCGAGCGCCTGCCCGGGTCGACGACGTGATCCGCAAGGTACGCGCCCTCGCCACGACCGCCAGCGCCTCCCCAGACGTCGTCGAGGCGACGTACCGCGCGATGATTTCAGCGTTCATCACCCTAGAGTTGGAGACGCACATGTCGAAGCCGGGGAGCTAGACCTGGGGGCGGACGCGGAAGGTCGGCACTGCACGCCGATGGCTTCGATGGCGTTGCCCGGAATCACCAGACGCTGCCAGCCTTGCTCACCGATCCGCCAGGTTCCAGGTCCGCGGTGTAGTGCGCGACCTTGCCGATGAACGTGCAGAGCGAGCGCCGCGAGTAATTCGCAGGCCGCTCGCTCGCCTTCGTGGACCGCGCCGTCCCGGAGCCGCCACCCGCCGCCACACCCGGCGAGTTCCGCAAGGATCTGTGAGCCCGTTCAGCTTTCGAAGTCGGAGCGAATCGCAGCCAGCATGGCGCGAGTCCGAGCGGGCGGTAACGCATGGAGAGCGATGACGTCCATGTCGCTCTGGTAGAGCTCGAGGTCATCCGGCTGGTCCAGGTAGATCGCACTCGTCAGCTGCTCGACGTACACGATGTTGGGGAGCCCGGGCGGCAGCTGCAGAATCGTAAACGATCGGTTGCTGCCGTAGGTTCCGGCGACGTGGAGAGGAAGGATCTGGATCGTGACCTCGGGGCGCTCGGAGACGTCGAGGAGATACTGCAGTTGAGCCAGCTGAACCGGGACACTACCGACGGGGCGCCGCAGTGCCGCCTCGTCGATGACAGCCCATACCTTGGGTGGGGCGTCTGAGCCGTCGAGAAGCTGCTGCCGCCTCATCAAGAGCTCCATGTGCAGCTTGAGGTCGGCCCGTCTGTGGCGACTTGCGAGCGCGTGGACGGCATAGTCGGGCGTCTGCAGTAGATCAGGGATCAGCTGGTTGCCGTAGGCCCGGATGAGCGCTGCGGACTCTTCGAGTGCGAGGCACATCGGAACACGGGTCGGCAGCAGATCGGCGTACCGATGCCACCACCCCGGAACGTCGGCCTGCTGCGCCAGCTCTAGATAGGCCCCGACATCTTCGGCATCGGTCACCCCATAGAGCGCCAGCAAGCCGAGGAGGTCGACCTCGCGCAGCGCCACCCGGCCAAGTTCGAGGTGAGCCAATGACTCGCTCGGCGCGCCGAGGAGGAGTGCCGCAGACTTGACATCGAGGTCCCGCGCTTCGCGCAGCCGGCGGAGTTGAGCGCCCATCGCGATCCTGAGCACGGTCGGTCCGCCTGTCGCAGCCGGCCAGACGATCAGGGGCGCCGTCGGGCTCACGCTGGTCTCCGGGATTTGCGTACCGGAGGCACGGTCCGCGAGTTCGGCGCGGAGGGCGTGTACGCCGATTCGGGTCCGGAGCGTCCAGAGGATTCGGGTGACCGCGGCTTCGGGGAGCGCCAGTAGCTCGGCCTCCCACTCCTCGGCGTAGCGGTCGCACCACGGGGTGGGGAGTCGTCGTGCGCCGCGGCGGAGGACGGTGCGGCACGCGGGCGTGACCCAGCCGAGGAACTCTTCGGCGATCACACCGGCGGCGAGTGCGCCGAGGACCCAGAGGATGACGTTCATGCCTGCCCCCACGCGGGTCGCTGCGGACGCGGGGGAGTCTGTCCTCGCGGTTGTCTCGGCAGCGGAAGTTCGGTCAGTTGCGAGAGCTCGGCCGTGCTTGTGCGTTGCCCGAGCCCGGTCAGCCGGTAGAAACGGCGGCGCGGGCGGCCGGCGTCACGCGGATCGACGTCCTCCCATGTGCTCTCCACCCACCCCGCTCGCTCGAGTCGCGCCAGAACCGGGTACAGCGTGCCGCTCTTGAGTCCAGTGCGATCCATCAGTTCGAGCCCGTACATGCGCTCGGAACCCTCCGCCTCGATCAGCGCCTGCAGCACCTTGAGAGTCGGCACGGTGATCCGCGGCTCCGCCATACCGCAGAACTCTACATAGGGTCCGACGTGAAGTCTACATAGGGGTCAGAGCTGCCGGAGGAAGTCCTCGACGGTCTGGCGATGGGCTCCCACCAGGCCGGTCAGGTCGCGGTAGGCCTCCCGTGGATCGAGTTCCGTCGGTCGGACGAACACTCGGCGGCGGACCCAGACGTCGTTCGACCGGATCAGGTAGTTCGTGGTCATTACGTTGGCGCCGTGCGACAGGATGAACTCCAGGACCCATAACAACTTGCTGAACGCGCGGGAGTAGTGGCTGACCTTGGGTACCCAGGACAGCGTGTACGTCCCGTCCGCGACTCCCTGCAACGTCGCCAGCAGGTACTGGTCGATGCGTGGATCGATCGCGCTCAGGATCGTCGTGTGTTCGCTCTCTGCCTTCGTCGGGGCAATGACGTGCTGCGACTGCTCTGGCAGTTCGAGCGCCGTGCCGGCCGGCAGCCGGTACGCCATACGCCCGCCGTCCGACACGGTGGCGGCCAACGCCGACAAGGCGCTCCAGGCGCGTGGGAACTGCGTCGCCAGCCCGGCGAACTGATTCTGATCGCCGATGCCTACAGGCTCACGGTCACGGGCCGCCAGGAGGTGGGACAGCGGTCCGGTCGCGAATTCGGTGACCGCGTGCAGACCACCGGACTCCACAGGTCCGTTGGCGTGTGCCTCCTCCAGCAAGCTGTTGCGCACCACGACGGTGGCCGCCGCCTTAAGCCAGAGCGGCGCTGACCGTGGTTCGTGATGCGCGCATTCCTCGACGAACGGCGCGCACAGTACGTCGCGGTCGGCGCGCTCGAGTTCGCTGAAGTCATGGGCGCGCTTGAGGATGTCCGCACCGATCTGCTCGGCCAACTCGACATCCACACCACACGCTTCGTGGAGCAGTACGACGACGTTCTCGTTGCAGAAGGTCGTCATGTGATTGGGATCAGGCTCCGTCATCACCAAGAGTGTAGGACCGCATAGGCGAAGGGCCTCCGAAGACACCTCTGGGAGGCTTCCGCACCTTCGATCCGAAGCGGCCGGGCTCGGCCAACTAGCCACCGTCCGGAGGGTGCAGGGAACCGGACATCAGCTGGTTCGAATGACCACATCAGTCACGATCCTTTGCTCTATGTAGCAAGGGCGTTCGTGGGTGTTGTCGGGTGTCGCGTCATGGTCGAAGGGGAGGAGGTTTGACGCTCAGGGCGTCGAGCGGACGACCGCCGGTTTGGCCCCCCCGTGGCGGCATGAGATTGGATCGGTTGCCGCTGCTTGAGAGAGGTCACGGGCCAGGAGCTCCAGCGATCTCCGGTTGAGGCTGCTGTGGTGGCGTCCTTGGGCGTGAGCTGTGGATGGCGGTGAGCCGAGGGGATCGGCTCCGCGGATCTGGTAGAGCTCGCGATAGGCGGCGACGTCGCGGATGAGTTGGGTCTGCGGCACGGATTTCTTTGGCGTGGCATCAGCCAGAAGTTGATACCACGGCTCGTTGGCTGCGGCGGCTTGTTCTGCGAGCCAGTCTGCGCGCTGCGCGATCTGTGACTCGATCTCCTGGAGCGCGGCCTTGTAGGTGGGGTTGGTGACGTGGGCGGATGGCGTGACGAGGCCGGCGATGAGGATGGGTGACGACATGGGTGGACGCCGTTCGGCTCGCGTGATGAGTCGTTCGACGCGAGCGTGCAAGACGGACGCGATGTCCTTTGCGTCGGTGAGGGATGACTGGGCGACGGCCTGGCGAACTGTGGTGGGGACAGCGAGGCCCAGGTGTTCGGTCCGACGTAGGGCGGTGATTAGGGGGCCGAACGCGGGGGAGGATTGGAGGGCGGCTTGATCGATGGCGTCGAGGCCGCTGTTGCTGATGGCGGGGCGGTAGCGTTCTCGGGCGTCTTGTTGGCAAAGATGTTCGTGGATGGGGATGAGGCGGTCGAGGCGGGTGGCGTCGTCGAGCTTCTTGCGCATTACTTCGTGTGCTGAGCGTTCGATGCCGTCTTGTTCCAGGACGGCGACGAGGACGTCCTGCATGGACTGTGCGAACTGGGGCTCGTGCATGTCAGCGGTCGTCGTGTGGGTGGCTACGTACGCGCGGTTGCTGTTGCGGCCGCGGGTCATGCCGACGTACATGAGGGCTCGGGTGAGCCTGTCGGTGACAAGTAGGTGGGCGGTGTCGACGGTGGCGCCTTGGGCGCGGTGGGCGGTGGTGGCGTATGCGAGCTCGACGGATTCGCGGACGTAGGCGCTCGGCAGGGTGACTGTTTGGAGGTCGTCGTTCTCGACGGTGAGTGATCCGTCGTCCCAGCGGTGGATCACGGTCCAGCGGTTGCCGTTCTGGACGAAGCCGCGTCGGCCGATCCGAAGGCGGCGGTTGTTGAGTCGAGTGACGATGTGGTCGCCGAGGCCTACTTGGTTGCCGTCGTGGAGGACGATCCCGTCGGGTTCGACCTCGCCGCTGGTGACGCGGTCGAGTCGGGCTCGGGCGTTGAGGCGGGCGACGGTGGTGTTGTCGGCAGCGATGAGGAGGCTGGTCCGGCCAACTGCGACGTCACTTCGCCAAGAGGAGTAGGCAGAGTCCTCCATGGCTTCGAGCGAGCCGTGCGAGAGTCGGTTGTGGTCGTCATAGAGGTCGATTACGTGGATCTCTCCGTCGCGGAGCTGCAGGCTGGCTCCGCGTTCCCATTGGTTGCTGAATCGCCAGACATCGCGGAGTTCGGCGGCTTTGGTGTCGTTCGTGATCAAGCGGAAGGCGCCGCCGACGTCCGCTGCGCCGAGTTGGGCGTCGTCTCCGACGAGCAGCAATTTGGCGCCGGCTTTGTCGGCTTCGCGGGCTAACGTGGCGAGTTCCATGGTGCCGGCCATCGAAGCCTCGTCGACGATGACGAGTTGGTGGCGCCGGAAGTGCCATCGATCGCGCTCGGCGTACGCGCGGGCGAGCTCGGCGACGATCCGCTGGTGACGGCGACGTCGACCATCGGATTCTGCTGCTTGAGCAGCGCGCTCGAGTTCGCCGATCCATTGACGACGCTGGTCAGCCGCAACTCCGACGGCTTCGTGGATCCACTTCGCGACGTTGTCCGCAGGAAGTCCGAGCGAATCGGACAGCACGGTTGCGGCGGCGGACGAAGGAGCGAGAGCCAGGATCGAGCCAGCCCCATGCTCTGCTTCCCAGCCCGTTCTGAGCGCCGCGAGAAGACTTGTCTTGCCGGTGCCGGCAGGTCCGACCAGAGCTTCGACCCGTTGACCGCTTCGGGCGATTCGGTGGAGCGCCTGGAGCTTGTCGTCGCTCAGATTCCGCCTGTCCACTTGATCGCTGCGGATGGTTGGGCCATCCACCTTGGAAGCGAGCTCGAGCAACACGCTTTCGGCTCCCAGGATCACCGGAGAGGTGAAGATCTCCCCGTTGTGGACCGTGAATACGCTCTGCCCGTCGGAGCGGCTTAGCGGTGCAGTGAATGTGTCGGGTGGCGTGATGCCGATCGACTGAAGTTCCGCGTCTTGCACGATTGCCTCAAGCACCTGAAGGCGATCTTCAGTAGTCGCAAGGCGCAGCAGACGGGTCTGCCGGGCGGCTTCGGCGAGGAGGTTCCACCGAGTCCAGGTGGATCGTTTCGTTTGTAGAGCCAGAACGGTTGTGGCGCCGTACGCATGGATCGTCTCGGTGCTCAAGTCGGCGACTGCGAGCGGTCTGTCTACGCTCTGGGCAAGTACCTTCTCGATGATGGCGGTGGTTTGGCCGTGAGTGACCTCCTCGGCGCGCTCGCGCCAGCTGCGCATCAGGTCCGCGAGCGGTTTCGCCAAGTGCTTCGCTGGCCGATTCATGAGGGTGGCCTGTTGTCGAAGGACGTACATCTGACGCCGGCCGGGCGGATGAATTTCGTCACCGCGCTCTGCCAGTAGCCGGGCGAGGTTCGCCTCGATCTGGTCGGTTCGTGATGAAAACTCGCGGATCAACTCGTTCGGGATTCCGTCGATCTCGAACGCAGGACTTCGGCGTTCGCCACGATTCTGGAGCTGCCAGGTGATTCCGAGCCGGCGACTCAGGTTGTCTGCCAGCAGCGCGTTGTGGACTTCGGACATCGCTACGGCCGCGGCGTACAGAACTCGTCCGTCAATCGTTCGCCACCGACCGTCATCGGGGCCCTGAACGCGATTCGCGACGACGACATGAGTGTGGAGTTGAGGATCGCCGCTTCTGGTGTCCCAATGATCGAAGGCGGCCGCAATTACCCCTCGCGCGTCGACCTGAGAGACGCCGTCCTCGCCGGTTCTGGTGAACAATGCTTGGTTCTCGAGCAACTCCAGTACGTCGCCGACGGCTTCATGGTGGCCGGCGACGATCTGCTCTTGTACGCCGACATCCGCAGTTGCCCACAGCGTCGATACCGCCTTGACCGGCGAGAAGGTCAGGTCGAAGCCGGCAACGGGCCGCCGAGTCCTAAGGCGTGCCTCGGTCCTACGGATCTGCTCGATCGCGACCGCGCGCTCGGATGGCGGCATGGCCGGATCGAGTGCACGCATCTGCTCGGCGACACGTTCGGCCGGCGTCTTGTAGATGCGATACGGCTCGCCGAGCGTCGTACCTGTCACTGGGTCCTCGGCGCGCCCGAAGAGGGCAGCCATCTGCTTCTCGGTGACCTCCGAGCCGACAGTCAACTGGCCGGCGCCCAGTCCGCTCAACCCACGCCCGAGCCATCGTCCGGCCGGGTAGCCAGATGCGGCGTAGTACGTGGTGAGCGGTGTCGCCATGCGACGATCCACGTCGCCTGGTGCAACATGTTTGAGCAGATATGTGTAGCCGTCGCCGGCGCTCAATCGGTGGATGCTCAGCACTTGCCGCTGCCGGCTTCTGGCGCTGGGTCGGATCGCGCCGCGCCTAGGCGGTCAGCTCGAAGTGCGGCGTTCTGGCGGCGGAGTCGGTTGATCTGTCGCTCAAGGTCGTTGAGCTCGGCCAGGGCAGTTCGGACCTGCGCGGCATCAGCATTCGGTGCGTCCCGACCGAGCAAACCAACCAGGAGGTCCCGTGCTATCGGAGCCGGTCGTCCGGTCAGTGAGCCTCCGGTCGCGGAAGCGCTGAGAGCCGACTTCAGCAGGCGCCAGTGCCGAAGCCGGCAGCGATCTGAGCAGAACCGCCGGTCGGATCGACGCGCCAGGAAGAAGACGGCGCAGTGCTCGCACGCTCTGTCGTTGTGACGCCTAGGACAGTTGCTGCTGAGTTCCATGGAAGCTCAACGCTGGATGCCGCCCAACGCTGCCTCCAGCCGTTTCAGCGACAGAAACGCCCTGAATGCAAGATGTGTAACGGTTTGCGACTTCGTCGCTGCGGTGGCGGGATGAGAATCGTGGGTGTCGTCCGGCGACGTCGGAGCACACTGGTGCGGGTGAGCCCGTAGATGTGTATGGCGTGGGGTCTTCGGGTGCCGGTGGATTGTTGCTGCGAGCACGTGGGTCTGTGTCCTGGCGGAAGGCCCTCCGGGCGGCGCGTAGCCGCGGGTGTCCGCGGGTCGGAGTCGAGGCCGGAGGGAGTGCTCGATGGAGGTGCTGTTCGAACGGGTAGCGGGCTTGGATGTGGGTAAGGCGTCGGTGACCGTTTGCGTGCGCGTTCCGGGCCGGCGGCAGGGGAGCCGTTCGTCGGTGACGCGGACGTTCAAAACCACGATCGGGTCGCTGCGAGTGATGCGGGACTGGTTGGTCGAGTGCGGTGTAACGGTCGCGGCGATGGAGTCGACGTCAACGTATTGGAAACCGCCGTTCTACTGTCTCGAGGAGGTGATGGAGGTCTGGTTGCTGAACGCCGCCCACATGAAGGCCGTGCCCGGCCGCAAGACCGACGTGCGCGATGCCGAGTGGATCGCCCAGCTCCTCGAGCACGGGCTGTTGTCACCGTCGTTCGTTCCGCCGCCACCGATTCGGCGGCTGCGGATGCTGACCCGGTATCGGGGGCAGTTGATGGGCGACCGCACCCGCGAGGCGGTCCGCCTTGAGCTGATGCTGGAAGACGCGTCGATCAAGTTGTCGACGGTCGCGTGGTCGGTGACCACGGTGTCGGCGCGGGTGATGTTGCGCGCGATGATCGACGGTGAGCGCGACGCGCGGGTGCTGGCCGAGATGGCCAAGGGCAAGATGCGTTCGAAGATCCCTGATCTTGCCCAAGCACTTGAGGGACACTTCGACGACCACCACGCCCGGATGGCCGGCGCGATCTTGGACCGGCTCGAGCTGGTGGAGCGCGCCCTGGCCGACCTGGACGTGGCAATCCGGGCGCAGTGTCTGCCGTGGGCGCATCAGATCGAGTTGCTGCAAACCATCCCTGGTGTTGGGGAGAAGGTCGCCCAGGTCATCGTTGCCGAGACCGGTGCGGACATGACCCGGTTCGGTTCGGCGGCCAAGCTCGCGGCCTGGGCCGGGGTCGCGCCCGGGGTCTATGAGTCGGCCGGGAAGCGCACCCCGACCGGGAAGCGGCACGGGAACAAGTGGCTGACCGCGATGCTGGTCGAGGCCGCCGGGTCGGTCAGCCGCATGCACGGCAAGAACTACCTCGCCGCGCAGCACGCCCGGTTGTCCAAACGTCGTGGTCCGGGGCGAGCGCAACTCGCGGTCGCGCACTCTATCCTCGTCTCGGCCTACCACATGCTCAGCAAGGACGAGCCCTACCGCGATCTTGGCGCGGATTGGCTCGCTCGCCGCAACGACGAGGCCCACACTCGCCGGCTGGTCGCACAACTCGAAAGGCTCGGTCATACCGTCCAGCTCGACCCCGTCGCCTAGTAGCACCCATCAAAGAGCGTGTCGGGCAGAGCCCGACGCGCTGACGCGCCTGCGCACCAACAGGTGATTCACGGGTCTGTGCCGGTGATCATGGCCCCGTTCGGCCTGGGTTGGCGCATAGCGCCTCCTGGCCCATGTAGGCAAATCATTGAACCTTCATCCATATAATTGGCATCCTGCGCTGGGTTGGTGCCGCTCTCGGCTCCATTGATTCGCAGGTTGCTAGGGATGCCCTTGTGTCAGGCGCGGTGCGAATGGCCTCGGCGCCGTAAGGCGGAGCCCCGCGGAGTCTGCCTTGACCGATGGGCTGCGCGAACCCATGCGAGCTCGACCGCTGAAGGCTCACGACTGTGCGTTCGGCTCTTGGCGTGGTTGCCGAGCCGAAGAGAGCTGTGACCAACGGACTGCCACTGCGGCACGGAAGACGTACTCGCGGACGTATTGATGCGGTGGCGAGCGCGCGAGGGCCTCAGGGCTGGCAGAGCCGTCCGCCACTTCTCCATCCAAGCCGTCTCCACAGGACAACCGGACGAAGACGCCGTGCTTTCCACCTCGCCGAACGTTCCGACCTCGATCACCCGCAGCGCGACGACGACGCCGGGCCTCACCCAACATCCAGTCCGATTGAGGTTAACCAGTCTCTATGAAGAGCAGTTTCGGCACGCGGTGGCGGTTGCCGACTCGTACGCCGCGGCTGGCTGGATCGTGAAACAGCGGTCGCACAGTCGCTCGCCGGACACGGACTTGTCCGGACAGCCGCATCCACCGCAGCTCGGGCATTTCAATTCGTCGCAGTTCTCGCAGGCGGGTTGATACGAGGTGAACTCCATCGTGCATCTGTCGCACCACCCGTCGGTGGGCTTTGAAGACGCACGCCGACCGGCGCTGAACGTGTCCCACGGCGCTGGTCCGTCCACCATCACTGCCACCACGCAGCCAGGCCCCACAGCGGACTCCACGTTTAGCTCTCCTGTGGTCGATCCGCCGCCCAAGTCGAGAGGCGCGATCCCACGAACCACCACACCCTCCGCCGCCCGCTTTAGCATGCCAGTCTGCGGTGCTCCGCGCCGAGCTGGGAACATGTCTCCGGATCGGGCTGCGAACTCCGCTTCGCCGGCAGCGTTCAGCAACACAACGTACCCAGGCAGGCTCATCGACTCAGCAGCAGCCACAGCAACCGCTTGCGCGGACGCACTGCAGGTCTGCATCAGTGAAACCACAGATCTCGCCGTGACACCGTCCACGAACGCCGTCGCTCGCGCCGAGTCGGGAACGAGCACACGCGACGCGAACGCATCGCAAATTTTCTCCTCCAGCTCGGCTGGCCGCGGGTGGTCGAACAACACGTCGAGCACTTCGAAGACCTGGTCGCGCAGATGATGCGCGTACTCATGCAGCAGGCTGAAGCGACGGCGGCCGACGGAGGCATCCTCGGCGACTGCGATGCTCGCCGGAGAGGTTGACGCATCGTAGGTCGCCGCGATCGAGCAGCCTGGCGGGAGCCGGTCGGCACGAACCCAGCTAATCCGAATCGACGGATCGGCGTGCAGCGCCTCGCGTGGCTCGGCGGAGAGCGCCTCGAAATCGACGATCCCCGCCAAGCGGACATGCTCCAGCAGCAGCCCCGCAAGCTGCGCCGCCGACCTACTCACAGGCACCGGCCGAGCGCACTGGGCGGCTTCAAGACCCTTGCGCCCTTCGCATCGCGATCCGTTCACGCCAGAACTGCCGCAGATCCTCCATGCTCTCCTCCCTCTCCGGCTGGCCTGTGCTCGTAACACTGCGCGCTGCCACCGGAGCGTCAAGGAGTTCTTGCAGGTAGGGCACAAGAGCGTTCTCGACCTCCTCCGCGTCGCTGTGCGGAGCACTCCAGGCCTCACGCTGTGATGGCTCCGCCACGACCTCCAGCAACGCGAGCCGCGACTTCTCCGAATGACTTCCCTTCACCGGCACCCCGAAGTGTCGTCGCAAAGCCTCACGATCGAGCTTCGACGGCTTAACGCGCCCTGTCTTCAAGTCATGCAATCTGGAGGCCGTCAAACCGGTCGCTGCGACCAACGCGCCCAGACTCCCTGGCCGCTCCTTCAGCAAGTCGCGCACGTCGACTGCCTCAGCCTCGCTCTCGTCGCGGCCGACAACCAGTCCCGCCTGATCGATGACACCGTGCGTGGCCGACTCGAACCAACGCATTCGTTCCTGCAGCGCATCCAGGGCCTCCAGCCGATCCCAGTCGTCGGCCGCGAGGCGAGGACCGGTCCGCACAGCTGGCGGCGGATCAAGCTGCCTCAGGCAGGATCCTTCGAGCGTACGCAGGTCAGCACTCACACCCTCGCCGGCAACGTCCCCCAGGAAGTGGGCCAGCGTGTACATGGGGATGGTCGTGGCAGCTCGCATGAAGATTCCGACCGGACTGTTCAGTGAGGTGCTGGGCTCGTCGGGAATGTAGGTGTACTCGTCCGCGAGAGCGACATCGGTCGTCAACGGAGCCACCCGTGTCCACCAGCTGTTGCGCTCCAGCACGACGGCCAGGGCCTCCTCTCCTCGCCATGACAATCGCCACAGCTGCGCGGGCGCAACGTCGGGCCACACGGCATCACTGGTCTCGAGCAACTCGGACAAGGCGCTGGGAAGAGACCACGAGGCAGCGGCTTGCAGCGTGGCCGGTGCCGCCGGCCGGGAATCCAGCTCTGCAAGCATCGCGCTGAGTTCGTCGCGATCTTCAGGCGACAGCGTCTCCCGCCGTCGCCGGCACCACGCACAGTCGGCGAGATGCTTTGACGCTGTCCTGCTCGGTGTGACCTCGGCGAGCTCCGTCTCGCCAAGGTGAGCCATCGGAGCCGCGCCGGGCGGAACCAATCGGTTCCAGCGCTCATTCATCGCCGATGGGCAACCTATTGTCGGCCACCCGCACCTCCCTCACGCGGTCGGAATCTGTGTCACTGGGGTCGGGGGCCTGTTTGCCCATGCTTGCGCACGGTCGTCGGTGAACCCGAGTCTCCAAAATTCAACCCTTCCGATGTGGACAACACATTTAAATGGCAAACCGAACCGCTCTGTCCAGACCCGTACATGCACGATTCGGGCCCGGTATCAGAGCGGATCAAGTCCAAGTTCCGCCCGGGCGGCGTCGCGGACTGCGACGGCGACGCGTTCCATCGAGTCCGTGTCCAGGGTCGAGAGTCGGCGCCGGAGCTTGTCCCGAGCCCGCTGACTGACGGCGCCCGCCGTCGATACCGCCAGGCCAGTCTCTTTGGCGATTTCCCGAACGGTGAGGTGGAGCGACGCGATGACCAGCTTCTCCCGTTCGCTGAACTCCTCCAGCACCGCGACCGCGACCTCATAATCTTCGACCGAACGACCTAGCGCGCCGATCGCCGCTTCCGGGGACGAGGCAGCCGGCGACGCGTCGCCGCGACCAGCGAGGTCGTCGATGTCTTCCACAGGCAGCGCGCCCGGCACATTCCTGGGGTCGAGGCTCAGCCGGTCGGCGATAACCTCGGCGAGGTCGGCCAAGGGCAGCGATCCGGCAGCGGCCTCGAGCACCGCGGCCGAGAGCGCCGCGAGGGAGGAAGCATCGGCAACAGGTCCTTCGCGACGCGCCGTCGGGCCCCAGCGCACCACTGTGACGTTGCGTACCGACCGAGCTGCAGTCCTCAGCCGGTCCGGTGGACCGCTGTACTGCTCGGTCGGGGCATCGGCGAGAGCGGCGTTGTTCGCCCCGGCGACGCCTAGGGGGACGATGACGAAGCGCGGATCTTCGGTCAGGAGGATCCGAAGCCGGCGGATCAGCTTTCCGATGACGGTACGACGACCGCGAGCCCGCAGGTGGTTGCGCAGGATCGTCGTCAGCATCCGCTCCAGCGCCGTATCGTCATCGACCGTCGCGACCAGCTCGACCAGGCGCCGATAGTTGTCCGAGTCGGTCAGGAAGCCGTGGGCTTCCTCGATCGCGGCGTCGGCACTCCATTGCGAGTACCCCTGCGGAGGTGGGAACCGGAACCGCAATCCGACGATCAGGACCTGTCGGTACAGCAACTTGACGAAAGCGGTGCCGAGCCGGCCAGCGCGCAACTCCTCCAACGGTGTCACGACGTTTCCTCCGTCCCCGGCAGTGCCTGGACCACGTTCCGCCATGTCCCTTCGTCGATCGTCCCGAGCACTTCGACGTCCGGGTCCGCGAAGTGCGTCCACGGCACCAGGTGAAGTATGTGCATCCGCCACCAGCCCACCCGGTCGAGGTCGAGGTCTGGGTGCTTGGCGTGGACGACGGGTTTTGGTCCGCGTGCTTCGTATGTGCTCGTGCGGGTCACGGCCCGCGCGGTCCGAGTAACGTCGTCAACCGAGACCACCAGCAACGGATGGTCGCGGTCGTCGGTCTCGTCGTACAGGCTGCATGGCATCCGGTAGACCGTGCGGAGCGCTGGGCGGCGCGGCGGAAACCCGAGCAGCGACATCCCTGCGCACCTCCCCGGTCGACGTCGAGAAAGCGCACCCCCGAGATGGTGCGCGAAGCCGATCGTAGGGCACCCCACGAAAAAGTCCAGACAGCAAAATCGGTGTCGCTGATCGGATCTGTTGGACAAGAGGGCTCGGTTGGGCATTACCAGTTGGTGTTCCGGACCGCAGGAACACCAACGAGGAAATGGAAAAGCAACTGCGATGAGCACCACAGCACAGGGCGGCCCCGAGCCCGACGAGCAGGACCGGCACGACGACAACGACGAGCACGACGACAACCGCGGGCCCGGCGATGGCGGCGGGCGTAAGGTTTTCGTCACGGTCGTTGCGCCGAACAACGCGGCCCGGGAGTTCCCGGTGCAGCTGCACGAGCGGGTCGACAAGCTGGCCCGCGAGGCCGTACGGGTCTTCGTGCGTGCCCAGGAGATGGAGCCGATGGAATGTAGCCTCGCGCTCGTCGTCGACGGCGCTGCCCGCACCCTCGACGACGCGGCCCGTCTCGAGGAGACGGGCGTCCACGAGCACTCCCGCCTCGTGCTCGTCCCCAAGCAGCCCAAGACCGACGGATGAGCCTGCACCCCCGAGTCCTCCGGGACCTCCTCGAAGCCGAGGCAGATGTCGCGCGCGACCGCCTCGGTGACCGGGTCTCCTTCATCGGCATTGGGGCGGACCACGTCGAGGTCCACTTCACCGCACACGACATCGAGAGGTGCACGGCATGAGTATTGGCATTCGGCCCACGAGGCCGCTGCTGATCACACCAGCGGTGCTGCACGGAGCCCGGGTCTTCTTCGAGTCCCGCGGCGCGTACGGATGCGAGGGCACTGCCTTCGTCGCCGGTTGCGTCGACGAGAGCGGCGCGCTACTTGGTGACACGCTCGTCGTCCCCGACCAGGTCGCGACCGCCACCCCGCACGTATCCGTGACGGTTACCCCGGCTGGCGACCTCGAACTGGTCACCGCCCTACGACCGGACCAACGCTACTTCGCGCGTATCCACAGTCACCCTGGCCTCGCCTTCCACTCCCGCACCGACGACAACAACCCTGCTCTGACCCACCAAGGCGCGATCTCCATCGTCGTCCCGTTCTTCGGTCTCGGCCTCCGAGTTGGCCTCGCAGCCTGCGCCATCTACGTCCGCGACAACCGGCAGTGGCGCACCCTTCCGCCAGGTGACCCCGAGCGACACCAACCCGACTTCCTGGTCGACCAGACCGGCCGACGCGGACAGAACCTCCCCGACGACGAAGTCGAGGCGCGTTGGCGTGCCAAGTCTGGTGTCAAGGTCGGGCACGGCTCCGAGCGGGACAGGTGGGTGGTGGTCGATGAGCGGGCGTGATCCGCGGGTCGGGCTCAGCGGCGAATTATTGCCCGAGCACGCGCTCTCCGCCGTACAAGCCCTCGACCATGTCCGGGTCGTGGTCATGTCCGGGGATTCCCCTGCGGCCGCGTTAACTGCCGCCGCCCTGCTCGTGCTCGTGGCTCGCACGCACGCCCACGTCGAGGTCCTCGACGACATCAGTCTGCCGCGCAACCCGTGGGACGCCGGCACCCTGACCGAGTTGCTCACGAGCCTCGGCCCGCTCCGCCCCACCGCACAGGCAACACCGGAGCGGACCATCAGGATCAGCACCGGCCGCCATCCCGACGCGGACCGCTACATCACACCCTCTGCGTGGACCGTCGCGGTCACCGACAAACCGTTGGCCGTCGGCGTCGACCGCGCAGCGGGGGGCAGCGTCGACGGCACGGTGCCGGTCTGGGGTGATCCCGCAGAGGGATTGCAGATGAAGGTTGCACCATACGGCGGGATGTTTGCCGCTGCCATCGTCGTCGCCGACCTTTTCTGCGCAGCACTGGCGCCACTCGGGCTGCCCACCGCACCTCGTCGGTCCACCTTCCTGTGGAACCTGCTCGACTACACCTACACGACCGCCCAACCAAACGATCCGACGAATCCGCTCTGGCCGCGACTGCTGTTCGCCGGGTGCGGATCGGTGGGTTCCAGCGCTGCAGCGGCCCTTGCCTGTGACAACCTCTCCGGCCTGACTGCGATCGCAGTCGACGCAGACAGCTTCGATCCAGCCCGAAATATGTTCCGCTACCCTGCTGCCACCGGCATCCCCGGTATCACCGAGGCGACTGAGGTCATCGAAGTGTCCGGGGTCGGTGCCACTGGGAGAGGCAGGGGCGCCGGAGCGGTCGGGGACGGCGTCAGCCTCGGCGGAGTCGTAGCCAAGGCGGCATGGATTGGATCGATGCTGGGGCGCGCCGGAGCTGCGGCGGATCACCTGGTAGGTCCTGTTCGGAGTTGGACGACGAGTCAGGCCGAGCCGGGGTTCGACGGTGTCGTCGTCTCTTCTCTCGATGATATCGACGGACGCTACGAGGTCGCCGATATGCTCGCCCGCGCCACGATGTCTGTCGCCGTCCGTGCGCTCAGCTTTCACCTGCAGCGTGAGCACCTCGGCGACGGAATGCGTTGCCCTTTCTGCGACTTCGTCACCACGGCCTCACCGCTCGCACAAGCCGCGGCCGACGCCCAGCTGACCGGGCTCAGTGAGCAGCGAGTCGTGCAGCTCCTACATCAAGACAGTGGGCTTGAGCAGCACGACGTCGACCTGATGGTCAGCGCGGGAAAGCTCACCATTGGGACGGCGCAGGGGCTGGTCGGCGGTCGGTTGGCCGACCTGCGTAACCGAATATACGCGCAGGCTGCGATCCCTGCCGCGGTCGCGGGCACTGCTCCGCCCGCTCCGCTGTCGGCGCCGTTTGTCTCGTGGGCAGCGGGGGTGCTGATTGCGGCTGAGGTTGCAAAGCTGGCATATGGTCTGGCGCCGGTGGAGCGGCGGGTGGAGGTCGACCTGCACGGCTATCCCGCCGACTTCGTGCATGTCCGTGCTGCCGACACCAGCGGGCGGTGCGCCTGCTCACGAGCCGTTCGAGTTCGATGGATGCAAGCTCTGTACTCGGACGACGCGTCCGTCGGACAACCCGCTGACCTGCATTGGCATGCGGCCCCCGGTCCTGGCCGCGCCCGCCGGTCGCGGGCTGCGTCAGCCGAGATTTGAGCGTTTCGAGAGAACGTATCTAAGTGTCTGCCTGCCGTGGCGCTCGGTCCTCCCTGACGCAGCGGGGTGTGCTCTCGACAGTTCTGGCGCGGTGGTGCCATGCTCGGGGCGGGGATGGGGGGAGCGGGGATGGGGCTGCGGGTATTGGCTGGTGCGTTGGCGACTTGTGTCTTGGCTGCTTCGTGTACGGCGCGATCGGCGGATGAGTCGGCGGGCTCGGCGGCGGTGTCGGGGACGCCGTCGGCTGTGGGGACAGGGAAACCGACGAGCGTTGTGTCTGTTCCAGTGGGGCCGGCACGCGGAAACACCTTGAAATCAAGGCAGTTCGAGGTAGCCGCGCCGGCTGGCGTCAGTACGTCGGACACCACCTTGGCTGGGACGCCGATCCCCGGACGGATTGAGCTTGCCCGCGGGGTTTCGCTGGACGACGGTATCGACCTTCGGCTCGGGACTGGGCAGCCGGTGAAGCCGATGGTTCTCAAGTACACGTTCGCAGTTCCCCTGCCTGCTGGGTCGATCGCGACGATCGTGCGCGGCGATCCGGCGCGGGTGCCCGTCGTACCGGTGAAGAGTGCGCTGTCGGCCGACCGGACGACGCTCACCGCGTCGCGCCGAGGTAAGGCGTCGTGGTCAAGGCTCGGGCGGAAGCCCGACCGCGTAGCGGCCGTAGGGCCTTGACGGCGGCGCCGGTCGGCGCATGCTGTGGGTTGGCGGAGAAGAAGCTGTGGTGCGGCTCCTGTATGTCGGGTCGAGGTCTGGGGTGTCACGCTCGTCATGGCCGGGTGTCCCCGGTGGTGGCAGGCCCTGGGGGCTGCTGTCATCCCTTCGCCGCGCCGACTCAGGGGGCGGTGGCGGCATGATGGGGTTCGCAGTTGCTGGTCGGTGGGGTCAATCAGAGGCGCGACCACGCCATGTGCTGTGAAGGAGCTGGGGGTCTTGACCTGCACGGCCCGCGCCGACCGGTTCGAGGCGGCCGCAGCTCACGCGGCGTCCGTGTGTTGATGGTGTCGTTGGGTGTGCTGGTGCGGCTGCGCGTCCAGGGCACGGACGTGGTGGTCGCGCAGGGCGTAGAAGACGTACTCGAGTTGGCGGCGGGCGGCCGCGACAACGGCGATGTTGTGGCGGCGGCGGGCGGCGACCCGGTCGCGGAACTGCCCGACCACGGTGGTGGCGGGCAGGATCTGCACTGACTCGACCACGGCCCAGCGGGCCAGCCGGGAGCCTTGCTTGGTGATCCGGCCGCGGTGCACGTGCGCATCGGACTCACGGTGGGTTGGCGTCAGCCCGGCCCAGCAGGTCAGCTGCTCGGGCCGGTCGAAGCGGTCGATGTCGCCGATCTCGGCGACCAGCACCGCGGCCAGGGTCGGACCGATCCCGGGAATGCGCTGAACCGCGGCATAGCCGGGGTGCAGCGCCAGCCGGCCCCGCACCATCCCGGCGGCGTGCTCGATCTCGAACTCGAGCCCGTCCATGACCCGGCGCAGCGACCCGATCCTGGCCGCATACGGTGCCGGCAGCTGCGCGGAGTCCCGCAGCCGGTCCAGCAGCGCGGTGCCGTCGACACCGAACAGGTCGCTCATCGACACCGTCACCCCGCACTTGGCCAGCACCGCATGCACCTCGGCCTTGCAATGGCTGCGCAGCCCGACCAGCTTCGCGCGGTGCCGGACCAACTCCCGCAACTCCCGCGTGGCCGGCGGCGCGATCCACGCCTCGGGCAGCCGCCCCATCCGCAGCAGGTCCGCCAGATCGGCGGCATCACGCTCGTCGTTCTTCACCCGCCGGTATTCAAACGCCTTCACCCCCAAACGGATGCGCCAGATGCACCCTCGCGCCCTGGGCCCGCAACGCGTCCACCGCCCAATACCAGCCGTAGGTGGCCTCCAGCACCACCTCCGGGCTGTCCCCGGCCCGGACGATCACCGCCGCCAAACGATCCACGTCGTTGACGATCCGCACCCGCTCCAGCACCTCACCCGCGGCCGTCGTCCGCACCAGCACCGACCGGCGCCGATGCAGATCCATCCCCACAAACCGCTGTCCCGCGTACGCTTCCATCAGGGGCCTCCTTCGTCGTGAAACGCGAGCAACCCCAGCATCCGCTGGGGAACCCACGAGGAGCGGAGGCCCCGCTCCTTCATCGCATCAGAGGGCACATTTGCGTATTTGGGCTGCACGTGGCGCTGAGCACCACCGATATCTACACCGTCGTCGGGGCCTCGGAGTTCCTGCGGCTGGTAATGGGTGAGCCTTGTCGAGCATGCGAATGAGGTAGTTGGTGATCAGGCAGCGATGCGGGCAGCCGCCGGGCGTCCTTAGCGGCTGGTGCTTGGTGTGGGGCTCGTGGCAAGAACGGCATTGTCGGCTGTCACCTCACCATCGCCGCGACTGACGACCACACGATGTGGGTAGCTGCATGCGCTGGTCGGAATCAAGATGACCTCGATGCCTGAATCGGTGGAGCTGACGGCCAGCACCGGGATGCCGCCGGCGCCAGCCGCTGCCGAAGCGCAGGCGGAGCCCAGCTGCGGTTCGAGCTCGTCCTTGCCCTTTGTACTGACGACCAGGTGGGCCGCAACTATCCGCTGGGCCACGGCGTCCTTTGGCTCGTCCGGCGGATTGGCCGCCCACGCGAAGCTGACGAACGCAAACGCCGCCAGAACGGACAGCCCCATGACGGCCCACGCCGTACGCCGGGTTCGCGCTCTGGTCCGGAGATACTTGTCGAGCTGAGCCACACGTACGAGGGCAGTCCGATAATCCGTCATCCTGCCCCCGATGACCTCGCGCTCCTGCTCGAGCCGAGTCAGCTGCGTCTGCTTGGCCGCGCGTGTCTCGGCATCAGTTGCCCGAACGATCTCCAGCTGGGTCTCGTAGCACGTGTCTTTCAACCCGTGAAACTGCTTACGGACCTCGTCGAAAGACTGCATCAGACTTGCGAGATCACCGCGGCCGCGATGAAGCGTACTGTCATCGGCCACCTGACGACGGAGCTCGGTCTCCAGCCGGTTTAGCTTCGACGATTCGGCGAGTTTGCGAAGCCTTGTGAAGTCAGTGTTGGTCGGTGCCTGGGCGCGATAAAGCAGTCCGATGGCCAGAAGGATGAGCCCGATAGCCACTGAGATGCTGAGAACCGCGATCACGAGGCGATCGCGATCCTCGCTCCATGACAGCCTCCCGATGCTGGACAGCTGGCTGCCAGCAATCATCGCTGCCGCGACTGCCGCCAAGGCACCGATGAGCCAAGTGACGGCAGTCGACATCTGCTTCAGAGCCTCAGCCTGCACAGCCGTCGGCGGCCCGGGCTGGCCGGCCGGTGCAGGATTCTCACCGGTGGCCGCTTCGGCCTCTCCGCCGGCAGAAGCCTGCTTAAGCCACCGTCTCCAACCGGAGAGTTTCATGCGAGCACAGGCTCGTCCATGCCCTTGGCAATGACACGAATGCGAACGCCGTGCACCTTCGACAGCTCGTCAAGCTCATCCGAGAGCAGATCGGCACCGCCCGCGAGATGGAGCACCACGCGCTCGACGTCCTTCTGCTCCTGAAGCCAGGCGCCGAGTTCCCGGTACGGCTCGTCACTTGCGATCCGCAGCGCGAAGATCGGCGGTTCGTCGTCGGACTTGCTTATCACCTTGATCATGTCGCCCGCCCCATTTCCCCCTCCGGCAACGTCGATCTCGTTCCAGCGTTGCCCCAAGACCAAACCGTGTCAAGGTGCGATAGTTGTGCATGTACGGACGCACGCGCGGCGGCCAGCTGGGCCGGCGTCCGATTGGCGCTGGCCGAGCCCGCCGTTCGACGGTCTTTTCGACCCACCACCAGGCCAAGGGCTCGAACCCGCCTCGTTGATCCGCGAGCGCGGAACGATCTAGCTTCTCGGCACAGGAGCCGGCGCCAGTGCCACCTTGTCCCTTATCGCGGCCGTGCTCGAGACATCACCGAGACAGCACGCCAAATGGCCGCTCACAACCCCGGTGGCCGGCTCGAACCACCCCTCGGCCTCATCTTCGACGAGATCGCCAACCTCTGCCGCCCGTCGAAATAGAGGACCGACGGGCGGGTCGTCGGGCGTGGATGACGCCGGCCAGGCCGGTCGCGGACCAGCGGCGCAGCAGCTACAGGTTCAAGGGCCGATGACCGGTGGGTTGCGAGGCAGGCACACGGCCCGGGACGAATCACCTGAGCGTTGACTTCGAACGGCGTGCGGCTAGCGCCGGTCTTCCCGATAGGTCTTTATCGCCTGAGCCAGCAGCGCTCGAACGTTTCTAAGTGTCTCCTCCGCGGTCGCCGCCTTGTCCGCGTCGCCGATGGCTCGGGCCTCCTCGCGGTCGCGCATGAGCTTGAAGACACGGTCCTCAAGATTTCGAACGAGGTCCTCGTTGGCGCGTATGACCGCCTGAGACGGGCGCATGTGGTCGGCGACGCTTGTCGTTCGGCTCTGGTGTGACGCTCGAGAGGGCGGCGCAACCGCCGGGGCTTCTGATCGTCGCGAGCCTCGAGTCGCGGCGTTCGCGGTGAATGCGAACTGGTCGGCGGTGTCGGTGCCTCGGCGGTCGGGTGCCGGCAAGCCCTTGGCTGTTAGTCGTTGTCGCAATTCTGGGTAGATGTCGGAGAGGCTGAGCCAATCAGACTTGCCTGGGATGCCGGCACGCACGAGGTCGCTCAGCTCTGCGGTGAAGGATGTGCAGGCGTTCTGCTGCTCGTGCGGCGGCGGCACGTGGGCTGGGCGGTTGCTCCTCGAGGCGGTGAGGACGTAGGAGCCACGGATGTCCGCAAGATCGGCTAACCCCTGTTCGTCAGACCCGGAAAGGGCCTCGATTGCTCGGCCGGAGAAGCAACAGTCCAGGATTCCGACGCGTACCTTCGCAGGCGAGCTGAGGAACGCGTGCCGGACGGTCTCCCACCGCAGACCGCTGATGCCCGGGTGTCCAGGGTGTGTCGAGCTCACGGTTAGACAGAGCTCCGCACGCTCGGTTACGACGCCATGGCCGACGTAATAGAGCAGCATGACGCCTGTGGTTTCCCTAGCCAACTCGGTCAGCCGAATGCCGAGCTCGGAAACCGACCTTGGGTTGGAGATGACGGTGATCTGGTCCTGCGACCAACCGCACAAGGCGGGATCGGCGAGCAGCATTTGCATGGCAGTCACGCTGTTGCGGGCTGCCGGCAACGGACTGAATCCGCTGTGCTCGTAGTCCGAAACACCGATCAGCATCGCGCGCGACGTGCCGTACTCCGACTGATCAGTTGTCATGGCCGGATCTCAGAACCTCTTCCAGAAGCGGCCGTACGTCGTGAGCTGTCTTGATGTCCAACGTGACCGACCGGCCGCCCGCCTCAACCGTAATCTTTGCGCTTGTCTGTCGCGTCTTCAGCCACGCGATCAGTGAGGAGGCGAGCACTGTGCCGGCACCACCGGCACTGAATGCCACTGTGAGCAGATCCGGCAGCGACCCAAGTTCGGTCTCGCCGATCGTTCCTGAGGCGATTCCAACTCGTCCTCGCAACTCGTCCTCGTTGTTCAACCAATCCTGCAACGCGACCAAATCATCGTCACGTCCGCCTGCGACACGAATCTCAGCGTCCATTTCAAGCCCTTTCCGGCGTACGGCGACGACATGTTCGAGGCGACGATGATAGCGAAGGAAGTCTCGACGGTGGCGCGGTTCAGGCCTTCCCGCGGCGATGGTCGATCGTCAGGTGACAAACGCATCTCCGCGCACTGCTGTCGCGTTGCGCATCGCGCCGGCGATTGGTGCGAACGCGCTGCGTCTCCTGACGCATCTGGTCGGCGCCGCTGGCTCGACTGCGTTGAGATGGAGTGGGTACCGGTGGTGCACTGACAACCGCCCGGGCGAGAGCGTAACAGTCGAGCCGGGCCGGTTCGGTAGCAGACGTACTGCCGTCGTGGTTCTCGGACGTAACAAGAGCGCCAAATCCTGGGTCTTCACACTCCTGCGGGCGTTGAGGCTGCATCCGATCGAGTGGGCAGAGGCGTTGGCCGGCACCCCTAGCGCTCACTGCGACCGTTCCTGTTATGGGCGGTGGCGCGTGCGGATGGCGAGAGTAAGCGAAATCGTGAGTACGGCGCACAGTCCGAACACAACGCCCCCGACCCAGACTCCATTGGACAGCATCGCGAGAGCGCCTAGCGCGAGAACCGCGGCGATGAAGAGCATTGTCAGCCTGACTGCCCAGGCGGGCAGCGATCTGGCCGCTCCAGGCGGAATGTACGCCATGTCCGAATCCTTTCCGCGCGGGAACGTCTCCAGAGGCTGTTGAACGTGTTGCGCGGACGGACGAGCGTACCTCCCAGCAGGACACCATCGCAGCATAAGTACGAGCATCGCGACCAGAATCCGTCAGCTGACCAGTGCACTGCACTCGGACCCGCTGCTGGGGCTGTCTGATGTCGTTCGACTGCATGCGTGTAGCGGCCCGGTCAGGTCACGGAGCCTTCTGCCGGATGCTCCGGTTCGTGCGGCGATGATCTCGGCCATGATGCTGATCGCTGTTTCCTCCGGTGTGCGCGCTCCGAGATCGAGTCCGATCGGGCTGTGGAGCCGCTCGAGTTGCTCCTCGTCGAGACCGGCCGAGCGGAGACCAGCAAGTCTTTCGGCATGAGTACGCCGAGACCCGATGGCCCCGATGTAGGCGAGAGAGGGGACCTGAAGCGCAGCCGTCAGCAGCGGTTGGTCGAACTTGTGGTCGTGGGTGAGCACGCAGACGACCGTGCGAGAGTCGAGGGCGCCGGCCTTCAGCTCTGCTGCGAGGTAACGGTGCGGCCAGTCGACGACTACCTCGTCGGCGGCCGGGAATCGTTCCGTGGTGGCGAAGGTAGCTCGAGCGTCGCACACCGTCACCCGGTACCCAAGGATCGCTGCCGCGCGACTCACCGCTGCGGCGAAGTCGATCGCGCCGAAGACCAGCATCCGCGGTGCACTGCGGTACGTCGCAACGAAGATCCGCAGATCGGTTGCTGCCTCTGCATCGCTGCGGTGGTCGAGGATGCCTGTGTGCCCGACCGCGAGAGCGTCCCGGGTGGCCTCGACGGTCGTACCGTCGAGCTGAGGTGAGCCGAGACTGCCTTCGATCGGTCGTGCGGAGTCGGTGGGGCGGACGACGAGATGACGACCGAGCATCGAAGTGTCGCGATGGCCTATCACTGTGGCCACGGCGACCGGTCGCCCATCGATGATGTCCTGAGCCACTCCTTCGAACTCCGGGAACGACGTGTCGTCGACCAGCTCGACGAAGACCTCCAGCGTGCCTCCGCAGCTGAGTCCGACAGCGAACGCGGACTCATCGCTGACGCCGTATCGTTCCAGGCGAGGCGTTCGTGACCGCAGGACCTCGCCCGCGAGGTCGTAGACGGCGCCCTCGACACAACCTCCTGAGACGCTCCCGAAGGCACGACCGTCGGAGCCAACCAGCATCGTTGCACCTGGCGGGCGCGGAGCGGAGTTGTGGTTTGACACCACCGTCGCCATCGCGCTGCGTTCGCCGTCGAGCCAGCTGGCCAACGCTTCCCGAAGTACGTCACGCATTCTCGGTCCTCCCAGCTCGGGTCGGCGCCGGCCCGAGGAGGCTTCCTCGCGGCCGGCGCCTCCTGTAGATCGGCGCCATCAGTGGTGACGAGCAGGTCGCCGGAGCAATTTGGCGATGGCCCTCCGCAGCAGAGCCGCGGCGTGGCGCAAGGCCGACTTCCCGGTCAGTTGGAGGAGATCGATTGCTTCGGGTTCACGCCGGCTCGGTGCGACCTCCGGACGCGGCGCAGGCTGCTTGTCAGTCGGCTGGGTCGATGGTGCAGCCTGCACGGCGTCCGCCGTCGTGCAGGAGCCGGCCAGCTCGGCTGCCAACGCAGAGGCGAACTGGGCAATGATTCGATCGCCGACGTCCGTCATCACGCTGCGGCCGAGCTGCGCGGGGCGGCCCGTGATGTCCAGATCGGTCAGGAGTTCGACCCGGGTTTCGTCGCCGTCCGGTTCGAGATGCATGGTGACGGTTGCCTCCGCCGTACCGTTGCCTCGGGCATCGCGTCCCTTGCCGGCGATGACCGCGGTACGGGCCTCTTCGTCCTTCGACCGGATCTCTGCACGACCTTTGTACGTCAGGTTGACCGGCCCGACCTTGACCTTGACCCGCCCGGTGAACTCGGCACCGTCCACCGAGTCAAGGCTGGCACCTGGCATACAGGGCGCGACTCGCTCGACGTCCAGCAGCACACCCCATGCTTGGTCAACGGGCACGGGCACTTTGAAGCTGTTCTCGATCTGCACAGGGGCTCCTTCTCGAGGTTGGTTGGTTGCAACCGCAGACGTCGACGACGGCGACAACTCACGGCGCCGTCGTGTCCAGGTACCGGTAGGTCAGCAACACGTTCAGCTGATGCAGCGACTGCATCAGAGCCGGGAAGCGCTCCGCGCCGGCGACCTCCGGGGGCAGGGTCAGCGGGTTGCGAAGCGGGTGGTGCTCCCTCAGCATCTCGTCGAGACCGACGCCTTGCCGCCGTCGCCGGTCGACGGTCGCGACCATCTCCTCGAGATAGGCGAGCATCCAGCTCACCGATGGTTCGGCCTCGCTCAGGGGACCGTGCCCGGGGACGAACCGATCGAGCTCGATGGTCGCCTTCATCGCCCGTAGCGATCGGGTGTAGCCGACCGGATCACCGACCAGCAGCATCGGCGGCATACCGGCGTGCCGGAGGAAGTTGCCGGCCCAGGCGACCTTTGCGTCCGGCACGTGCACGATCGTGTCACCGGATCCGTTGCCGGTGCCGAAGTGCCACAGATGAACGACGCGCCCGCCGAGATCGAGCTCGCAGAACCGGTCGAAGACGATGTCCGGTTCGCGCCAGTGCGTGACCTCCTCCATGCCCGGATCGCCGTACATGCTCTCGCCGCGGTACTCCTTCTCCGTCTCCAGGTCCGTCATCGATGCTTTGTTGAGTCGTGAAGAGATGATCGCGACGTCGTCGGGAAAGGCGATGTTTCCGAATGTGTGGTCGCCGTGAAATGTGGTGTTGGCGAGATAGCGGACCGGTACATCGGTGATCTGACGGACGACGTCCTGTAGGTGCCGGCCGACACCCGGGGTGATCCCGGCATCCACCACGAGCGCGGCCTTCTCGCCGACGATCAGTCCGTTGTTGTCCTTGGGGAGCTGATTGGCCATCAGTGCATAGACGCCCTTGGCCAGTTCCTGTGGGACGAGGCGCAGGCCGACAGGGCTCAGGTTGGGGGCGAGGAAGCCGGGCTGGCGCTCACCCATCTCCGGAATCGCGGGAACGGGCCAACAGATCATGGCAACTCCTCTCGGCGCGTCCATCGAGAGCGAAGTGGCTGCGCCGTAGCAATTTAGGTATGGCGATACCTATCTGAATACTCTAATATCGAAGGCGCCGTCAAGGCAGGCGTCGCGTTTGACGGACCGGCAACCGCCGGGCGATCACGGAGGTGGGTATGGGCAGGGAAGCTGGGCGTTCGTCGAGCCTCGAGGTCATCGCACTCGGGGGCACGATCGCGATGACAGCATCAGGGGATGCCGGCGCTCAGCCGGTGCTGGACGCCGCCCAGTTGACCGCGATGCTGCCTGATCTCAGTGATCGGCTACAGGTTCGGGCCAGCACGTTCCGCAAGATTCCGGGCGCACAGTTGGTGTGGGAGGACCTGCGGGAGCTGCGCGGGCGGATCGACGAACTGTTCGCCTCCGGTGTCGACGGGGTCGTTGTCACTCAAGGTACGGACACGATCGAGGAGACGGCTTTCGCGCTCGACCTACTGGGAGCGGCGGAGCAGCCGATTGTCGTCACCGGCGCGATGCGGCATGCGGGACTGCTGGGTGCAGACGGTCCAGCGAATCTGATGGACGCGATCGCTGTGGCCAGCTCGAAGCACGCGAGGGGCGCGGGGGTCCTCGTGGTCATGAACGGGGAGGTGCACGCCGCGCGTTTCGTCAGCAAGCGTCATACGGCGCGTCCGTCGGCCTTCGAATCGCCGACCTGCGGCCCTGTCGGGTGGGTGATCGAGGGCAGAGTCCGGCTGCCGGTGAGGGTCTCCCGGCGCTGGAGCGTCGACTCGACGCGCGATGCCGAGGTACCACCTGTCGCGCTGGTGACGGCTCTGATGGGCGACGACGGGCGGACAGTCCGCGCGCTGCCGGATCTGGGTTATGCCGGTGCGATCATCGGCGGTTTCGGGGTCGGGCATGTCCCGGTGACGATGCTGGACGCGTTGACGTGGCTCGCGGAGCGAATGCCTGTCGTACTGGCGTCACGAACTGGCGCCGGCGAAGGCGGTCGATGCACGTATGGGTTCGCGGGGTCAGAGCGCGATCTCCTGCATCGGGGGTTGATCACGGCCGGTGCGCTGGATCCGCTGAAGGCACGGGTGCTGCTCGCTGTCGCGCTCGGAGCCGGCCTGTCGCGGGACGCGATCGAGGACGCGTTCGAACAGCTCTCAGGGTGACGCGACTGCATCGCCACAGCGACGACTGCAGGTCTGACGAAGGAGAGAAGGATGCACCATGGGAAGTGAATCGCGGACCATGCCCGGCCGCTGGCTCGAGCCGGATGAATCGGTCGTGGTCTCGGTCGAACTGAACGGAACGACGGTTTCCTTGGAGACCTCGGGACGCCGGACGCTCGCGGACTCGCTCCGCGGCGAAGGCCTGACCGGCACGCATCTCGGTTGCGAGCACGGCGTCTGCGGCTCCTGCACCGTGCTGCTGGACGGCTCGCCGGTCCGATCCTGCCTCATGCTCGCCGTCCAGGCGGACGGTCGGTCCGTCGAGACGGTCGAGGGTCTTGTCACCGATCATGACCTCAGTCCACTGCAACGGATGTTCGATGCCGGCGGCGCGCTGCAATGCGGCTTCTGCACCCCGGGTTTCCTGATGCTTGCCACCGGAATCCTGCGCCAGGACCCCGCTGCCGACCGGGAGAAGATCGCCGAACGGCTCACCGCAAACGTCTGCAGATGCACCGGCGGAGAACCTGTCCTGCGCGCGGTGTTGGCGGCTCAGCAAGAACTGCTCGGCAACACGCGACCCGCGGATACGCCGGAACCAGCGCAACGGGTCGGCGTGGAACGAGTCGAACCCGACGGATCGGCGGCGAGATGAAGACGCCGCCGTTCGCCTATGCCCGTGCGACGGAACTCGGTGAGGCGCTCGAGATGCTCGACGACGCCGGAGAGGATGCGAAGCTACTCGCCGGGGGCCAGAGTCTGATCCCGCTGCTGGCTTACCGCTTGGCTCGTCCTACCCACCTCGTCGACATCGGCCGCATCGAGGGCCTCGACGGACTGCGGGAGAGTGACGACGGGTTGACAGTTGACGCGTTGGTCACCCATGCGAATCTCGAGAGCCAGGTCGGCTTGCCGCCGCAATGGCAGGCGCTGACCGAGGCAGCCGCGCTGATCGGGCACTATCCGATCCGGGTCCGAGGGACCATCGGAGGAAGTCTCGCGCATGCCGATCCTGCAGCGGAGTTGCCGGTCGTGGCCATGGCTCTGGGTGCCGACCTGCTGGTCCGATCGATCGGCGGCTGTCGAGAGATCGCTGTCGAGGATTTCTTGTACGGACCGTTCATGACGGTGCTCGAGCCCAACGAGATGGTTGTCAGCGTCAGGTTCCGTCCGGCGGACGCCGCGCGCCGTTCGGCCTTCGATGAGTTCAGCACTCGGCATGGCGACTTCGCCTTCGCTGCGACCGCCGTGGCGGCGACGTTCGAGGACGGCGTCGTCCGCGACGTGCGGATCGCGCTCGGCGCCGTGGGTCCGGTTCCGGTTCGCGTCCACGCGGCGGAGTCGGCACTCGAGGGGTCGGATCTGTCGTCGGCGGACATCGCCGCCGCGGCGCGGCTGGCGATGGAAGGGTGCAACCCCGCCGGGGATGCGCGCGCAAGTGGTGAGTTTCGTCGTGAACTGGTCGAGGTGCTCGTCGGTCGCACACTTCGTCGGTTGAGGGAGATGCCATGAGGGACACGGGAGGCGAACGACTGATCGGTCGTTCGATCGGGCGGCGGGGCAACGATCTTCTGCTGACCGGATCGGCGCAGTACGTGGCTGACCTCACCTTCGAGAACGAGGTGTCGGCCCGAGTCATCCGGAGCAATGTCGCTCACGGCACGATCATCAGCATCGACGCCGCCGCGGCGCTGGCCAGCCCTGGTGTACTCGCGGTGATCACCGCCGAGGACCTTCCCGACGTGCGGATCCCGATCCGGCTTCCGCTGTTCGAGTCGCCGGAGGCGAACCAGTTGCTGCAGCCGCCGTTGGCCCGCGGAGTGGTGCGCTATGTCGGGGAGCCGGTGGCGGTGGTGGTGGCCGAGGACGCGTACCTGGCTGAGGACGCCGCGGAGCTGGTAGAAGTCGATATCGAGGATCTGGGTCCTGTCGTCACGATCCAGAGCGCGCTGGCCGCCGACGCACCGATCATCGACGCTGCGTACGGCCGAAACACCGTCAGCACGATCGAGCTCGGGCATGGCGACGCCGACGCCTTGTTCGCTCAGGCCGATGTCGTGGTGCGCGAGACAATCGCGGTTCACCGGTCGACCGCGGTGCCATTGGAGACGCGCGGACTGATCGGCGAGCCCGACCCCGACACCGGCGTTCTGACCATGTGGGGCGCGGCCAAGGTGAAGCACTTCACCCGCCAGGCATTGGCCGGCATGCTGGGCATCGATGCGGGGCGGCTGCGCATGGTCGAGGTCGCGGTCGGCGGTGGGTTCGGGGTTCGGGGTGAGCCGTACCCCGAGGACTTCCTGGTGGCCTTCCTTGCGCTTCGGCTCGGGCGTCCGGTGAAGTGGATCGAGGATCGATCCGAGCATTTCGTCGCCACGAATCACGCCAGGGAGCAGGTCCACGAGCTCGAAATCGCGGCGACCAGGGACGGACGGCTGCTCGCGTTCCGGGACCGGGCGTGGTGTGACCACGGGGGCTACGTCCGGTCCCAAGGCATCCTGCCCGAGCTCCTGCCGGCGCTGCACATCGCTGGGCCGTACCGCTGGGGCGCCTTCGCGGTGACATCAACGGGCGTTCTCACCAACAAGACGCCGGTCGGGACCTTCCGCGGTCCGGGAATGACGGAGGCGACCTACGTCCGCGAACGTCTCCTCGATCGTCTTGCCGCACAGCTGGATCTCGACCCGGCGGAACTGCGGCGAAGGAACCTCATCCCCGCCGCAGCGATGCCGTTCGAGTTCCCGCTGACGCCGGAGTCGACGCCGGTGGCCCCGATCAGGTACGAGAGCGGGGACTTCCCCGCGGGCCTGGAAATGCTCCTGGAGCGGGCCGGCTACGGGGAGCTCAAGGCTGAGCGGGCTGCACGCAGAGCACGGGGCCAGGCCGTCGGGATCGGACTGGCGGTCTTTGTGGAAGTCGGCGGTATCGGGCCGTTCGAGGAGGCCGTGATCACGACCACCTCCGACGGGGTTGTCGTCCATGTCGGTGTCGGGTCGCTCGGGCAGGGCGTCGAGACGGCACTGTCCCAGATCGCGGCGGACGCGCTCGGGATCCCGATCGAAGCGATCACGATCGACCTGAGGGACACCGACGGTGTGCCGCAGGGTTTCGGCGCGTTCGCGAGTCGTTCGACCGTGCTGGCCGGCAACGCCATCGTCCTGGCGGCCGAGGATCTGCTCAGCCAGGCGAGTGCGAAGCTGAACGCGTCGATCGACGACCTGCGGATCATCGACGGTTCGGTCTCCGGCCCGGACGGCAGGACGCTTGCCCTGCACAGCCTCGGACCGGCGCGAGGCCGATTCGACAAGCCGCTCCCGACCTTCTCGTTCGGGGGAGCGCTCTGCCTGGTGTCCGTCGAGATCGGCACCGGCCGGGTCAGGGTTCTGCGCCATGTGGTCCTCCACGATGTCGGCCGGGTGATCAATCCCGCCCTTCTCCACGGCCAGCTCGCCGGTGCCGCCGCTCAGGGCATCGGGAGCGTGTTGCTGGAGGAGCTGATGTACGACGAGCAAGGTCAGCCGCTGTCAACGAGCTTTGCGGACTACCTGTTGCCGACATCGGGAGAGCTGCCCCGGATCGAAACAGTGGTGATGGAGAAGCCGACGTCGGCCAACCCGCTCGGCATCAAGGGCGGTGGTGAGTCCGGGATGGTCGGAACGCCCGCCGCCGTGGCGAACGCGGTAGCCGATGCCCTCGGCATCGGAACGGCCGAGCTGCCGGCGACACCGCTCACGCCCGACCGCATCCGCGCCTTCCTCCGAGGTCGGGGCAGGGATGCAGCGCGATGACCCCGCCCCAAGGCCGGCGGCTGAGATCAGCTCGGCGCCGGCTTCCTGCGACGGCTCTTACCGGTGAGCGCCGGTGCTGCCGTGCCCCAGAGCGCAACTCCACGACGCTCCATGTCATCGAGCAGCGCCAAGCCTTCTTCCGCCCAGGCGATCTCGCACTTCGCCTTGGCGACCTCGCCCCGGAACGCGAATCTCCGGAAGGCCACGATCGCCTCGTGCTCGCTGCTCGGACGATCGGCCAGCCGCTTGATCAGTAGCGGCACCTGGCGCGTCTCGACATCGCTGACCATCTGCTCCCAGTCGTGCAATGCCCTGGTGTAGAAGTTGAGATGCTCCTGGAGTTGTCGCCGCGCCGCCTCGTACGTGGCGAACTCGAAGTGGGCAGCGCGGAGCCGATACTGGTCACGTTCCGGTGGATGCACCGCCAGTTCGTTGGACCAGCGGCGTAGCTCCTCGAGTCCTTCCTCTTTCACCGCGTAGACCCGCTTTGTCGCGCGCTGGCCGCGCGGGACCTCTGCCACCTCGAGCAAGCCCTCGCTCTCCATCCGGCGCAGCTCGGGGTAGATCTGGCTGTGCGGTGCGTTCCAGACGTACGCGACGCTGCCGTCGAAGTACTTGACCAGCTCGTAGCCGGTCATCGGCTCCGCGGTCAGAAGCGCCAGCAGTGCGTGCCGCAGCGACATCGTACGTTCCTTTCAGTACATGCATACGTTTCGGTCAGCCTATCTGCGCGCTTTGGTTGCCGCAGGTGACAGGGCTCGGCAGATTGTGCGATATTTAGGTATCGCGATACCTATTCATGTTACTACTCTCGAGAGGTGCTGCCGCATGGTCGCCGCTACCCGGATCGCTGAGGTCGCCACGGATTTCCTGTCCATCCCGCTGGAGCGCCCCCTGGTGACGGCTGCCTTCCCGATCCCCGCGATCGACACAGCGCTGGTTCGGGTTCGAACGGACGGGGGGCACGAGGGAGTTGGATGGAGCTTCGCCTTCGGCCGCGGCAGGGTCGCATCCGTCATCCGCATGGTCGAGGACCTGGCTGAACTGATCGTGGGAGAGGACGCCGAACTGACCGGCCGAAACTGGCAGCGCATGAGTAGTGCGGTCGGATTCGTCGGTCGCCGTGGTGTCGCCGCACTGGCGATGTCTGCCATCGACACCGCGTGCTGGGACATCGTCGGACAGGCCGCCGGCCGGCCGATCCATCGACTGCTCGGCGCACACCGGGACCGAGTCGAAGCGTATGCAAGTCAAGGGCTGTGGCTGGATCGGTCTCGTGACGAGTTGGCAACCGAAGCGGCCGCGCTCGTCGCGGCCGGCTTCAAAGCTGTGAAGATGCGCGCCGGCCTACCCGACGAGGACGAGGACGTGGCTCGCGTCGCCGCGGTGCGTGCAGCCATCGGTCCGGACATCAAGCTCATGGTCGACGCCAATCAGGCGTGGACGCTCAAACAGACGATCCGGATGGCGGACCGGCTCGCATCGTCCGATCTGCTGTGGCTGGAGGAGCCGATGCCTCACGGTCTGCTCGACGACTACACCGCCGCGACGGCCAGGATCCCGATGCCTTTGTGCACAGGCGAATCGCAGTACTTCAAGGACGAGCTACTGACCCTGGTGCAGCGCCGGTCGACCGACTATCTGATGCCCGATCTCATGCGAATGGGCGGTGTCACCGAGTGGCTAAAGGTCGCCCATGTCGCCGAGGCATACGGGCTGCCGGTCACTCCGCACCTGTTCATGGAGCACTCGGCATCGCTGGCCGCGGCCTGTCCGAACGTCGTGTGGCAGGAGTATCAGCCGTGGTGGCAGCCGATCATGGAGAAGCCGGTGGAACTTGTGGACGGCTGCATCGCGCTCCCGGACCGACCGGGTTTCGGGATCAGCCTGTCCCAGTCCGCAATCGACAGCTTCAGGATCTGAGGCGCGATGTCAGCAGATCTTGTCATCACCGGCGGCACCGTCGTCACCTCACGCGGACAGCACCGCCTCGACGTCGCCATCTCGGGCGGGCGGGTCGATCGGCTCGGACCGCCGGGTGTGCTCGAGGCCCGCCGGTTCGTCGACGCCGGCGGCTTGCTGCTCCTGCCTGGAGGCGTCGACAGCCACGTGCACCTGATGGATCCTGGCAGCACCGATCGGGAGGACTTTCCGAGCGGGACCAGGGCCGCCGCGTGCGCGGGCACCACGACGGTCATCGAGCATTCACACGGCAATCCGGTCCGGACCGTCGATGATCTGGCAGCGAAGCTCGACCACCTGGACGGAAGATCCAACGTCGATTTCGCGCTCGCTGCGCACGCCTGGCCGGGAGACGAGTCCGCGAAGATCCGGCTGTGGCAGGCGGGAATCGCCTTCTTCAAGGTCTTCACCTGTACCACCCACGGAGTCCCGGGGCACGACGTGGCGTCGCTGCGACGCCACCTGCGTACGACAGCGGACATCGGAGCCGTGAGCCTGGTTCACTGCGAGGACGAGTCGCTGACCGCCTCGGCCGAATCGCTGTTGCGTGCGGCGGGCCGCCACGACGCGGGTCTGGTTCTGGAGTGGCGCGATCGCGACGCCGAGGTCGTGGCGGCGGCGGTGACTGCTCTTCTTGTACGCCGTACTGGAGCCAGGGCCTGCATCGCTCATGTCAGTCACGCCGAGGTGGCGGAGTACCTCAGCACTGAGCGGGCACGTGGCGCCGGCCTGTTCGCAGAGACTTGCCCGCAGTACCTGTTGCTTCGCGAGAACGACATCCACGACCACGGCCCGTTCCGCAAGTTCACGCCACCGGCGCGCAACCGGACCGCCGCGGACGAAGCGGAGCAGTGGCAGCAATTGCGCGACGGGCGGATCACCCACGTGTCCTCCGACCACGCTCCTTCGACGGCACAGCAGAAGACGAGCGGCGACATCTGGGATGTGCACTTCGGTCTGCCAGGGCTGGACACGACGATGCCTCTGCTGCTCGATGCCGCAGTGAGGGGTCAGCTCGCCTACGAGGACGTCGCCAGGTTGTACGCCGAGGTGCCGGCGAGGCTCTACGGCCTCTGGCCGAGGAAAGGCAGCATAGCCTCCGGATTCGACGCAGACATCGTCTTCTTCGACCCGTCGCCGACTCGCACGGTTCGCAACGAGGATGTGCTGTCGAAGGCGGGCTGGACGCCGTTCGACGGGAGGAAGATCCACGGGCGAGTCGTGCGCACACTGCTCCGCGGTGAGCTCATCAGTAGCGACGGTGTCTCGGTCGACGGCCGCTCCGGCGAGTTCATCGCCGGAAGTGGCTGGTGCTGATTGGCCGCTCATGGCATCGCGGTGGCGGTAGAAGCTTGATCCTGCTGATGGTGTGGACGATCACGGCTTGTGGTTCTGCTCCGAGTACCTCGAGCGCGCGGTAGGTCGCAATCGTCAGATCACGGGCGTCTGGCGAACCCATGATTGCCTCGGTGAGCGCCAGGGCGGCACGCTCGCGTCGGTTGAACAGATCGACACCCCGCCACGCCGCGAGCAGATAGCGGCGCGGCTGAGTCTCATCGAGCTCGGGCGAGACTCGGGTTTGGGCGTCGACGCAGGTCAAGCAGCCCGTGATCTGAAACGCTCGAATCCGGACAAGACCCATCAGATCTCGCTCTGCCATGGCCTCAGCCATCAGTCAGCTTCGTGAGACCGAGGATCTTGGCGAGGAGGCGGTCCTGTATCGGGGCCGGCAGCAACGCGATCGAAGCGAGCACCCGCCGGTGCCGACCTGTGAGGTAACGAGCCCGTGGACGCTTGGCACTCAGCGCTTTCGTGATGGTCGATGCGACGACCTGCGGCGGGCTTCCGGTGTGGGCGAGTCGCACCGCGTTCGCCGCCATCGTTCTGAATCGCCCACCGTAGAGATCGACCTGCTCGGCTGTGTACGTCGCCAGTGTTGCGGCGACCTGCTGATGCAACTTGTCGACGGCCGAGGTGTGGATCGTGGCAGGTTCGATCAGGATCACCCGGATATCCCAGGGCGAGAGCTCGCGCCGCAGCGCGTCGGAAATCGATCGAACGGCGTGCTTGGCGGACGCTTGCAGGCCGGCGAACGGCAGCGTGATCCGGTCGGCGATCGACCCGATCATGACGATCGTGCCCGCGGCGGCGCGGATCAGCGGCAACATCGCCTGGGTCACTGCGACCTGCGCGTCCACGTTCACCGCGAAGTGTTGCCTCAGGGTGTCCATCTCAACGGTTTCCAACGGCGTCGCACGCCCTGTGCCGGCATTGTTCACCAGGACATCGAGACTCGCGGTGTGCTTCGCCAGCTGCGCCGCCAGGGATCGGACCTGCTCCGCATCGGTGACGTCGAGCAGGATAGGAGTGAGGTGATGAAGCCCCTCCGCCCTGAGACTCTCGGCGTCCCGGTCCTTCCGAACCGTGCCATAAACGTGGTAACCGCGCGCGGCCAGACGGATTGCGGTGGCGCGTCCGATGCCGGACGATGCGCCGGTCACGAGTGCGTGCTGCAGGCCGCACCCGAGAGCCGAACTGTTGTGTGGAGCCACGGCCTGCGGATTTTGTCCGCGCCTCACAGTGCGCCGCCTTCCACCTGAGCTGCCGCCGTCACAGTGACAGGAACCCCGTTGAGGGCAGCAGTGCCGGCCAGTCGGTCGAAGAGGCCCGGATCGGTAAGGTCGTTGACACTCTTGCCGGGGACCTTCGTCGCTACCGCGAGGCGAACCCCCGGGCGGCCGTGCCCGAAGCCGTGAGGAAGGCTGACAACGCCTGGCATGATGTCATCCGTGGCGACCACGTCGACGTCGACAGCGCCGACGGCCGAGGAGACCCGGACGCGCTGGCCATTGCGGAGGCCGCGATCCTCGAGGTCACCGGGGTTCATGAGCAGCTGATGCCGTGCCCGGCCCTTCACCAGGCGAGCGGAGTTGTGCATCCAGGAGTTGTTGTTGCGGAGATGGCGCCGGCCGACCAGCAACAGACCTTGATCGCGATGATGCTCGACGAGGTGATCGCGCACTCGCGGGAGTTCCTCAAGGAACAGTCTGGGCGCCAGATCGATCCGCTTGCGGCGGGTACGCAGACGTGCAGGCAGCGACGGTTCGAGGGCGCCGAGATCGACACCGCCTGGATGATGGCCCAGCCGGCGCAGACTCAGGCGGTAGGGACCGATCCGCAGGCCGAGGTCGACGATCCGCCGAGGTGTCATCCGCAACATAGCGAGAACCATCATGATCCGCGGGGACTTGCGCAGCTTCGCCTTGCGGGCGTAGCCGCGACCGAGGTCGCGGAAGATCTCCCAGTCGTGGCGCGCGCCGCTGGGCTTCGGCAGCACTGGCTCATTCCATCTGGCCGTGTTCCGTACTGCGAGCTGGTGGAACAGAAGGTCGTAATGCTCGCGTTCGAACAGCGGGGTCGGGGGCAGGATGGCATCGGCGTGGCGAGTCGTCTCGTTGATGTACGGGTCGATCGCGACCATGAAGTCGAGCGTACGGAGGGCATCGTCGAGACGATTCCCTTGAGGTGTGGACAGGACCGGGTTCCCGGCGATCGTCACCATCGCACGGATCTGACCGCGCCCCGGGGTCAGGATCTCGTCGGCGATCGTCGCCGAGGGCAACTCACCGCCGAACTCGGGCAGGCCTCGCACCCGGCTGCGGTAGGTGCCGAGGTGACCCGGCCCGACACCGCGCAGCGTGTCGACGGCGGGCTTGGGAACCATGGTCCCACCCGGCCGGTCCAGATTCCCGGTCAGGGCGTTGAGGACCTGGATGGCCCACTGGCACACCGCTCCGAAACGCTGTGTCGAGACGCCGATCCGCCCGTAGCATGCGGCGCGCTCGGCGGTAGCGAAGTCTCTCG
Organism: Kribbella sp. NPDC050459; assembly: GCF_040655315.1. Classification (NCBI taxonomy): domain Bacteria; kingdom Bacillati; phylum Actinomycetota; class Actinomycetes; order Propionibacteriales; family Kribbellaceae; genus Kribbella; species Kribbella sp. NPDC050459. The sequence continues at coordinate 90,367 of NZ_JBFAJQ010000008.1, read as the reverse complement.
CCAACCGACGGATGACGTCGGCTTCGATCCCGGTCACGGATGCGGCTCGCTCCGGGCGCCAGTCCGCAACGGCGTTGCGGACTGCATCCACTCCATCGATGTACTCGGCCGGTCTGATGTTGCCGTCAGCAAGCACTTGGTGAATCAGGGCGAGGAGGAGAGCGGCGTCCGTCCCAGGGCGGATGAAGTGATGCTCGTCAGCGGCAGTTGCTGTCTCGGTCCGGCGCGGGTCGACCACGATCACACGACCACCCGCGGCCTGGACCGCGCGCAGCCGACGGCCGAAGCCGGGCGCCGTCATGATGCTGCCGTTGGATGCGAGTGGGTTCGCGCCGAGTATCAGCAGGTAGGACGTCCGATCGATGTCCGGGACCGGGATCATGTATTGGTGTCCGTACAACAGGCGTGCTGCCAGCATATGAGGCAACTGGTCGAGTGAGGTGGCGCTGAACTTGTTGCGCGTCGACAGCAGGCCGACGAACGTCGGCATGTGTGTCAAAGCACCGAGGCTGTGCACGTTGGGATTGCCCTGGTAGATGCCGATGGCATCTTTCCCGTGCTCGCGCTGAACGTCGGCGAGCGTCGTCGCGACCAACTCGATCGCGTCCGGCCAGTTCATCTCCATCCAGCCGTCGGCGGTCCGGCGCACCGGGTGCCGCAGGCGATCCGGATCCTCCTGCAGGTCGCGAAGAGCAACGGCCTTGGGGCAGATGTGTCCCTTGGACAGCGGGTCGGACTCGTCTCCGCGGATATCGCTCACACGGCCGTCCTTGACAGTCACGAGCAGACCGCAGATCGCTTCGCAGAGGTTGCAGGACGTTCGTTTGACGGTCATCAGGCCCTCCGAAGGTCGTCGGTCACTGAGGAAAGTACGTCGCCCGTCGGCCGTGCATCATCCGTCAAATGACCGGACGTCACGCCGACGGCCGGCAGGCCGGGCAACGGACGACCTCAGTAGCGATCTATGTCTATAGATCAGTATGGTGATACATATGCACAGGAGGATTCAATCAACTGGACTCGAGGGATGGCGATGGCGACGGGCGGCGCGGGCAGCAGTGGACCGCGAACTGCCGGGGCCGGGCTCGACACGCCGTCTCGATGGTTGGATGCCACAGCGGACGGGGCTGCCGATGGACGTGGTGGTCGTCGGCCAGGAAGGCGTCCGGACTTGGCTGTTTCCGCGGAGGATCGATGTCCCGTTGGGCTACAACGTCGATGGGATCGTGGATCAGGCGACGGTCGTCATACCGGAGCGTGAGGTCGGGGGAGCACTCGGTGCCCTGCCGGCCTCGTTTGGGGTCTCCACAGTCGGCCTGATCGCCGGCGAGAGAGTGCTGCTGGGGATTCGTGAGCCTGCCGCGCTTCCGGTCTGGAACGTCAGGGCTTTGGGCGAAGTCCTGACGCGTGATCAGCTGGCCCTGGTCCTGGCTGACCTCGGTCGCGCGGTCTCTCCCTTCGCCCTGCGCGGAGAGTTGCTCGCCGGGCTTCTCGAGATGCTCCCGCCGGCGGTCGTCCGGCGCCGCGTACTCGACGCGATCGTCAGTCTCTAGTCTCGCGCGCGACTCACTCCGTCGTCCTGCCGGTCAAGCGCGCACGCCGGCGAGATGGCCGCCGGGCGACCAACGTCCAGCACGCACCGCTGCACCACGTGCCCCATGAAGAATCCGAGGAGCGTGTCGGCGACGGCATCGGGTGCGGCCGTGCGGTCCACGATTCCATCCTCTTGCGCCCGGCGAACCACATCTCCCACGAGCGTCCGGGCGGTGTCGAGGCTGTCCTTGACCAGCGTGCGGAGTTGCTCGTCTTGTGTGGCCTCGGCCCAGATGTGTATGGCCAACTGGGACACGCGTATACCGCTTTGTTCGTGAACCTCCACCTCACGCAGCAACGCGCCGAACAGGCCGTGCACTGTCGGTCTCGGTGAACTCATGAGAGCCCGCCGAAGTAGGACCTCGAGTTGCCCCATGACGTCCTCGATGACCGCGGCGACGAGTTCTTCCTTACTCGCGAAGTAGCCGTAAATACCGCCGGAAGACATCCCGGACTCCTCGACGACGTCCAGCATGACCAGCTTCCGGAAGCCGACGTCGGTGATACGGCGTCCGGCGGCCCGGACCAGATTGTGCCGCTGCTCGGCTTTGTAACAGGCACTCACTTTGGGCACGACTCACCGTAGCTCCGTCTTTCGTTCTCCGTCCAGCAGGACTGGTCAGATGGCAGATCCCCTTGCCGTAGGCCCCGATCTAGCGTCGTTCTCGTCAGGACGCAGAACCGAGCGAATCGGCTTGTTCCGCGCATCAGTCCCACGAAGAGGATCACTATGGTCGACCTCCCGAGCAGTCCACTCGCCGACGTGGATCCGGTCTTCGAGCAGATGGCCTTGGAGACCGGATCCCGGACCTTCGGCCTGAGCGGCACAACCGTCCGCGAGAAGTTCCTGCAACTGTTCGCCCACGACGTCTGCCGTCTCAACCTGGGGATGGCGTTCCGCATGCACCTGATGGCGGCGACGAAGATGCACGGAGTGCCGTACGCCGATGTCCTGGCGGTGATCCGCTTCGTCGCCCCGTACTCGGGCTATCCGGCTGCTGCCGATGCACTCGGCCTGCTGCCCGAGATCGCCAGGAGTCTGGGGCTGGACACCGCAGTCCCACTGGACGCGGCCCTCGACTCCGTCGATGCCGGCAGGCCGGGACAACCTGACCCGGCGCCGGCCTGCGCCGATCCGTGGATGAACGAGTTCCTCCTCTCCCGCGTCGGCAGATCCTGGTCGGAGGAGCGACTGTCGGTCCGCGAACGTGCCTTGGTCGCGATGACCACTGACGTGTGTTTCCAGACACTGGGAAGCACGTTCCAGCGGCATGTGCGGATCGCCCAGAACGAGGGCGTGCCGGACGACGACATCCGGGACGCGATCCGGTTCACCGCCGAGCTTGGCATCGTCAGGACCGTCAACGCGCTGGACGAACTCGAAAAGATCCTCTGAAGGAGGCACGAATGTACGCCGTCATCTACCGCTACGAGACCAACGAGAAGTCTGTCGCGTCGATCATGCAATCGGTGAGCTCGGACTTCGCCGACCGCATTCCTGCACAGATCGGAAGCCTGCTCTACACCGCCATCGACACCGGTGACGGTACTGCGACGACCATCGTGCTGTACCCCGACAAGGAGGCCGCTGAACGCGGAATGAAGGTCAGCGCCGAGGTGCGGGACGCCCTGAACGCAGCGTACGGCGTCACTGAGAAGGAACGGATCGAGGGCGAGGTCCTGGTGAGCAGGGCAACCGACGAGGTCACCGATCACATCGACCCATGACGGTGTTCTCAACCAGGTAAGGATGGTCGGTCGAGCTCGGCGATCTCCTGGTCGGACACGAGCGTGGACAGTAAGGGAGCCACCTGCCGGGACAAGATCTCGCGGAGTCGCGCGGCAGCATCGGCGGGTGTGGCCGAGGAGCGCAGCAGCCAGACAATGCCAGGGTCAGCCGGGTCGGATCATCCCGACCGACCCGGCGCCGACCACGAGAACGTCCGTCGATTTCATGATCGAACTACTCAGGTCGTTGCGAGCAGGCTAACCACGGTGCGCCGGCAACGGTTTGCCGGATCGGGCGGCCCGTCCGGCCTGGGCGCGGCCACTGTCCGGGCAACCCGCCGCGCGTGGGAGGCGATGGGCCGTAGGGCGATGCTGTCCAGCGGTCCGCCGTCTCCGGTCATGACTCGTCCGTTGTCCTGCCGGTCGCGTGCCGGTACTTCTCCCTGAGGTATTGCTTCCAGGTGATCCCGCCGGTTCGCTCGTTGGTCGTGGCACCGCCGTTGCGGAACCCCTTGCCCAGCTTGCCCGGGATCCTGAGGTGCAGGATCGGCTTGTGTACGCCGCGGACTTCCTGCCACTGCCGGAGCACCTGGTCGAATCCCAGAATCTCGGGTCCGCCGCACTCCTCGATCTCGGTGCTGGGGCCTTCGACCAGACGATGCGTGACGCGCTCGGCTACATCGCGGACGTCGATCGGCTGGCCGACGACTCCGCGGTCACTGACCATCAACGGCATCCGCGACATCTTGGTGACGGCTTGGTCGACGAAGTCGTGGAACTGCGTCGAGCGGAGGATCGACCACGGAACGGGTGAGGCCCGGACGATGGTCTCGGCCCGCACCTTTGTACCGAAGTATCCCCACGGGACGAGATCAGCGCCGACGATCGAGGTGTACACGACATGCTTCACACCGGCGGCTTCCGCGGCGGTCAGGAGTTTCTGAGTGCCGAGGACCTCGACCTCGTCGGTGTAGCCGCGCTGGTAGGGAGCCGACGCCAGATGCACGATCGCCTGCGCGCCTTCGACGGCGGCCTCCAAGCCGGTTCCCTCGGTGAGATCCGCGAGTACCGGTTCGACCCCCGGCCATCGTCGGACCCGCCGACTCATCGCCGCGACGGTATGCCCGTTGGCCAACAGGTCAGATACGACAGCCCGGCCGAGCATCCCAGTCGCACCCGTCACCAGAATTCGCATCACAACGCATCCTCTCCAACTCTCCGCGGTCTGTGATCGACACTATCGGCGACCACGGCGCGACGAATCTGTCATTCGACCGGAAGGTCAGGCGACGATGAGCCATGGATCCTGCAGCAGACTGGTGAGTTCGGCGAGAAATCGGGCGCCGACGGCACCGTCCAGAATTCGATGGTCGGCCGAGAGGGTGTACCGCATCCGGGTCCGGGCGGCGATGGACCCGTCGTCGAGAACGACGGCCTCGCGGCGCGCCGCGCCGACGGCGAGGATCGCGGCCTCGGGCGGATTGATGATCGCGGTGAAGTGCTCCACGCCGTACATCCCTAGATTGCTGACCGTGAAGGTTCCTCCGGTCATCTCGTCGGCTCGCAACCGGCGCTGCCTGGCCCGGCCGGCCAGATCCTGTGACTCTTGGGCGGTCGTGGTGATCGACTTGCGATCGACATCACGCACTACCGGGACGAGGAGGCCGTCGTCGGCAGCCACTGCGATGCCGATGTTGATGTGCGAATGCAGACGCACAACCTCGTCGGCGACTGAGGCGTTCACCTCCGGATGCTTTCGCAGGGCGAGCCCGCAGGCGCGGACGATCAGGTCGTTCAGGCTGATCGGCTGACGATCGGCTGCCCGCAGCCGCTCGTTGAGGTCCTGGCGGCACTTGACGAGTTCTTCCACGTCCGCGACCGCGGTGAGGTAGATGTGCGGTGCGGTCCGGGCGCTGTCGGCCAGTCGGCGAGCGCTTGTTCTGCGCAGCATTCCGAGCGGAACCGCGACAGCCGCAGAATGGTCGGCCGGGACCGGGAGTTCGGGCGCTGCGGCAGTTTCGGCAGCTGCGCGTACGTCCGCGCGGATGATCCTTCCACCGGGTCCACTTCCGATCAGTTCGCTCAGGTCGACGCCGGACTGTCGAGCGTCCCGCCGGGCCAGCGGCGAGGCCGCCGGCCGATCCGTCGCTGCCGGAGCTGGCGGTTCAGCCGGCGCCGAGACAGGTGATCGGGTGGATGAAGAGGCCTGTGCCTGCGGCGGCGTTAGTGTCGGCGGGGCTTCCTGTGGCTTGACCGGCTGCTCGTCGCCGAGGATCGCGATCGGGTCGCCGATCGCGGCCTCCTCGCCCTCGGGCACCAGAATGCGTCCCAGTACACCGCCCTCGTAGGCCTCGTACTCCATGACGGCTTTGTCCGTCTCGATCTCGGCCAACGTCTCGCCGGGCGTCACCTGGTCGCCGGCCTGCTTGTGCCAGCGAACGATCATGCCGGACTCCATCGTGTCCGACAGACGTGGCATCAGGATCTCGGGCATTCGTATCTGTCCTCTCAGAGCATCCGGCTCAGGGCATGCGGGCGACCGCGGCGAGGGTCTGGCGGATCGCGGTCGCGGCGTCCTCTGCGGATGGCAGCGCCGCGCGTTCAAGGTTCTTCGCATAGGGGAGCGGTACTTCGGCCATCGCCACCCGACGGACCGGTGCGTCGAGCTGGTCGAAGGCGCCGTCCGAAATGGTTGCGGCGATCTCGGCGCCGATACCGTAGGTCAGCCAGTCGTCCTCGAGGACGACCGCCGCGTGCGTCTTGCGTACCGACTGAACGATGGTGTCACGATCGAGTGGCCGCAGACTGCGCAGATCGATGACTTCGGCATCGATGCCCTCCGTTTGCGCCAGCTTCTCGGCGACTTCGAGGCCAACCGCGGCCATCCGCGAGTAGCCGATCACGGTGATACTGCTACCGCTCCTGGTCACTGCCGCGCGGCCGATCTCGGCGGGTTCGTCGTCCTCGGGCACCTCGCCCTTGGTGTTGTAGAGGGAGAGGTTCTCGAGAAACAGCACCGGGTCGTCGTCTCGGATCGCGGCCAGCAGCAGCGCCTTCGCGTCCGCGGGGTTGCTGGGGGCAACGACCTTCAGGCCGGGAACGAACGCGTAGTACAGCTCGACGTTCTGCGAGTGCGTGGCGCCGAGTTGCTGGCCACCGCCTCCCGGCGTACGGATCACCATCGGGACACGGCACTGGCCGCCGAACATCCCGTGAATCTTGGCCGCGTGGTTGACGATCTGGTCCAGCGCGAGCAGAGAGAAGTTGATCGTCATGAGCTCGACCACCGGCCGGAGGCCGAGCATTGCGGCGCCGACCGCCGCACCGGTGAATCCCTCCTCGGAGATCGGGGTGTCCCGGACGCGCTGCTCGCCGAACTCGGCAAGCAATCCGGCCGTGATCTTGTACGAGCCTTCGAAGACGCCGATCTCCTCGCCGATCAGCAGCACTCGCTCGTCGCGAAGCATCTCGGAGCGGAGAGTGTCGCGGATGGCCTGGCGGTAAGAGAGCACGGTCATGCGCCGGCCGCCGTGAACAGCGGTTGCGCAGGAAGGCGCTCGAGGTCGTTGGGGACCGGTGTCGCGTAGTTGTAGTTGAAGAGTGTGCCGACATCCGGCGCAGGGCTCGCCTCGGCGAAGTCCACTGCTGCCTGCACCTGCGCCAGGACCGACTCGTCCAGCTCCTGCCGACCCGCATCCGTGAGGGCGCCGATCTGGAGCAACTTGTCACCGAGTGCGAGCACCGGGTCCGATGCGCGCAAGGCCGCGATCTCGTCCTTGGTCCGGTATGCGGCGGGGTCGACGACCGAGTGTCCGCGGAGGCGCGAGCTCATTGTCTCCAACAAGAACGGGCGGCCTTCGCGGGCCGCTGTGATCGCGCGGGTCGCGGCTTCCCGGACCGCGAGCACGTCGTTCCCGTCGACCCGCGCGCTCTGCAGCCGGTACGCCGCCGCCCGCTTGTACAGCTCCGGTTCGGCGGATGACTTCGCCACGGTCGTGCCCATGCCCAATTGGTTGTTGACCACGACGTATACGATCGGCAGGCACCAGAGCGCGGCGAGGTTCAGTGACTCGTGAAAGGCGCCGGTATTTGTCGTGCCGTCGCCCATGTGGCACATGACCACTTCGTGGCTGCCGCGGTAGGCGATCGCCAGGGCAGCGCCGGTTGCGAGCGGGAGTTGGCCGCCTACGATCCCATAGCCTCCGAGGAGCCGGGACTGGACATCGAAGAGGTGCATCGAGCCACCCCAGCCCTTGGACACTCCGTCGCGGCGGCCGTACAGCTCGGCCATCACCCGGCCGGCGTCGATGCCGCGCGCAAGTGCGTAGCCGTGTTCACGATAGTTGGTGAACAGATAGTCGTCCGGTGCCAGCGCACTCATCAGCCCGACGACGGTGGCCTCTTCGCCCAGGTTGAGGTGACAGTAGCCGCCGATCGCGGCCTCGGTGTAGGAGCGCGCGGACCGTTCCTCGAACCGCCGGATCAGGAGCATCTCTCGGTAGTGCGCGACGAGCTCGGAGTGGTCGTTGGCCGATTCGGATCGTGGCTTTCGCCGGCTCCGCGCGGATGTGCGGTTCGCGGCAGGGGACATGTTCGGTCCTTCCCGGAGAGGTGGGTCATACGCCGGTCGGCGTCGCTGCCCGGACAACAATGACACTGAAGCGTATCATTATGATGGCTGGAACAGATCGAGAGGTAATGGATGAAGAAGGCAGCGGCTGAGGACATGCGCAAACGCGGGCGGCCGACGGGGGACGAGCGGGCGGCGCGCAGGGAGCAGATTCTCGATGCGGCGATCGACTTGTTCCTTGAGTCCGGCTATGGCGGAGTGACGCTCGACGGCCTTGCGGCGAAGGCCAGAGTGACTAAGAGGACGATCTACGCGTATGTCGGCGACAAGGCAGCCGTGTTCGAGGCGGTCGTGAGCCGACTGAGTCAGCAGGTCCTGCCTGACCGTCGATCCGACGGTCTCGAGGCGCTGGCTGTCCGGTTGGTGATGACGCTGCATTCAGACACCGCGATCAGCCTGCACAGGATGGTGATCGCCGAGTCCGCGCAGTTTCCGGAGCTCGCAGCCGGGTTCTACGCCAGCGGACCGGAGCGGTACATGGCCAGGCTGTCGGAACTGATCGCCGAGAACGTGCCGGACTCGGAGGCGACGGCCGAGCAGCTGTTCGCGCTCCTGCTCGGCGAACCGCACCGACGCCGGTTGCTAGGGCTGGAGCCGGCGCCCACACGTGCCCGGGCAGAAGCCCTCGCCCGGGCTGCGGTTCGGGCGATGGGGCTCGACCACTGAGCGGGGTCAGCTCACGGCTTCAGCAGCAGCTCGGCGAGTTCGTCCGGGGCGAGAGTCATGACGTCGTGGCCCGACGCGATCTCCGCCGTTCGCCAGCCGAACGCCTTGGCCAGTCCGGCGAACGGCATGGGTCCGCTGGGCGTGCAGACGATCGCACGGCAGGGAATGCCGTCGACGGCTCCGCTCAGGCGGGTGGGCTGCGAGAACGTCAGCCGTGGCTGGGGCCTGAGCCGTTCCTCGAGCCAGGCGGTCTGCTGTGGCTCGACGACGCCGACCGAGCTCGCCGGCGGGACGGCGATCAGTCCTCCGGACGTTGCCGAGTTGACCCACGCCGTGAAGAAGGCGGGTGCGAGCGAGTCCAGCGACTCGCCGTCACCGCCTGCCCACGCGTCGATCAAGATGAGCTCCTTGATTCGGCTGGAGAGGCGGTCGGCGGCTTCTCGGACCACCAGACCTCCATAGCTGTGACCGACGAGTACGACGTCTTCGAGGTCGTGCTCCAGCAGGACGTTCATCACGTCCACAGCATGGGTCCGCAGATCGATCATCCCGGCGCCAGGTTCGGCCTGTTCGCCGAGACCACTCAGCGTCGGGGTGAAGACGTCATGTCCCGCGTCGCGCAGGCGCTGCGCAACGCGGCTCCAGCACCAGCCGCCGTACCAGGCACCGTGTACCAGTACGAAAGTGCTCACTGTCCCTCCTCATGGTCGATGGTGAGTACGACCTTCCCGGTGGTTCTCGCTGAGGCCATCAGTTCGTGCGCCTCCAGCGCAGCGGTCAGCGGGAGTTCGCGGTCGACATGGACACGTAGGTCACCGGCCTCGATCAGCTCGCCCAGATTCTCGAGTCCGGCCGCGTCGGGCTCGACCAGAAAGGCAGCGGCGCGGACACCGAGCTCTGCGGCCCGCAGGCCCATCCCGGGCGTCCAGGCGCCCTGGCTGTTGACCATGAGTCCACCCGGGCGAAGGCACGTCATCGTCTGCAACGCCTGCTCACCGCCGAACATCTGAACCACGAGATCGACGTCGCGGATCACTTCCGGGATATCGCTCGTCGTGTAGTCGATCGCCTCGTCGACTCCCAGGCTCTCGAGGAAGCGGTGTTTGGCTGCACGTGCTGTGCCGATGACGTGGGCACCATGGGCTTTGGCGACCTGCACCGCCAGGTGACCAACGCCGCCTGCTGCCGCCGTGACGAGGACTCGCTGACCAGCCTGGACCTGGCCGACATCCACCAGCATCTGCCAGGCCGTGAGCCCAGCCAGCGGTAATGCGGCCGCCTCCACGAAGCTGAGGCCTGCCGGCATCAGCGCGAAATGGCGCGAGGGTGCCGTGACGTATTCGGCATATGCGCCGGCCTGCCGAGGGAACCAGGGCATACCGAAGACCCGGTCGCCGGGCCGGAACAGCGTGACGCCGTACCCGATCTCCTCGACCACGCCTGCCACATCCCAGCCGTTGACGAACGGGAGCGACAGGACTCGGTTGTAGGCGACACCCAGCCTGGTGTAATGGTCGACCGGGTTCACCCCGGCGGCCGCTACCTTCACCAAGATCTCGGTCGGGGCCGGCACCGGCCGATCGACCTCGATCAAACCGCAACTGTCCGGGTCATCGCCCCACACGCCTTGCTGGAATGCTCGCATCTTCATGATCTACAGCTCTCTCCGTTCGATGTGGTCCTTGTCGGGATGCGGCTGTGACGGACACCCCGACGGCGGTGTGAGCACGCCCACGCTCGGGCGATTTGCAGCCTAGGCGGCCAGATGCTGAGCCGGATCCGTCAGATGACCGGGCCCATGGCGCGGCCGGGCAGCAGGGGCAGCCTGGTCGGATGACAGATACCGCGATCAATCCGTGGGGCTAAGCTCGGAAGCTCCCGTGTCGGTGAAGGGAGTCCGGTGTCAGGCTGCGAGGTGGCTCATACGTTGATGAGGAGCGCATCAGCCACCGTCGGTCGAGCGTAGCGTTCACCTATGCTGTATGGCAGACGAGTGGAGAAGGCGGCGATCGAGCGCCTGATCGACGGGACGCGAGCCGGGCAGGGCGGATCGTTGACGCTCTCCGGGGTAGCGGGAGTGGGAAAGTCAGCGCTGCTGGACTTCGCGGCTGAGCGCGCGGTTGGCGCGACAGTGCTCCGCACCACCGGTCTGCAGAGTGAGGCGGAGTTGCCGTTCGGTGCGCTTCACCAGTTGCTCCGTCCGTTGCTGGCTCGCATCGGTGTCCTGCCTCTTGCGCAAGCCACAGCCATTCGCGGCGCCTTCGGACTGATGCCGTTGCGGCCGACCGACCCCGTGCAAGTGACCCTCGGTACTCTGACGTTGCTGTCCGAGTCAGCGAGCGAGCAACCGGTGGTGTGCCTCGTTGATGACGTTCAATGGCTGGATCGGCCGACTGTCGATGTGTTGTCGTTCGTCGCCAATCGCGTTCAGGACGAGCCCGTTATGTTGCTCGTGGCAACACGTCCTTCCAACGCTGTGCCGCTGCCGGGGACGACAGAGAGGCGCGTGGAAGGCCTGGACTCGGAGTCTGCTTGTGAACTGCTGGCACAATGTCATCCGGCGCTGTCGCCTCAGGTCGCCGAGAGGATCATCCGGGAGACGGCGGGCAACCCCCTCGCGCTGACCGAGCTACCTGGAGCGATGTCAGAGGGACAGCAGGCGGGGATCGATCCGATGGTCGGTCCACTGCCGCTGCCCGAGTGCATCCTGCGGCATTATGCGAAGCAACTGGCAAGGATCGAGGAACCAACCCATCGGCTTCTCCTGACGCTCGCGGCCGACGACGCCGGCGACCTCGCCACGGCATTGCGCGCCGCGCGGACGTTCGGGGTGGGCATCGAGGCGCTCGACAGCGCGGTGGACGCAGGCCTGGTACGGACGCACGACACGATTGCCGGGCAAACAGTGATCTTCCGGCATCCTCTGCTCCGGGCGGCGGTGTACAGGTCAGCGCCGCTGGGGGAGCGGCTCTCGGCTCACCGGGCCCTCGCCGAGGCTCTCGACCCAGACCTCGAGCCGGACAGGAGAGCGTGGCAGCTGGCCGCTTCTGCTATAGGTCCCGACGATGTTGCTGCTGAGGAGCTGGAACTCAGCGGCCTCCGGGCCCTGCAGCGGGGCGCCCCTTCGTCCGCGGCTGTGGCGATGGAGAAGTCTGCGCGGTTGACCTCCCTGGCCGAGAGTAGGGCGCGTCGCTTGGTCGGGGCCGCCGATGCGGCCAACCGGGCTGGATATCCGGTGCGGGCCGAGGCGATGGCCGACGAGGCCGAGCAGTTGGCTGAGCTCGTGGTGACCCGGGCGCGGATTCGGCGCCTGCGGGCGCAGATAGCCTTCGACAGCGGCGAACAGGGGACGGTGCACCGCTTGCTCATGACGGATTGGGAGCAAGTCGGGGCCGAGGATCCGGAGCTGGCCGCGGTCATGCTGGTCGATGCCGCGAAGAACGCCTGGTTCAGCAACGACCCGGAGCGGGCTTCGCAAGCTTCACACGCCCTGTCTGCCGTCGTACTTCGGCCGCAGAGCCCGTGTCTCCCGTTGGTTCGCACAGTTCTGAGACTGACCGATCAACTGGAGACACTCTCCGGGGCGGACTCGTGCCACCGGCCGATGGGTGAGCCCGCCGGGTACCTGCCCGGTAAGCAGGAGGAGCCCCTGGAGCTCGTACTTCGTGCCGTGGTGTCGATGGCGAGCGCCGATGACGCGGCCGCGATCGAGGCGGTCGAGGGCGCTGTTCAAAGGTGCCGTGCCACGGGACGCCTGGATCTCCTGGTGCTGGCGCTGCAGGTGCTTGCAACGCTTGACGTACTGGTCGGGCGACACCAATTCGGAAGGGCGAATGCGACCGAAGGATTGGAGTTGGCGAATGCTCTCGGCCTGACCAACCGCAGCTGTCATTTCCAAGCCTTGCTCGCATGGCTCGATGCGGTTGCCGGTCGGGTCGAGTCCTGTCGTGAGCTCGCTGCACTGGCGCTGGGACACGCCGAGGCCCGGGGGATCGCTCCGACCATCGCGTTCGGCCGGTGGGCATTGAGTCTGCTGGAGCTGGGTCTCGGACGGCCTGCAGAGATCTTGGATCAGGCGCGGCCCTTGGTCCGCGGTTCCATCGAGCATCCGTTGGTGACGGTGATGCGCACCCCTGACCTGGTCGAGGCCGCAGTCAGGCTCGGTCGCGCCGACGAGGTGAAGGAGAATCTGGATCAGCTGAGTGCGTGGGCGGCATCGAGCGGTCCAGTCCGCGCACGCGCGCTCGATGCCCGGTGCCGTGCGCTGGTGGCCGAGGATCCGGACGATGCCGACCGGCTCTACGTTGCAGCGCTCGCCTTGCACGACGAAGCGGACGACACCGGCCAGTCCCGGCCGTTCGATCGTGCGCGTACTCAGTTGCTGTACGGCGAATGGCTGCGGAGACAACGTCGACGCGTCGAGGCACGGCGACCACTGCGCGCCGCGCTGAACACGTTCGAACAACTGCGGGCCGAACCGTGGATGCGTCGGGCCGAGAGCGAACTCAGAGCGGCCGGGAGCGTCCGGCGGACCGGCGGAGAGGCGTCGAAGGCGGAGTTGACCCCGCAGGAACTGCAGGTGGCACGACTGGCCAGCGAAGGAGGGAGCAATCGGGAGATCGGTGCACAACTGTTCCTGAGTCCCCGCACGGTCGGGTACCACCTGCAGAATATCTTCCGAAAGCTCGGCATCCGTTCCCGGGTCGAACTCGCACAACTGAACGTCTTCGATGCGGACCATTCTTGAGGATCAGCGGCGAGAGGCAACCCGCAGGGCCGTCGCGGTCACGAGCAGGAGGGCCAGCGCGCTGAGCGACCAAGGCCCACTCGCAGCGCCGCCGAGCTCTCGATCGACGACATGCGAGATCGCATGGACGACCGCGGCCACGGATCCGCCGAGCAGGGCGACGAAGACGGCGTCGGACCAGAGAACCGCGCCCAGCAGCGAAGCGCCGATGCCGAGCTGGAATGCGCCGGCATCATGGAACAGATGCAGGTTGAATGGCGGAAACTCGGCGACAGTGTCGTAGAAGTTGTGCGGCCACAGCAGGGCCCAGATCCCGAACACGATGAAGAAGACCGCTCCGAACAAAGTGGTCCAGGTCACGACCGCGCGGATCCCGTGCCCTCTTTTCGGTGAGGCAGACTCGGGTGTCGCCATTCCTCAAACCTCCGTCGGCGTCGGCGGCAGCGGAGTTCGGCTGCACACACTCAACCGGTTGAAGGCGTTGTAGACCGTGACGATCCAGACGATGGCGCCGTACTGCTCGGGAGTCAACACGGCCAGCGCCTGGTCGTAGACGTCGTCCGGAACCTCTTGTGTCCTGCAGAGTCTCGTCAGTGCCTCCGCCAACGCGAGAGCGGCGCGTTCCCTGCCGGTGTAGAGATCCGCCTCTCGCCAGACCGCGAGCAGATCGATCCGCCGGTCGGTCTCGCCGAGATGACGTGCTGCGTGCGTGTGCATATCGACGCAGAACACGCAGCCGTTCAGCATCGATGTCCTGATCTTGACCAGCTCGACCAATTGTTTCTCCACGCCGGCGTCGGTCGCGGCCCTGTCGGCGGAACGGTTGAGAGCCAGCAACAGCTCGTACGCCTCAGGCGCCTCAGGAATAACTTGGATTCTCTCTGCCATGATCGGACAGTAGGCCCGATCCGGCAGCAGCGGCATCTGGCGTTCGACCGGATATCGTCCCAGGCGCGAACCGGGAATCTGAAGGGTGCACGTCCGACACGTGGGGCGATGCGCCAGCGGGCCGTCGGCGTGTTGTCCGACCGCTGGCGCTGGCGACGAACCGCGAGCTACTCGTGAGAAGACCCGCCCGCCGGGCCGACCCGCCGATACAAATCCCCAACCACACCGTCAACAGCTGGTGCACGCCAGACAGGCCGTCTTTCGACAGTTATTCACTACGGCTAGAGCGACACGTGGACCCAAATGCGGGGTCCGCAGATCTGGCGCCCGCCGGAGTATCGCGGAGCGCGCGCCCGCGTCGTGAAACAGACGCACGTCAGATATCACATACGGGACTGGTCAAGTGACTGATGTACCGGAGCGATCCTCGAACTACTCTCATTACGTCTTGAGGTGATGAGTCTCGCATGCTTCGCGGGGCGCGCGTCAGAATGGGAGAATTACATTGAGGCCGAAGAGAGCCGCACAGATGATGCTCGCAGCGGTCGTCGTGGGGGCTATGCTGCTGACACCCCAGACGGCATTCGCCGAAAACACCGGCTGGGTTTATACCAGCGACGGAAATCCGGGTGGGAAGGGGGTGTTCGACTCGAGAAGAGACTACATGAACGTCTGTGACGAGCAGGCCGACGGTTATGGTGTGGTTGGAACGATCACGAACTCGTACACGGGTAAACAGCTCGCCTACCTGCGCAACTCGCAGGGGGCGGGTTTCTGCAGCATTCGAGGTTTCGACGCGAAGATTCCGGAGAATATTGGCGTGATCTTTACGGTGTGTCTCGTCAACGGCCGCGGTCCACTGAGGTTCTGTCATGCCGTGACCGACATCGTTTCCTAGCGGCATATTCCGAATCGCTGGTGACTCTGCATCAAGGTGGAGCAGATAATTGGACAAGATGAATGAGATTGCGTGCGACGGTGTGTGCCGCGCCATGCAAATCTCGTTAATCTGTCGTTACGAAGTGTCCGGCGGCCACTCGTTCTGAAGCTTCCGAATCGCGCGGACTCCACGTGCGGGTGCAGCGGGAGTGAAGGCGATCTGAAAGCTGCTTGGGGTTCGACGTTCCGAGGCGCTGCAGCCACAAGCGCCTGAGCTGTCGAGAACCGCCCGGATACAACCACTTCGTCGGCAACGAGGGCATGTGTGACGCGGCCGGCTGCGGGATCCGGAACATCGGCGACAAGTTCGGTGGGTCGGCCAACGATCAGCTCGCATCGTTCCAGGTTTACGGGAACCGTGACGTGGTCGGGCTGTACGAGCACGAGCATTACAACCTGTTCACGAATGGCAGGCAGGGGTTCTGTAGAGGCAGTATGTCCGACATGGGCAGTTATATGTGGAAACGCACGACATCATTGGTCGTCTACGCCTGCCGAGGCTCGGCGACGAGGCCTGTGCGAGCCCGATGGCACGGGGGACCTTCGGGCTCGCACGTAATGGTCACGTCGGTCTTGGCGGCCGGACGTTACGCTGGTAACGAGATCGTGATCCAGGGATCCGCTCGTCTCGATGTCGCGCAACACCAACCTGTCCAGTGGACCTGAGATTTCGCGTGGTGCCCTAGGGCACCATCCAAGGCCGGTCGCTTCGGAGTCTCGAGCGGGTCGGATCCACCTGACCATGGCTCCGCCCGGGCGCGGCAGCAGAGGGAATACAGGGCAGTCGCCGCTAGCACCGGATCCGAGCGCGAGATCGCACCGGGAAGGCGGTGTTGCACGGTGCCGTCGTGCGGAGCGTTGACTACTGACAGCGATGCTGGCACGCTGCGGGGGAGCCTGTTGAAAGGATCTGTCCGGCAGGGGTGGCTGGGCATGGGGGACGTGACGCCAGAGAGCTCCGGTGGCGTCACGGATGGGGGGAGCATTGAATACGCACGTTCGACGGCGCCGCTGGGGCGCCGTACTTGTCGTTGTCACAACCCTGTTCGGCATTGCACCTGCGACCGCCGCGTCGCAAGGGAGTGTCGCGGCGCCTGTTGTTCTGGCGCCGTCGACTGTCGCATCCGGCGAGTACGTCAAGTGGTCCGGCATGGTTCCTGGCAAGTCGCGGCGCATCTCGCTGCAGCTTCGATCCACCAAGAGCTCGCGATGGCTTGTCGTCGCGTCGCTGTCGAGCTCATCGTCCGGTACCTACAAGACACAACTCCGGGCGCCGGCCGAAGGGCGCTACCTGGTGCGTGTCGTGGCGTCGGCAACTCGGACTCTTCCGGTCGTCGTGTCTGCCGCGCGGCCGTTGGACGTCGTTCAGCAGCGCGCGGTTCTCGAACTTCCTCGGTCCGTCATCGCTGGTGAATCGGTCACTGCCCGGCTCCAGTTCAGTCCTGTGAGACCCGGCCGTTCCGGCTTCCTCCAGGTGCTGCGCGCCGGGGCATGGCGGAACGTTGCCAACGGCAAGCAGAGTGCCGCGGGAGTGGTCACGTTCGAGCTGAGTGCGGGCAACTCTGGCAACTACCTCTACCGGGCCTACGCTCCTGCCTTCAACGGCGCCGCGGCCGTTGTCAGCCCGCCTCGAGTCCTTCGTGTCACTCCCGCTGCGGTCACCGTGTCGCCTGCCGCCGAGCCGCTCACCGCCGCAGAGCAGGCACGCCTGCTGACGTTCGATTCCACGACCGGGGCAGTTGTGTTCAGCGGCACGCCGCTTGCCGGGGTTGCTGCCGGGGACGTACTGGTCGCCGGCCCGTCAACGGTCGCGCCGGATGGGTTGCTCCGCAAGGTGAAGTCGGTCACCACAACCGGCGGTACGTCGACGTACCAGACCTCTGCGGCGACGATGCCGGATGCCATCACAAACGTCCCGGACGGGTTGTCGACGATTCCGCTGAGTGTCCTCTCGGAGAACATCACGTACGTCGATCCTGGCGTGACGGTTCAGAACGCCGTGTCGTCGAGGTTGCCGTTTCCGGGTGAGCGTACGGCAGAGGGGCTGAGGGCAACTACCCAGGCGCTGCGAGTCAGCGGAGTGGACCTCCGTGGCGAGATCAAGATCCCCAACACGAACCGCAAGGCCGAGGTTGCGCTGAGCGGGACTATGGATGTGACGCCGACGGCCACGCTGCAGTTCGACATGAACTGGGGTCAGGTGACCCGGGCCGAGATCCGCGCCGGCGCCGTGATCGACAGCTCGCTGAAGACGACCGTCAGTGCATCCACCGGCGGACTTCTCGAACTGGGTGACCACGGCAAGATCTCCTGGGATCTCGTGAAGGGGCAGTGGTACTACTGGGGCACTGCCGGGCCCGTTCCGGTCGCCGTACGTCTCGACTTCGCATTGGTCGCCGAGCTTGACGTCACCGGGAAGGTCACTGTCGAGTGGCGGTCGACGACGGCAGGCACACTGACGGGTGGTGTTCGTGCGACAGCGCCGAACATGGCATTGGTGTATCCGGTCGTCACCGTTCCCTCTTCGGACAACGCGGTCAGCCTTGGTCTCGAGGGATCGGTCAACGCCTTCGTAGGTATCGACGTGGCTGCCTTCCTGTACGGGGCTGTCGGCCCGTACTTCAAGGGCGGCGTCAAAGGCAGTATCGCGGCGTCGATCGACACGGCCGGCCGACGATCGTGCGCGGTCACCGTCGGTCCGGACGTCGAAGTGGGTCTCAAGACGGCGTTCACCATCCTGGGCGCTGAATGGAAGGGCTTCTTCCGGCCGAACTTCGATCCCTACTATCGGTCGAACCTGTGCCCGGCGCCGCCACCGCCCCCTCCACCGCCCCCTCCACCGCCACCGACCGGGCCGGAGCTCGACATCACGCCGTCGTCCGGCCGGGCCGGATCGACCTACTACGTCGGATCGTCGACACCATGCCCGACTCCGCCGGCGGGCTACGCGCAGCAGGTCGATGCCTGGCTCAAAGCCGAGAACGGAGCCGTCCTGAATTTCACCGGTTACGGAATTCCGGATGTCCACGGCCGGTGGTTCCTAGGTGAGATCGTTCCGTATCAGCGACAGTTGGCCGGGGACGGCTGGTTGTACAACGACGCCGCGCCCGGCGTTTACGACGTCGTCGTGGAGTGCCAGGTCTACTCGTTGTCGGAGCCGGAGACACCTCAGACTGTCCTCACCTACAAACCCGGGAAGTTCGAGGTCACGGGACCGTCGCTGCGGATGAGCATTGCGCCTGGGGGCGTCGCGCCCGGGAGCACAGCGCATGTGTCGAGTGTTGACCCGTGTGCTGCCGGCCAGACAGTCAGGCTCTTCGCGCCATGGCTCTTGGGCGAGGGCAGCGAGGGGATCGGCGCGGAGACAGGTCCCGACGGTTCATGGACCATCGACATGCCTGTGCCGGCATCCGCCATACCCGGACGGTACGAGATTCTCGGCACCTGTGAAGGAGGCAACAACTACGCCTCGGCCGTCCTGACCGTGACCTGAGCTCTCGCCGCTTCGACGTCTTTCCTTCTGTGCACGGCCACGGGCGGTGGTACAACCCAATGGGAGACATGAGACGTCGAATCCATGGCCGTGTCCAAGGAGATCAGTGTACGAGCGCGGCGAGGCCGACCAACGCCGCGAGAACGACGAGGACGCAGTCGAGTGCGTAGGGCGCTCACCGCGGTTGGGGGAACGGCGTACTCGGTCGACGCCGCGCGCCGGCCGCGGCGCTGTCGGGCCTGACTCGGGCGATGTCTACGGCCGCGAACCTGGTCGCTCCGGCCAGGTTCCGCCGCGGACCTGTAGAAAGGATGCTTGCGATCCGGCCCGTCGCCATCCCCCGGAGCTGCTGTGGCTCGAGGTTCAGCCCCACTCACTGCGTACCCTTTGTGAGGGTTCACAGGTCGAGATGTTCTGCGGTCGCCAGGGCCGGCCTGCTCCGTCACTGCTCCGTCGGACGCTGAGAAGTGTCGATCACTGATGAGGGACGATGAGCAGCAAATCCCCAGGTCAGAGTGCATTTCGACGCATTCTGGCCGCCTGCGCGGTTCAGCACCACCGAAATCTACACCATCTTCGAAGACGCTGCCGGACCGAGTGCTCGGTGAGCCGCGGGGGCAAACTCTGCCAGGGGTTCAGTAGTCAAGCCCTGCCGCTGCGATGGCTGTTGGCAGGCCTGGTTCGTTGCCGCGGACTCCGTTGTTGTCGTCGCGTTCCACATGCTCGGCGCGGTGAGCCCGCTGCGATTTCGGCGCGGGCCGGCTCGCTCGCCGCGATGACGACCGACGACACCTGTCGAGTGCAGTGGGCGGCTCGGACACTCGTCCGACTGGTTGCGCTGTCTGGCGGCCAGTTGCACTAAACGCGCAGGGCAAAGTCCGACGCCCTGATGCACGTGCGCTCCAGCAGATGATTCGGGCGTCTCTGCGGCCAGTTATGGCCGACGCACCGGTCGCCTGAGCCTCGACTGCAGCAGCGTGCGTACTGCAGGGAGCGGCCCTGTCGGCGGCGCTCCATTGCTGGTCGGTTCCGGCGGTTGAAAAGTGAGCGGTTGTGGGCAGTCTAGGACTCGGTTTGGTCTGTGGTGGTGCGGATGCTGGGGAGGCTGTCGATGCCGCGTCCGCGGAGTCGGTAGCTGGCCCCCTTCAACGTGAGGACGTCGGCGTGGTGGACGATCCGGTCGATCATCGCGGCGGCGACGGCTTGGTCTCCGAAGACGGCTCCCCAGCTGGAGAACGGCAGGTTCGAGGTCAGGATCAATGAGGCGTGTTCGTAGCGGGACGAGACGAGCTGGAAGAACAGGTTCGCGGCGTCTTGTTCGAAGGGCAGGTAGCCGACCTCGTCGACGATGATCAGCCCGTAACGCCGCAGCCGGGCGAGTTCTTGGGGGAGTTTGCCGGCGCGGTGGGCGTCGGTGAGGCGGGTGACCCAGTCGGTGGCGGTCGCGAACAGCACCCGGTGTCCGTGCCGGGCGGCCGCGACACCCAAAGCGGTGGCCAGGTGGGTCTTGCCGGTGCCGGGCGGCCCGAGGAGCACGACGTTGCGGGCCTCGGTCAAGAATCCACCGGATGCGAGCGCGGCGACTTGCTGGCGGATCGTGGGCTGGGCATCGAAGTCGAAGTCCTCCAGCGTCTTGACCGCATCGAAGCCAGCGGCACGGATTCGTAGTCGGGCGCCGGATGAGTTGCGGGCGCTGACTTCGCGTTCGAGGACCGCGGCGAGGTAGTCCTCATGTGTCCAGCCGGCGTCTCGGGCTTGGTCGGCCAGCCGGGTGGCGGCCTCGGTGATCCGGGGTGCTTTCAGTGCGGCGGCGAGGTAGGTGATCTGCTTGACCGCCTCAGTGCTCGCAGCGGCCTTCACGGTCGGCTTGGTGGCGGCCATCAGCTGATTCCTTCCTCGGCGGTGAGCCCGAATGCGCGGTCGTAGTCGCTGAGATCCCGGGCCAGATCCCGGGCCAGATCCCGGGCCAGGTCGTCTGCGCTGGCGTCGGCGCGGGGTTGCTGGAACTGCTTGCGCAACCAGGCGGCTGTCTGGACATGGACCGGGTCGGTGATGGTGGTTCCTCTGGCCCAGACGCGGGGGTGTTCGGCCACGACGCGGCCCTCGCAGCGGACCCGGACGCGGTCGAGGTCTGCGGCGACGTCGACCATCCGGCCGATCACGGCCGGGTCGACGGAGTAGTCGTTGGTGTCGAGCCGGACGTAGTAGTCACGGCCCAGCCGGATCTTGTTGCGCCAGCCCAGGTGCAGCGGGATCGGCGGCAACGCCAGCATCGCCGCCCGATCGGCGTCGACCAGGTCGGCCGGTGCTGCCTTGATGGTGCGCACCACCCGCGCGTTCGCTTTGGTCAGCCAGTCGGTGAACTGGTCGTTGAAGTCGCCCGGTGAGGTGAACCTCCGGCCGGGCATGAACGAGGTCTCGAACCAGCCGTTGCGGCGCTCGACCAGGCCCTTGGACTCCGGGTCCTTCGGTGGCAGCAGCACCAGCTTGGTGGCCAGGGTGCCCATGAACGACGCGACGCCCTCGGCTCTGCGCTGGCCGCGGCCGATGCCCGGTTCGTTGTCCCAGATCAGCCGACGTGGGACCCGGCCGAGCTGCTGGATCAGCTCCCACGTGCCCAGCAGCAGGTCCTCGGTCTTGCGGGTCGGGATCATCCGGCCGGTACTGAACCGCGAGTACGCGGCGGTGATCACCAGCACCGGCAACAGCTTCGCGGTCCCGTCCTCGAGCGGGATCTTGCGCGGCGGGAACCACAGATCACACTGCGCGGCATCACCCGGCAACCAGACCAACCGGTCCGACGGGTCGACCGGCCGATGCTCAGGCCGCAACCGTGCCACGTTCTCACGGAACCACCGGATCGACCCCGTCCACCCCACCCGCTCGGCCAGCACCGTCGCCGGCATGTCCGGAACCTCGGCCAGCAACGCCCGCACCGCCGGCTCGAACACCGTGAACGACGTCGGCCCAGGCCTGCGCACATACCGCGGCGGCGCGTCCGAGTTCACCGCCTTGATCACCGTCGTCCGCGAGATCCCCAAACGCTCCGCGATCCGCGCCTTCGGCACCCCCTCAGCCGCCAACCTCCTGATCAGCGCCCAGTCCTCCAAAGTGATCACTCTCCAATCGTCGAGTGCTCACTTTTCACCGCCGAAAGTGTTCAGTTTTCGAGCGCCGCCGACAGGCCCCGAAACGTTGAACTCTCGGACGTGTCCGGCGGTTATCCACAGATTCGTTCGCGCCGGGTCGATCCGAGTGTGTTCCGGGCCATCTTTCCTGTGACGAGAGGAAACACATGAACAAGTTCGAAGTACCGGCACGGGTTGCAGATTCGGTGAATCAGGCTGAGACAAGCGTCCAGGTGCTGGAGGTGAAGGAGCCTGATGGTCGGTGGGCGATGACGGCCTTCAGTAGGTTTCGGGTCTTTCAGTTGCTGGGCGTGCCGTACGAGCCGTGTGACGGAGAGCTGGAAGGGGCCCCGGCTGAGCTGCTCGATGACGCGGCGAGCGAGGTCGATCGGCTCGAGGTACCGATCGACGCACTGAGCTGGCGTCTCGCTCTGGCCGATGCGTTGAGGGCGGCGGCCGCCGACATCCGGATGGTCCGGGATGCGCGCGACGTATGAGGACCTCCTCCGAGTCGCGCGGAGGGACGCGGTGGTCGCGTACAACCTCGCCGCGGCCGACCCCACACACCTGATCGCCGGCTGGCAGGCGACGCTGACTGCAGCACGCCATCACTTCCGCTGGCTGCGGCTGGAACTGATCTCAAAGGACTTCACGGACTCGTGCGCCTTCACAGCGAAGGGACCCTTCGCTGCGCTCGCCCGGTCGATTGGCGCTGGAGGTGACCTTCTCGCCACGCAGAATCGGAGCACGCGCAGTGCGTTCGAGGGTAAGGGGGCCCTAGCCGCGGCCCGCGCTGAGATCTCATCGATCACCGGCCTAGCAGCTCAAGCGGTGATGTTGAGATTGGCCAGCAATCAGATGCGGAATCGCGATAGGAGCGTGAGGCTCCTCCGACACCTGGTCGACGTACTCGAAGAACTCGAGTTTCACCGCCAGCTAGGTTCGCCGGACATCGGCGCCTTGGGCAAGGTTGCGACGAGGCTGCCGCCGGCGGCAGTCGACCAGCCGTCTCGGGTGATATTGCTGGCAGCGCGCTGGCAGTCCACGCATGACGCGACGACTCCTGCCAGCGTCTTGAGCCGCGATCTCCGATCGACCACCGCGCAGCTGCGCACGGTCATTGGCTATTGCCTGCATCTGGCTGATCTCCTTAGAAAGCGCGATCCCACCGCCAGGGCGCCTCGCGACCTGCTGCAAGCCCTACATACGGCGGGCGCGGCGACGCAGCGTGTCACGTCGTCCTGGCGTACTCGTGTCTCGGACACGGGCGGTCGCAGTGACGGAGCTGCCGAAGCGTCGTTTGTCGAGCTGCTTCACGCGCTGAGAGCGTGGATGGCAGACGGCGAGCGATTGAAGGGGCCTCGGGCCCTCTTCGTCGACAGCCGATCGCTGGCGGTCGTTCAAGACGTCATCGATGAACTGATGAACTCGGCCTTTCGAGTGGCGACGGTTCATCAAGAGACCGTGGCCTGGCTCGTTCAAGGTGGGCGGCTGTACGTCCCCAAGGTCGAACTCGCCAAGCGCGACCCCTGGTTCGACCAACGGCCCACACACTGGCGGTTGAAGTACCCGCAGCCATGGTGGGTGCGGACGAATCGGGCGTCCTGCTTCGATCAGTTGAGTGCGGACCTGGCAGACCTCACGGGGCAACTGTCAGCCGCTGCAGAAGCTGCGCGGACCATCGCTGGAACCTCCGACCTGTGGCGGGCGTATGGCCCTGAGCATTTCAGCGACCCACCGAGTGTCGACAGGTCGCAATGGCGCTGGACTGAGCCGCCTGGATCAATCGAGCTGATGCTCGCGAGCACAGATCCATCGGGTCCCGAACGTTGAGCTATCTCCGACTCAACTTGGAGGATCGATGGAACACACAAGAGTTACCGCCGAGGAGCTGCGCGATGCGCTGCATACGGCGATCCGTGAGCACAGCTCGGGCGTCGAATGGGTCCGATGGCTGGATGCCTCCGTTGCGCTGTGCAACTACAGCTTCCGGAACGTCGTGCTGATCACACTCCAGATGCCGTATGCGAGTCAGGTGGCCAGGTCGGAAGTCTGGCGGAAGCTCGGGCGGACAGTTTCGGCCGACGAGCAGAACCGGGAGATCCGGATCCTGGCACCCGTGATCCAGCAAGGCAGCAGGAGAACGGTCTACGCGGCGAGCGATGCCGAGTTGGAACTCGAACGAGGCCGATCTGCGCGCGGTGGCGGTCGACTGGTTGGCTTCAAGGTCGCGTCGGTCTGGGACATTTCACAGACCGATGGTCCGGCCCTACTGCCTGCGAGCGCGCCGGCCGGTGGGGCATCCCTGAGCGATCTCTGGCGAGCGTTGGCGCACGAGATCCACTCCGCCGGGCTCATGCTCGTCGAGGGCGATCCCGGGTACAGGAACCTCGATGGGATCACCGACCACCAGGCGCGAACCGTCACCATCAGGAACGGCTTGGAGGACATCACGGCAGTTGCCCGGCTGGCGCACGAGGTCGCGCGCCTGCGCATGCACAATCCGCGGGCCATGGCCTCGCCAGAAGACGTGATGTGCCGGGGAGTTCGCGAGGTCGAGGCCGAGTCTGTCGCGTACCTCCTGATGGCGCACCACGGGTGGTCGGCCGGCGGATCGTCCTTCCAGTACATCGCGAGCTGGGCGGCCGCTGTTAACCGCCGTGAGCCTGAGAAGGTCATCGAGCGGACGGGCACGCGCGTGGTGTCGGTCTCACGCCGGCTGATCGAATCGGTTGATCGCCACGTTCGCCGCGCTGGGCCGAGCCAGCGACATGCGTCGGCTCTCGATCAACTGGCCCTCCGCCGCGACGCGACGGAGCGACCATTTGATGGACCCGCCTGGTGATGGTGAGTCGACATGACCAGTTCAAGAGTTGCGGCACTCCGCCGTGCGCGGCAACGACAAGCACGCATCGAGGCGGCGACTGCGCGTGCGACCAAGGCACAGGCTGAGCTCGACCGAGCGGTCAAGGCGAGATCGCTCGCAGCCCAGCGCCACAACGAACGAGTTCAGGCAGCCGAGGAAGCGTCGGCTGCAGAGGCAGCGGAACTAGCGAGAGTCTGCGGAAGCGCCGACGCTGCTGCCGAGATCCTCGGATGGACGGTGCGTCATGTTCGCAGGGTCATCAAGGCCGAGAACGAGCAAGTAGCAGGAGTTGCGACGAGGCTCGCGAACAAATCGCCGGGGCCAGCGGTTCGGGGCACAAACGGTGGAGGTGACGATGCAGTCTCCGGACACCACTGATCCACTGTGGGACATGGATGAGCTCGCGGCATACCTCAAGGTGCCGAAGGCCAGTCTCTACGCCTGGCGAACTCACAACTACGGCCCACGCGGAATTCGCGCCGGGCGTTACGTGCGGTACCGAAGGAGCGCCGTGCTCGAGTGGGTCGAGCTGATGGAGCGCGTCGACGAATAGCAGACCGGACGTGCCGCCAGTTGCCTTAGCGATGCAACGACAAGGTTGCCCTGGCCGCTGGAACGGCGGGCGAGCGCGGTCAGGTGGTCCGCACGCTCGCCCGCCTGCTGGGGGGTGAGAGTCCTCGTCCGCGAGACGCGCAGGGGATCATCGGGGGTCTCACGGACGAGGACTCGGTGGAACGAGCACGGCCAGGCGGGCATTGAGGAACTTGACCCGCCGGGGGAGAGGATCCGGGCTCGTTTCGCTCAGGTGGGATCGAGGACGATGATCTCGGCCGTCGTCGATCGACGGAGTTGCTCGTACTTGGAACCCATCTGCTCCCAGCGGCCCAGATGTGCCTTCGATGGGATGATCACTGCGCCTATGTCGGGCGCCGCCACCGACTTCAGGAGTGCTTCGAACGCCCGCGGATCCGTCGGGAGCTCCTCGACGTGAATCGCGCCGAGTGCGTAGCCGGCTTGCTCGGCGGCTGTCGTTAGTCGTCGATGGAGAAGGCCGTATTCGTGATCATGCATCCACGGATACCGGCGTACGTATGCAACAGCCACCAGCGAGTGCGGTCGGCTTGCGAAGGTCGCCAGCCTGGCCACTGGCGCAGTGGTAGGTCGAGCGCGCTTCGTAGCGCCTGAATCTGCGGTTCCACGTCGTACGTTCATCGGATCGATCCAGCGCTGCCGACGGTCGCGGACTCGTCCGGCTCGATCGTGACTCGCAGGCCGGAGAACCGTCGGCCGAGCGCACGCGCCTGGGCAGGTGCTGCGCGATGGCTGGTCGTGGAGTCCACGATCGCGAACCGGCCGAACCATACGCGGACTTGCATCGGGACATCTGTCGCATCCGCCGTTGTTGCCTCGTTCACCCTTTTCACTCCCTAGGCCCTGCATGGCGTCGATCGGGTACTCAAAGAGTGGTCTGGACATAAGGGACGGCGGCACCCCAATTCCGGGACGTCTTGGGACTTCTTGTGTTAGCCTCGCTGGGACGACTAGGGACCTTTCGAGTCGCATCAAGGCGGGAGATTCGGTGAACGACACGCTTCGGCGAGCGCTGTTCGAGGCCCAACTGTCGGACGCAGACGTGGCGTCACGCCTCGGCGTCGACCCGAAAACGGTTCAGCGCTGGCTTGACGGCAGGCTGCCGTACGCCAGGCATCGAGACCAGCTCGCATGGCTGCTCCAGGTCGATGAAGGCGCCATCTGGCCGGAGCTCCGCGCGCCAGGGCTGTCTGCGCCGACCGAGCTGGCGGGTGCCTATCCGCGGCGTGAACTCATCTCGCAGAATGCCTGGCTCTCGATGTTCGCCAATGCGCGGCGAGAGATCAACGTGCTCGCCTACAGTGCGAGGTTCCTGATGGAGGACTCGCGGATTCTTGGAATCTTCGCAGACAAAGGCGCCCAGGGGCTGAAGGTGGCGCTCGCGCTCGGAGATCCAGGTCGTCTGGACCTCACGCGAGCGGGAGCTGAGGAGGATGACGAGGAGGCGCTCTCCGACAGCATGAGCGACTCAATTCTGCGCGTTCGACCTCTCGTGGCAACGGGCTC
The DNA here is from genome assembly GCF_040655315.1 of Kribbella sp. NPDC050459. NCBI lineage: Bacteria > Bacillati > Actinomycetota > Actinomycetes > Propionibacteriales > Kribbellaceae > Kribbella > Kribbella sp. NPDC050459. Next base: position 63,592 of record NZ_JBFAJQ010000008.1, on the reverse strand, counting down.
AGTGGAACTGCGTCTGCACAATGTGCTCTTGTACAACTCGATCTATCGCGTCGACAACCAGGTCCTCGTGAATCAGCACCTGCACGGCATCGCGTCGGCCCGCACGCCGGTCTACCACCTGCTCAAGGCGGACCAGGGGGAGATGTTCGACTTCTACATGTCCAGCTTCGATAGGGTCTGGAACGAGGCATCCGCGGTGATCCGGTGAACTGGTCAGTGGAACAAGACGTCCCGAGATTTCCGGCAGACGTCCTGTCATGTCCTTCGGAATCTGACGTAGCGTCGAGGACGTGATCAAACCTAACGACGCTCGGGAGATTGCGAGAAGACTTCTCGAGCATGAGTTCCCACGGCGCTGGGCGCACACACAAGGCGTGGCGGAGCGGGCCAGGTCGCTCGCGGATGTCCTTGGCGAGGACTCTGACCTGATCGAGACAGCTGCGTGGCTGCACGACATCGGATATGCGCAGTCTCTGTCGCTGAGTGGGTTCCACTCGCTTGACGGTGCGAGGTACCTGCGCTGCCTGCCGGACGTGCCGGAGGCCGTCTGCCAGCTCGTAGCGCATCACACCGGCGCTGCGATCGAGGCTGAGGAGCGCGGGATGCCGGCGGTTTGCGACGAATTCGAGGCGCCGCCCGCCGGACTGCTGGACGCGCTCACGTACTGCGACTTGCGTACGGCGGTTGACGGCGTACCGACGACGGTCGACGAGCGGATCGCGGAGATTCTTGCTCGGTACCCGGCCGATCATGTGGTACATCGATCGGTTCGACGGTCAGCGCCGCAGCTCCGGCATTCGACTCGCAGCATGCAAGTCCGGGTGGCGCGGGGACGTTCAGTCGAAGTAGGGCGTTGACGGCCGTTCGAGGTAATGGTTGATGCGTCGGCGCATCGAGCGGTGCATGTTGAGTTCGGTGAGGCGAGCTGGCTCGATCCAATGCACCTCGGTGCTCTCGCTGCTCGGCGTCGGCTCGCCGGCGAGGAAGCGCCCGGTGAGGAGTATGGAAAACTCTTGCCGGGCCTCACCGTTGCTGGTGTAGAGGATGATGTGCTTCGGATCGGTGTAGATGCCGACGACGCCGGTGATCTCGCACTCGATGCCCGTCTCCTCGACCGTCTCGCGTACGCCGGCCTGCGCCATCGACTCACCGAGGTCGATCGCGCCGCCAGGCACCGCCCAGTTGTCGTTGTCGGAGCGACGGATCATGAGAATCCGCCCGGCGTCGTCCTCGACTACGACGTTCACCGACGGAACCATGCTGTTCGCGGCGGGCGCTGCCGGGTCGTCGTAGTAGTCGACACGTCGTGGCATCAGTCCTCCGTTAGCGGTACGGCGGTGTCCCAGACTCGCTCGAAGCTTTCGAGGTAGACGCTGACGAACTCGCCGCCGGCCACCTTGCGCAGATGCCAGACCGGCGCATGAGACGCGCCGGCCCCGTAGACGTGGGTGTTGACGAGGACTTGGTCATCGGCCCTGAAGATCGAGTTGTAGAGGACGGTCCGATGACTGCGGAACTCGACCCCCTCGATCTCGCGAAGCGGCTGGTAGAGGACAAGTGCGTTGCGAATCTTGGCAGCCATCGCATCGCCGACGCGTTCTTGCTCGCCTCGATCGGCGACGTGCGGATCGTGCTGGTCGCCTACGAGGAATCGGACCCGAGCGCCGGCTTTCGCTTTCTTGCGGATGATCCGGTGCAGCCCCGCGTCCTCAGCGAGGAACAGGCCGGCGTAGACCAGGACGCCGATCTCTTCGTCAGCCGACTCGAACAGTCGTCTCCAGGTGTCCCGCGGCACCTCAGAGCGGTGCGGATACACGGCCACGATCTCGCTCGCCGAGGCAGAAGTGACCTGGTCCTTGGTGAGTGCGTCCGGCCAGAGGTAGCCCTCGTCGACGCCGAGTCGGCTGGACACGGCGTAGCGGTAGCGCCGGTAGGGTGTGCGACCATTGACCCAGCGCTCAACCGTCTTGACGTCGACGCCGAGGTCCGTTGCGAGCGCGGGTGTGGTCAAGCCGTTCTCGAGAATCGCGGCTCGTAGTCGCTCGTTGGCCATAGACCTAACTTATGACATCTTGGGACGTCTTGAGCGTAGGCGGGACGTCTCGGACACGTCCTGTCGCGCCCGCGCGCCGTCCTTTTCCTTCATAGCATCCTCAGCGTATCGAACGAAGAGGAAGCGAGAGGGGCAGTGACTGATTCTGAGCGGGAGCCCAATCGGAAGCTGAGGCGTGCGCGCGGCGAGATGTCGCAGGCGCAGCTGGCCGAGAAGGTGAACGCAGCGCTCCTGCGGTCCACCGGTCGGCCGGGAGCGGTCACCTCGAAGTCGGTTTCGGACTGGGAGCGTGGTTGGTATTCGTGGCCGATCGTCAGTGTGCGAGCCGCGCTGCGTGAGGTACTGGGTGTTGCCGGCGACGCTGAGCTGGGCTTCGAGAATCGGCGGGCACGTGCTGTGGACGAGAGGGATGCCACCAGGCGGAGCATCGCGTTAGCTGAGCTGGCCGGCCATGATGCGCCCGATGTGAGCTTCGTCGACGTGCCTGGTGGTCGCTTCTTCCAAGGGGCAGAGCTAGCCGCGGTCACGGCGCCTTCGGTGCTCGTCGACGGTGGACTCGTGCTCGAGCGTTCGTCCGAGCTGCTTGCGAGCCTTGCGCGGCCGCATCGGCGCACGTTGCTCGTCACGCACACGGTCGCCGAGGACGGGCCTGTCGTTCATGTTGCGGATGGCCGCGAGTTCGCAGCTGGCGCCGTACGGCGCTCTGTGTCACATCGCGTGCCGAATGCCTACCGCCTGGATGACATGACCATCGGGGTCGTGTGGGCCGTCAGCAACACCGACTCCGCGATCCTGGCCGACGACAGTCGTTTGGACTCGTATCAGCAGTTGCTTGCGCACTATGAGGAACGCTCGGCGTCCTCGGCAACGCTGAGCGAGGTTCCAAAGCTGAACGATGTGTCGAGCAAGTGGCTCGGTTCGGACTTCTGCGCTCGACACATCATCAGACACTTGCCGAGGCTGACCACCGATCCGTTCTTCTGGAGCCGGGAGCAACGCGGCGAGGAGGCTGCCGCGTGGCTCCTGTGGACACACAAACTCACCTATCTTCGGCACACGGCCGCGAGATACGCGAACATGCGCCGCGGGTTCTGCATCCCCGAGCATGAGGTCCGCGCGTCGCCCAGGTACGAGCGTGTTCTTGCACTGCTTGCGGTGGCATTGATGGAGGCGCATGGTGTAGAAGTCCAGATCAGCTCGGAGCCCGAGCTCGGCGAGATCGAGGGATTCGTCGTCGCGGACGATCTCATCGTTGCCAACTGGCTGCGTGGCACTGGGCTCTGGTACGTCGACACTGACGCGCCGTCGTCGCGATGGTCCGCCTACCGTGAGATCGCGGGCCATGCCGCCACGAAGTCGATCATCGCTCACCCGTCTCCTGCGGGCCGGCTTCAGGCGATGGCCACCTACCTCGAGGTCCCGTGGACCTGGTTCGCCGCCCGTTGCCGCGAACTCGCATCGGCGGGCGTCGACGGACTCGCTCATCCACGGAGCCGTCTGGTGTCCACCGACGGCCTCATGGCGGCCCTCCGCTACGTTGCCAACGTCAACCAACCTCAGAATCCCTGAAGGAGCAGCCAGTGCAAGCAGCCGAGGTCACCCCCGGCCGAACCTTCGCCGTCCGCTTCGACCACGGCGAGGACTTCTACACCTCCCTCACCGACTTCTGCCGCAGCCACGACATCCGCCAGGGCTTCATCCCGATGTTCATTGCCGGCTTCCGTGACGTCGAACTCGTCGGCACCTGCGAACGCCTCGAGGACCCTGAAGCCCCCGTTTGGCGCTCCGTCAACCTCGAGTACGTTGAGGCCCTAGGCGGCGGGACCCTCGCGTATGACGATGCAACCAACGAGATCCTGCCGCACATCCACACCTCGGTCGGCCTCAAGTCCCGTTCCGCCACGGGCTACACAAGTCACCTCCTCGGGGCTACTGTCCAATTCCTCACCGAGATGTACCTGGTCGAGGTAGCCGCACCCACCTTCTCCCGCCCACGCCAGCCCGATCTGTATGACGTTCCGCTGCTCAGGTTCGGGCCGAAGGCAGGAGGCTGAGCGCGCTGCACACTCCTGGATCTCCCTAACGGGGTTCTGACTGCCGTCCGCTGAGGTGACCGTCGATGCCGTGACCTCTCACTTGGCTTCGGCGGATGCACCGTGAACCGGCGCCCACCCGACCCGAACGCCGTACCCACCATCGCCGAACGGCGCCGCCTCCTTGAAGTACACCGAGCGTCGCCCCGCTTCCGGGTCAGCGGTCTCGCCGTGCTGGCGAACCTGGTCATGCACTACGCGTTTGACCTGTTCCTCGCGCGGGAGTTCCCGGGAGTGCAGCTCGAGCGGTATGCCGATGATGCGGTGGTGCATTGCGTGACCGAGCGCCAGGCCCAACAGGTCTGGGACGCGCTCGCCCAACGACTGGCCTCGGTTGGGCTGCGGCTGCACTCGGACCTTTCGTCTGGGTGTTCGTGTACCGCCGGGGCGGGTCGCCAAGGTGTTACGGAAACGTGATATGCGAGCTGTTGGAGCGCCGTGTGCGCTAAGTCCTTTTCTACACGGTGGCGGATCGTGGCGGATGTGGTTGACGGCGCTGGAGTCGAGTGGAGCCGCCCGTGAGATCCGCGCGGGACTGGGAAGTTACTTCCTGCACAGGGGCTCGATATGAGGGGGTTTTGTCGCTCTCGGGTGGTCTTGACCAGGCAAACACGGCCGAGCCAAACTCCTCGCAATCCAAGTGGTTCAAAGGGTTCCGAGGGAAAGCCGCTGCATGCGTCGCGTGCCAATCGAGTCCCCGGGCACCAAGCACAAGCCACCCGGTGCTTTGCGGCAATAGCCAAGGGGAGCGCCTGAGTGCATCACCTGAGTGCATCGCCGAGATCAGCAACCGATTATCAGCAACGCGGAGGGATGACGCCATGAGTTCAGTCGATCGACGTCGGATATTAGCGGCAATCGGCCTGGGGGCCGTGCCGGCCGTAACTCTCGCGGGCGCCGAGCCGGCGTGGGCCAGCCCCACGAGTGCCACCAGTGTCACAGGTGCTGCGGGTGCCACGGCTCTCACGATGGCCGACCTGCGTGCCCTGAGCACGCCGAGCGCCGACACCGTCTACTTCCTCACCGATCCAGGACTCGAGGGACCGTTCCGCTACCTCGCCCAGGACACGTCCTCGGCCGAGAACTACGGAACCGTGATCGTCGGCGCCAACGCCGCCCGCTACCACCGGATCCTGCTCGACAACGAGATCGACACCGGCTGGTTCGGAACCATCGGCGACGGCGCAAACCACCCACTCTCGCAGCGGTTCACCACGCTGACCGAGGCCCGGGCCATCTACCCCCACGCCACAGCACTCACCGACGAGATCGACTGGTGCGCCATCCAAGCCGCGATCAACACCGTCAAGGCGGCGTCAGCGACCACCAAGGCCGTTCGGATCCCGCAGGGCGACTACGTAATCAACCAGGCTATCCGTGCCGAAGTTGATGGGCTCTACCTGCGCGGCATGGGTGCCGCGTCCATTTCCATCGAGATGGACTACTTCGGCCTCATGGTCAATCGCCCGAAGGCCAATGGGCAGCGGGGTGTCGACCCCGTCTACAACGTCCACGTCAGAGACCTCACCTTCCGTGCGATGAAGGGCTACGGCCCGGTCAACGGCGGCATCATCATCTTCAACAACTCGATCGATCTCTTGCTGGACAACGTCACGGTCATCGGGGACCCGGAGAAACTCACGGCGCGGGGACGCTTCACCAACGGCATCGCAACTTCGCAGGGCACGACCGGTGTGATCCGCAACTGTGTCGTGGACGGGGTCGCAAAGCCCGGGTACTACATCGCGAACGGATCCAGAAACATCCGGGTCGAGGCATGCGAGGCCCGCAACGTCTCCGGCTCCCTCGGCTACCAGCCGGGATTCGCCGTGTCCGGCGCCGACAGCATCATGTTCATCGGGTGCCACGGGCATCACAACCAAGGAGCCGGTCTCCAGATCACCTGCGACGGCTACCCGCCGGGAGTCGGCACGCCATCGACCAACATCCAGGTCATCGGCGGCCAGTACTCGCACAACCGCGGACACGGCATCCTCATGGGTACGAATCTCGTGCCGCAAACGCCGCGCGACATTCATCTCATCGGCGTGGAGACCAGCGACAACGAACTCACCGGGTTCCTCACCGGCGCGGTGCAACGACTGACGCTCACTGACCACATCGCCCGCAACAACAAGGGCAAGGGCATCGTTGTCCTCAACTACTTCGAGCTCACCGACCAAGTGCACATCGCTCACCCCAAGCTGAGTAACAACGGCGGGGCCGGTGTTGAGATCCGAGCCGTCGACAACGTCACGATCGACGGCGGGTATGCGTTCGACGATCAGGCCGAGCCCACCCAGCTCCACGGGGTACAGACGCTCCCCATCACCAGTGGCGATACCGCCGAGAACAGGAACGTGGTGTCGACCATCTACGGCGGCGTCCGCGCGGAAGACATCGTGGACATGCCCGCGCCGCGTGCCTTCCGGGTCTTGGACCTCGACTTTCAAGGAAGCCCGGCGGATGCGTTCGATCTCGCTGCGGCGGAACCCACGAGTGGATACATCCGCATCACGGGGAGCGGCAAGCCCGAAGGGATTGTCCCGGCGCCGCCCGGGTCGGAGTACTCGGATATCGACGGCGGCGTGAAGTACATCAAGGGAAAGGGCACCGGCAAGAGCGGTTGGCGGACGTTGGTTGCTGGGTCATGACAGGCTCGACGACGTCATCGCTGCACGACATCGCGAGCCGGGTGTACGAGCCTGCTGAACGCCTGGTGTCCGACCTCGCGAGCATCGAGGGAGACCTCGTCGTGCTCGGTGCCGCCGGCAAGATGGGCGTCAGTCTCGGCCGGATGGCCGCCTCGGTCTTCGACCGTCTGCCGGGTCATCGTCAGGTGTACGCGGTCTCGCGGTTCTCCGATCCGGCGGCTCGCGTCGAGCTCGAGGACTCCGGCGTACGGACGATCTCGGCTGATCTACTCGACGACGAGGCGCTCGGGTCGCTGCCAGACGCGGCCAACGTCGTCTACATGGTCGGCCGGAAGTTCGGTACCAGTTTCGACGCTGCCACCACGTGGGCAGTCAACTCCTACCTGCCTGGCCGGGTCGTGCGACGATACGCCGGTTCGCGGATCGCGGCGTTCTCCAGCGGCAACGTGTATCCCTTGGTCCCGGCGACCTCTGGTGGCGCCGACGAGACGGTCATACCGGGCCCGATCGGTGAGTACGCGCAGTCGTGCCTCGGCCGGGAGCGGGTACTGACGTACCACGCCGAAACCACCGACACGCCGCTGGCGATCGTCCGGCTCAACTATGCCGTTGATTGCCGATACGGCGTGCTGACCGACATCGTCCGAGCGGTCGAAGCAGGCGAACCGGTCGACCTGGCGACCGCCGCCATCAACGTGATCTGGCAAGGCGATGCCAACCGGTACGCACTCTCCGCACTGACTCTGGCCTCGACTCCTTCCACCGTGCTCAATGTCACCGGACCGGAGACCGCGTCCGTTCACTGGCTTGCAACGGAACTCGGCCGGCGGCTGGGACGGGATCCGCTGTTCGTGAACGAGCCGTCGCCGACTGCTCTGCTCGCGAACGCCGCACAGTGCTTCGGTCGCTTCGGATACCCGTCGGTCAGCCTGTCGCAGATGCTCGACTGGACCGTGGCCTGGCTGCGGGACGGCGGTCCGTTGCTGGACAAGCCCACGCACTTCGCCGAACGCAACGGGCGGTTCTGATGTTTGACGAAGAGAAGCGCCGGCGTCTGCGCGACGGGCTGGTGATCCCCGCCCACCCGTTGGCGTTGCGCGCCGACAAGACTCTGGACGAGCGACGGCAACGCGATCTGACCCGGTACTACGTTGCCTGCGGGGCCGGCGGTGTCGCTGTCGGTGTGCACACGACACAGTTCGAGATCCGCGAGTTCGGCCTCTATGATCACGTGTTGGCCCTGGCCGCGGAGGAAGCAGAACGTCGGCTGCTGGTCGCAGGTGTCGTAGGTCCGACGGAGCAGGCAGTCGGCGAGGCGAAAGTCGCCGCTGGTCTTGGCTACGACCTGGCCTTGGTAGCTATGCATGGTTGGGGGAGCGCGCCCGACGAGGAGATTCTCGACGGGATCCGGGCGGTCGCCGAAGTGCTGCCGGTGTTCGGGTTCTACCTTCAGCCGGCGATCGGCAAGCGACGGTTCGGCTACCGTTTCTGGCGGTCGTTCGCCGGAATCTCCGGCGTCGAGGCGATCAAGGTCGCACCCTTCGACCGGTACGCGACCGTGGATGTGGTCCGCGCGGTGATCGATGCGGGCCGCGCCGACGAGATCGCTCTCTACACCGGCAACGACGACAACATCGTCGCGGACCTGTTGACGCCGTACCGCTTTGCCGGAACGACGGTGCACATTGTCGGCGGGCTGCTCGGGCAGTGGGCGGTGTGGACGGACGAGGCGGTGGCATTGCATGCGGAGGTACGACGAATCGTCCGCGCCGATGAGCCGGTACCGCTCGAACTGCTGGCGCGAGGAGCGCGGTTGACCGACGCGAATGCCGCGGTGTTCGATGCGGCCAACGATTTCATGGGGAGTATCGCAGGGGTCAACGAGGTGCTGGCCCGGGAAGGGCACCTGGCGGGGAACTGGTGTCTCGCCGACCACGAGTGCCTCTCTCCCGGCCAATCCGACCAGATCAGTCGCGTCATCGCGTCCCGCGGCACGAGTGACGCCTGATTCCGGCGTCGACCCGGCAGGTGGCGACCTTCCTTGGCCGGGCCGACGTACGCACCCACATCCGACGACGAGAGGAATCGCATGAGCAAGATGGTGCAGATACCAAGAGCATCTGACGCGTCGATGTCCGATGCCGTCCCCTCGTCGCCGACCGGCAAGACGTTCTGGCAGCGGTTCCGGCGGGACCGGGTCCTGTTGTTGTTCGTGCTGCCGGGAGCAGCGGTGCTCCTGTGCTTCACCTATCTGCCGCTGCTGGGCAACGTGATCGCGTTCAAGGACTACCAGCCGTACGTCGGGATCCTCGAGTCGCCGTGGGTCGGGCTGCAGAACTTCCGGATTCTGGTCAGCAGCGACCCGGCGTTCCGGAACGCGGTGGCGAACACGTTGATCATCACGCTCCTGCAGTTGATCTTCACGTTCCCGGCACCGATCGCGTTGGCGCTGCTGATGAACAGCCTGGTGTCCGAGCGGTTCAAGCGGATCGTTCAGTCGATCCTCTACCTGCCGCACTTCCTCTCCTGGGTCGTGGTGGTGGCGCTGTTCCAGCACGTACTGGGGTTCAGTGGGCCGCTGGAGCAGGTGATGACAGCCATCGGGGCAGGCCAGCCGCACATCATCGGCAACCCCGACTTCTTCAAACCGCTGCTGATCCTGCAGGACATCTGGAAGAACTGTGGCTGGGGCACGATCCTCTTCCTCGCCGCGCTGGCCGGGATCGACGCGAACCTGTACGAGGCGGCCGCCGTCGACGGCGCGTCGCGCTGGCGGCAGCTGTGGCACGTGACGCTGCCGGGCATCGTTCCGGTCGTCGTACTGATCCTCGTTCTGCGGATCGGCAACCTGCTGTCGGTCGGCTTCGAGCAGATCGTGCTCCAGCAGGACGCGGTCGGCCTGCAGGTCTCCGAGGTGCTCGACACCTACGTGTACAACAACGGCATTGTCGGCGGTGAGTGGGGAGTCTCGGCCGCTGTCGGTCTGGTGAAGGGTGCCATCGCGGTGCTGCTGGTCCTTGGAGCCAACAAGATCGCGCACCTCTTCGGCGAGACCGGCCTCTACCAGAAGGAGGACAAGTGAGCGACACCGACGGCATCGTCACCAACAGGAGATCCGCGAAGGCGACGTTGTACGTCGGCCACCGGCCGGCACGGCGGCTCGAGGCACTCAAGGTCGTTGCGCTGTCGATCTGCTGCCTGTTCGTCATCGGCCCGTTCGTGATGGTGATCTCGACCTCGCTGGCCGACTCCGGACAAATCAGTCGTGGCGGCGGACTGGTGCTCTGGCCGGAGAATCCTTCGCTGATCGCCTACCGGGTGATCTTCACCGGCGGACAGGTCACCCGGGCCCTGGGAGTCTCGGCCTTCGTCACGATCATGGGTACCCTCATCTCGCTCACCGTGACGTCGCTGCTGGCCTACGCGCTTTCGCGCCGCGGGATGTTGTTCAATCGGGTCATTCTGATGGGTGTCCTGGTCACGATGTTCTTCTCGGCGGGCATGATCCCGACCTACCTCGCTGTCAAACAGTTCGGACTGTTGAACTCGTTGTGGTCGCTCATCGTCCCGGTGTGCGCGTCGGCGTTCAACGTGATCGTGATGCGGGCGTTCTTCCAGAACCTGCCTGCCGAGCTGACCGAGGCGGCCCTCGTCGACGGCGCCGGCGAGCTGCGGATCTTCTGGAGCATCGTGCTCCCGCTGTCGAAGCCCATCCTCGCCGCGATCGGACTGTTCTACGCCGTCGCGTACTGGAACGAATTCTTCACGGCGCTGCTGTACCTCCAGGACAGCAGCAGATGGCCTATCCAGCTGGTGCTGCGGCAGTACCTGATCGACAACGCCCAGGTTGCCGTCGACAACGACATCGTCAAAGAGATCCCGCCGCCGCAGCCCGCGCTGCAGATGGCCATCCTGGTCGTCTCGTTGATCCCGATCGCCTGCGTATACCCGTTCCTGCAGAAGCACTTCACCAAAGGCATGCTCACCGGCGCAGTGAAGGGCTGACCGAAGCAGCCAACCAGATTCGAGTGGCCGATCGATCCGTCCGGGTCGTGCGGCACCGAGCGTAGATGGAGATTTGCCATGAACAACGACGCGACAGTATCTCGACGTACGATCCTGGCAGCAGGGGCCGCCGTCGCCGCCGGGGCACTGGCCGGATGTACCAACGGCGCATCACGGCAGTCGACCGGATCGGGCACCATCGGGAGCGGGATGCTACCCAAGTACATCCCGTTCAAGGGCGCCACGGCCGACATTCCGGCGCCCAACCCGAATGCGCTCGACGGATACCTGACCTTCCCGAAGGATCGGGTCAGCATCCTGCCCGAGAAGCTGGGCATCGCCAAACCGGTCACGGTCTTGGCGCCGTTGAGTTCGTGGACCCCGCCGCCGATGGGCAGCAATCCGTTCTGGCAGAACCTGAACGAGCAGCTCGGGGCGACCCTGGACATCACGATGGTCCCGAAGTCGGACTGGGAGAATCGCTTCCAGGCCTCCGTGGCCGGCGACACGTTGCCGGAGCTCGCACGGGTTCCCCCCGTACCCCAACTGGACAAGGTGCTGCAGGCGAAGTTCTGCGATCTGACCGAGTATCTGGCAGAGGATGCCGTCAAGGAGTATCCGATGCTCGCGAACATTCCCAGCCTGTCGTGGCAGGGGGCGGTCTACGGCGGGCGGATCATGGGAGTGCCGATGCACCTGCTCCCGATCCAGTGGCGCATGGAGGCACGGCTCGACATCGTCGAGAAGCTCGGACTGAGCGTGGACTTCACCAATGCACAGGAGTTCCTCGCCTTCTGTCGCTCGGTAACCGATCCGAAGGCCAACCGGTGGGCAATGATCTCGCCGTTCCCGCCGAACTTCCTGCGGCAGATGTGCGGAGTGCCGAACACCTGGCAGGTGACCGACGGCAAGTTCGTGAACGAGGTGGAGACCGAGCAGTACAAGCAGTGGCTCGACCTGACCGCGCGGATGTGGAAGGGGGGCCTCTTCCATCCGCAGGCGTTCAACAATCCAGATGGACCGGCCCTGTGGCTGGCCGGTCAGGCCGTGCTGCTCGAGGTGGGCGGCGCGGGCCTGACCAACGGGATGAAAGGGTTCGTGCAACGAGCCCCCGGTTTGAAAGCCGCCCCGGTGGTGCCGCCGAAGTTCGATGGCGGGGGCCCCGCACCCGTCTATGTGGGGTCGGGCAACAACGGGATCACCGCGATCCGTAAGGACCTTCCAGCCGAGCGTGTCAAGGAACTGCTGCGGCTGATGAACGCACTTGCCGCGCCGTTCGGCACGCGGGAGTGGCTGAACGTCCAGTACGGCAAGGAGGGCGTCGACTACAACTGGCAGGACGGCGTCGGACCCGTCTCGACCGAACGGGGCCCGCGGGAGAAGATCGTGGCGAACTACCTTCCCGGAGCACCGATGGTGATGTACTCGCCCGAGTATGCCGACACCACCCGCGCCGAGTGCGGTCATGAGGCAAAGGTCGGACCCACCGCTCTGCCGTATCCGACCGCCGGCCTGTACTCCTCGAAGGACTCCTCGGTCGGAGCTCGACTGACTCTGAAGATGTACAACGCGTCGCTGGACGTGATCACCGGGCGCGCGCCGCTGTCGAAATGGGACGCGGTGGTCAAGGACTGGCGCTCCGGAGGCGGCGACGCCATCCGCGCCGAGTACGAGGACGGCTACGGGCGGCAACCGCGCTGAGGTACCTACGCGAGCCTGCTCTGGCTCCGTCGAACGATTCCACCACCAGCAAGGAAGGTTTCACTATGACCGACAGCGGAGCTGTGCCTCCACGACATCGACACCGCCTCGCTATCCTCGGGTGCGGCGGCATGGAGAAGTCGCACCAGGCGGTGTTCGCGGACCTGGCCGACCGCGTCGAGGTCGTCGCCTGCGTCGATCCGGTCCTCGAACGTGCCCAGACCGCAGCCGATGCACTCGGCGCTCCATACGCTGTCGCCGACCATCGGGAGATCCTCGACAAGGTCGACTGCGTGCTCGGGGTGCTGCCGCATCACCTGCATCACCCGATCGGGATGGACTGCCTGCGCGCCGGAAAGCACGTCCTGATGGAGAAACCGCTCGCGATCACGGAGAAGGAGTGTCGCGAGCTGCAGGCCGAGGCCGAGAAGCAGGGCGTGACCCTGATGACGGCGTACCCGATGCGTTACCACCCGCTGGTGATCAAGCTGAAGGAGCTGGTCGACACCTACGCCTTCGGCCAACTGTTCCACATGCACATTTGGACTGAGCAGTACACCCGCTATGCCGAGGGGCATTGGGGGCTGAAGAAGGCGACCCTTGGTGGCGGTCAGTTCGTGAGCCACGCATGCCACTACATCGACTTGTTGCTGTGGTTCTGCGGTCCGCCGAGCCGGGGCATCCACATGGGCACGACGTTGGGTACGCCGTGGATGGAAGGCGAAGGCACCAGTGACGCGGTCATCAAGTTCGAGAACGACATCCTCGGCTACCACGGGGGCACCTGGGGAGCGAAGGGTTCCCGGTTGAAGTACGCGATCCACGCCCAGTTCTCCGAGGGCATGGTCGAACTGGACTTCCACGCCGGCACCCTGAAGCTCATCGTCGGTCCCGAGGAGACCCTGCTGGCCGAGCACCCGATCACCAAGAACGTGCTGGGCGAGATCCTCGAGTTCTTCGACGCGATCGACGAGCGACGCCCGCCCCACACGGACGCCGAGCAGTCGATCCAGGGACTGCAGCTGATCTGGAAGCTGTACGAGGCCGAGCAGTCCGGTATCGTCGCCGATCTGCGTGGCGTCGTGAAACACCCTGAACTCACCGGCCCGCCTCCGCCGTCGGCCCCGATCGAGTTCACGCCGCTCATCGTGAACGAAACCGACATCGCCGCCCTGGCGGACGACCAGGCGCGCTGACCGGGCAGAGGCCCACGCATACAGGGCGGAACAGCGTCGTCGTACGGTCAGGATCGGGTGTCGTGTGCAACCTCGAGATTCAGCCAGGCCGTACGGCGGGCGTGCGGCGCCAGCTTCGGCGCGGTGCCGGCGGCACAGGCGTCGGCAAGAGCTGGGACTGCGCTGGACTGCGGCTCCAGCGCGCACGCCACCAGATCGGAGTCCACTGTGGTTCCGTGCGTGGTCGTCCACATCCAGAGCGATCCGAACGCGTGCGGATCCCACTCGGCGCGCACGGTCAGCCCGAGCGTCGGGGAGCTGACCGTGTAGTGGGCATCGTCGCTCAGGTCAGCGAACAGCATCGCCGAGTACGGCAGTTGGTCGAAGCGGGTCAGATCAACAGTGGCTCCGTCCTTGCTGGGAAATCGGTTCGCCCGGCCCCGGGCGGAGGGCGGGTACGGCGCGTCCGGGGCGGCGTCCAGTTCGGCGGTGAAGTCGATGTCCGGAAGCTCGACCCGGGCACTCCCCTCCATCATGTTCTCGCCGAACGTGATGTGGTGCCCCCAGAGATAGCGAAGGTCGAGCGACGACTCGTTGCTCAGCGACTCCCGCACTCTGATCCGCCCCGCCGGGCCGATCTGCATGTGCCGCGTGACCAGCACAGGGATCTCGCGACTGCGACCGGCGAACGACAGCTCAGCCGTGTGACCGCAGAGGCTGGCTCGGAGGAGCCGCCACCGCTGGTGCTGCAGGTCTCCGTGGCGTGAGAACTGCCGTCCCTGGAACTGGCATGCCGGTCCGGCGTTCGGAAAGAGTTCGTACCAGGCCCCGACGCGGTAGTCGCGACTGCCGGCCGGGTCCCGGTACAGGATGTCGCTGCCGGAGCGCATATCGACCAGCTCATAGATGTGCGCTCCGCAGTCGACGTTGATCCCGACGCGGATCGACGCGTTCTCAAAGACGATGCAACGGTCGGAATCCGCGGTGTGGTCGATGAGCATGCGGTCGGCTTCCATCTGGGTGTTGTCGGGCGCCGGTCAGAGAACTGTCGCCAGCGCCTTCCAGCCGATCTTGCCGGTGCCGACGGTCTTCACGTAGTGCAGACCGGCAGCCAGATCGGTGAACTGCGACCCGACCGGTGCCGCGACGACGTTCTCCGGGGATCCGGTGCCGGTGAGCCGGTATTGCCCGCTGATGGCGTCAGCGCCGGTGCTGCTCACAGCGCCGAGACGGTTGCCGAAGGCGTCGACATCGAGGATGCGGATGTTCGACGGGGCAGCTTCGCCCGCGATCGGGACGAGCGCGACACCGGCCCCCTGGGTGGCGACTGCCTGGTCGTCGAAGGTCCGCCCACCCTGGATGGTCACCCGATCGACCGAGCGGATCTCGACGCCGTGGATGGCGTTGTTCGCAACTTGCGGGTCGATGACCTGGAAGCTGCTCGTGATGGCGAAGTAGTTCACGATCGCGATGCCGCTGTTCTTGTTGCCGTGGGCGACGTGGTCGGCGAGCACCACGCGCGTGCCGGCGCCCGAGAGGAAACCGTTGAGCTCGTTGTCGGACGTGTCGACCCCGACAAGCTGCACATCACGCGGGTACTGCGGCACGAGATTCGTACCCATCAGAATGCCGTTGCCCCGGTTGTGGGAGTACTGCCCCCCGATCACCTGGATGTTCGTCGACGGAGTACCCACTCCCGCCGGATACCCGTCACAGGTGATCTGCAGTCCGGCGCCCTGGTTGTCATGGCCCTGACAGTCGACCAAGGTGATGCTGTCGGCACCGGAGACACCGAAACCGGGTTGATACCCGAGGGAGCCCGAGACGTTGCGCGCCTCGCAGCCCTCGATCCTGATGTGGTGCGAACCGTTGGCGATGTAGTAACCGGGTTTGGAGGTGCCGTCGACCAGACAGTTGCGGAGTACGCCGGTGGTGCCCTGGGAGGTGCCGATGCCGTTGGTGAGGCGCTGGCGCTCCGTGAGTTTGGCGGCGTCACCGACCACGGTGACGTTGTCCAGCAGCAGGTCGCGGCAGTTGTTGAAGATGATGATGCCGCCGTTGGTCGGGCCGTAGCCCTTCATCGCGCGGAAGGTCAGGTCGCGTACCTGGACCCCGTACACCGGCTGGGGGTCCGCCTCCGTACCACCGGTACCGCGGTTCACCATGAGGCCGAAGTAGTCCATCTCGATGGAGATCGACGCACCGCCCAGGCCGCGCAGCAGCAACCCGTCGACCTCGGCACGCAGCGCTTGGTTGATCACGTAGTCGCCCCGCGGGATGCGGATCGCGGTGGTGACCGCGTTCGCCGACTTCGCAGTGTTGATCGCGGCTTGGATGGCGCACCAGTCGATCTCGTCGGTGAGTGCTGTGGCGTGGGGGTAGATGGCCCGGGCCTCGGTCAGCGTGGTGAACCGTTCCGAGAGTGGGTGGTTTGCGCCGTCGCCGATGGTTCCGAACCAGCCGGTGTCGATCTCGTTGTCGAGCAGGATCCGGTGGTAGCGGGCGGCGTTGGCGCCGACGATCACGGTTCCGTAGTTCTCGGCCGAGGACGTGTCCTGGGCGAGGTAGCGGAACGGTCCCTCGAGTCCTGGATCGGTGAGGAAGTAGACGGTGTCGGCGCTCGGCGTGCTCAGGGCACGCAGGTCGGTCATCGTGAGAGCCGTGACACTCGCAGCACTCGCGGCGCTGCTGGCGCTCGTGGGGCTGGCCCACGCCGGCTCGGCACCCGCGAGAGTCACGGCCGGCACGGCCCCCAGTCCGATTGCCGCTAGTAGCCGACGTCGATCGACTGAACTCATGGCGTCATCCCTCCGCGTTGCTGATGATCGGCGATGCACTCAGGTGATGCAGTCAGGTGATGCAGTCAGGCGCTCAGGCGACGCACTCGGGCGTTGCCTTGAGTGCTGCAGAGCGCCGTCTGGCTTGTGCTTGGCACGGGACTCCATCGGCATGCACATCGACCGTCTCGGCTGCCGTGAACGGACGAGCAGCGGCGGATGGAGACAACGGGCGCTGGAAGCGGGTTTCTCTCTGAAACCCTTGGACAGCGAGGAGTTTGGCTTGGTCGCGTTTGCCTGGTCAAGACCACCCGAGAGCGACGAAACCTCTCATGTCGGCGGCCTCGTGCAGGAAGTAACTTCCGAGTGCCGGGCGACTCCGGCCGGCGACTTCACCGCCGCCGTGCACAGGTGGCACAGTCCACGACCACCCGGAAAGGACTTGGTGCACAGACGGGATCCGCAAGTTCTTACGTCACGGTTCCATAACGCCCGTACGGCTCAGCCCTGCCTGCGCCTTGCCGGTGGGAGGAGGTCGAGGCCGGCTTGCTCCCATTCGGCGTGCAAGCCGAGCCCGGACAGATCTGCGATTCTGCCCTCGTTTTCTGCCCGGTAGAGTCGCCAGATGACACGTAGGCCTTGAAGGGAACTCGGTCCGTCGGTCAGCGGCGATGCCTTTCCGTCGAGACATGCCACGAAATGGCTCAGTTCGCCTTCGACGTACTTCGTGCTCCCGCGGTGTTCATGGATCAGATCCGCGGAGTTGCCCTTGTGGAGCATGAGGGTGGACGTTGCAAGATTGAGGGCGAGCATGCCGTCCGAACCATGGGCCTGGAACTCGTAGCCGTGCTTGGTTCCGCGGGCACCCCAGGTGCCGAAGTGATAGCCGAGCGCCCCTGACGCGAACTTGATGGTTATGTTCGACGTGCCTTCGCCCTCCATCCATGGCGTGCCTTTCCGGCAGCCGAAGTGAGCCCCTTCTATCGGATCGCCGAGCATCCAGAGCAGGAGGTCCACGTAATGGCATCCGTGGCTGAAAAGCTGGCCGCCGCCCAATGTCTCTCTCGAACTGTGCCAATCGCCCTTCGGCCATTGCGTGAGTTGCTCGGTCCAAATCGCAATTTGGAAGACCTCTCCTATCCGTCCCGCGTCGAGCTCGTTCTTCATCGCCACGACCAGTGGGTGATAGCGCAATGGATAGGCCACCATGAGGAGGACGTCCTCGCTCGATGCGGCGTGAATCAACTCCAGACATTCCTGTTCACTGACCGCCAGGGGTTTCTCGATCAGAACATGCTTCCCGCGCCGAATGAAGTCCATCCCGATCGGATGGTGCAGGTGATGAGGAACGACGATCAAGGCCGCGTCCACGTCCTCGATGACGTCGCGATAGTCCGTCACGGCGACCTCGGCGCCGAGGGCCTCGGCGGCCTGCTCGGCGCGCTCCCTGATCGGATCAGCGGTCGCGACGACGTGCACGCGATCGCGCAGGCGCGCGAAGGCCTCCTCGTGAGCGCCCTCCATACCACCGCATCCCACAACCGCGAAGCGATACCTCATGTATCCCAACTACACCCTCAACTGTGACGAGCCGGTCTTGGACGCGCACCTTGGACGCATTGTGGGTTGCGGTACCTGAGCCGTCAAGCAAGAGCCTCGTCGCCGTCGGGAGCATGGTGCGCTACCCACCGATACGGCTGCCAGTTCGCCTCCCACGCCCCCAACTTCCGCTCCGCTGCCGCTCGGAAGCTCGCAGCCGCGCTGAACGGGGAAGAGTGCCGCTGTCTCACAAGGATCGCGCTTGCGACGGCTTCGACGGCATCACACCAGGAGGCGCTCCGCGGTGGCTTGTGGACGCGGATCGCCGCGGATGTGGATGCCGATCGGACCGCATTGAGCGAGTCTTGCGTCTCACGTCCTCCGAGGAGCAGATGTATGTCGCCGCGCGTGCCGAGATCGGCCAGATCTTCCGCGAAGGATCTGAATTCTGCGCTGTGTCCGGCAATCATCCAGTCGTCCGCCGTTCTACGTCCGTGGGCGACCAATGATTCCAGGACGGGCGCCAGTTCGTCTCGGTGCCGGCCCTGCCCGCTGCGCCGGCCCGTGGCGGATCCAAGATCGCTCCTCATGGTTTCAACGAGCGGTGCTTCGTCCGATCGGAATGCTACGCAGTACTGCGATGAGCTGAGGTAGACTCCGATGAGCGAATGCGGAGTGTTCCGTAACGGTGGGTCCAAAGGAATTCCATCGATCGGGTCGCCTGCGATGCTCCACTTCCGCCATATCCGGAGCACCGTGTGAGGACTGAGGCGCATCGTAGCGGCCAGGGAACGGGCCGTCCACGATGACCACTGATCGGCTGTCAGTGTTCTGCCGGCTATGGTCGCCATCAGCACGGACGGCTCGCTCGTTCGAACCGGACGCCCGATCCTCGGGAGATCATTCAGGCCCGCAATTCCTTCGCGCTGATATCTCTTCCGCCACATGCGTACGGTTGGGTGCGATAATCCCGTCTCGCGCACGATCGCGTTGTTGGACATGCCTTCAGCAGCCAGCAGGATGATCTGTGCTCGCCGTCGGACACTCTGATCCGGTTCGGCTGACAAGATGCCGGCGAGCCGGTCCTGATCGCCGGGTCGCAGTACGAGTGGTGGGGAAGCGGACGTCATTCGGCATCCTCCTGCGGCCGGCGCTCCGGAACGGTCGGTTGATCGGGCTGTGATCGGCGGGTTGCCGCTGTGTGACTTCGCGTCGCGGGTGTGACGCCGATGTCATCTTCCTCCATCGCGTCCGGGACGGGCCTTCGCTCCGGTTCATGGACGCGGTGGTGGATCGCGTTAGGTGTGATCGTCGGACAAATGGAGTGAGTGAACCGGGGCTGCTGGCAAGAGTGCGTGCCGAAGAGTCAATGGGTAAGGCGGAATCTCCTTCAGACGGTTGTGTTGACAACCGCCGATCCCTCTGCGAATTTAGCCTATGTGCCAGACAAACTCATCGGTGGGGTCCGCGATCTCAACATGAGTAGGCTGCTGGAGCTCCTGTGGGGCCTGCAGGAGGCCACGCGGTCCGAGCTCCAGGCCAGGTCCGGCCTGAGCAAGGCGACAGTGGCAGCGATCGTGACGGATCTGCTGGACGCGGGCCTGGTCCGTGCTGTGGGCAAACGGCAGGGCGGTGTCGGACGCAGCAGCGCGTTGCTGGAGGTCGCCCCGATGGCTCGATCGGTGATCGGCGTCCAGGTCGGCGACGATCAATGCGATGCGGTCCTCACCGACCTGCGCGGGCGGCCCTACACGCAGGTCAGCCGCCCCCTGCACGCTACCGACCCCGACGGGGTGATCGAGGTCCTGATCGACTGCATTGGGGACGTGGTCGCGAACGCGACCTCGCCGGTGATGGGAGTAGGCCTTGGCGTCCCCGGGTACGTCGATACGTCGGGACGAATCAGCGTGGCGATCTCGCACGGTTGGCGAGACGTGCCGATCGCGGACCGGGTCGCGGAGGCGACGGGGTTGCCGTCGGCGGCCGCCAATCGCGCCAAAGTCTCGGCGCTGGGCCTTGCCGCCCAGAGGTCGCGCGACAATCACGACTTCATCTACATCTTCCTCGGGTCCGGTATCGCTGCGGGCATCGTGTCCGACGGCCGTCTGTGTGTCGGGCGGAACGGCGCCGCCGGCGACATCGGCCACCTCACCGTCGACCCCGACGGCGCGTTGTGCGGGTGCGGGAACCGTGGATGTCTGCACACCGTCGCGGCGCAGGACGCCGTGCTGTCGCTGGCGAGGGCGAACGCCCGGGAAGACAACAGCTCGCTGCTCTACGAAGCCAGCGGCGGGCAGCTGTCGCTGCTGTCGGTCCCCATGATCGCGGTCGCCGCCGAGCGTGGCGACCGGGCGGCCTCGGCGACTCTCGACACCGTCGCGACGACACTCGGAATCGTCATCGCCAACTTGCTGAACACCCTCAATCCACACAGTGTCGTGCTCGGCGGTCCGTTGGCCGAGCTCGGCGATGAACTACTGCAGCGGATTCGTGCCGAAGTACAACGGCGCGCCCTTGGCGAGACCTATGCCGGCCTGGAGCTGTCCTTGACGAGCACTGACCTCGGCGCTGTCGGCGCCGCCGGGTTCTGGCTCAGCAGGCATGTCACGGATTCCAGCCTGACTCTTCTGCTCGAACCCGCACCCCGGGTCAGTGTGCTCGCACCGACCCTCCATCGCTAGCCGACCTATGGACCTCCATGAGATCGACAGACGTAGCCGTGCAGTCCAGCCGCATAACGTATCGGGATGTCCGGCTCAGCCAGCCGTTCGAGATCGCGAACGGCACGATCACTTCCTTCACCCTCGTCATCGTCGAACTGACCTGCGCTGACCGCACCGGAAAGCAGCGGACCGGCCGGGGGGCCAGCGTTTTGTCGGTCCCCTGGTCCTGGCCACGATCGTCGCTGGCCGTGCGGGAGCGTGACTCCGTAATGCGTAAGCTGGCACTCTCGCTGACCGAGGCGACGAAGAGCGCCGGGTTCGCCGATCCGATCGAGCACTGGCAGCACCTCAGCGCGTTGCTGATCACGAAGCCCGCCGGGCTCCACGGCTGGGGAAGGATCGGGGAGTCCATCCCGCACCTCGCGCTCACGCTCCCTCTGGGCGCCGTCGACAATGCTCTCCACGACGCCTGGTCGCGCCTGGCCGAGCGGCCCGCGTGGTCGATGTACGACGCAACGTTTCTCAACGCCGACCTGTCGTCAACACTTGGACCCGAGTTCAAGGGCACGTTCCCAAGTGACCATCTGCGCGGCTCACGGCAGCACTTACCCGTGCAGCACGTGATCAGCCCGGCCGATCCGCTGGACGATCTGGACCCGCTACCGGGGCGTCCGTTGAGCGACTGGATCCGCAGCGAGCAACTCTCTCACCTCAAGATCAAGTTGGCAGGATCGGATGGACGGACCGATGCTCAGCGGATTGCTCAGGTGTTCCGCGTCGCTCGCGCGGTGTGGCCGGACACTTCGCCAGAGCTGGCCATCGATCCCAACGAGTCGCATCCGGATCCGGGCACGACCCTGAGGATGCTCGATCGGCTGCGGCGTATCGAGCCGGACGCGCTCGCGGCCACGCGCTACATCGAACAGCCGACGCCGAGAGCTGCTCCCTCGGATCCAGCAGGCATGGCCGAGTTGTCCGCACGCGTTCCTGTTCTTCTGGACGAGGGACTGAGCGGTCTCGACGACCTGACCGCCCTGCGCGCCGAAGGCTGGAGCGGCTCGGTGATCAAAGCGGCAAAGGGTCAGACGCTCGCGCTGCTCGCCCATTCCTTTCTGTGTCAGTTCGGTCTCTTCGTCACGATCCAGGACCTGACCGCCGTGGATCTCGCGCTGCGGCATTCTGCTCGGCTGGCGGGTGTTCTCAACCTGTCGGCGCCGCAGTTCGAATACAACAGCCGCCAGTACGCACCGCACGCCAATGCCGAACTCGCCCGTACCGACCCCGAGATCGTCAAGGTCCGGGGCGGCCGGATCGGCATCGGCGATGCGATTGCCCCAGGCCTCTACTGACCACTACCACCGGAGGAATGACCGTCATGGGAGATCTGCAAGCCGCCATCGTCGGCTGCGGCAATCTCGGCCGTACCCACGCCCAGCACATCAGCGACGTCCCGGGCCTCACCGCCAAGGCTTTCTGCGACGTCAACCTCGACAACGCCAAGCACCTGTCCGACGAGTACGGCGGTGGCTATGCCACCGATCGCCTGGACGACGTGCTGGCCGACGATTCGATCGACGCCGTCTACGTCGCCACTCAGCACGACAGCCACGCCGACATCTCCGTTCAGGCTCTTGCCGCCGGAAAACATGTCATGGTCGAGAAGCCGCTCGCGATGACGGTGGCAGACTGCCTGCGGATCAAGGAGGCCGCCGAGCAGGCTTCCAGCATCCTGATGGTCGCCTTCAAACTGCGCTACTTCGACATGGTGCTCAAGGCAAGGGAGCTCATCCCCCAGCCGCTCATGGTGAGCATGCAGCTGATGGACAACCGGTGGGGCGATGACATCTGGCCGAACGACCCTGTTCGTGGCGGTGGCAACGTGCTCGGTCAGGGTTGCCATGCCACAGACCTACTGCGCTTTCTCGCTCAGCGCGACCCGATCGAGGTCTTCGCCACTGGTGCCAACTACTACCAGCCGAGCGGAGTAATCGACAATCTGGCCGCGGTGTTCCGGTTTCCCGACGAGGTCAGCGGGGCCTGGATCCAAGGAGATGCCGACACACCCCCGCACACCAGCAAGTTCTTCGCCCAGCTCTTCGACGAAGGACGGTCGGTCACGCTCTCGGACCGCCTCACGACCCTGACTTACCACGTACTGGGTGAGGATCCGGTCGTCTATCGGGGGACGGAAACGGGGTTCCGGGAGGAGAACCTCGATTTCGTCCGGGCCATCCGCGAGGAAGTGGCTGCGCCGATCGATGTCAACGACGGACTGTTTTCGACCGTCATGGCACTGCAGGCGATGGCCTCGACGGCCAGCCATCGGCCGGAGCCCGTGGCAGCACTCGTCCTCGGCGACGCACAACCGGATGGTCGGCACGCGGGCCGCTCTCCGCGAACCCACACCGTCGAGATCCGCTGAGGAGCGCAGGGATGAAACGCGTCGGATTCGTCGGTACCGAGAACTCGCACACCGATGACTTCATCAGATTCCTGAACATCGAGGACCGCCACGAGCCGTACCGGGTGACAGCCTTGGCCGGTGGCCGCAGCGAGCGCAACGAGAAACTCGCCGCCACTACGGGCGTCTCCACCATCGTGGAGCGACCGGAAGACCTGATCGACCGGGTGGACGCGGTGATCATCTCTTCGCGAGACGGCTCCCAGCACAAAGCCGAAGCATGCCCCTTGATCACGGCCGGCATCCCGGTCCTGGTCGACAAGCCGCTTGCAGCGTCAGTCGGCGACGCCGAGGCGATCCTCGACACGGCCGCACAGTCCGGTGTGTCGGTGCTGTCGGCCTCCGCGATGCGGTTCGTTCCGGAAGTCACTGGCCTGTTGTCGAGTGCCGAGTCGATCGGCCGGCTCAGGCAGATCAATGTGGTCGGCCCGGCGGATCCCGACAGCTCGTACTCCGGCCTGTTCTTCTACGGGATCCATCATGTCGAAGCAGCGCTGGAGCTCCTCGGCAACCCGGTCGCCAACCGCATCGACCGGCTCCAAGCCGGCCGCCGCGACGACCTGACCACGGCATCCTTCGACCTGGCCGGTGTCCAGGTCAACTTGACCTTCATCACGCCGGCAGACAACCATCGCGTCCCGTTCCACGCGTCGCTGATCGGCGCGGACGGCGTCGCCGGCAGCACATTGGTACCGGGACGCGACTACAACGCGCCAGCCCTTCAGGAGTTCGTCAACATCTGCGAGGGCAAGAGCCCGCGGCTGACCGGCGAGCAACTGCTGGCGCCGGTGAAGATCCTGTCAGCGATCGTGTCGGTGCTGGAAGGTCAGCGCTGACCATGGCCATGTTCGACCAGCGCGCCCTCGACCGTCTGCGCGCCGAGCCGCTGTCCGGCCTCGACAAGGGTCTGCCTACCGATGCCGCCGGGCTGAGTGTCAGCGACCTCGCTGCCCAGCGCAGATCCTTGCTAGACGACGGATTCACCGGGCCGGTGCTGACCATCGACCAGGCTGCCCTCCAGCACAACATCAGGTCGATGGCCGACTGGTGTTCGACGGAGGGAGTCGAGCTCGCGCCGCACGGCAAGACCACCATGGCGCCGAGCGTCTTCACTGAGCAATTGGCCGCGGGCGCCTGGGGTCTTACGGTCGCGACAGTGTCGCAGGCCCGCGTCTGCGTTGCCTTCGGCATCACCCCCGTGCTGATCGCAAACCAGGTGGTCGACGAGGCGGGCCTGCGGTGGATTGGTGAACGAGTTGCCGCGGGCGATCGGATTCTGTTCTGGGTGGACTCGATCGCCGGCGTGCAAGTCGCGGACAGGATGCTTCGCGACAGCGGGGTCGAGGTGGAGGTTCTGCTCGAATACGGGACGACCGGCGGCCGCGGCGGGTGCCGGACGGTCGACGACGCCATAGATGTTGCCCAGGCCGTCACCGCGAGCCGCCACCTCCGGCTCGCCGGCATCGCCGGCTACGAAGGCGTACTACCGGCCGGTCGGATCGACGCCTACCTGCAGGCGATGGTCGACGTGGCCACTGGCCTCGCCGCGACCGGAGTCTTCGACCATCTCGACCAGCTGATCATCACTGCCGGCGGAAGCAGTTGGTTCGACCGCGTCGCTGCCATCCTGACGACGGCGCCACTTCCGGCCCGGGTCATCCTTCGTTCAGGCTGTTACGTCACGCACGACGACGGCGTCTACGCCGACTCCACACCGAGCCTCCGGTCCGGCGACGCACCGCGGCTCCGCCCAGCTCTCCGGATCTGGGGACAGGTCTCCTCACGTCCCGAGCCCGACCTTCTGCTCGTGACGTTAGGACGCCGCGATACGTCGTACGACGACCGGCTCCCGATCCCGCTGACGCTGCGCTCGCGAGCCGGTGGACGAACGGAACCGTTCACGGCGCAGGTGACCGCGCTCAACGACCAGCACGCCTACCTCAGCGGTGGGGTCGCCGACGTCGGCGACTGGATCGCCTTCGGAGTCTCCCATCCGTGCACTGCTCTCGAGCGGTGGCGCGTCATACCCGTCGTCGAGGACGGCGTCGTCGTCGACCTCGCCCACACTTTCTTCTAGAGGAGCAGGCATGCGGTTCCGCGACCTGGTCGCCGTCAGCAACATCTTCTCGTCCGCGCGGCTGGTGGTCTCATGACCGCCATCGCGCTCCGCGGCGGCCACCTGGTCGATGGCAGCGGAGCTGAACCGGTCCGCGCCGACGTCCTGGTCGAGAGCGGCCGAGTGACAGCAGTAGGAACGGTGAGCGAACGGGCGCCGGTCCTCGACTGCACCGGGAGATACATCCTGCCAGGACTCGTCGACACGCACTCCCACGCCGATGCAGCCGTGTTCGATCCCGCCGTACAGCTCGCACTACTGCGTCAGGGGGTGACGACGATCATCGCAGGACAGGACGGTGTCTCGTACGCACCAGGCGACGGAAGCTACGCCACCGAGTACTTCGGCGCACTGATCGGTGAACATCCGACGTACCGCGGCGGGGGTGTTGGCGACCTGCTCGCAGGTTATGACGGGCGAATTCCGCTCAACGTCGCGTATCTCGTTCCTCATGGCACGGTCCGCGTCGAGGCGATGGGCCTAGCGGACCGCGCACCCAGTGCGCGCGAGCTCGCCGTGATGACCGACCTCGTAGCGGAGGCTCTCGCCGAGGGCGCCTGCGGTTTCTCAACCGGCCTGGACTACCTCCCTGGCCAGCACGCCACGACAGGCGAACTCTCCGCTCTCTGCCGGCCCGTGGCAGCCGCGGACGGCGTCTACGTCACCCACATGCGTGGCGGCTACGAAGACAACGCGGCGGTCGGCGTCGCCGAGGTACGAGAGATCCGCGCGAATACAGGCGTGCGGGCACACATCTCCCACTACCACGGACCGATCCCTTTGGTTGTCGACCTCCTGGACACTGGGCTCACATTCGATGCCTATCCGTACCGTGCCGGATGCACACTGCTGAGCATGCCAACGCTGCCCGCCGAACTGCTGGCGCTCGGCACGGACCGGGCTACCGCGCAGTTGGCTGATCCGGCAGTGCGCCGGAAGGTCATCGAGCATCATCTACCGACGCTCGACCAGCACCCGGCGCTCGGCGAGGGCTGGGCTAGCCGCATGCGTCTGGCTCAGATAGCCGCGGACGGTTGGGTCTGGGCCGAGGGACTGAGCGTGGCGGAGGCCGCGACTCGTGCCCACAGCAGCGTCGGCGACTTTGTACTCGATCTGCTGACCGCGACACGACTCGCGGTATCTGCTGTGATGCCGTTGCCGCCCGGCCGCACCGTCGACGAACTTGCCGCCTTGATCAGGGAAGACGGGTACATGGTCGGCAGCGACGGCATCTACCTCGGCGGTCATCCACATCCTCGTGGCTGGGGTTCGTTCGCCCGCGTTCTCGGTCGCCACGTCCGAGACCGCAAGGACATATCCTGGGGCGCCGCCGCCGCACGATTGGCCGCGGCCCCGGCCAATCTGTTCGGCCTCGGCCAGCGCGGCCGGATCCAGGCCGGATCCGTCGCGGATCTGATCGTCGTCGACCCGGCGACAGTTCGCGACACAGCGTCGTACGACGACTCACGCAAGCTCGCCGAAGGTGTCGACGACGTACTGCTGGGAGGTGTCCCGGTAATGACCGCCGGCCACCTGACCGGCGCTCTGACCGGCGGCGGTCTACGCAGGTCGAAGGCATCGAAGTAGGACCACACCCGCAGCTCCGGGCAGCGTGGGTCACGCGCCGCTCGGCGACGAGATTACCGTCCTGGCACACGTCCCATCGGTGTGATCGTCGACGGGCCACGGTGCGGCGGGGCGCATGAACAGGCCGGCGACCTCTTGCGCCTTTAGATGCCGAGGTCACCTCACTCGCAGGCGACGGCGGGGACACCGACGGCAGGCTGCACGACATACTGGTGGACGCGGCGATCGGCGAGGAGGACGCCGTCGCGAACTTGCAGATGCCCGGCTGCTGCGTCGTCCGGCTGCCCAGCCGCCGCAAGCCGATGTTCTTGGAATTCACGAACCCGCTGTCCGTGTTGGCCCTGGGGGCTCTGGTGGGCGACATGCGGAGCATGACGAAGCATGTCGGGGTCACGGTGACGGAACTGCTGTCTGGCACGGGTCAGGCCTGCTGGCGCCCGTCATGGCGAGCGCGCGATGTACTCGTGCCGCAGGTCGCTCACGGTCGCGATGTGGTCGAAGTCGTGGTCCGCGGCCAGTACGTTCGCGTCGTTCGCGATGGCGCACCCGGCGATGAGGATGTCGAGTGACCTGGCGCGGATGCGGCCGGGGGTTCGTGTGCATCTCCCGGTCGTGATCGCACGATAGGGGTGAGAACGCACGTGTGCCGATGACGCGGATGTGTGGTCGTCGACCAAGAGGGTGGCGCGGGTTCCGGCTCGGCGGGTGCCCAGGCCTATGTCGTGCAGCCGGCTGTTGTGGCGCAGGGTGACGTTGCCACCGGTGTCGATGCGGTCGTGCCGGACTTGCCAGTGTGGGTCGAGGTAGGGGCCAGTGGCGGTGGCCTTGGGACGGGCGGTGTAGGCCTGCCAGGGTGCTTGCGGCCGATCGCCCGGTGGGGTCGGACTTCGTTGTGGTAGCACCGGAACCGGGACAGTTGGCGAGCCGGGCCGGCGATGGTCTTGGCGGGTGGTTGTGTGGCCAGCCATTTCTTCTCGGTCTGCTGGAAGCGTTCGACCTTGCGGCAGGTCTGTGGGTGGTAGGGGCGGGAATGGTCGAACCGGATCCCGAGGCGGCCGAGCTCGACCTCCAGGGCGACCTGCCCCGCCGTGTTGCCTTCCGATCAAGACCGCGCCGTTGTCGGTCAGGACGCTGGCCGGGATTCCCCAACGTAGGAAGCAGTCCTTGAATGTGTGCAGCACGTCGGGGCCGGTGATGGTGCGGCGTGGCCGGGCGGCAAGGGTGAGGCGGGAGTGATCGTCGAGTAGGTTCAAGATCTCCACCTCGGTGCCGTCGGCGAGCTGCCAGTGGGTGGTGTCGGCCTGCCAGCGTTCCTTGGGTTGTTCGGCGGCGAAGCTGCGCCACGACCACCTGGGTCGCTTCTGCGGCTGCGGGGTGACGAACCCGCGCCGGGTCAGGATCCGCCAGATCGTGGACACCGCTGGCACCCCGGACAAGTCCGGTGGTCCAGGCTCTGCCGGACCGCGGCCAGCGATCTCGGGCGCGTCGGGCCAGGTGCTGCGGATCGTGTCCGCGCCGGCGTCCAGTCCCTGCCTGGTCAGTTCCTTGCGGAGCCGGACTTTTTGGTCCTCCACCGCGACCGGGACCGCGTGCGGGTTGTGGCGCGGGCGTCTCGACCGGGGCTGGAACACGGCCTCACCTCAGCGCGGTATGCGTTGGCGCAGCACTGATCAGTGGCGATCTCGGTGCCGCTGTCGCGCCAGAGTCCGCTGTCTTAGCTTAGGTCGACTGATGGAAGTCTATGACGAATCGCGCCACGCGCTCGGCTATCGCGGTCAGGGCCTTCTCGCCGAGCGCTGCGCTAGCTCCGCTCGCGTCGTCGGTCCTGCCATCGCTGGCCGACCAGACACCAGGACGTCGTACGACGGCTTCGCCCATCGCGGTGGCGGCGAGCGGCTGGAGGATACCGTCGGCGATCGGCAGAACTTCCGTTCGGACCTGGTCCGGGGCGATCGCTAGCATGCAGGAGGTTTCGAAAGCGCCGGCGTGACCGGGGACCGGACCGATACCGAGATCCAGGCCGGCCAGGATGTCGGCCGCGCAAGTCCAGTACGACGCGGCGGCCACGTGGACGTCGAGACCGAGTTCGAACACCAGCCGATCGCCGACGGCCTGGACGGACGGGTCGTTGCCGCCATGGCCATTGAGAAAGAAGAGTCGCCGGAAGCCGCTCGCGACGAGACTCTTCCCGATGTCGGTCAGCACTTCCTGGTATGTGGCGACGTTGATGCTCACGGTGCCGCCGAACGGGACGTGGTGCTGTGCGAAGCCGAACGGCAAGGTCGGCGTCACAAGCACCGGCATCGTCCGCCCCGCCTCCGCCGCGGCTCGCCGCGCCAGTTCGGAGACGATCACGCAGTCGACGCCGACGGGCAGATGCGGCCCGTGCTGCTCGATGGATCCCACTGGTACGACGACCAGCGCGCGCGGCGCGAGCTCGGAGAGCTCATCACGGGTCAGTTCCTCGAAGTTGAGCACGGTGGGCTGCCTCACTGAAGGGTTGATGTCGCAACATTATGCATTATGTGTCAGGTCTTGCCACCCCGAGATTTTCTGCATAATACTGAGCCGCAGTCAGGCCAGGAGGGTTCCGGCCGAAGTCCACTGAAGAGAGCAGGGTTGTGCCATGACCAAGAGGCGTCGCTCGGTTGCGTGGGCGGGAGTCAGCGTTCTCGCGCTGTCGCTCGCGGCCTGCGGTGGGACCGCTGATCCGGCCGGGACCTCCGCGGGCGGACAGATCACCGTCTGGAGCATGTGGTCCGAAGGCGAGTACGGCCAACGATTCCTGCAACGGACCATCGAAGACTTCACCAAGGAGACCGGCATCAAGGTGACGGTCGCGTGGAAGGGGCGCGGTGTCGACAAGGCGATCCTGCCGACGCTGAACACCCCGAACCCGCCGGCCGACGTCGTCGAAGGCGGCGTCCAGCAGATCGCCGAGTCGCTCGGAGAAACCGGCGGCATCCTCGACCTCAGCGACGTCTACGCGGCGAAGGTGCCCGGCGAAGATGTCACCGTCGCGGAGGTGGTCGGCAAGTACAAGTCGTCGGCTCAGCCCATGGACGGCACCGGAACGCTCGGCGCCGTGCGCGCGGTGCCGTACTGGCTGTCTGCCGACGGTATCTGGTACAACTCCGCCGTCTTCCCGGAGCTGAAGACGGCGCCGCCCAAGACGTGGGACGAGTTCAAGAAGCTCCTGGACAGCCGCAAGGCGGCAGGGCGTCGTCCGCTCGCCGTCGACGGCAGTATCCCGGCGTACAACTGGCGCTACTACGACGCGTTCGTCAGGTCGCTCGCCGGTGACGGCGCGGTCGTCAAGGCTGCGACGGACAAGACCGGGCAGACCTGGCGGCAGCCGGCGTACCTGAAGGCAGCCAAGCACGTCGAGGAACTCGCCAAGGGCGACTACTTCGTAGAGGGTTTCGAGGCGACGAAGTTCCCGGCCGTCGAGAACATGTGGGCGGACAACCAGTCCGACTTCATCGTCATGGGTAGTTGGCTGCCGGCCGAGGTGCAGCCCGTTCTCGCATCCGGTTTCGAGCCGTCCGTCTTCCCGTTCCCGGGCGTCGACGGGCAGTCGGCCCCGAAGTCCCCGGTGGTCGCGGACGGCTTCGGGATCGTGTCGAAGTCGGAGAACATCGAGGCCGCCAAGAAGTTCGTCGCCTACCTGGTGTCTGAGAAGGTCCAGCGACGGGTCGCGAGCGAGATGAACCAGTTCCCGCTCCGGGCGGGAGCCGAGGCGCCGAAGGGCATGGCCGCGTTGAAGACGTTCCTCGACGACGGCGGTGTTTCCGAGTCGCGTTACCCGGCCGGCATGTCGGACTGGAGGAAAGAGGTCTTCGCGTCCAACGACGACCAGCTGATCTTCGGAAAGATCACCGCCGAGGAGTTCGTCGAGCAGATGGCGACCGGTAC
Organism: Kribbella sp. NPDC050459; assembly: GCF_040655315.1. NCBI lineage: Bacteria > Bacillati > Actinomycetota > Actinomycetes > Propionibacteriales > Kribbellaceae > Kribbella > Kribbella sp. NPDC050459. Next base: position 32,853 of record NZ_JBFAJQ010000008.1, on the reverse strand, counting down.
CGCGTCGTACTGGAAGAGCCACAAGTAAGCCGCCTGAGAGGAAGCCGATCATGACCGTCGTGGCATCGACCCGCCGGCCCCCGCCGAGCGACCGAGGAGCCGAGGTGTCGCTCCGCGGTGCACCGGTTAGGTCACCGTTGGAGCGACAGCGCAGGAGGTTGTTCTTTCCCTTCCTGACGCCCGCCGCGGTTCTCTACCTGGCGTTCATGGTTGCGCCGACGCTGTTCACCGTGTGGCTGAGCTTCAACTCCTGGCCGGGAGTGGGGCCGATGACATGGAAAGGGTTCGGCAACTATGCGGAGATGGTGCGCGACCCGGTCTTCCGCCGTTCCTTCGTGAACACGTTCTGGATCGTGGCAGGAGTCGGCGTCGCCGTCTTCGCGGTGTCGTTCGCGCTCACCATGATTCTCCAGGACGTCCTGGGCAAGAAGGCGGTCCGCCTGATCGTCTTCTTCCCGTCCCTGGTCCCGGCGGTCGTGATCTCCATCCTCTGGGGATACCTGTTCAATCCGGACGGAGTGGTGAACAAGGTCCTCGGCTGGGCGGGTGTGCAGGATCCGCCGTTGTGGTTGGCGCCGGACAACGTCCTCAACACCATCCTGCTCGGCATGGTGTGGCTCTCGGCCGGTACCTACACAGTGATCTTCATGGCCGCGGCCGACCGCATTCCCAAGGAGCTGTACGAGGTGGCGGAACTGGCCGGTGCCAATATCTGGCAGCGGTTCACCCATGTCACGCTGCCGTTGATGTGGGACGTCGTCTCTGTCTGCGCGGTGCTGTGGTGCGTCGCCGCACTGAAGACCTTCGAATTCCTGCTGGTCTTCGCCGCGTCGTCGGGAACGCTGCCACCGGTCGAGATCTGGAACTTCGCGATGTACTCATACGCCGAGGCGTTCGATCCCGGCGGCGTACCGGAGTACGGCGCCGCCGCGGCCTCGGCCGTGATCGTGCTCATGCTGACGGCAGTCCTCACCGTCCTGGCGCGTCGTGTCATGCGACGCGACCGGACCACCTTCTAAGGAGTCGCATGAATTCGGTCGAGACGGTGCCGAAGGGCACCTCGAGGCGGCCATCGTTGCTACGGCGTCGAGGCTGGACGGCCTGGCTGTTGACACCGGTCGGCTGGGCCGTCGCGACCTTCAACCTCGCGGTGCTCGCCTGGATGGTCCTGGGGTCGCTGAAGACTACCCGCCAGCTGATGTTCGAGCCGTTCGCGCTGCCGAGATCGCTGCAGTGGCGGAACTACGCCGACGCGTGGGATGTCGGCGGGTTCGGCCAGGGCGTGTTCAACTCGCTCCTCCTGGTGTTCGTGTCGGGTGTGGGGTGCATCCTCGTCTCGGCGCCGGCGGCGTACGCGTTGTCCCGGTTCCCATCACGCTGGGCACCCTCGATGACGCTCATGTTCGTGATGGGGCTCGGGATTCCGCACCAAACCCTGTTCATTCCGCTGTACCTCGCGTTCTACCGTGTGGGACTGGTCGACTCGGTTCCCGGGCTCGCACTCCTCTACGTCGGAACCGGAGTGCCGTTCGCGGTCTTCCTGCTCACCGCGTTCTTTCGCAACCTTCCCGACGAGCTCGAAGAAGCGGCGGCCCTGGACGGCGCCGGCCCGTGGCTCACGTTCTGGCGCATCATGTTGCCGCAGGCGCGCTCCGGGCTGGTCACGATCTTCGTGCTGCAGGCCATCGGCCATTGGGGCGAGACCCTGTTCGCGCTCGTCATGCTGCAGACCAAGACCACGGTCAGCCTGGCGATGTACCAGTTCGCCCAGACGATGCAGTACACCGGCGCTCGCTACTCCGTGCTGTTCGCCGGACTCACGATCGTCGTGCTGCCGCTGTTCGTCATCTACCTGGTGCTCGGCCGCCGGATCGTCGAGGGGATGGCTGCCGGCTACAGCCGTTAACCGCGTCGAGCCACACGTTCAGGAGAGGTGCTCATGAGTGAAGCAGGTCCGAGCACGACCCGTCCCAGGGTGGCCCTCATCGCCACCACCTACCATGCGGTGTCGCACGCCGACGTGCTCGGCACCAGATTGATCGAGGGCTACGAGTGGCGGGGCTCGCACGTCCCGTCGCGGGTCGAGGTCGCGTCGCTGTACGTCGAGCAGAGCGGTGCGACGTCGGCAACGGGTCACCGTCCAGACATCGGAGCGGAGATTGCCCAGCGCAACGGTATTCCGGTCTTCGCCACCATCGCGGAGGCGATCGGACTCGGCTGCCCGGGAGTCGCCGTCGACGGTGTGGTCCTGATCGGTGAGCACGGGGACTACGAGCTCAACCAGTACGGGCAGAAGCTGTACCCGCGGCGGCGCTTCTTCGATGCGGCGGTGGCGGCGATGGTGTCGTCCGGACGCTTCGTGCCGGTCTTCAACGACAAGCACCTGGCCTGGAACTTCGTCGACGCTAGCGCGATGTGGGAGACAGCTCGGCGTCTGGGGATCCCGTTGCTGGCCGGGTCCACCGTGCCGCTGACCTGGCGGAGTCCGACCGGTGCTCAATGGCCGATCGGTGAGCCGATGAGGTCCGCTGTCGCCGTCGGCTACGGGCCGGCCGAGGCGTACGACTTCCACATCCTCGAGGGCTTGCAGACTCATGCCGAGCGCCGTGCTGGAGGCGAGACCGGCGTGCGATCCGTACGGACGCTGTCCGGGGCCGGAGCTCTGCACGCCGTCCAGAACGGAACTGTCGACGCCGGTCTGCTCGACACGGCGCTCGGCGCACTCGGCCTCGACCGCCGCAGACGCGAACTGGCGATCGCCGGTATCGAGCACGTCATCCTGATCGAGTATGCCGACGGCCTGCGTGCCGCTGCGGTGAACTGTGGTCAGGAGGTCGCGAACTTCGCCGCCGCCTGTGCTGGACCTGGGGGAACCATGGCCTGCCAGACGGTGCTCGAGGACGAACCGTGGGGACATTTCGTCTTCCTCGCGCGGCAGGTCGAAGCACTCGTCCTGACCGGAACCGCGCCGTACCCGGTCGAGCGCACGCTGCTCACGACCGGTGTTCTCGATGCGGCGATGCGCTCGCTCCACGCGGGCGGCGAGGAGGTCGTGCTCCCACTGGACATCTCCTATGCGGCTGTTTCCGACATTCCGGACACCGGCATCGACGCCGAGGTCTCGGTTCTTCAGTGAGTCGATCAAGAGTGGAGGTTGACGGATGCGGGTTCTCGTAGTCGGCGGTGCGGGCAAGCTCGGCCACCTGCTGGTGCCGCACCTGCAGCGAGCGCATGACGTGACAGTGGCGGATCTCAACCCCAGCGCGGCACCGGAAGCCGCACGGGCTGTCGGGGTCGACGTCACACGGTTCACCGAGATCGAGAAGGCAGTCCGCGGCCACGATGCCGTCATCTACCTCGCCATGGGGCGGTACGCCGATTGGGGAGCGACCAACGGCTGGGCGGAGAGCCACTTCGACGTCAACGTGAAGGGCCTGTACCTCACGCTGCGCGCTGCGGGGGAGGCAGGTCTGACGAAGGCGGTTTACGCCGGCTCGCTGTCCGTCTTCACCGGGTTCCTGGAGTTCGGGTACGACCTGGACGAGCGCGAGCCGAACGCGGTGGATGCGTACGGGCTGAGCAAGGCGCTGGGGGAGCGGGTCTGCGATGCTGCCAGTTGGGAGCACGGGATGGGAGTCGTCGCCCTCCGGCTGTGCATGCCGATGTCCGACGACGAGTGGCGAGCGTACGACGGCGAGCACCGCGAGATCATGACGGCGGCGAGCGACGTCGCCGCCGCGTTCGCGGCAGCCCTTGATCGCGAGACCCGCGCGTACGAGCGGTACACCATCTCGGGTGACTGGGAGGGCCGGTACCTCGATCCTCGTCCCGCTCTCAACGGCCTCGGGTGGATCGCGCAGATGCGCCGCGAGAGCGTCGAGGGAGGCAACCGATGAGCCTCCCCGTGGCCCGCAGGTCGGTACTGACCGGCGGTCTTCTCGCCGCCGGTGCGCTCTGGGGTGCGGAGCTGCTGAATCCGCCGCGTGCCCTGGCGGTCGACGATGTCATCCTGGTTCGGGACTGCCAGGTCCGAGCCAGCATCGTGCTGGCCGGCGATGCCACCGCGGAGGAGCAGGAGGCCGCCCGAGAGCTGATCGACCACGTCCGGATGATCACCGGCCAGACGCTGCCGATCGACGGGTCCGGGCCGGTGCTGATCTTCCTCGGCCAGGCCTGCCCGGAACCGGTCGCCGACCTGGCGGACCGGCGGGATGCGTTCCGGCTCGCGGTTGAGCCTGGACGCATCCAGATCCAAGGTAACGTGGGCCGCGGCGTACTCGCCGGGGCCATGCGTCTGCTCGCCGATCTCGGTGTGCGCTGGCTGGATCCGCGCTGGACCGATGCGCGGCACCGGACCGCGTTGGCCGTGTCCGAGAGCGAGATCCGCGATCAGCCTTGGTGGGCCTATCGGACACCGACGGCGCTGTGGCGGTACGCGCCGCCGCTGCCGAACGGCCCGCAGCAGGCCGATGAGCCGGCTGGCTACGCGCTGCATCACCGGCTGACCGAGCCGGCGTTCTCTGTCGGCGGACACGGCCTGCCGTTGGTACCCCGGCCCGATCCGAAGACCGAGCCGTACCTGTTCATCAAGCGCAAGGACGGCACGCTATCGCCACAGATCGACGTCACCCACCCGGAAGCGCTCACCCGTGCGTTGCGAGGGGCCAGGGAGCTGTTGGCCAAGAATCCCGCGCACAAGTGGCTGAGCATCGGCCCCGACGACGGCCTCGGTTTCGCGGCCACGTCCTGGGATGCCGGCGACTGGGACCCCCTGGTCGGCGACATCAGTGTCACCGACCGCTACGTGAAGTTCTTCAACCTGATGCTCGCCGATCTTCAGGCCGAGGATCCCGAGGTCGGGATCATCTTCTTCGCTTACGTGAACTACATGCGGCCGCCGGTGCGAGAGATCCCCAACGCGCGTCTGATCCCGATGTTCGCCCCGATCACCGTCGACCGCATTCACACACCGAACGATCCCGACGGCTACGAACGCCGCTACGTGCTGCGGCTGATGGAGCAGTGGAAGGCGCTCGGAGTGCAGCCGAGCACCTATTCCTACCTGTACAACCTCGCCGATCCCGGTCTGCCGTTCTCGCCCCTCACCCAGGTGATGGCCGAACTGCCGGAGTTCGCCCGGATGGGCAGCACCGAGGCGATCCGCGTGGAGGCCGCACCCGGATGGGGGTACGACGCCCCCGCCCTCTACGCGGCGATGAACCTGATGTGGGATCCGCAGCAGGACAGCGATGCGTTGATGGCGGAGTTCCGGCGGGCCGCGTACGGACCGGCCGCGGATGCGATCAACGAGCACTTCGACCTCCTGCACCGCGTCTATGCAGACACCGACTGGACCGCCGGCAGCATGTACGACGCGCTGCACATCCTCACCGAGAACGTGATGGACAGGCTGGACGTATCTCTGCGCGCCGCGGAGGTTGCCGTCGCAGATGCCGAGGAGGGATATCGAGCCCGGGTAGGTCAGGTGCGGCTGCGCTACGACTACGGCCAACAGTTGCTCGCCATGATGCGCCACTGGCGGGCCGGACGGTTCGCCGAGGCGGCCGAGGCCTACGACGCGGCCTGGGAGATCGGGCAGCGTGGCGCACGGCAACAACCGGTCGCTGTCTATCCGCTGCGCGCGCAGTACCAGAAATGGTTCTGGAACGCTCAGGTGCAGCAGGCGCTGACCAAGACGACCAGTGGCAACACCTTGGTTGCTCATGCCCCCGACCGGTGGTCAGCGATCATCGACAACGGGACAGTCGGCCTCGCGGACGTGGTACCGACCTGCGACGAGGCGCTGACTTGGCGTTCACTCTCGACCAACGAGCGCACCTGGTCGGCGCAGGGACTGCGGTACTACTACAACGGCGGTGTCTGGTACCGCACGGAGCTGACGGTGCCGGACGATGTCCGCGGGCGGGCTATCCGGGTGTGGATCGGTGCAGTCGACGACAAGGCCCGGTGCTGGATCAACGGCCACGAGGCTGCGCCGACCGGAAAGTTCGCCGGCTTGGCGCCGTGGGAGTTCGACGGCCGGGGCCTGATCCGCTATGGCGAGTCGAACGTGATCGTCGTTCGGGTCGACAACACGAGTCTCGACGAGATCGGAACCGGCGGGATCATGGGACCGGTGTTCCTCTGGGCCGGCGAGGCGGATGACACCGAGGTACGCGCGGCGAAACCCGCTACTGAGCCTCAAGCGCTGACGGCCGCGTGGCGTACGGCCCGGCGCCGGGCCGCCGGATTGTCCAGGTTGGCCCCAAACGGTTACGGCGTGACCAGACTTCCGCTGGACTGGCAGGCGATCATCGACCCTTCGGGCACGGCGATCGAGGTCGGCCTCTGGGAGCCGGGTGTCGGCGACAACCACTGGATGCCGTACCGGACGGACAGAATTCCCGCGGACCAGGGCCTCGCGTATTACCAGGGCGGCCTGGTCCTGCGGGCGCGGCTCAGCCGAGTCGCCGGTACGCCTGAGAAGCTCTGGATCGCCTGTGGAGTCGGTCGGCTGCAGGCCTGGCTGAACGGCGTACCGCTGACCAGGCTCCGTGGCGTGGACGGCGAGCCGTGGGAGTTCGCGGTTCCCAACGCACAGGAAGGAGATGTCCTCGTGATCGCCGGCCATGCGCCCGATGCGGCTCCCGGTACAGGGGGGCTCGTCGGTCCGGTCGTACTCCATTGAACGTCAGATGTCGAGGAGGAAGAACATGTCCGATTCCGGTAAGCCCCTGACTTCCGCAGGGCCCATCACGCGGCGCCGAATTCTCGGTGCCTCCGTGCTGGCGCTGACCGGCCTCACAGTCCGGCCCGGCACCGCGGCGTCCGCTTGTCCGGCGCCCGACCCGGGCGTCGGCGTCCAGGTCCTGCGGGTCCAGGACTTCGGTCTGGTCGGCGATGGCGTGACCAACGACTACCCCGGGCTCAAACAGTTGTCCCAACAGCTGACCGGCCAGGCCGGCGGCAAGTTCCGAGTGGTCTTCGAGGCGGGAAAGAACTACTACCTCGACCATGCGTACGCCGATCCGACCCAATGGGCGGCCCACGACCTGGTGTTCAACGGTCTCGACTACATCGAGCTCGATCTCAACGGCAGCACGGTGACCACCACCCGCAACCTTCTGCTCCCGCCGGCGCCCGGGCAGACCTACTCCTCGACCACCGGCGTCACCTTTGTCCTCGCCCACAACCAGCTCGTCGTGATCAAGAACGGTACCGTCGACGGTTCCAACTCCTCGGCGACGCTGATCTCCGGCGCGACCTATGTGCACGCGCGGTCCAGCGCCTTCATGATCGGCGGCAACACCGAGGTCCACCTCACCGACCTCACCGTGCACAACGCCATCTGCGACAACGTGTTGCTGCGGTACGAGGACTCCGGCACTGGTACCTCGATCGCCAACAAGACAGTCTGCCTGACCAACTGCACGTTCCTCGACGCGGGCCGGAACTGCGCCTCGCTCACCGGGAACGCCGACCTCACCGCGGACGGATGTCGATTCGAGCAGGCCGGCGTGACCTTCTCCGGCTCTGCGCCGTACGCCGGCATCGACATCGAGGACGAGTGGTTCTGGGGGCCGAGCGACGTCACGAGCTATCACTACCGGTTCTCCAACTGCGATTTCGTCGGCAACCGGGGCGGTGATGTCTACTCCGCGACGCGGATGACCAACAACGATCTGAGCACCGCGGTCGTCGATCGGGACATCCAGTTCTCGGCGTGCCGATTCGACTACACGACCCGCGGGACCCGGCTGATCGGCGACTGCGGGGTCACCTTCGCGCAGTGCACGATGACGAACGTGACGCTGGCGCCGTTCTACGGGGTGAGTACAACGACCTATCCCGCTGTGGACCGCGGTCGCTGGACGGTGGAGATCCTCGGCGCGGCCTGGACCAACACCCTGCCGGACCGGCGGCTGATGATGCTCCCCAGCAATGCGGCACCCGTGCTGCTGATCCACGACAACGAGTTGAGCCACACCGCCCAGTCGCCGGCGAACTACTGGTTCGCCTGGCTGCAGCTCAACCCGCCGACGACGACCGGATGGCGGGAGTCAATCGTGTCCGACAACGTCATCACGGTGGCCGACACCTGCGCTGGGTCCAACCAACTCGTTGTCCGTGGTCAGTACGCGACCTTCCGCGGCAACTCGTGGCGCTCCACGTTGCCGGCCGGCTCCCTGAAGCTCTCGATGGCGGGCGCCACCATCACCGACACCCTAGACCCGGCTTTCCAGGTGGTCTGAAACCCGGGTCCTTGAATCGTCCCGGGTTTGGTGCACCCTCGGTTATGTGAGTGCGACCGGTTGGTCGTCTCGGGTTTGTGCATGGTAGTCGGCCTCGGCTTCGGCGGGTGGGCGTCGGTCGAGGCGGTGCATGAGCCGGTTGGTGTTGTACCAGTGGACCCAGTCGGCGGTGATGGCCTCGAGGTTGCTGAGGCCGGTCAGGGGTCCGCGGCGGAAGGGTGAGTCGTCGCGGATGCATTCGGTCTTGTAGAGCCCGATGGTGGTCTCGGCCAGGGCGTTGTCGTAGGCGTCGCCGACTGATCCGATCGAGGGGCTGAGGCCGTTCAGTTGCAGCGTCTCGGTCAGGTGCACCGAGGTATATTGAGACCCTGCGTCCGAGTGATGAATCGGCTTGTTTTGCAGCGGTTTCCCTTCTCTGAGACGCAGTTCGGCAGCCTGTCTGATGGCACGTTCGACGAACGCGGTGTGCTTGGACGCCGAGCACTCCCAGCCCACGATCCGCCCGGCGAAGGCATCGATGACGAACGCGGTGTAGGCGAACGCGCCGGCGGTCAACCGCACGTAAGTGAAGTCCGCGACCAGGAGCCGGTTCGGTGCCGGCACCCGGAACTGGCGGTTGACCAGGTCTGGTGCCCGGTCCGCGGCCGGATCCGGGATCGTGGTGCGTGGCTTCTTCGCGCGGGTTGCACCCCGCCAGCCGTTCGCCTTCATGAGCCGCTCGACCGTGCAGCGCGCCACCTGGACACCCTCGCGGTTCAGGTGGGCCCACATCTTCAGCGACCCATACAGCGACTCCGGCGGCCGCCGGCCGTGCTCGTCGGGTTCGTAGTACCCGGCCAGCACCTCGGTTACCGCCAGCTCCCACAGAGCCCGCCGCGACGGCGCCCGCCTGGCCCAGGCATAGTAGGTTCTCGGAGCGATCGGGCAGCCGTGCGCACTCAGCGCACGGCAGATCGGAGCGACCCCGAACCGAGCCTTGTGCTCGGCGATGAACCGGCAGATCAGCGCTGTCGCGGGTCGCTCTCCCGCACGAAGAAACTCGTCGCCGCCTTGAGGATCTCGATCGTCTGTTCCAGTTCGGCGTTCTTGCGCTTCAGCTCCCGGTTCTCCCGGGCCATCTGCGAGGACACACCCTCGGCCTCGCCGGCGTCGACCGCGGCCTGGCGAACCCACCGCCGCAGCGTTTCCGGCGTCATCCCCAGTCGGCCCGCGACCGTGCTGATCGCCTCCCATTCACTGGCATAGTCGCCACGGTGCTCGGTCACCAACCGCACCGCCTTGGCCCGGGTCTGCTCGTCGTACTTCCTCGGCATGAATGCCACCTTCCCAACGAAGGAGGTGTGCATCAAACCCGGGATGGTTCACCTTGCGGCTCGCGGCGAGGTGTCTATCTGGTGTAGGCGCGGATCTTCACCACGTGGGCGTACCGGGCACCGTTGGTCGCGAGGACCCGGATGCGGAGCGCGTCGACGGTGGTCGGCTGGTCGAGCCGGTGCCGGCGGTGGCGACGCCGGTTGTCGCGGACCTCGGCCAGCACCCGCCAGTTCCCGTCCCGGCTCGCTTCCAGGTCGTAGTCGCGGAGCAGGGTCGGCATGATCTCGTCCGGCGTCCAGTGGTGGTGCAGGTTGATCAGATCAGTGTCCAAGTCGTCATCCAGCACGAGTTGGACTTCGGTCAGCGTGACCGGCTCTGGCCAGTCCAGCTGCACAGTCGGGGTCGGATCATCGGACAGGCTGGCCGAAGACCACATCTGCGGACCGCCGAAGGGTCTGGCGTACCCGCCGACCAGCCTGTCCGAAGCCAGCGCACTGGTCCGGCCGGGTAGCCGGAACACGACGCCGTCACACGGTTCGGCGGCCTTCCATTCCCGGAACTGTTCGGTCCAGACCTCGTCCTCCTGAAGAATCCGACGCCGGAAGCACGCCACGCCGGGAACCGCGCCGGCACTCCGCTTCAACCGGACCGCTGGATCGGCGCGGACCACCACGAAGACGTTGTGCCCGATCTTGTCCGGCGCGGGCCGTTCCGCGACCGGCTCAGGATCGATCGTCACCCACTGAGCGGCGCCAGGCCGAACCGGGACCGCGACAGCGGCAATCAGCCCGGCCGGCAGATAGTTGCGTTGGGCACCGACATGATGGACCTCGACCTGGAGCGTCGTCTCGGCACACACGTCGACCAGGAAGTCCAGTTGCGCAAGCTCGGGATCGGCCGGCAACACCAGACCGAGATCACAGTCGAGCGGCCAGTCGCCCTCGCCCGGCTCGCTGGACAGCTCGGTCCGGGTCGAGGACACCGTCACCGCCGCCGTCCGAGCGACGTCGTCGGGGTCATCATTAACGAGGCCGACGGCGGACGTGTCGTTTCGGATCATGGCGAACCGCATCCTGTCGAACTCGCCGCCGGCGAGCTCTCGAGCGCTGAGTGCCGATTGCAGGGCGACCGCGGCGGCCAGCCCCGCGGCCTCGCCCAGCGCGGCACAGGTGGCCATCACACGAGTCGAGCCGAAGGCCACATGGGACGCGGAGATGTTGCGGCCGGCCATCCACAAGTTGCCGACGTTGCGAGAGTAGAGGGATCGCAGCGGAACGTCGTACGTGCCGTCGGAGAACCAGTGCCGAGAGCCTGGCTGGGTCGAGTACATGCCACCGGGCGGGTGCAGATCGATCGACCACCCGCCGAACGTCACCGCATCAGCGAAGTCGGTCTGCCCGAGGACGTCGTGCTGGGTCAGCACATGATCGCCGACGAACCGGCGGTACTCCCGTTTGCCGGGCACCGCGCCGATCCATTCCAGCGTGAGGTTCTCGACGTCGTCGAACGCGCCCGAGTTCTTGATGTAGTCCCAGATGCCGTAGCAGACACCCTGCAACTCGTCCCGAATCCGCTCGTTGTTCGCCGTGACGTCGAGTTCGCCGCCCCATTCGATCCACCAGAAGGCACAGCCGCGCTGGTCGCTGCGGATGGCTCGATGCTCGGGAATCGTCGTACTGGAGATGTCGATCGCGAAACTCGGCGGAACGAACTTGGACGGATGGCCCGCGTCGCGGCTGTAGAACAGGATCGTCGAACCCAGGGTGTTGCTGTCAGGCCCATCGGGCGCCCACGGCTCGCCGTACACCGTCCTGGCTTCCCGGCCCGTCATCGCCTCCGCGCCGGCGAGGTGCCCGACCAGCCCGTCTCCCGTGCAGTCGAGAAACACCGGTGAGTTGAAGGTGATCATCCTCTCCGAGCCCATCTGCCACCCGGTGACCGAGGTGATCTCCCGACGGTCAGACGGCCCGTGGGCGGCGAGCTCGTGCACGTCGGTGTTCAGGAACAGGGTGATGTTCGGCTCGGCCCGAACCGCCTCCAGGATCACCAGATCCCAGTAGTACGGGTTGCCCTCCGGGTTGCGGTACTGGTTCTCCAGCCACAGTTCTCCCATGATGCCGGTCTCGCGTGCCCACTGATGCACGTTGTGAGCGGTGGCGCCGCAGACCCACACACGTACCTCGGACGAGGAGTTGCCGCCGAGTACGGGCCGATTCTGAATCAAGGCGACGCGCAGTCCCTGCCTGGCCGCGGCGATCGCCGCGCACACGCCCGCCAGCCCGCCGCCGACCACGGTGATGTCGGTGTCATGTTCCACGATCTGCACGAGATGAGTCTCCTTGGTTACTTCAGTCCGGAATGGGTGAGCGCTTGGATGAACCGGCGTCGCAGGAGCGGGAAGACCACGATCGCGGGACGCTCGACGACGCCGATCCGGCCATCGCGAGTCCGACCGACATCAGCCGCTCATCTGCGCCGGAACTCGTACGGCGATGGGTGGAGTGAACTTCGCCCGTCAAGGATCGGAGCGGCGATGCCCCGTGGTGCTCGGCTTACCGTGACGCGGTCATGGTGCGCGGTTCGCGACGAACGGCCGACTGACGAGCGACATGGGTGCCAGGGCAACCGTGCCGTTGGCGTGTGGGCGGCCCCGGGAGCCGTCGAACAGTTGGTCGGCCGCCTTCGCACCAAGTTGCTCCCATCGCGGCCGTACCGATGTGGTCACCAGATCAGCAGCCTCCGGTAGGCCCTCGAAACCAACCATGATCGGCCATCGGGCGGAAGGGATCCCGGACGCCGACAGTTGCTGGCTCAACGCGATCATCACCAGGTCGTCGGCGCCGACGCACGCGCTGTGCTGAAGGGCAGGCTCGACAGCCGCCGCGGCGGCGAGGCGAATCGTCTTCCCGGGCTCGTGACGAGGTGGCTGCACACAGGCCAGGCGCGCCCTGCGGCTGTGCCGACGCAGAGTGCGCGCCCAACCCTCGGCCCGTTGAGCCGACCACGGAAACGGCGCCTGCCCATCGATGTGCAGGCCGACGAAGAACACGTCCGTGTGGCCGTCACGCAGCAGGTCCGCGGTTGCGAGGCTGCCACCTGCCACGTTGTCGACATCGACGTACGTCAATTGGCGACCCTCCCGCACCGCTGCAGGCGGCGCACCGGCAAGGTAGGTGGCGACTGGGATCGAGGTGTCGAGGGCGTTGAGAACAGCCTCAGTCACATCGGCTTCGGTGAAGACGAACACCCCAAGCACCGCCGGCAGCCGGGACCGGGCACTCGGGTCGAGAAGGGTGGGAAGGTCGAGGACGATCGATCGGCCGCCTCGCTGGGTGATCCGCTCCTCGAATCCGCGAACGGCGGCATGAGTGATCCATCTGATCGATCGAAGTGACTCCACCAGCAGCACGTAACAGCCGGATCGGGTACCGCTGGGCTCCGCGACGAAGATGCCGACCGAGGACACGACACGCAGCGTGCCGTCATCGATCAGCGGCTGCAGCGCCTTCAGAGCCGTGGGTCGCGAGAGTTGGTAGCGGCGCGCCAGAGTGCTGGCCGCCGGGATCTGGACACCGGGAGCCAGCTTCCCCCGGCTGATCTCTGCTCGCAGTTCGGCCACGAGGCGGCGCGCGCGCTCCGCGGCGTCCTGCCTGGTCGTCATCTGTCCCCCTTTCGATTCCGAAAATTGCCGGCAAATCCTGGTGAGGGGAAACAGACCACGGGGTCCGGCAAAAGTCAACGAGCGCGCGGGAAACGAGTTCTGCCGGCAATCTCTCTTCACAGTTGCCGGTGCCTGTGCTGTACTCCCCGGACGACAGGGCCGCTGACCGCCATGGAGGTCCGGGATCCCCGTGCCGGACGACAGGATCGGCCGTCGCCTCGCCCTTCCCGGAGGGATCGTTCGCGATCCCGCACACCCTCGGGACACCACGCAATCACCCGGTGCGTATCCGCGTGTCACCCCTCGTTCTAGGAGTAGTCATGGTGCACGGAATCAGCCGCAGAGCCTTTGTCGGTGGCGTGACCGCCGTCTCCGGTGCCGCTCTGCTGTCCTCGACCAACGCCTGGGCACTGCCTGAGGAAACCCTGGCCCTGGTCGAGAACCGCCAGGCCCGCGCGGTGATCGTGCTGGCCGCCGAGGCCTCTGCTTCGGAGAAGCTCGCCGCCGAGGAAATCCGCAGCCACCTCGAGCTGATCACGGGCACGAGTCTGGCCGTCACCACAGGCTCGGCGCCGGCCGACCTGACACCGATCTACATCGGAGGAGCGGTCCCAGCACCCCGGCTCGAGACCATCCGCGCCGGGGGAGAGGATCCCGGCGCGCTTCGCCTGACCGTGACTCGTACCCACGTCGAGGTCATCGGCCTTGGAGACGAAGGGACCCTGTACGCCGGCTACGAGCTCCTCGAACAGCTGGGTGTGCGTTGGCTTGTCCCGCAGGCCGTCGGGACCTTCGTTCCGAGCCTGGACACCATCCGGCTCCGGATCCAGGAGACCATCCAGCACCCGGCAATCCGCAGTCGCAACATGGCGCTGCTCGTGAAGTACACGACGACCAACAACACCGAGGCAGCCGATTGGGCGCGACGGAACCGCCTCGGCGGACCCAACTACTACACGGGACAGTCGATTCCGCTGCTGCCCGCCGCGAATCCGAACACCGAGCCAGAGCTGTTCCAGATTCAGCCGAACGGGACCCGCTCCAAGCAGCTCGACGTGACACATCCCGAGGTACTCCGGCGCGCGGTCGCGGCAGCGCGAGCGAAGCTGACAGCCGAACCGAACCTTCGGTACCTGTCGATGAATCCCCTGGACGGTAGTGGATTCGGCGTCTCGGAGTGGGACGCGAACGACTGGGACCCGGCGTCGTTGGCCTACTCGGTCACCGACCGGTACATCAAGTTCTACAACCTGGTGCTGGAACAGCTCGAGCCCGACTACCCCGAGGTCGGCATCATGACCTTGGCCTACTACGTGACGATGCGCCCACCCGTGCGGGAGGTTCCGAACCCGAAGATCATGCCGGTCTTCGCGCCGATCACGGTCGAGCGCCTTCACCACGTGAACAACACCCTCTCGTGGGAGCGGCACGCCTATCTGCAGTGGGTCGTCGACGGCTGGAAGGAGGCCGGAGTGCGGGAGGTCGGCAACTACAGCTACTACTACAACCTCGCCGATCCGGGGCTCGCGTTCTCCGTCACGCCACAGATCCGCAACGAGGTGCCGTACCTCAAGTCCAAGGGGGCGGCGTACTTCCTGCCGGAGGTGCTGCCCGCGTGGGCATACCAGGGCGCGGGGTTGTACTTGGCAACCAAGCTGTTGTGGGCCGACGACGTCGATCCCGAGAGGGTCCTCGACGACTACTACGAAGGGGTCTACGGGCCGGCGGCGGACGTGGTTCGTCAGCACTTCGCGACCCTCGAATCGGCGTTCGAGAGTGCCGACCGCCACAATGGGCACGTCCTGGACTACCCCACGGTGTTCACGACCAGTGTGCTCGACAAGCTGGAGGCATCACTGGGTCGCGCCGAGGAGGTCACCGCCTCGCTGCCGGATGAGCGGTACGCCGTCAGGATGCTGCGCCTGGTGTTCGACTTCACGAAGCATGTCCTCAACGCCATGAATCGCTACCAGTCTTTCGACTTCGTGGCGGCGCAAGCCGAGCTCACGCAGGGAGTCACCCTGGCCAAGGAGGCGTCCACCACCAAGCCGGTGGCGCTGTCGCCGTTCGCGGTGCGCTACTACTTCAGCATCCTGCTCGAGCCGATCATCACCCAAGGAGCGCAGCGTCAGTCCAACGGAAACCGCGCAGTGGCCACCCTCCCTGATCGGTGGCTCACCAGATTCGACCCGGACGGGATCGGGCTCGCGGAGGGGTTCTGGAAGCCGGGCATCGACATCTCGGGGTGGCGGGAGCTCCAGACGCGGGACAGCACCCTCGGCGATCAGGGCGGTCGCTACTACCACGGGTGGCTCTGGCAGCGTGCCGACTTCACCCTTGAGGAAGATGATGGCCCGCTCCGCTTGTGGCTCGCCGGAATCGACGGGTACGCCGAGGCCTGGCTGAACGGTGAACCGTTGCCGAAGATCGCCGGGTACGGCGGTGGGCCCTGGGAATTCGGCGCCAGCACCGCGGCGCGCTGGGGCCGGTCGAACACGCTCGTGATCGCCGTACAGCGATCCTTCCTGAACGAATTGGGCACCGGCGGCATCCTCGGTCCGTCGATGCTGTGGACGGGTCCGCTCGCGGCGCCCAGCGCGCCACCGTTGGCTCCCAGCAAGCTCGCCGCCGAGTTGACCACACCGCCCCGGACTGCGGAGGAACTTAGTCCGGTCCCCAGCGGACCGTACGCCGGCCCGTCGATCGCCATCGAGAACGGGTGGCGGATCTTCCTCGACCCGGACGCGAACGCGGTGGAACTGGGGTTGGTGGGAGCCGGCCTGGGTAACACCTCGTGGCTCCCGGTGTCCCTACGGAAGTCCTGGCGTGACCAGGGTCTCGAGAACTACACCGGACACGCCGTGTACCGGAACTCCTTCCGCGTCGGACCGGAGTTCGGCGAACGGGGGATCCTCCGACTGTCTGCTGCCGGTGGCTTGGCGCGCTGCTGGATCAACGGGACCGAGTTGTCACTGGTGTCGCCTGGCGGCGTTCGTGCCGCTTGGCAGTTCCGGGTCGCCGACACCCTGCGGATCGGACAGCCGAACGACCTCGCCATCTGGGTCGGCGACGGAGGCTTGGCCGGACCCGTCGAGATCTACCGCTCCTGAACTCCGCCTCCAACCAGTCAACGGAATTGAGGGACGCACATGTCAGACAACGCCATCACCCGACGACAGATCCTCGGCCCGGCCATGGCCGCTGGCGCCGCCGTTGCCGTGGCTTCGGCCTCGACCGCCGCGCACGCGGCGCCTGCACGCCAAACCGCATCCGTGACGGTGGTCGCTGTGCCCGCG
The DNA here is from genome assembly GCF_040655315.1 of Kribbella sp. NPDC050459. Taxonomy (NCBI): domain Bacteria; kingdom Bacillati; phylum Actinomycetota; class Actinomycetes; order Propionibacteriales; family Kribbellaceae; genus Kribbella; species Kribbella sp. NPDC050459. The sequence goes on along the minus strand of NZ_JBFAJQ010000008.1, from coordinate 16,330 downwards.
ATCCACGACTTGCTGGCCGAGGTACCGAACCCGCAGGTTCTCTACCTCGTCGGGGCGTACCACGCCGGCGAGACGCCTGGCGGCGGAATGTTCGTCCACGACCCGACCGTTCCGAAGAACCTGCACAACGGTGGCGACATCATCAGCGCGACGGTCCCGTGGGATGGGACACCGGCGACGATCGCCGGATTCCTCGCCGGGACCGGGGAAACCGACCCCTCCGGCAGCGGGTGCTTCGTCCGGCAGTACGACATGCTCAACCCGTACATGTTCGGCTGTCTCGACGGAACCGACTGCACTGCTTCCTTGCAGGCGTTCGCGGACCGGGCCTCGAACATCCTCGGTGATGTCGACTGGGGCGTCGACGCGCTGGTCTCGGCGAAGATCACCTTCCACGGCGGCACGGTGCACCCGGCCGCGATCCACGGCACCTTGCGCCTCACGTCGACGTACGACTCGACCGACTGGATGTTGGAGGTGAACAACTTCCCGGCGACCCAGATTGACAGCGTGGTGCTGATCGGCAAGGGCAGCGCGTCGATCGCCTCGCGAACGAACCACCGGGGGCTCCTGCTGCGTGACATCACCGGCAGCGTGATCCGCCGAGTCGAGGTCAGATACATGAAGGTCCAAGGCATCGAGGTCAACACCAACGCCTATCACGCCCTCATCTCCGCGGCCGAGATCTGGTATTGCGGATACGGGATCAACACCACGATCGGTCAGGTGTTCACCTTCGCCGGCCACACGTTGACAGGAGGCGTCGGGCCGGCGCAGTACACCGAGTTCACCGGAGTCACGTCCATCCCGGCGGAGGCGGTGGTCGGTGACAGCATCGTGATCGGCAAGAACGACTACACCATCACTGCGATCGATCGCGCGGCGGGAACGGTGACGGTTCGACTGTGGGTCACCAATGAGGACTTCGCCTATACCGCCGGCGACGCGTTCTGGTGTATCGGTGCCGGGCTGAAAGTCTTCGGCAGTTCGACAGGACCGTTCTCCATCACCACCATGACGACCTTGGGCTGCTCGATCGGGTACTTCATCACCCAGCTGTACCCCGGGTTCGTCGGCAAGCTGAGCGGTGAGTCCAACCTGGTCACGGTTCGTTTGGGCGCCGCACCGTACACGGGGCACCTCGGCGGCTCCATCGGGACGTTGTACGCGGAGGCCGGTCGCATCGCCGTGTCCAATCAGAACGTCACGGGCGAGTACGTGATCGGAAACATCGACCCCATGACGTGTGCCCAGCGGATCAGCCACGGTACCGCTCGCTATCTGGTGGACTTCGACGTCGCCAAAGGAGCGGTCGAAGCCGCGGACGTCGACTACCAGGTGCCGGCGGTCGCGACGGCCTTCCAGCATCTGGATGCACCGATCGTGGATCGGAGCGTCTACGGTCCGGCCGTGCCGACTACGGTCGTCCTCGGCACGAGCTACACCTTGAGCTTCAGCCGTGACGACTTCATCGCGGCCGGGGTGTCCCACCGGATGATGATGTTCCCCAAGGGCGGCACCCGCACCGTCACGATCACGGCGGGGACCGGCACCACGATCGGCGCGGCCGCGGCGCCGACGGCTGTGCTCGTACTCAACGGTCCGGCGATGCTCTTCGCGGAATACATCAGAGCAACCAAGAACTGGCGACTCTCCCAGTTCGACGGTGCATTGGTTTGACCCGACCCTGGAAGGATTCCTGTGCTCACGGAACTGCAGTGGCTCGACCCGCTCAGCGAGCCGTTTCGCGTGTCCGGATTCGGTTGGCGTCCCACGGAGTGGCCGCTGCGACGCCTCCCGCGTGGGCGGACCGTGCGACCGGACGTCGACGATCTCGCGAACCACGCCGCAGGCGGACAGGTGCGGTTCATCACCGATTCCTCCGCCGTTGCGATCAAGGGGCGCCTGTCCGGTCCTCCGCAACTCGACCACATGGCCCGCACGGGCGAGTGCGGCTTCGACTGTTACGTCGCTGAACGCGGCCCAGCGCGTTATCACGCCACCGGACGCGAGGTGCTCGATTCGGTGGAGTTCAGCTACGAGTTGTTCACCGCCGCGACCAGTGTCCGTAGAGAGTTCACCATCAACCTTCCGCTCTACCAAGGCGTTGCGGAACTCTGGATCGGGCTCGATCCCACCGCCGAGGTGCTCGCTCCACTAGGCTATGCCGGCGACCAGCGGGTGATCGTCTACGGTACGTCGATCACACAAGGAGGATGTGCCACCCGGCCGGGGATGGCGTACACGAACATCCTGAGTCGCAGGCTCCCGTACGAGGTCGTCAACCTCGGCTTCTCCGGCAACGGTCTGGGCAAACCAGAAGTCGCCGAGCTGGTGGCGGAGATCGAACGTCCGGGCTGTTACGTACTCGACTACGACGCGAACGTGCGTACGACGGAGGCACTCGGCGACTCGCTGGCCGGCTTTGTTCATGCTCTTCATGAGCGACATCCGGGTACGCCGGTCGTCGTACTGTCACGGCCGCAGCGATCGACCGAGCACTACGACAGTCAGCTCCGTAGCCGGCGCGAGGAGGGTGAGCGCGTCATCGACACGATCGTCTCCCGTCTTCGATCAACAGGTCGGGAGAACGTCCACTCCTTCCGCGGCTCTGAGCTCTACGGAGTGGACTTTCCCGAGCTCACAGTCGACGGGGTGCATCCGTCCGACGCCGGCTTCCTCCGCATCGCGAATGCGTTGGCGCCGATCCTCTCCGGTTTCATGACCTCCGGCGGCCTTCGGGAGTAGCCCGCCAGATCATGCATAATGTAGTCATGACTGAGCTCGCGGACCTTGTTCCGGCGGCGTCCGCAACGGCTCCGACGTTGGTGGAGGGCATCCAGACATCACTGCGTTCTGCGATCCTCAAGGGGAGTCTTCCGCCTGGCTTCCGGCTGCGCGAGATACCGCTGGCCGCCCACTTCGGCGTGTCCACGACCCCGATTCGCGAGGCCATCCGCCACTTAGAGCACGAGGGACTCGTCAAGATCTATCCACGGCGAGGAGCGGAAGTCGTCGCCATCTCGTCGGCGGAGATCGATCATCTCTACGAGGTGCGCACCGTGCTCGAGTGCCACGCGATCCGCAAGGCCGCCGAGAGCGCGCCCGACGAGGCCGCGCTGGAGCCTGCGCGCAAGGTGGTCCGGGCGCAGGAGAGGTCGTCGCGGCAGACCCGGCGGCGACCCGCTCTGGTCGACGCGGACTTCCATCGGGAGATGATGATGCTGGCGGGCAATCCACTCATCGCGGAGCTCGTCGAGCGGGCCACCCGGCAGATCGAGTCGGTGCAGGCGCGATCGGACAGAGCCGTGGTCGACGGCTTGGCGCATGCGATCGAGGCCCACGGCGCGATCCTCGCCGCCGTCGAACAGGGCGACCCTGATCGCGCTGAAGACCTAATGCGCAAGCATCTCGCATGGGCGCAAGATGCTGTCCTCCAGAGTGTCCGCGCAGTCAAGGACGCTTCTTCGGCTGAGTGACCACTGACCTCGTCTCCAGAGATGTGCTTCTTCCCGCTCACGATGCAAGGGTGAGTCCGCGACCTACTGGAGCATGCGTGGCTCTCGACGACCGGGCAGCCCGAGCCGGCTCACTGCGGCCGACCTGTCTGAGCCTCGGGCGGTGCGTTCGCGGTGTCTTGGCCGACCGTCACCAAGGGGTACGTCAAGATCGCGCAGAGCAAGTCCGACACCGCGTTCACCTCGTCAACGACAAGCGCGCGACCTCAGCCTTGACACCATCGCCAAGACCGTGTTGATCTTCGCTCCGGCCGAGGTGATGACCCATCTGCTGATGCTCGGCCGGTCCGGAGCGAGATGGAGGCCGCCGATTCTCCTTCGGGAACAGGTGATCAGGCGTTCAGACGCTTGCGGAGTCCGGCGCTTGCCCTCCGGAGCCGGCGGGCAACCGCCGGTACGTCGGACGCCTTGAACCGGCTGGCTGGCGCACTAAGACTGATCCCAGCCGGAAACGTCAGCCCCGGGACGATGACCGCGACGCAACGGCCGTCGTCCTGGTTCTCCTGGTCATCGACGGCGTACCCCTGCGCGCGGACCCGCTCGAGCTCGGCGAAGTACTCGTCGACGTCGACGATGGTCGTCGCGGTGAACCGCGGCAGGCCGGTAGCGTCGAGGATCGACCGGACACGCTCGGGCGGCAGCTCGGCGCACATCGCCTTGCCGAGCGCGGTGGCATGGACGTATCCGCGCTCGCCCACCCGTGCGGCCAGCCGCATTGTCTTCGGGCTCTCGACCACCATCGAGTGCACGATCGTGGTGCCGTCCAGCAGGCCCAGGTTGATCGTCTCGCCGGTGCTGTCCCGCAACTGTTCCAGCACCGGTCGAGCAAGTTCGGCGAGGTGCTCGATGCTGCGCGTGTGCTGCGGGCGGAAGGCCGGGCCGAGCCGATACATCGAGGTCTCACCGTCGCGCTCGGCATAGTGGCGGGTCTCGAGCGCGGTCAGGTAGCGGAAGGCCGAGCTCTTCGGCAGCGACGTCGCGGCCGCTACCTCCTTGAGGCTCACGCCGTCGGCCGAGTTGGCCAGCGTGTCGAGAATGTCGCACACCCGATCCACGCTCCGGATCTGATAGGCCGAGCCGGATTCGGTCGTGGCTGCCATCGCGGTCAACCCCCTTCTCCCGATGTGGTCATCGTAAGTCACCAGCCGGGCCCGATTGCGGACGACGGACCTGGCCAGCTCTGTGCCTCGCCAGCCGGAACAGGCAGAAGCTACTGACTGCCAGGCTGTACGGCAGCCCTTCCCCGGCAGGGATCGGGACGTCCTCCGTTGAGTCCGCGGCGGTGACGTGTCGTCGAACCAAGGCCGCCAGCCGACGCCACTTTCAATGTCGACTTGCAGCAGCGTCGATCGAGCCAGGCAAGGTCGTTGGACAGCGTAAACCCGGACACCGGTTCCGGAGTGGTCCGTCCGGGGCCGACGCGAACCAATGATTCGTCGAACGGCCGTCGGCCTGCGAGACCGAGCCGACGTGGGCTTGACCGGGACGGCGTTGTCGCGAGTGAGCGTCGGCCGGCGCAGTTGCGTACCTTCGGCCACGATCGGAGAGCCAGGGGACAAGGGGCGAGCTGCGAGGTGCACCGCCTGGTTCTGAACGCCAGACGAGTTGAGTCGCCTGGAGCCGCCCAATGCAGGTGTCGGCTGTGACATCCACCCGCCAAAACCTGGCGCGGTCTCGGCGGGGGCTCTCGGCGAGCCGCTGTCGAGGAGCGTCGATCGGCCTAGGCGCAACACCGGAATGGTCATTGGATCTTGGTTGCCGTGTTTCGGTCAGTGAACCTCGAATTTTGGACGTCGAACCAAGAGTATCGCCCGGCTGATACCTGGCGGGTCGGGTGAGACACCGTTGACGGCGTCGTCGGGACGCGGATAGCGTTCGGTCCAGTAAAACTAGTGTTCCATCAGCTGGAACGTGATTGCGACGACGGGACCGGGATGCATCGAATGATTGACAGCTGGCCGACCTCCGCCCGCCTGTGGGATCGGGCGAAAGCATCGCTGCCGGGAGGCGTCTCCACCGGTATGCGCGCGTCGATGCTTCCGCACCCGCTGTTCTTCCGCAGTGGTCAGGGCCCGTCGCTGACCGATGTCGACGGCCACACCTACCTGGACTACGTACTGGGCTGGGGACCGGTGATCCTCGGACACGGCCATCCCGCACTCACCGACGCGGTCGCGCGGCGACTGCCGCACGGTGCCACGTTCGGAGCCGGCCACGAGCTCGAGTATCTGGCAGCTGAGGCGGTCATCGAGGCGATCCCCGGCGTGGACCGGGTGCTGTGGTCCAACACCGGCTCCGAGGCGGACCAGATCGCCCTGCGGCTGGCGAGGGCGGCCACGGGCCGGCATAGGTTCGTGAAGATGACCGGCCACTACCACGGCTGGTCCGACACGTTCCTGCTCGGTTACCGGCCGGACGCGAACGGCCGGCTCGACCAGCCAGGCACGAAAGGGCAGCACAAGAGCGCGCTCGCGGACGTCGCGTTGGCGACATGGGGCGACCTCGACTCGGTCGCCTCGATCCTGCGCGATCCCGCGCAGGACATCGCCGCCCTCTTCGTGGAGCCGGTGCTGTGCAACTCCGGCGTGATCGCGCCACCGGACGGGTACCTGGCGGGCCTGCGGGCGCTCTGCGACGAGACGGGCACGGTCCTGGTCTTCGACGAGGTGATCACCGGGTTCCGCCTGGCGCGGGGCGGTGCGACCGAGCGCTACGGCGTACTGCCCGACCTCGTGGTGCTCGCGAAGGCGTTGGCGGGTGGGTATCCGGTGGCGGCGGTCGCCGGCCGGGCGTCGATCCTGGATCAGACCACGCAGGGTGTCGTCCATGCCGGCACCTACAACGGCAATCCGGTCGTGCTCGCTGCCGTGCAGGCGACCATCGAGACCTTGTCCGCGCCGGGTGTCTACCCGGCGTTCGAGGACGCCGGGCGGAGGCTGGCCGACGGGATGCGCACGACACTCGACAAGCACGGCGTGGTCGGCGCGGTCAACCAGGTCGGCCCAGTCGTGCAGGTGCTACCGGGGATGGATCGGTGTGACACGTTCACGCAGTTCCTCGCCGGAGACCAGCAGTGGTACGACGCGGTGATCGTGGAACTGCTGCGCCGCGGCGTCTTCGTGCTGCCGGGCGGCCGTTGGTACCTGTCGACAGCGCACACCCTGGCTGACGTCGACACCACGGTGTCGGCCTTCGACGAAGCGGTCGCCGCGACCGTTCTGACGCAGGGGCAGCCGCGCAGCGCGATGCGGGACGAGAGCGTCGTGGGATGATCCGGCTCGCCGTCGTCGGTCTGCTGCACGAGGCCAACACGTTCTCTTCCGACCTGGCGGATCTTGCTGCCTATCGTGACGGCGGCGTCCACTCCGGTGCCGAGTTGATCGAGCACTACCGCGAGTCGCACGCCGTACCAGGCGGCTTCCTCGAACCAACCGTCGAGCCTGATGTCGAGATCCTGCCGTTGCCGGTCGCCTATGTGACACCGCGCGGACCGGTGGCGCGGGAGGCCTTCGAGGTCCTGGTCGACGAGATGTGCGACGAGCTCGCCGCGGCCGGGAGGATCGACGGCGTGCTGCTCGTGCTGCACGGCGCCGCGGTCGCGGAAGGACATCCGGCCGCCGACGCCGAGATCGCCGAACGGGTGCGGGAGGTCGTCGGCGCCGAGGCGGTGATCGGCACGGTGCTGGACATGCACGCCAACGTCGATCAACGGCTGGTCGACGCGGTTGACGTGATGACGGCGTACCAGACCAACCCGCACGTCGACGCGCGCGTCAAGGCGGTGCGTTGCCGGCGTCTGGTGATCGACGCCGTCCGGACCGGCCGGCGTCCGGCTCTCGTGGTCGAGCAGTTGCCGCTGGTGGTGACGATCGTCCGCCAGGACACCGGTCTGGAACCAATGACCGGCCTGCTCGCGGCAGCGGCGGAGATCGGGGCCGAACCGGGGATGCTGGACGTGAGTATCCTGGAAGGCTTCCCGTACGCCGACGCGCCGCAGATGGGTATGTCGGTGATTGCCATGCACAACGATCGCTCCCGGGCCGTCGCCGCGGCTCGATGCGTCGCCGCGATCGTGTGGTCGCAGCGGCGGGAACTGCAAGGACGCGGCGTCGGCGTGGCCGAGGCGATCCAGGCGATCCTCGATCACCAGGGGGAGCAGCCGTTGCTGGTGCTCGATGTCGGCGACAACATCGGCGGCGGTGGTCCGGGCGACTCCACGGTGCTGCTCGCGGAGGCGCTGCGGCGCGGGGCCTCCGGCGCCGGGACCACGCTGCACGATCCGGCCGCCGTCGCACAGTTGACCGGTGTTGCCGTCGGTGCCCAGGTCGACGTCTCGGCGGGCGGCCGGTCGGTCGACCAGGAGGGTACGCCGGTACGCCTGACCGGGGTGCTGGTGGGCCGGCACCGCGGTCTCTACGAAGAGGAACACGTCGCGCACGGAGGCTTCCGGTTCTTCGACGGCGGCGAGATGGTGGGCGTCCGCACCGACGAAGGCGTGCTGGTGGTGCTGACGTCGAAGGTGATCCAGCCTGTCTCGCCCGCGCAGTACCGCGCGGTCGGTATCGAACCTGCCGGTTTGCGGGCGCACGTCGCCAAGGGCGTCAACGGTCCGCGCGCCGGGTACGCGAGCGTCTGCGCGCCGGACGTTGTGGTGGCCGACTCCCCGGGCATCACCCGCAATTCCGTGACCGAGTTGAGGTACGAACATCGGCGAGTCCCGATGTACCCGTACGAGCTAGACACAACCTATCCGAACTGAGGAACGAACCATGCCACGCACAGCTGTCAGCCCACCGGGGACACCTCGGTCGCACCTGCCGTTCTCGCCCGCCGTACGGGCCGGGGATCTCGTCTTCGTGTCCGGACAGGCATCCGTGGACGAGACCGGCCAGATCGTCGACGACACCTTTGCCGGCGAACTGGCGCGGTCGATGGCCAACGCCGAGCGGATCCTCACCGCCGCCGGCGGGTCGATGGACGACGTGGTCTCCGTGCGCTGCTACGTCGGCCAATGGGAGGACCGGGACGAGTTCAATCGACTGTATCCGCAGTACTTCTCCGAACCGTACCCGGCGCGGACCACCACCTTCGGCGGCATCGGTCACCTGAAGTTCGAGATCGATGTCATCGCACACATCCCGGCGACCGATGGAGCGAACCGATGAGCAACCCCGCTGCTGTACCCGGATCCTTCGGAGGACTTTCATGAACGGTACTCGTGCGGCAGAGAGCGTTCTCGGCGGAGGATACGCCCCGCTGGTGTCCCTCGACGGCCTGGCTCGGCGCTGGGGGACTAGGCGGGCTGTGGCAACGTGCGAACACCTCAAGTCGACTGGCTCCTCCAAGGACTGGATCACCGCGGCTTCGAGACAGCACGCCACCGAACGGGGCCTGCGGGACTGGGGGCCACGTCGCGCGGTGATGGTGGTGCGGCGATGGCGGCGTACGGACGGCGAGTCGGGCCGATCGGCATCTTGTGCGTGCAGTCCGGGACGCCCGCGAAGAAGCTGGCGTCGATCCGTCCGTACGCCGTACTGATGATCGAGGTTCCCGGCATGGGCCCCGCAGTAACAGACGAGTTCGAGCGGATCGCTGAGTCTGCCGGTGGGTTGCCGGCGGGGACGGCCAGGCGACTGGCCGACACGAAGATGCCCGGCTCTGCGGTGATCGCGTGCCAGCCGGAGGGCTGCGCGCCCATTGAGTTGGCCGCGCCCGGCGACCTCGAGGGCGCCGTGGTCGCGGAAGGTCGAACGATGATATCCGGCCTGCAGCCGGCCAAGGATCTCCGGCGGCAGACGGATTCCGGCGCCCCGTCGGAGATCTGTCCGGTGGACAGGCTCGCGGATCGCATGGGTTGCGAGCTGTCTGGCCGCGTCGCTGAGACTGCCCGGTGATCGGGTCCACTATGCCGGCCGCGGATACCGGCGGTGCCGCCCTCGGGCGGCTGGCGGGCCGTACCGCGCTGATTACCGGGGCCTCGCGAGGCATCGGTGCAGCGGTTGCTCAGCGGTTTGCCGCCGAGGGCGCGCGGGTCGTGCTCGCCCATCACCCGAGGGCGGACATGACCGCCTTCGCCGAAGAACTGGCGGCCCGGCTCCGGGGGGACGGCGGCGAGGCTGTCGCGCTTCCGGTCGACCTCGGCACCATCGACGGTCCGGCCGCGCTCGTCGAGGCAGCCCGACAGGCGATGGGGCCGTTGGACATCGTGGTCGCGAACGCCGCGGCGACAGGTCGGGGCGCAGCCGTGGAACTGGACGTGGAGCAGTTCGACGCTGTGCAGGCGGTCAACACCCGCGGGACCTGGCTGCTCGCACGGGCCGCCTACCCGGACCTGGTCGCATCTGGTCACGGCAGCCTCATCACCGTGTCATCGGTGATGGTCGCGACAGGGCAACCCGGCGCCGTGCACTACACCGCCTCCAAAGCGGCGATACTCGGAATGACCCGAACGCTGGCCCGCGAATGGGGCCCCGACGGGATCCGGGTGAACGCCATCATGCCCGGGGCGATCCGCACCGAGCACGAGGCCGAAACCATGCCGGACGCCGACGCCGTCGCCGCCCAGATCCTCCCCCTACAGTGCCTACAGCGCCGAGGCACCCCCGACGACCTATCCGGCGCCTTCCTGTTCCTTGCCGGCGACGACTCGACCTTCGTCACCGGCCAGGTCCTGTGCGTCGACGGCGGCTGGGTGCACTACTGACTTTCAGCGGAGGAGTTGTGCCAGGTCGGGGTAGCGGCTGTGGAAGTCGGTGAGGCGGGTGCGGCGGTGGTGACGGAGTCAACGGGGGTGGGGAGTGCGAGGGCCTTCAGTCCGAGAAGGTAACGGGGGAGGGTTCCTGCAGCGAGACCCCTCCGCAGCGGGCCCCTTCCGCTGTGGCTCAGCAGGTCTGGGCGTTGTAGTCGATCGACGAGGCGGACCTCGAGCTGCAGTACGACGTGTGCGGACTGCGGTCGACGGATCACATCCGGAGGGTCGATCCGCCGGTGCCGGTGGAGAAGGCGTGGGTGCCGGCGGGGTTCGTGGCTAGGTCCACCGGCCTAGTGGACTTGCTCCGCAACCAGGACGAGCACGCTTCCGTGCTATTCGGGGTGGCTCGTCATCTGCCGGCGTCCGCGCGCGGCGGACGGCCCCCGCATCTCGGTGATGACACGCCACCTCCTGCGGGCACCGGCCGCCGCTTGACGCCGGCTCCCCGCCGTCGCCCGGGCGGCGGGGAGCCGGGGAGCGGCTGGTTCCCGGTTAGCTGGGCAGGGTCCACTGCTGGTTCTGGGTGGCGGTGCAGGTCCAGATGATCAGCGGGGTTCCGTCGGCGCTGCTGCCGCCGCTGGCGTCGAGGCACAGCCCCGATTGGGGGTTCTTCAGGGTTTTGTCGGTCTGGTAGGTCCAGTTCTGCGCCGGTGTGCCGTTGCAGGTGTAGAGCTGGACGACGGTGCCGGCGGTTGTGGCTCCGTCCCGGACGTCCATGCACTTGCCGAGCGCCCGCACCGTGCCGTCACCTTGTACGGTCCAGGTTTGTGCGGGGGTGCCGTTGCACACGTACAGCTGCAGCGGTGTGCTGTCGGCGCTGTCGCCGTTCGTGACGTCGACGCACTTGCCGCCGACGCCGGTGATCGGGCCCGACGCGGTGCCGGGCGCTGTACCGGTCGGGGTGAAGGTCAGCTTCTGCTCGGCGGCGCTGCGGCCTTTGCCGACCGTGCTCCCTGTGCTGTCGGTCCAGTTGCGTTGGGGGGTGGTCTCAGCGAGCCGGGTGGAGTCCGACGACAGGCCGAGTACGAGGCCGCTGTAGCGGTTGACCAGCCGGTACGCGCCGCTTTTCACGTTGGCCGGGGAGGTGTCGGCGACGATGAACCACTGCTGCCCCACTGTGGGGCCGCCCGGACCGGGCGCGGTGACGGTCGGCTTGGTGCCCCAGGCCCGGTAGGCAGCCGAGGACGAGTCGACGCCCAGGAGTTGCCCGGTGCTCGCGTTGACGATCCGGTAGGAGCCGTCGCCGTTACCGCGGAACACCCATGACTCCAGGCCGGACCCCGTCGCCGCCGACAGGGATGTGGTCGCCGAGCTGCCCGAGACCTGCGCCAGAACTCGTCCGCCCCCGTTGGCGATGGCGTAGGTCGTGGACGAGTCGACGGGCGGTGCCGCGGGCGAGGACGAGTCGATGCTCACGTTGACGTATTCACCGCCGCCCGTTGAACAATCGATCGAGCAGTAGATGCGGAAGCTTTTCCCGAGAATCGTGGAGCTGGTCTTGTTCACGCTGTCGAGGAACCACCGGTACCAGGCCTGGTGCTTGTAGTTGCCGGTGTTGCCGATGAGGTGCCACTTCTGTGTCGATAGGTCGTCGGTCACGTAGAAGTCCTGGGGCCCTGGTGTCGGCGTCATCACCTGCGGCGCGCCGAGGTACAGGCCGAGTTGGGCGTTGTAGGCGACGCTCATGAGGGTCAGCTTCGAGTTCGCCGGCAGGGTGCCGGCCGCGATCTGCTGGTCCACGTTGCCGGTGTTGGCAGGGTCGTAGTCGTCGGCAACGGGGGTGTATCCGTTGGCGTTGGACGAGTCCACCGGCACGATGTTGCTCTCCCGGCCGCCGACGCCGGGCTGGGACCAGGCGCCGTCGTACCACTTCTGCCAGGTCCCGGGGGCCATCTTGCCCGACATCGGGGCGCGCGCCACGTGTGCCAGGTCGCCGTTCTTGCCGCCGACCCCGCCCTTTGGGACGACGCGGGTGCCGTAGTAGACGTAGAAGTAGCCTGACGCCGGGTCCGCGAACAGCCGCTGGTCGCCGTCGCCGAACCGGAGAGGTGGGGGTTCGTCCCGTATGACAACTGCACGGGCCTGACCCAGCCGACAGCCGGCTGGGCCGACTGGTCCGACGGCGCCGAGCGAGTCGGCATGGCCGCGCTGCTCCAGCAGATGCGGCTGCGCGACTGGGGTGACGCCGCGCGGATCGACGGTGCCCTGGCCGACTGGGCCCGATTCGCCCGCGCCGAACTCATCGACGCCACCGGCGACGTCCGCTGGGGCAGCGACACGACAGTCGCCAAGCCCCGGCTATACAACTACCCCTGGTTGGCGCACTTCTTCGCCGACCAGTTCCAGCTCTACCGTCACACTGACGACCTTCAACTCGCGGCCAGCCTGCTGGAGCGATCATACGAACTGGACGCGCGCAGGCACCTGTCCATCGGCCAGCCCGAAGCAGTCCTGCACATCGCAGCCGTGCTGGACGCTGAAGGAGATACGGCCCGCGCCGATGCTCTGCGGGCGGCATTGCTGGACAGCGCAGAACACTTCGCCGCGGTGGGCCAGGTCTTGCCAAGTCACGAGGTCAACTACGAACAATCCCTGGTGGCGCCGCTAGTGTCGCTGTTCGCACTCACCGTGCGGAACTGGCCGTCACCAGCCTTCGAATCCGCCCTTGAACGGTCGCTTCGCTGGATGCGAGCCTTCGCCGGCCCCCAACCACATGTCCGACTGCGCGGCATAGCAATCCGGCACTGGGACGGCTACTGGTTCGGCCGCAACCGCCAGTGGGGTGATGTCTTCCCACACTACTGGAGCATCTTGAACGCGGTTGCCCTCACCCAGCTGCCGGTTCCCGCCTCCGCGGAAGCCGACGGGATTCTCCGGGCCAACCTCGCCAACCTCGCCGCGGACGGCTCGGCGACCTGCGCGTTCGTGATGCCCAGCTGCGTGGACGGCATCCCCGGCTACCGCGCCGACTCGCTGGCCAACGACCAGGACTGGATCCTCACGCTGTGGCTCCGCAGCGGCGCTACCGGGTGAGGATTCGATGCTGCTCGAGATCAACAACTACGGCATGCACGTGGATCCGCGGGTCATCCAGGTAGAACTGGCCGCCGGCGTGAACCGGATCGCACCGATGTCGATGTCCGAAGTCGGCTGCACAGATTCAGCGCTCAGAGCGAATCGTTTGCAGGCGAGTGCGAGTCATTGCGATGTATCGAAGTCGCCTGCACTGCTGGAGACCGCGCGGTGTCGGGTGTCCGTTAGACGAACCCCCACCGGACACCCGGCCGACGCCATCGACGGCCATCGCTTCACGCTTGACACGGTGTCTCACATAGGTGTCCCGTGATTTGTCCGGTGAGCGGGGGCTATCCGTTACAGTGCGGGCATGCTGATCGGCTACGCCCGCTGTTCGACCGACAAACAAGACCTCGAAGCGAACCGGCAGATCCTGCTCGAGCTCGGCGTCGCGGTCGAACCGATTTACCTGGACAAGGCCTACTCCGGCACCAACCGCGCCGGGGATCGCGCCGGACGACCCGGCGCCGGCTGACGGGCATCCGGTGTACGAGCTTGGCTATGGCGCTTGCAAGGCCGCGGTACGGGCTGCGATAGCTCCGTTGGTTCACGCCGCACATGTGCGCGAGATGGAGGCATTCCGGATGATCGCGTTGGGCAAGTCGTTCCCTGAGCTGTGTGAGGCGGTGGGGAATGGAGCGTGAGAAGGCCATCGCGTTGGTCGATGTGATGCTCGATCACCTCGACGCCGGGAAGACGGAGTGGCCACTCAGCCTGGTGCGCGAGGTCGCTGTGTTCGGGTCGTTCGCGCGCGGAGCAGTGCAGCCCAAGGACATCGACCTCCTGATCACCCGGGATACGGACGAACGTTGGGTCTCGCACTTTGTCTCCTGTCTGTCCTACGGGCGAGATCCCTACAGCGTGTTCCGGCAGGAGCTGATCGGGCGACGCCGTGGTTGTCAGCTCGTTTTCGAATACGGTGATTCAGCTGAACTCAGCCCGATCGTCTTGTGGCGGGTCGGTGATTCGGTCGAGACCGCGCGGCAGCGGCTCCGAGCGATCCCGATCGATCCGACCGCCGGCAGGGCGCCGCGTCACGCGATGCTGCCGGAGTTCGAAGGCCTGGAGGACTGGATTCCACGAGCCGACCGTGAGGTGTTGTGCAACGCGCTCGACAAGGGAGCGATCGGCCTCGAACGACTTACGCTCGAAGAGGGTTCTGTCCGTAGCCGGTTCGCGATGGAGCACGCTGAGGATCGTTGGACGCCATCCAGCCCGCTGTTCCGCGCAGGCGTGGCAGTTCTCCGGTACTGGGAGATTTGCGGCGTCAATCCAAGGCGTGGCCACTTGCATGGCGTGGATGTCGACAAGGCCGTCACGCCGTACTTCGCCGGCTTCAACCTGCGCTACTTTCGCTCCATCCCGCGCTGCCTGACGGAGTTCGGAGGCAAGGAATGGATCGAGGTCGTGCATCCCACCAAAACCAGACCGCTCGAGTGCCTTCGGATCACCCCACGAGACACAGACGTGCTCGCAAGACTGGACTTTGGATAGAGCGCCTGCATGACAGCAAATCTCCGTGCGGCCGGACGTATCACCGGCAGCGACAGGCGACCTTGTTCTCGAATCCACTTGAGCTGCTAGGAGGAGAGCATGGAGAAGCCGCCCCAGAAGACCACTGCCCGGGAAGTTGTCGAAGCCACCGTCGAGGGCGCGGCAGGCATGATTCCGGTGGTCGGCAGCCCCCTGGCCGTTGCCTTCGCGGTCGCGATGGGGTGGACCCACAACAAACGAATGACGCAATGGCTCGAGGATCTAGCTGAAGCCGTTACCGAGCTGCAGGAGCAGGGCTCCGGCCTGACCTTCGACCAACTGGCCGATGACCCGATCTTCACCGACGCGGTGATCAATGCAACCCGCGCCGCCCAGGCGACACACCAGCAAGAGAAACTTGACGCACTCCGCAACGGTGTACTGAATAGCCTCGGCCCTGGAGCGCCGCCGGTCGACGAACAGAGCAGATTCTTCCGTCTGGTCGACGAGTTCGGGGTCGCGCACCTAACGATGCTGACCTTCCTGCACGACCCTCGCGGCTGGTTCGACGACCGCAAGCTACAGCAGGAGACCTACATGATGGGCGGCAGAAGTCACCTCCTGGAGAACGCCATCCCGGAATTCCGAGACAACCGCTCGTGGTACGACCTACTCGCCCACGACCTCGAATCCGCCGCTCTGACCCAGTCCAACCTGCACGTCACCATGTCCGGATCGGGTATGTGGGCGCCTTCCACAACTCCGCTCGGCGACCGATTCCTCGCCTTTATCACCGATCCCCGCCAGCCCAGCCGTGCAGCGACCCCATAGTGAGCCCGCCGACGGCCCGGTGACGCGGAGCGTTGGCCTTGGGGTGAGGTGATGCTGAGCTTGTCGATCAGTGGTGGAGAAGGTCCTTCAGGAACGTCGGACTCACCAGGTTCAGGAGATATCCCGCGACGAGGCTGACCGCGGCGACAGCGATGTTGATCCATCGCTCGCGGAGTGTGGAGCGGCGTTGTTGCCGCTCCTGGTGAGCCAGCAGCGCGTTCAGTTGGCCGGACTCGATCTCCGCGATCCTCCGGGCCTCAGTCGACTCCTCCAAGAGTTCGGTGATCAGACGTTTCTCCGCGTCGATCACCTCCTGGAGATCGTCGGCCATCAGAGTCGCCTCGTGCATGGCGTCCTCGAGGGCTTTTGCCTGATCATGGAGCCGATGTGCGCGCCGGAGCGCGGGCGGAGTCGCGGACTCGAGTTGGGCGAGTTGGTGGTTACGCCCGAGCAGATACGCCCAGATTGACAGCGGTAGGGCGAGAGCAATCAAACCGATCAGCCCGACGTCGACAATGTGCTCGGCTCCGAAGAGCCGCGCGACGCGCGACGCCGCGAGGCTGACAGTCGTCATGACCGTCCACAATGCGACTAGGTCGTGTCTGTTAATTGGTGATGCGGTGGTGGGTGACTATGGCGGCGAGGAGTACGCCACCGAGGTAGGTGAGGGCGTACTTGTCGT